>CAVWKS010000010.1:0-463054 GCA_963755635.1 uncultured Actinomycetes bacterium | reverse complement strand
CGGTTCTCGGCTCGCCCACACCTGTCTAGATGTGTGCACTGGGCGCCCGCTTGGGGTCCGGTGCGATGATTTTTCGGCACCCGACGCGGTCTTACTTAGCAGCCTCTACGAAGGGAGCTCTTGATGAGTAGCGAACCGGTTCGGCGAACCAACCTGGGCGCGATCGCATGCGAGCCGCGCCCACAGCTGCCTGAAGGCTTCCGACGGAACAGCACCCGCGTTGGGGCGCTGGTCGGCGCGGCGCGCACCGGGCTCAGCGTCTACGAGCTGCCTCCGGGCCAGGCAGTCAGCCCCTACCACTACGAGAATCCCGATGAGGAGTGGCTGCTGGTCGTCTCGGGCACGCCGACCCTGCGCCATCCGGACGGCGAGGACAAGCTCGAACCGTGGGACCTCGTCTTCTTTCCTGCCGGTCCCGACGGAGCACATCACGTTCGGAACGACAGCGAGTCGACCGCCCGTGTCGCGATGTTCTCCTCGTATCAGCGCCTGTCGGCACCGTCGTCTACCCGGACAGCGACATGGTCTGGGTTTGGACAGACGACGACTCGGTCGACATGGTCGTCAAGCGAAGCAGCGCCGTGGACGACATAGCGCCGTGGACTAGCGGAGAAGGCACGGCCGACACAACGAAGTGAGCGCTCGGCTGCGCGAGCGTCCTCTTCCCCGGAGAGGTCAGGCGGGGAAGACGACCTGAGCCGTCAGTCCGCCGTTCGATTCGAGCGATAGGCGCCCGCCGAGCTCTTCCTCGACCAGCGCTCGCACGATCGACAGGCCCGTGCCGGACACCGGCTCGCCGGCGACGCCGCTGCCGTCGTCGGCGATCGCGAGCACGACCTCGCCGTCCCGTCGCGCGAGCTCCACGCGCACCGTCTGGCCGCCGTGCTCGAGGGCGTTCTGCAGGAGCTCGGAGAAGACCAGCGCCAGGGCCGTCGCGCGATTCCCCGCCAGCGAGACCTGCTCGAGCGAAGCATCGACCGACTTCGCCGCGCCCAGCCCCTGGACGAGCATCGCCCGCAGGCGGTCGAGCAGGTCGGCGAGCTCGACGTCATCCTCGCGTTGCTCGGTCAACACCTCGTGCACGGCGGCGATCGCGAGGATGCGGTTGACCGAGTCGTCCAGAGCCTTGCGCGCGTCGACGCCCTCCGTCCGCGCCTGCAGCCGCAGCAGCGACGCGACCGTCTGCAGGTTGTTCTTGACGCGGTGGTGGATCTCTTGCGCGAGCACCCCGCGCATCACCGCGCGCCCGTGCTCCAGCGCGACAGCCGCGTGATGCGCGATCGACGCGAGCAGCGCCTTCTCCTGCTCCGTGAACGGCGTGTCGCGATCGCAGACGAGCTCGCCGATCTGGCGCCGCTTCCAGCGCAGCGGAATGCGGATCGCGTACTCGCCGGCCCGCCCCTCGGGCTTGGCGACGTTGCCGTCCTCGAGCACGAGCGCGGCGCCCGTCGCGCCGACCGCCTCGATCGTCGTCTGCACGATCGCCTCGAGCGACTCCTCGAGGTAGAGCGACTCCGAGACCGCCTCCGAGATCCGCGCCAGCGCCTCGAGCTCGGAGACCCGCGCCTGCGCGTCGGCGTAGAGCTTCGCGTGCTCGATCGTCTGCGCGACCTGGGCCGCGATCGCGAGCAGCAGGTCGATCTCCGCCGCCGAGAACTCGCGCGGTTCGCGCGTGCGCACGTTCAGCGCGCCGGCGAGCTTCGTTCGAGCGAGGATCGGCACCGCGAGGATCGACTCGTACTCGTCCTCGGGCAGGTTCGGGAACGCCTTGAAGCGCTCGTCGAGGTGCGCCTGCGCGGCGATCATCACCGGCTCCCGAGCCGCCGCAGCCGAGCCGGTGATGCCCTCGCCCGGACGCATGCGCGGCCGGCCCGTCATCTCCTCGACCCGCGTCCCGTGCGTCGCGCGGAGGATCAGCTCGTCGGCCTGCTCGTCGTAGAGGTAGACGAAGCACGCGTCAGCTGAGAGCGCGTCCGCGACCTTGCTCGCGACGAGCGAGAGCACCTCCTCGAGGTCGAGCGTCGAGTTGACCGCCGCGATCGTCTCGGTCAGCAGGCGGAGATGGCGCCCGGTCTCGTCCACCGTGCCAAGATAGCGCCGCCCTTGTCCCGGCACGACTGGCTGCTCCTGATCCACGTCGGCGGCGCGTTCTGCGTGCTGGCCGGCGCGCTGCTCGCCGTCGTCCTGAGCCGTGCAGCGCTGAGTCGCGAGCGGCCGTCCGAGATCGCCCTGCTGCTCGGCTTGATCCGCGTCTCGGTCGTGTTGATCGTGCTCGGCATGGCCGTCACGCTCGCGTTCGGGCTCTGGCTCCTGAACGACACGGCCTACGACCTCGGCGACGGCTGGGTCGGAGCCGCCCTCGCGCTCTGGATCGTGGCGCTCGCCGCCGGTGGGATCGGCGGCCGCCGCGACCGCAAGACCCGCGAGCTCGCCGAGCGCCTCGCCGCCGAAGGCGATGCACCGAACGCGGAGCTCCAGGCCCGCCTGCGCGACCCGCTCTCGCTCGCGCTCAGCTACGGCAGCGGCGTCGCGATCCTCGCGATCCTCGTGCTGATGATCTGGAAGCCCGGGAGCTAACAGAACCTTTACCGGCTGCGCAGATTGCGTTTGCAGGCCGCGGGTACCGTCCGGCGCAATGTCGGTCCCGGCCTCTGCCCTGCTCCAGACATCCGGCTACCTCGTCGCCGACGCGCACGGGCGGTTGGTCGGCCGGGTCGAGTGCGCGATGTACGGGACGCAGCCCGAGCTGCCCGACGCGCTTTCGGTGCGCAAGGGCTTCTTCGCCCGCAGCCGCCGGCTCGTTCCGGCCGACGCGATTGACCAGATCGACCGCTTGAGCGGCGTGGTCGGTCTCAGCGTCGCGCGCGACTCGCTCCGCAGCTTCCTCTAGAACGACCACGAGCTGCGGGAAACCCAGCAGCTCGCAGTCGGCCGTCAGTTGGATCTCGCGGCCGCAGAAGCGGGCGAGACCGGGTTCGATCTTCTCACAGCACGGACAGGTAACGCGAGCGCTCCCAGTCGGTCAGCTGCACGCGGTACTCGTCCCACTCCTTGCGCTTCAGCTCGACGTAGCGGTCGAAGATGTGCGGCCCGAGCGCCTTGCGCGCGAGCTCCGAGCCGGCCAGCTCGTCGACCGCCTCGCCCAGAGTCTCCGGGAGCGAGACGATCCCGCGCTCGCGCCGCTGCTCTGGCGTCAGGTGGTAGAGGTTCGTCTCCATCGGCTCGGGCAGCTCGTAGCCGCGCTCGATCCCCTCGAGGCCTGCGTGGAGCAGCGCAGCGAAGGTGAGGTACGGGTTGCAGGCCGGGTCCGGGCAGCGGATCTCCGCGCGGGTCGCCTGCTCGGACCCTGGCTTGTAGAGGGGAATCCGGATCAGCGCCGAGCGGTTGCGCCGCGACCACGCGACGTAGACCGGCGCCTCGTAGCCCGGCACGAGCCGCTTGTACGAGTTGACCCACTGCGCGAAGATGGCAGCGATCTCGCGAGCGTGCCGCAGCTGCCCCGCGATGAACGCCTTCCCGGTCTCGGAGAGGTGCCACTGGTCGCCTTCGTCGAAGAACTGGTTGCGCCCGTCGGTGAAGAGCGACATGTGCGTGTGCATCCCCGAGCCGTTCTCGCCGAAGATCGGCTTCGGCATGAAGGTCGCGTGGAAGCCGGCCTTCTTGGCGATCTCCTTGACGATCAGGCGGTAGGTGACCGTGTGGTCGGCCATCGTCAGCGCGGGGGCGTAGCGCATGTCGATCTCGTGCTGCGACGGCCCGACCTCGTGGTGGACGTACTCGATCGGGATCCCGACCGACTCGAGCGCGCGCACCGTCTCCTGGCGCAGCTCGCTCGCCGCGTCCATGGTGGTCATCGCGAAGTAGCCGCCCTCGTCGAGCGTCTCGGTCCCCTGGTCGTCCTTGAACAGGAAGTACTCGAGCTCGGGACCGACGTTGAACGTGTCGAAGCCGAGCTCGGACATCCGGTCGAGCGCGCGCCGCAGGACGTAGCGCGGGTCGCCCTCGTACGGCTGGCCGTCCGGCGTGACGACGTCGCAGATCATCCGCGCGACCTTCGTCTCGCCTTCCTTCCACGGCATCACCTGGAATGTCTCCGGGTCGGGGATCGCGACCATGTCCGACTCCTCGATCGCGTTGAAGCCGGTGATCGACGAGCCGTCGAAGCCCATCCCGTCGTCGAGCGCGGCCTCCATCTCGCTCGGTGTGACGGCGAAGCTCTTCAGGTGCCCCTCGATGTCGGTGAACCAGAGGAGCAGGAACTCGATGCCCTCGTCCTTGATCCGCTTGAGCACGCCCTTGCGCGCCTCCGGATCGCTCGTCGCCCTCGGCTTGCTCTCGACCTGCGCCACGCTCGCTCCTCCCTTCAAACACAAAAGCCCCGGACGCGTCGCGCGCCCGAGGCAACGTCGCCTCCGAACGCGGTCAGTCTATCGCAGGCTGGACCGGCAAATCTGCTAGCTCAGGCTCGCGGCCTTCGTGGGCGATCGCTCGGCCGTAGAGCCCCAGCGCGGGAGCGATCGCGACTGCACCGGTCGCCAGCGCCGCGGAGATTCCCCACACGTTTCCGATCACGCCGAGCACCGGCCCGCCGCCCGCCTGGCCGATCGCGTTCGCCTGGCCGCTGATCGAGAGCACCGTCGCCCGCACGCTCGAGTCGGTGATCTGCTCGTTCAGCCAGATCGTGTAGAGCGGCCCGGCGAGGTTGCGCGCGAAGAAGACGCCGAGCAGCGCGGCGATCGCGAGCCAGGTCGAGCCGGTCAGCGCGAAGGCGAGCATCGCGACCATCTCCATCGCGGTCAGCGTGAAGAGCGAGCTCGTCACCACCTTCCGCCCGCGGCGCTCGAAGCGTTTCAGCAGCCACCCGGTCCCGAGGAACGCGAGCACCATCCCCGCGAGCGAGAAGATCCCGAACCAGACGACCGGGTCGAGCTGGCCGACGGCCGGCAGCCCGACGTCGCGCAGGAAGTGCGCTTCCTTGAGGCGGTCGAACGCCTCGCTCGACATGCCCATGAAGAGCTCGACGCCGACCAGCAGCAGAATCACCGGCGCCGCCCAGGCGTAGCGGGCGCCGGCGCCGGCGGTCGAGCGCATCTCGGCGAGCGCGGAGCCCCGCTCGGCGCGCGGGCGGCGGCGGAAGCCCGTCTCGGGCATGACGAAGATGCAGAGCAGGCCGCAGAGCGCCGTGACCGCGCCGCCGGCGATCACCGCCGCCCTGAGCGAGACCACGCCGATCCCGACCTGCGCGACGAGCCCGACGAGCGCGCCCGCGTAGCTGATCCGCGCGCCATTGAGGAAGACGCGTCCCACCTTGTCGACCCCGATCTCGTCCGTGATCCAGGCCTGGTAGGCGCCGCTCGTGAACGTGTACGAGATCCCCCAGAGCGCCCAGAGCGCGATGACCGCCCAGGCCGCCGAGAAGACGCCGACGAGCATCCAGGCGACCCCGATCCCGAGGTAGCCGACGATCAGCGACAGCCGCCGGCTGTAGGTGTCGGCCACGACGCCGGTCGGCATCTCGAACAGGAAGACCGCCGCCTCCATCGCCGTCCCCATCAGCACGAGCTGCAGCGGCGAGAAATGGAGCACGCTCACGAGGTACACCGCCATCGCGACCCAGGCGGGCATCGAGAGCAGGAACTCGAGCGTGTAGTAGAGCCGGGTCGGGTCGGCGCGCCTCATGTCTGCGCGAGCACCCAGAGGAACGTCGCGTCGCCCTGCGGCTCGGGCTCTCGCATGGTCACCAGCTCGTCGAGCAGCAGCGTGAAGCCCGCCTCGCGGAGCAGCTGCCGGTTCGTGTCCGCGTCGTGGCTCGAGAAGAACATCTCGACGCCGAGCCAGTCTCCGGTCCAGTCATCGCTCACCTTGGCGCCGTGCGTGGCCAGGAAGAAGCCGCCGGCCCGCAGCCAACGCGCGATACGCGCGAACAGGGCGGCGTGCTCTTCACGGGGAACGTGCGTGAGCGAGTAGAAGGCGGTGACCGCGTCGAACGTGCCGTCCGGGAAGTCGAGTGCCGCGAGGTCACTCTGGACGAAGCTCGCCTGGGGGACGTTCTCGCGGGCTCGCCGGACCTGTTCCTCCGAGATGTCGACGCCGAGGACGTCGAAGCGCTCTGCCAGCCGCGCCGTCTTGGGCACGCCGGCACCGCAGCCGAGGTCGAGCACGCGCGCGCCGTCCTCGAGCCGCGAGCCGAGCTCGGCGGCGAAACGCCCCCAGGGATCCCCCTCGACCGCCGCGCCCCACTCGACGAACCGGGGCGAGAGCGCGTCATAGCCGGCCTGCACCGTCCGCTTGCGCTCGTCGAGCATCACGCCTTCTCCCAGACCGAGACGTGCTTCGTGCTCTCGGCGGTGAACGGCTCGCGCTCCCAGCCGCTCCAGCGCTCGCGCAGCCGCATGCCCGCCAGGCGCGCCATCAGGTCGAGCTCGGAGGGAAACACCGAGCGAAACGGGAGCGAGAAGCGCTTCCACTCGCCGTCGACGAGGGTGAAGTGATGCGAGGCGCTGCGTTGCGTCGCGGCGTCGAACTCGTCCACGCCGACGTGCGTCTCGCTCAGGTCGAAGACGCTCAGCGGTTGCCTGTTCGGCACGCCGACCTCGATCACGAAGCACCCGCCGGGCTCGAGGTGCGCCGCCACGTTCTCGAAGCACGCGACCTGCGCGTCCTGCGTCGTCAGGTTGTTGATCGTGTTGAAGACGAGGTACGCGAGCGAGAAGCTTCCGTCGACGCGGGTCGTCGCGAAGTCACCGATCGAGACCTCGATCGCCTCGGCGCGGGGCTTCTCGCGCAGTTTCGCCACCATCGCCTCCGAGAGGTCGATCCCGTGCACGCGGACGCCGCGCTGCGACAGCGGCAGCGCGATCCGGCCCGTGCCGATCCCGAGCTCGAGCGCGGGCCCGTCACCGGCGAGCCCCGCGAGGAAGTCGACCACCGGCTCGACGGGCATCTCCGCGGTCGACTCGTCGTACCGGGCCGCGATGTCCTCGCCGAAGTGGTCGACGAGCTCGCTCATCCCGACCGCTTCAGCTTCCCGTGCTTCTTGGCGTAGCGCTCGCCGGTGCGGAACGTCCAGAGCCCGAGCGGAACCGACACCGCGCCGATCACGAGCAGCGCCCAGATCTCGGTCGTCAGGTCGGACAGCCCCGCGCCGTTGATGATCGCCGCGCGGCAACCGCGCAGCGCGTAGGTCGCAGGCGAGATCTTGGCCAGCGCCTGCATCCAGCCGGGCAGCACCGAGACGGGGTAATAGACGCCCGAGACGACGAGCAGCAGTCCCTGAGCGACGAAGCCGAGCTGCGTTCCCTTCTCGGGCGAGATCAGCGGCAGGACCGCGGTCATCATCCCGATCCCGATGAACGAGATCGAGGCGACCATCAGGATCACGATCGCCGCGGCGTAGTTGGCGTCGTGCAGATGGAGGCCGAAGAACGCGGCCACGACGCCGAAGAGCAGCGCGGCGCGGATGATGCCGTAGCCGATCGCGAAGATCCCCATCCCGATCAGGTGCACCGGCCGGGAGAGCGGCGCCATGAACGTGTACTCGATCGTCCCCTCCCAGCGCTCCCAGGCGACCGTCTCCGTGAGGATCTCGAAGATGATCCCGAGGTAGGCCCAGATCACGGCGCCGACCAGCAGGATCGTCGTCACCTTCTCGACGTCGATGTGGCCGCCGACGGCCGGGATTCCCTTGGCGATGAAGACGATCGTGAGCGTGTTCGCGACCGTCCAGAGAAAGAACGCGACGTCCCACCAGATGTAGCGCTTGACGAGGTAGATGTTGCGCTCGATCACTCCGCTGAGCCCGACGAGCTCGTGCCGCAGCGCCAGGCTTGAACCGCGCATCAGTCGTCACCTCCTCCGTGACCGTTCTCGAAGGCGTGGCCGCTGGCGGCGAAGAACGCCTCCTCGAGAGTGGTCGAGTTGTAGCGGGCCTTCAGCTGGTCGGCCGGCTCGAGGCAGAGCAGCTTGCCGTCGTCGAGGATCCCGACGCGATCGGCGAGGGTCTCGGCCTCGGCCAGGTCGTGCGTGCAGAGCAGGATGGTCGCGTCGTGCTCCACGCGCACCTCGCGGATGAACTCCTGCACCTCCTGTTTCGAGCGCGGGTCGAGTCCCGTCGTCGGCTCATCCAGCAAAAGCAGGATCGGCGCGGTCAGCAGCGCGCGGGCGAGCGCGACCTTCTGCTGCATCCCGCGCGAGAGGTTCTCCATCGGCTCATCGCGGCGATCCTTGGCGAAGCCGACCCTGGTCAGGATCTCCGGGATCTTGTCCTTGGTCTGGCTCGGCCGGAGGCCGTAGAAGCGCGCGGCGTAGCTGAGGTTCTCGATCGCGCTCATCTTCTTGAAGAAGCTCGCCTCGACCGAGACGCGGTTGACCATCCGCCGCACCGCGCGGGTGTCGCGGAAAGCGTCGTGGCCGAAGACCGTCGCCGTACCGCCGTCGGGGAGCAGCAGGGTCGAGAGCAGGCGAACGAGCGTCGACTTGCCCGAGCCGTTCGGCCCGAGGATGGCGACGCACTCACCGCGCTCGATCGTGAAGTCCACGCCCTTGAGCGCGGCTACGCGGCGCTTGCCGCGGCCGTCCCGGCGGACGAACTCCTTGCGCAAGTTGTGGACTTCGAGAGCTTGCATGCTGCTCCTGGATCGCGGGACGGGGAGACCGGCGCCGGCCTGAAGCTCAGACGGCGCCCGAAAAACTCGGAGTCAACCCGCGTGCAGCACGGGCCCACCTTACCTGCGGCCTCGGAGGGCGGCAAGTTCTTCTTCAGAGCCGCTGCGCCCTTGCCGATAGCAAGGAAGAGCGCTGTGACGTACGACGAGACCTGGGACGACGCATCTGCCCGCCGCCTGCCTCTCGGCGCCGCCGCGGCAGTGCTCGCGCTCGCTGCTCTGGCCACAGCGATGTACGTGTTGGTCAGCCAGAGCACCGTCACGAGCGCCGAGCGCTCCGCGCGCCAGGCCGAGGTCGGCAAGCTCGCGCAGCGTGTGGCCGCGCTCGAGTCGCGCAACGCCACGCTCTCCGGTCGGCTCGGGTCGGCTGAGAAGTCGCTGAAGCAGCGCGAGACCGGAATCGCCCCGCTCGCGAAGCGGGTGCTCAAGAGCGTCTTCACCGTGGAGACCGAAAGCGGCCTCGGCAGCGGTTTCGTCGCGTGGACCGATGGGAGCGCGAGCTACCTCGTGACCGCCAACCACGTCGTGGCAGACCAGCTCGGCACCGGCGTCCAGGTCTACCGCAAGGGTGCCCACTGGACCGGCGAGATCGCCGGCACCGATCCGAAGCACGACCTCGCGGTGATCCGCCTCGAAGGCAAGCCCGCAGGCGCCGAGCCGCTGTGGCAGTCGCCGCACCGCACGCTGCCGAAGACCGGCGACCAGCTTCTACTCGTCGGCAGCCCGTACGGCCTTTACGGCACGGTCACGACCGGCATCGTCAGCCGGGTCAGCTGGAAGGTGATCCAGACCGACGCAGCGGCGAACCCGGGCAACTCGGGCGGCCCCGCCCTCGACAAGCAGGGCCACGTGGTCGGCGTGCTAGTCGCGGGCGGCGGCGAGAACATCAACTTCGTGGTTCCCGTCCGCCAGCTCTGCCTCAAGCTGCGCAGCTGCTAGACGCCGTCCTCCCGGTCCGCTAATTTCTGCGCGTGCTCGCCGCCGAAGGCGCGCACGGAGGCATTGGGGCCTCACGACCTGAGCGTCGTGGGCCCTTTTTTGTTGGTCCGAGAAGGAGGCGAAGGATGAAGCACAAGCTCGAGTACATCTGGCTGGACGGCTACGAGCCCGTTCCGAACCTACGCAGCAAGACCAAGATCGTCGACTTCGACGCAGAGCCGACCGTCGAGCAGCTCCCGCTTTGGAACTTCGACGGCAGCTCCACCCGCCAGGCCGACGGCTCGAGCTCGGACTGCTTCCTGCAGCCGGTCGCGCTCTTCCCCGACCCGGCGCGGAACCACGCCTACCTCGTGATGTGCGAGGTGCTGCTGCCCGACGGGACCCCGCACCCGTCGAACAGCCGCGCCGCGATCGCGGACGACCCCGATGCATGGTTCGGGTTCGAGCAGGAGTACTTCCTGTACAAGGACGGCTCGCCGCTCGGGTTCCCGAAGGAAGGGTTCCCCGCGCCGCAGGGCGAGTACTACACCGGCGTCGGCTTCAAGAACGTCGGCGACATCGCCCGGCACATCGTCGACGCGCACATCGACCTCTGCATCGCGGCCGGGATCGGGATCGAGGGCGTCAACGCCGAGGTCGCAAAGGGGCAGTGGGAGTTCCAGATCTTCGGCAAGGGCGCCAAGCGCGCCGCCGACGAGCTCTGGATCGCGCGCTACCTGATGCTCCGCCTCTGCGAGCGCCACGGCGTCGACCTCAACTTCCATCCGAAGCCGCTCGGAGCCGACGTCGACTGGAACGGCTCCGGCCTGCACACGAACTTCTCGACGAGGCACATGCGCGAGGCAGGCGGCGAGGAGTACTTCACCGCGCTGATGAACGCGTTCTCGGAGGCCCGCGACGAGCACATCGCGTGCTACGGCCCCGAGAACGAGTTGCGCCTGACCGGCCTGCACGAGACCGCGGCGATCGACGAGTTCACGTTCGGCGTCGCCGACCGCGGCGCGTCGGTCCGGATCCCGCACAGCTTCGTGAACAGCGGCCACCGCGGGTATCTCGAGGATCGCCGACCGAACTCACTGGCGGATCCGTACCGCATCACCGGCCGGATCCTGCAGACGATCGAGTCGGTCACCGCGCAGGCGCTGATCGAGGACGCCTTCGCGGCCTAGGCGATGAGCATGGAGGTGCGCGACCTCCGTTCGGACGACTGGCCGGAGGTCGCGCGCATCTACCGGGAGGGGATCGAGACGGGGAACGCGACCTTCGAGACCGAGGTGCCGTCGTGGGAGTCGTGGGACGCGGCGCACGTGGGCTCGCATCGGTTGGTCGCCGAGCGCGACGGCCGGGTCGTCGGCTGGATCGCGCTGCTGCCGGTCTCGGCGCGGCCCTGCTACGCCGGTGTGGCTGAGGTCAGCGTCTACGTCTCGGAAGACGCGCGGGCGCAGGGCGTCGGACGCGAGCTGCTCGCGGCCGCGATCGAGAGCGCGGAGCGAGGCGGCATCTGGACGCTCCAGACGAGCGTCTTTCCGGAGAACGAGCCGAGCCTGCGGCTGCTGCGGCGGTTCGGGTTCCGTGAGGTCGGCATCCGCGAGCGGATCGGCCGGCTGCACGGGATCTGGCGCGACACGGTCCTGGTCGAACGACGGAGCGAGGTGGTGACATGACGAAGGTGGAGGCGGTCGTCCTGCGCGAGCGGGTCGAGCTCGTGATCGACGCGGTCGAGGAGCAGACCGGGCACGTCGGGGTGACGGTGGTCGAGGCGGTCGGGCACGGCCGCGAGCGCGGGATCACGCACGAGTACCGCGGTCGCGTGTTCGAGTCGCGCTTCCTGCCGAAGGCGTTGCTGACATTCATCGTCGAGGACGAGTTGGCGGCTGCCATCGCCGGGGCCATCGCCGACGCGGCCCGCAGCGGCAACGACTGCGGCGACGGGCTCGTCTGGACGACCCCGGTCGAGCACGTCACGCACAACCGCACGGGGCGTCCGCTGGAGCAGGCGGCATGAAGAACTCTGACCTCCTGATCGCCGCGAACACCCTCTGGGTCGTTGTCGCGGCCGTGCTCGTGATGTTCATGCAGGCCGGCTTCGCGTTCCTCGAGGCCGGCCTCACGCGGATGAAGAACGCCGCCCACATCGCCGGCAAGAACGTCCTGATCTTCGGCGTCTGCTCGCTCGTCTACTGGGCGGTCGGCTTCGGGATCGCGTTCGGCGACGGGAACAAGGTGGTCGGCACGCACGGATTCGCGCCGTCGGTCGACTCACTGCTCGCGATCGGCCAGGCGCCGTACTCGTTCTTCACGACCGTCCCGGGAGCCGCCGGCTACATGTTCGAGGTCGTCTTCGCGGGCGTCTCGCTCGCGATCGTCTGGGGCGCGATGGCCGAGCGCGCGAAGCTCTGGGTCTACTTCGTCTTCGGCGCGGCCTTCACGCTGATCTACTCCGTCACCTCGCACTGGGTCTGGGGCGGCGGCTGGCTGTTCGGGCTCGGGATGCAGGATTTCGCCGGCTCGACGGTCGTCCACTACCAGGGCGCGCTGGCCGCACTGGCGGGTGCGTTGCTGCTCGGGCCCGGATCGGAAAGTTCGACGGGCGCCGCGGGAACCCGATCCCCGGCCACAACATCCCGTACGCCGTCCTCGGGACGCTCATCCTCTGGTTCGGCTGGTTCGGCTTCAACCCGGGCTCGACGCTCGGCGTCGTCACCGGCAACCGGATCGGCTTCTTCGCGTACGTCGCGCTGACGACGAATCTCGCCGCCGCCGCGGGCGCCGTGAGCGGCGCGATCACCGCGTGGCTCGTCCTGCGCAAGCCGGACATCTCGATGATGCTGAACGGCGTCCTTGCGGCGCTCGTCGCCGTCACAGCCGCGTCGGGCTTCGTCGCGCCCTGGGCGGCGGTCGTGATCGGCCTCGTGTCGGGCGTGATCGCTGTCGTCGGCGTGCTCTGGGTCGAGCGGATCGGCATCGACGACCCGATCGGCGCGGTCGCCGTGCATGGCATTTCAGGCGTCTGGGGCACGATCGCGACGGGCCTCTTCGCGGTGCCCGCGCTCGCCGCGACGCTGAACACCGGCCAGGGAGGCTTCGTCTACACCGGCTCCCTGCACCAGGTCTGGATCCAGCTGATCGGCCTCGCCGCGGTCGGCGCGTTCACGTTCAGCGCGTCGTTCGGCTGCCTCTGGACGATGAAGCGCCTCTGGGGCATCCGCGTCGAGGAGGAGACCGAGACCGCCGGCCTGGACGTCTCCGAGCACGGCATGTGGGGCTATCCCGAGTTCTACATCCCGGTTCCCGGCGGATACGGCACGGAGTCACACGGTCATTTGCTCGGCCACGGACACCAGCACCGTCCGCCCGCCGAGCCAGAGTTGGAGGAAGCCGCATGACGAAAGACGCCTGCACCTGCGAGAAGCCCATCCTGCGCGAGCGCTCCGACCGCAGAGGCGCGAGCACGAGCTGGTGCGGCCGCTGCAAGAAGCCGCTCTCGCTGCGTCTCGCCCAGTTCCGCAGCGCCTTCGGCTGAACTGGTTACAACCTGGCTACGAGCTTGGCGCAATCCGGGTCGCCGGAATATCGTCACGCCGTGGTCGACCCCGCCGCGATCGAGCTCGTGCCGAGCCTCGCCGAGCTGCCCGCGGCAGTCCGAGCCGACCTGGCCGAGGCGTTCGACGAGGTGAAGATGCCGAAAGGTGCGCTCATCGCGCGCCAGGGCGACTACGCCTACGAGCTGTTCGCGATCCTCGAGGGCATTGCGCGGATCGAGCAGGACGGAGCGGTCGTGGCGAAGCTCGGTGAGGGCGAGCTCTTCGGTGAGATCGGGCTCCTCCTGACCGGGCGAAGGACGGCGGCGATCATCGCCGAGACGCCGATGCGCCTGCTCACGCTCTTCGAGCAGTCGTTCCGACAGCTGAGCAAGGAGCACCCGGAGTTCTCGGCGGTCGTCCACGGCTCATCCCGGGGCCGCTTCACGACTACCTCGAGCGGCTAGACAGTTCTCCTAGCGGCGCTTGAAGGTGACCGTGACCGTGCGCGTCACGTCCTCGGTGAAGGTCGTGTCGCCTTCGGTCGACGAGCTCTTCTTGTGGCTCGAGCCGGGCACATTCAGAACGCGGCGACGCAGCGCGCTCGCGCGCGGCATCTTGATCAGGAGCTCGCCGCGCCGATTTCCGCCCGCGAGGCTCGGCGGGCTGCTGAACAGATCCAGCTCGCCGATGTGGCACGCGACCTCCCGGCCGCGTGTGTACCCGAACTCCTCGCTGCCGAGATCGGCAATCAGGCGGCGGCGGTCGTAACCCTGGACCTCGCTCTTCGCCCGATAGAGCGCCTTCGTGCCGCAGCCGGACTTGTCGGGCGGCACGCCGCAGTCGCCGTGGGCGGTGGCGTCTGCACCGTGTTGTCGACCCTCGTGATCGTGCCCGTCACAGGTTGCGGTTGCTCGTCGCCCGCGCGCTCATCACCGTGATCAGAAGCGCCGCCCCCGCTGCAAAGCCAGAAGCCCGACAAGCGTCAGGCGGATCTTCGGCACTTCGATGATCATCGCAACATTGGGAGGTGCAAGCTAGGGCCCGTGCGCTACCAGTTCGTCGACTGCCGCTGGGAAATCACCGAGCCCGGGCGCGGGCGGGAGCTCTACCTCGCCGGCCACATCCCGGGCGCGTCGTTCCTCGACGTCGACACGGACCTGAGCGCGCCTCCGGGCGAGCGAGGGCGCCATCCGCTGCCGGAGGCTCGCGACTTCGCGCGGGCGGCCTCGCGGGCCGGGATCGGCTACGGCGTCTTCGTCGTCGCCTACGGGAACATGGGCGGGGCCGAGCGGCTCTGGTGGCTGCTGCGCCACTTCGGGCACGACGACTGCGCTGTGATCGACTTCGAGTGCTGGCGCGGGCCGCTCCGGGCGGGCGAGGAGGAGATCGCTCCGGGAATCTTCGACACGCTGCCGCGAAGCGACGACACGATCGAGGCCGATGAGCTGTCGAGGCGGCTCGACGAGCTGGTCATCGTGGACGCGCGCGTGCCGGACCGGTTCCACGGCGAGGAGAACCCGATCGACAAGGTTCCGGGCCGCATCCCGGGCGCCCGCAACGCGCCCTGGAACGACCCGCTCCCCGACCTGCCGGACGGGGAGCTCGTCGCCTACTGCGGCTCGGGCGTGACCGCCTGCGTCACCCTGCACCGGCTCTGGCTCCAAGGGCGCGAGGGCAAGCTCTACCCGGGCTCCTGGAGCGAGTGGGAGCAGCTCGGGCTGCCGGTTACCCGAGGCTGAACGTCACCGTCACGCTTGCCTGCACCGTCTGCGTGCCGCGGGCGATCGGCGTCGATTGGTCCAGCGCGGCCGCGCGGAAGTACGGCTCCGGCTGCGGCGCCTGGCCGTTCTCCTCGATCCGGATCAGCTCGCCGACCTGACCGCCGGCCTCCTGAGCCAGCGCCTGCGCCTTCGAGCGCGCGTTCTGGAACGCGTCGCGGAGCGCCTGCTCCGTCAAGGAGGCCGTGTTCACGCGGCTGAGCTCGGGGCCGGAACTGTTGTCGGCACCGGCCGCGACTGCCGCGTCGATGACCTTGCCCGTCCGCGAGACGTCGTGCACCGTCGCCGAGACCGTCGTGCTCGCGCTGAAGCCGTCTGGCGCGCCCGAACTCGGTCGTGCGCGGGTAGACGGAGACGTCCTGCGTCTGCAGGTCGGCCTTCGCGATCCCCGCCTGGCGCAGGGCCGCGAGGATGCGGCGCATCTTGTCGCCCGCTGCTGCGAGCGCCGCCGGCGCGGTCGCCGCTTGCTCCTCGACCCCGAAGCTGAGTTGCGCCGTGTCGGGGACACCGCGGGCCGTGCCGACGCCGTCGACCGTGACCGTTCGCTGGGCCTGAGCAGGCGACCCGTGCGCCGCGCCCGGCCGGCCGACGCCCGCGAAGGCGACGGCGGTTGCGAGTGCCGCGGCGAGCGCCGCGACCGTTGCGATCTTCATCGTGTCCTCCCGGTTCGCATGACGGCGTGCATACGCCGCCGCGGCCGGTCAGGTCACGCGGTTGCGGTCGAGGCTTCGGTCAGGCCGCGCAGGTACGGCTGCCAGCCGTGCGGGATCCGCGGCGTCGCGAGATGGATGAACAGCACCGGGGCCGGCGGCCGCGGCTTGGCGCGGAGCGCCATCGAGACCTCCTCCGGCAGGCGGTTGCCCTTGCGCATGTTGCAGGGCGCGCACGAGGTGACGACGTTTTCCCAGACCGACTCGCCTCCGCGGCTCCGCGGGACGACGTGGTCGAGCGTCAGGCGGCCGCTGCTCTCGCCGCAGTAGACGCAGCGCCAGCCGTCACGCGCGAACAGAGCGCGCCGCGAGATCTTTCGCTGGAGCGTGCGCGGCACTCGCACGTAGGTGACGAGCCGAATCACGTGGGGCCGCGGATAGGTGTCCGTAGCGGATCTGAGAGGCTCCTCGAGCTCCTCGATCACCTCGGCCTTGCCCTTGAACACGAGCACGTGCGCACGCCGAACGGTTGTGACGTTCAAAGGCTCGTAACTCGCGTTCAAAACAAGAACCTGCTGCATCGGCCAAAACTCTAGCGAGACATGGCACGCTCAACGGCCTCGGCTTCTTCCGGCGACAACGCGACGGACGGCCGGCCGCGGTCGAGCTCCTTCATGTAGATCCGCGCGTAATCGCGGCCCTGGATCGCGCTGACGACGACACCGGTGCGCTGCGAGTCGAGCACGGCGAGCGAGGCCGACTGGTGCCCGCCGGTGTCCTGGTAGGCGTCGTAGCGGACAATCGAGATGTTCCGAACGGATTCGTCCACGCGGCGGTCGACCCGGACGAGCCCGGCCGCGACCTCGTCCACGGCGCGGTGCAGGTCGTCGATCCGGCCCTGCAGCGAGACGGCGAAGTCGACCAGATCGGACTTCCCGCCCCCGAGCAACGTCGCCTGGGCCGCGCGCAGGCGCTTGACCCGCAGCCAGATCCAGAGCGCGACCAGCAGAGCCACGACCGCGACAGCGGCGGCGCCGATCGCGATCCAGGCAGCGGTCGCGCTCGAGAAGCTCATCGACTATGCGTAGGAGAAGATGACGGGGTAGTCGGCCGAGTTGTTGTCGGTCTTCGTCTCGCCGGCCACTGGCTTCACCTCGACCTTGACCGTTGCCGACTGGGCGAAGCTCACGTTCGACACGTTGCGGAAGGTGACCGTCGTCTCGGCGCCGACGTCGAGGAAGTCGATCTTCGTCGTCTTGACGATGTTCTTGCCCTTCGCCTGCTCGATCGTCAGCGTGACCGGCACCGAGAAGACCTGCGAGTTGCCGGTGTTCTTGACCGTCACCTCGAACGCCATGTTGACGGTCACTCTGATGGTGTTCTGCGTGGTGTTGAGCTCGGTCCCCGCCGGTTGCACCTTCGTCGATACCAGGCCGGTGCCGCACGGGCAGTTCTGACCGGCCGTGGCAGCGCCCTTCAGCCGCGAGACGATCTGGCTCATCGCGCTCGTCGAAGCCAGCTCCGAGTTCTGCAGGAATGCCGAGGAGGGCACGAGCGGGCCGCCGTTGTCGTTCGTGCCGGTGACGCCCTGGCGAGCGAGCTCGGTCTGGGACGGGCCCTTGAACGAGTCGTCCCAGATGACGTCGCTCGCTAGCAGGCGCCGCATCTGTGAGGCGAGCTGCGCCGCCGCCGTGTCCGTGTTCTTGACGGTTCCGATCGTGCCGAGCGCGTTCGCGAGGCCGGCCAGGCCGCTGACCCGGTACTCGAGCGCCTGGATGACGGCCTGCTGCTCGTCGCGCAGCGGGCCCGGCGGCGTGATCGCGCGCGCCCGGTTGACGTCCTGCTCCTGCTGGCGCGCGAGCCCGGAGACCTGCTGCTGCAGCTGTGCGCGCTTGACTCCTGGCGTGAGGAGCGCCCGCCCGAGCTGGCGGCCGATCTGCTGCGACGTCGAGCCGAGGTCGGAGATCTTCGTCATGTAGCTCTTGTACGACTTCGTCTTCCCGGACGACTGGCAGCTCTGGACCCAGAAGACGAGCAGGACGATGATCAAGATCGCGAACGCGATCAGGCCGACGAGCCTGAGCAGCGGCGTCAGGTTGTGCGGCGCGCGCGGCGGCCGAGCGGGCCCGCCGGGCTCCCGCGGGCCGCGGCGCATGATCCGCTGCGACCGCGAGGTCTCCTCGGTCGCCGGCTCTTCCTCGAAGAAGTCGAAGTCGATGTCGAGATCGTTCTCGCTCATATGCCTCTTTGCAGGGGTAAAGCCGGCTCACTCTACCGAGTTCCCCGGAGGGCGCAGGATTCCGCGGCGGCGGGCGAAAACTGAGGGATCGTGTCCGAAGCGGCCCTGGCGCTCACCTCCAGCGAGCTCGTGGCGGAGCGCTACCGGCCGCTCAAGCCCCTCGGCAGCGGCGGGTCAGGCTCCGTCTGGCTCGCGCGCGACGAGCGAACGGGCCTCGAAGTCGCCCTGAAGATCGTCCCGCGGGAAGGGAAGGCCGCGTCACGCGCCGAGCGGGAGGCCCTGGCCGCCGCGCGCCTGCGCCACGAGCGCTGCCTGCGCGCCTACGCGCTCGAGCGAGACACCCGCAACGTCTACATCGCCTACGAGTACGTGCCCGGGCAGACGCTGCGCCAGGCGCTCCGCGCGGGCGAGCTGACCGACGCGACCGCGGTCGAGGCCGCGGCGCAGGTGCTCGAGGCCCTGGCACACGCACACGAGCGCGGGGTCGTCCACCGCGACGTGAAGCCGTCGAATGTGCTGGTCGCCGAGTGCGACGAGATGTCGGTCCGGCTGCTCGACTTCGGGCTGGCCCAGCTGGCGGAGGAGGAGCCGCTGACGGCCACCGGGGACGTGCCGGGGACGCTGGCCTACGTGCCGCCGGAGCGCCTGCGCGGCGGGCCCGGCGAGCCGGCGGCGGACATCTGGGCGGTCGGCGTGATGCTCTGGGAGGCGCTGGCCGGCTGGCATCCGTTCTGGAACGGCTCCGTGCTCGAGACCGCGAGCCGGATCGAGACCGGCGCCGCTCCGCTCGAGCAGATGCGGCCCGACCTGCCCAAGCCGCTCTGCGCGCTCGTCGGCCGGATGCTCTCGCTCGACCCGGCCGCGCGCCCGCCGGCGGCGCTGCTCGCGCACGAGCTGCGCGACGCGCTCGCCGAACGGGTCCGCGGACGGACGAAGGGGCCCGGGATCTCGCTCGCGCTGCCGCTGCGCCTCGTCGGCCCGGCCTCGGCGGGCGTGTTCGCCGGCTGGACCGCCGCGGCGCTCCCGTTCTATCCGGGGGCCGCCGGGCCGCTCCTCGGTCTCGTCGCCTTCGGGATCGCGCTGGCGCGCCCCCGCCTCGGGCTGGCGTTCGCGCTCGCGGTGCCGGTCTTCCCGCTCGGGAACATCTCGTCCGGCCTCGCGATCGCCTACGGTGCGATCGCCTGCATCTGGCTCGCGCTCTCGTGGCGCGCGCCGCAGGACGGGCTCTTCCTGATCGCCGGGCCGCTGCTGGCGCCGATCCACGCGCTCGGCCTGCTGCCGCTGGCGTCACAGGGCATTCGCAGCCTGCCGCGCCGGGCGCTCCAGGTGGCGGCGGCGGTCCTGCTCGCCGCGCTCGTCGCCGGCCTGAGGCACACCGCCCTGCCGTTCACCGGCGCCGCGCCGCCGAAGGGGCTCGGGATCACGGGAAGCCAGGAGCCGTTCGCGGTCGCAGCCGCGCTCGCGCGCGCCGTCGCCGACCGGCCACAGCTCCTCTGGGAAGCGCTCGTGCTCGCCGCAGTCGCCGTTGCGATCCCGTTCGCCCGGGCGCGCGGCCTCTGGTGGATCGCCGCCCTCGGCGCCGCGATGATCGCGCTCACGCTCTTGCCCGTACACGCTGTCGCCGCGATTCCAGTCGTACTGACCGCGTGGCTCACCTGCATCGTCCTGGCCCTGAAGGCCCGGGGTTAGAGTTCAAGCCCCGGGCATAACCCGGGTCGCATGAGCGTCCTCAGAAACATCGAGAACCGGATCGAAGGCCTCTTCGAGGGCGTCTTCGGACGGGCTTTCCGCACTCACGTCCAGCCGGTCGAGCTGGCGCGGAAGCTCGTCAAGGAGATGGAGGACCACAAGGTGGTCTCGGTCTCGCGCGTCTACGCGCCGAACGAGTACGTCGTCTACCTCGGGCCGACCGACCGCCAGCAGTTCGAGAGCTACGAGGAATCGCTGCAGCGGGAGCTGCAGGACTACATCGCCGAGAACGCGCGGAAGGAGCGCTACGAGCTGCTCTCGCCGCCGGTGGTCAAGTTCGAGACCGACGACGACCTCGAGATGGGCGAGTTCGGGATCGCGACGCGGATGGTGCAGGGCGCGGTCGCGAAGCCGGGCGAGCCGCCCTCGGAGCCGGAGCGCGGCGCGACGATGGTCTACCGCAAGCCGGTCGAGACCGAGGCGGTCTCCGTTGAGGACCTCGGGCTCGGCCGCGAGACGGTCAGCCTCGAGGTGAACGGGACGAAGCACGAGCTCCACGGGATCGAGACCACCATCGGCCGCTCGAAGGACTGCGACATCCAGCTGGCCGACGCGAACGTCTCGCGCAAGCACGCCGAGGTGCGCCAGGAGGGCGCGGCCTACTGGGCGATCGACCTCGACTCCACGAACGGGATGGAGGTGAACGGACGCCGCCAGAAGCGGGCGAAGCTGCGCCAGGGCGACCGAATCACGCTCGGCTCGACCGAGCTCGTCTTCCGGCGGGAGACGGAGGAAGAGTAATGAGCGTAGGCTTGACAGAGCTCATCAGCGGCGTAGGCTCGACGGAGCCGCACAGGAGCGGAGGTCGCGGCTTCGCCGCGGCCGGAGCGGGCCAAGAGCGGAGGCGGCGGCTTTGCCGGCGCCGGGAGCGGGCTTGATCTTCGGCTCGATCGCGGTCGCGGAGGCCCTGCTCGTCCTGAAGATCGTCTTTCTCGTCCTGCTCTACCTCTTCATCTGGCGGATCGTGCGCGCTGCCGCCCGCGACGTCAGCCTGCCGCAGGAGAGCTTCGTGCTCGCGCCCGGCTCGATTCCCGGGCTCGGCGAGGAACCCGCCGTCGAGGCCGGCAGGCTCGTCGTCCTCAAGAGCCCGGCGCTCGAGGAGGGCGAGGAGTGGGAGCTCGACTCGGCGCCGCTGACGCTCGGGCGCGGCTCGCAGAACGACGTGCCGCTCGATCGCGACGAGTACGCGTCGTCGCGGCACGCCAAGGTCGAGCCGCGCCGTGACGGCGTCTGGGTCGAGGACATCGGCTCCACCAACGGGACGTACCTGAACGGGATCCGGCTGAAGCACCCGAAGCGGCTCACCCCGGGCGATGTCGTCCGCGTCGGCGAGACCGAGCTGAGGTACGAGACGTGAAGGTCAAGCGGAGCGCCGCGGCGACCGACCCGGGCCGGCGGCGACGGCACAACGAGGATTCGTACGTCTGCGAGCCGCCGCTGTTCGCCGTGGCCGACGGGATCGGCGGCGCGCAGGCCGGCGAGCTCGCCTCGCGCCTGGCGGCGACCGCGCTGCGCGAGAACTCGGGCCCCGACGGCGGCGACCCGCGCCGCCACGTCGACGCGCTGATCCAGGAGGCGAACCGCCGCATCTACGAGCGCCAGACGCAGGACGCCGCCGCGTCGGGCATGGGGACGACGATCACGGTCGCGCTCGTCGAGGGGGACATCGTCTGGATCGGCCACGTCGGCGACTCGCGGGCATACCTCGTGCGCGGCGGCGAGCTCGAGCAGCTGACCGAGGACCACTCGCTCGTCGCGGAGCTCGTCCGCAGCGGGAAGCTCTCGCCGGAGGAAGCCGAGACGCACCCGCAGCGGTCGGTCGTCACGCGCGCGCTCGGCACCGACCCGAACGTCGACGTCGACACGTTCGAGGTCGAGGCGAAGCCGGGCGATCTCTTCCTGCTCTGCTCCGACGGCCTGACGACGATGGTCGACGACGACACGATCCTGGGCGAGACCGAGCGCAACCGCGGCGACCTGCAGGCAGCCGCGAAGGCGCTCGTGCGGGCGGCCAACCGCGGCGGGGGCGAGGACAACATCACCGTCGTCTTCTTCGAGCTCGACGCCGGCGGGCAGCAGCGCACCGAGGAGCACACGGTCGCGCTGCCGCCGCCGCAGGAGCAGGCCGACGACGAGGAGGACACGCTCGACGAGCTCGACGGGAGTCAAGCCGATCGCAGTCGACGAAGAGGCTGCGCCGAGGCAGCGCGACCGCGAGGACCGCCACCCGCTGCGCCGCGGCTTCGTCTTCGCGTCGCTCGTCGTCGTCGCGCTGCTCGCCTGCTCGTTCGCCGTCTGGGGCCTCTGGCGCTCGCACTTCGTCGGCGCCCAGGCGGACGGGCACGTCGCCGTCTACCAGGGCGTCCCGTGGAACGTGGTCGGGAACGTGCGGCTCTACCGGACGGTCTACGAGAGCCCGCTGCTGACCTCGCAGCTGAGCCAGGCCGAGCGCAAGAAGCTCTTCGACCACAGCCTCGTGACGAAGTCGTCCGCGCTCGACGAGGTGCACCGCTACGAGCGGGAGCTCGGCAGATGAGTCTTCGCAACCGCGAGCTCGCGAACCTGATCGTCGTCGGCATCCTGACCGCGCTCGGCTTCGCGAGCGTCTACATCGCGCGCGAGTCGGTCGTCTCGACCGCCTCGCTCTCGTACGCAGCGTTCTTCTTCGCGATCTACCTCGCCGCGCACATCGTCTGCCGGGTGACCGTGCCGTCGGCCGACCCCTACCTGCTGCCGATGGCCGCGCTGCTGACGGCGATCGGCCTGACGGAGATCTACCGGCTGAACCCGACCGATGCCTTCCGCCAGGGGCTCTGGATCGTCGTCGCGCTCGGCGCGATGTCGCTGACGCTCGCTCTGCTCCGCATCCGACTACCGGCGCCTCGAGAGCTACAAGTACCTCTTCGGCCTCGGCGCGATCGGGTTGCTGATGCTCCCCGCGCTGCCCGTGATCGGCCAGTCGGTCAACGGCGCGCGGCTCTGGGTGCACGTCGGCTCGCTCCAGTTCCAGCCCGGCGAGCTGGCGAAGATCGCGCTGATCGTCTTCCTGGCCGGCTACCTGCGCGAGAAGCGCGAGGTGCTGGCCCAGGGGCGGCTGAAGGACTTCGGGCCGCTGCTTCTGATCTGGGGCGGCGCGATGCTCGTCCTGGTCGAGACGAACGACCTCGGCTCGGCGCTCCTCTACTTCGGGATCTTCCTGGCGATGCTCTACGTGGCGACGGGCCGGGCGCTCTACGTCGCGATCGGCGTGGCGCTCTTCCTCGCCGGCTCGGCCGTGGTCTACACGTACGTCGGGCACGTGCGCGACCGCGTGACCATCTGGCTGCACCCCTGGACGAGCCACCCGGTCCCGTGCGCGCTCAGCGGCAAGCCAGCGCTGCGGCAGGACTGCGCCAGCTACCAGCTCGTCAAGTCGCTCTACTCGCTCGCGCACGGCAACTGGTTCGGCACCGGGCTCGGCAAGGGCACCTTCGAGACGACCAGCGGCCACCAGCTGATCCCGTACCTGAACACCGACTTCATCTACTCGGCGCTGGCGCAGGAGCTCGGGCTCGTCGGGGTCGCGGCGCTGCTGCTCGTCTACATGCTCTTCGTCACGCGCGGGATGAAGATCGCGCTGCTCGCCGACGACGGCTTCTCGAAGCTGCTCGCCGCGGGGCTGACGTTCTCGTTCGCGCTGCAGACGTTCATCATCGTCGGGGGGATCCTGCGGATCATCCCGCTGACCGGGATCACGCTCCCGTTCGTCAGCTACGGCGGCTCGAGCGTGGTCGCCAACTTCATCCTGCTCGCGGGCCTCCTGCTCGTCTCGAACCGCGGAACGGCGGAGCGCTCGTGAATCGGCAGATCGCAAAGCTCGCGCTCGTCGGGCTCGGGCTGCTCGCCACGCTGATCGTCGGCACCACCTACTGGCAGACCTGGGCGAGCGCGGGGCTCGCCGACAAGCAGGACAACGCGGTCGCGCGCGTGGCCCAGTTCTCGATCAAGCGCGGGCTGATCCGTGCGGCCGACGGCGAGATCCTGGCGAGGAACCGGCGCAAGCGCGTCGGCGGGCAGACGCTCTACTTCCGCCGCTACCCGACGGCCGGCCTCTTCGCCCACCTCGTCGGCTACTCGACGCAGTCGCGCTCACGGGCGGGGCTGGAGGAGTCCGAGAACGACTTCCTGACCGGCTCGAACACGAACCTGAAGAGCGTCGTCGACAAGACGCTCGCCCAGCTGAGCGGGGCAACGATCAAGGGGAACGACCTCTGGCTGACCGTGCGGCCCGTCGGCGCAGCGCGTGGCGATGCAGCAACTGGCCGGGAAGTGCGGCGCGGCCGTCGCGCTCGACCCGCGCACGGGCGCGGTGCTCGTGATGGCCTCGCGCCCGACCTACGACCCGAACCTGGTCGAGTCGAACTTCGGCGCGATCTCGCACATCCAGTCCGGCTGCGCCGCTGCCGCGCCGCTGCTGAACCGCGCGACGGACGGGCTCTTCACCCCGGGCTCGAGCTTCAAGGTCGTGACCGCCACCTCCGCGCTCGACTCCGGCCGCTACACGATCGACTCGCGCTTCGACGACAAGGGCTACTGCATCGAGTACGGCAAGCAGGTCCACAACTTCGCCGACCAGGGAAACGTCGAGAAGTTCGGCTCCGTCAACTTCCTGCAGGCGCTCGAGCACTCGATCAACGCGGTCTTCTGCGACATCGGCAAGGCGATCGGAGCTCAGTCGATTCTCAACACGGCAAAGCGCTACGGCTTCTACAAGGACCCGCCGCTCGAGACGCCCTCGAACGAGCGCTCGCCGAGCGGCCTCTACTTCCACGGCAAGCTCTACGACCCGAGCAACCCCGCGACTCAGGTCGACCCGGGCCGGCTCGCCTTCGGCCAGGAGCGGCTGCTGGCGACACCGCTGCAGATGGCGATGGTCGCGGCGGGAGTCGCCAACAGCGGAGTCGTCATGCGGCCCTACTCCGTCGCGCGAGTCACGGCGCCCGACGGCTCGGTCGTCGTGAAGACCAAGCCCCACAAGTACACGCGGGCGATGAAGACGAGCACGGCCCACGACCTCAACCAGATGATGCAGGCCGTCGTCACGGGCGGCACCGGCACCGCGGCCCAGATCCCGGGCATCAAGGTCGCCGGCAAGACGGGCACCGCGGAGACGGGCGGCGCAGGCACGCTGAACACGACGTGGTTCATCTCGTTCGCGCCGGCCGACGCGCCGCGCGTGGCCGTCGCGGTCGTCCTGCAGAACCAGACGGGCGCCGGCGGCACGACCGCGGCGCCGATCGCAAAGGCGATCATGGAGGCGTTACTGGCCGGGAGGGCGAATCACTAGCCTCATGGTGAGATGGCCGTAACGGACACGCTGATCGGAACGGTCTTCGACGGCCGTTACAAGATCATCCGCAAGCTCGGCACGGGCGGGATGGCCGACGTCTACCTCGCCGAGGACCAGGAGCTCGGCCGGCGGGTCGCGATCAAGATCCTGAACGACCGCCACGCCGCGGACGACCAGTTCATCGAGCGCTTCCGGCGCGAGGCGAAGAACGCGGCGGGGCTCTCGCACCCGAACATCGTCTCGATCTACGACCGCGGCGAGGCCGAGGGCACCTACTACATCGCGATGGAGTACCTCGAGGGACGGTCGCTCAAGGAGCTGATCGTCAGCCGCGGCTCGGCGCCCGTCCGCACCTCGATCGAGTACACGCGCCAGATCCTGGCGGCTCTCGGCGCCGCGCACCGGCAGGGGATCGTCCACCGCGACATCAAGCCGCACAACGTGCTCGTCGGGCCGGAGGGGCGCTTGAAGGTGACGGACTTCGGGATCGCCCGCTCCGGCGCGAGCCAGATGACGGAGGTCGGCTCGATCATCGGCACCGCGCAGTACCTCTCGCCCGAGCAGGCGCGCGGCTCGCAGGTCGACCAGACCTCGGACGTCTACTCGGTCGGGGTCGTCCTCTACGAGCTGCTCACCGGGCAGGTGCCGTTCACCGGCGACACGCCGCTCGAGATCGCGATGAAGCACCTCTCGGAGATCCCGAAGCCGCCGTCGGAGCTGCGGCCCGACGTGCCGCACGACCTGGACATGGTCGTCCTGCGCGCCCTCGCCAAGGATCCGTCGGAGCGCTACCAGAGCGCGGAGGAGATGGACGCGGACCTCGAGCGGATCCTGCAGGGACTGCCCGTGGGCGAGGAGACCGCGAGCGCCGCGACCGCCGTTCTCGCCGGCTCCGGCCTGATCGCCGCGGCACCGACGTCGGTGATCACGCGACCCGATCAGGCCGCGCTGACGCGTGCCGTGCCTCCCGGGTCGACCCCGCCGGCCGGCTACTACGGCTACGAGGGGCCGCCGCGCCGCCGGCGCCCGATCTGGCCGTGGGTGCTGGCGGTACTGCTGCTCGCGGCGGCCGGGGCTGCGGCCTGGTTCGCCTACACGAAGATCCAGGACCAGCTCGACGCGAGCAAGCCCGTCGCGGTCCCGAGCGTCGTCGGCATCCGCGAGTCGCTGGCCGTCACGAAGATCCAGGACGCGAACCTCGTCGCCCACGTGACCCACCAACCGAGCGCGAACGTGCTCAAGGGGTACGTGATCGACCAGGACCCGAACGCTGGTTTTCACGCTCAGAAGAACAGCACGATCGAGCTGAAGGTCTCCAGCGGCAAGCCGAAGGTCACCGTCCCCGCGGTGCTCGGCAAGACCCGTGACGACGCGGTCAGCACGCTCACGAGCGCGGGCCTGACGGCGAAGGTGGTCGAGATCCACTCGAGCAAGCCGGTCAACACCGTCACCGGCCAGTTCCCGCACGCGGGCACGAAGGTGACCAGGGGCTCCGGCGTGCAGATCAACGTCTCGAGCGGCCCGATGCCGGTGAGCCTGCCGAACGTGGTCGGGCTGACGTTCGACCAGGCGAGCTCGACCCTCCAGAACGCGGGCTTCGGCGTCAAGCGCACGAACGTCGACAGCGACCAGCCGAAGGACATCGTCGTCGCGCAGGACCCGAGCAGCAGCGCGCCGCCCGGGTCGACGATCACGCTGAGCGTCTCGAAAGGCCCGAAGGAGTCGACCGTCCCCGACGTGACGAGCCAGGACGAGCAGTCCGCGCGCGACACTCTTCAGAGCGCGGGGTTCAAGGTCGCGGTCCAGCGACAGGACGTGGGCGATCCGGGCCTGGACGGGATCGTGCTCTCGCAGAGCCCGACGGGCGGGACGAAGGCGCCGAAGGGCTCGACCGTGACGATCACGGTCGGGCGCATCACTCAGCCGCCTCCGCCGCCGCCGCGATGAGCGGGCGCATCCGGGTCGCGGTCCTGCTCGGCGGCAAGTCGTCCGAGCACGAGATCTCGCTCGCCTCCGCGCGCTCGGTCTTGGACGCGCTCGACCCCGAGCGCTACGACGCGATCACCGTCGAGATCGGCCGCGACGGGCGCTGGGAGCTCGGCACGGGCGAGACCGACGGCTCGGTCGCGGAGACGCTGCCGGTGCCGCACCGCGAAGGTTCCCGCGACGCTCGGCGAGGTCGACGTCGTCTTCCCGGTCCTGCACGGCCCGTTCGGCGAGGACGGCACGGTCCAGGGCCTGCTCGAGCTGGCGGGGGTGCCGTACGTCGGCGCCGGCGTGCTCGGCTCGGCGCTCGCGATGGACAAGGACGTCTTCAAGGCCGTCATGCGCGACCGCGGCGTGCCGGTCACGCGCAACATCACGCTCAGGCGCGGCCAGGCTCCCGAGAACCCCTTCGGCTATCCGGTCTTCGTCAAGCCGGCGCGCCTGGGCTCGTCGGTCGGGATCTCGAAGGTGAGCTCCGAGGACGACCTGCCGCTTGCGGTCGAGCTCGCGTTCCAGCACGACGAGAAGGTGCTCGTCGAGGAGTTCGTGGACGGCGTGGAGGTCGAGTGCGGCGTGCTCGGCAACGACCAGCCGCTCGCCTCGCGACCGGGCGAGATCGTCTCGCACGGCTTCGGCGGCGCCGACTGGTACGACTACTCGGCGAAGTACGACGAGGGCGGCATGGACCTGATCGTCCCTCCGCGCCTGCCGGAAGAGACCGTCGCGCGCGTGCAGGAGCTGGCGGTGCGCGCCTTCGTCGCAGGCGAGTGCGAGGGGATGGCGCGCGTCGACTTCTTCGTGCGGCCCGACGGCGAGGTGCTCGTGAACGAGCTGAACACGATCCCGGGCTTCACGGCGACGAGCGTCTACGCCAAGCTGTTCGAGGCGTCCGGGATCCCGTACCCCGAGCTCGTCGACCGCCTCGTCCAGCTGGCGCTGGAACGGCACGAGCGACGCTCAGCTCTGCGCTACTAGCTTCCGGGTTTCCGCGGCGTACCAGTCGAGGCCCATCGCCTCGAAGCGCTCGAGCGCCTGGCGGATCAGCGTCTCGTCCTCGCGCACCTGCCCGAGCGCGCGCAGGCCGGCCGCCTCGACCAGCGTGCTAGGCGGAAGCTCCCCGGCCAACCGCTCGACGTCCTCGCGCCGCTCCAGGGCCACGAGCGCATCGAAGCGGGCGACCGCTCCGCTCAGCCAGAACCAGCTGGGACCGACCAACACCGTCGTCTCGCCGAGGAGCCGTTCTGCCCGCTCGAGATCTCCCCGGACGAGCGCCAGCCGCAGCTCCGGTGCGAAGAAAGCCCGTTCGAATCCCTCGTGCTGGACTCTGCGCGCGAAGTCCTCGAGCTCGACCGCTCGTTCGGAGTCGCCGTCCAGCTCCGCGGCGATCGTGCAAAGGAGAAGACTCCGCGTGTTGCGCATGCAGGGAGTCGCGAGGTTCGCGTTCACGCGGTCGCGGACGAGCCGTTCGAGATCTCGGATTCCAGCCCAGTTCCCCGCAATCTCCTCGACCTCGACCGCCACCGCGACCCCGTGGACACGATGGTGCGGGGTCAAGGTCACCGTCGCCTCCTCGTACCGCTCGACCAGCGAGCGTGCCCGCTCGAAGTTGCCGAGCGCGGCGGCCGGCAGCGCGGCGACGAAATGCAAGTCGGCCGCGACATCCGGGTCCCGCACCTCGTCGGCCAGCTCGTATGCGCGGTCTGCCCACGTAACGGCCTCGTCGAGCTTGCCCAGTGTGAACAAGGAAAGTGAGCGTTCTTCGCGCCCGATGACGCGCAGGTCCGGATCGCCTGTGGCCTCCGCCGACTCGACCGCGTCCGCCGACTCCGCGTCTCCGCTCGACAGCGCCCGGGAACGCTGCCAATGCGCACGGGCAATCAGCGCCTTGGCGGCGTTCGGGCTCCCGGAGGCCGAGAGCGCGAGCGCCTGGTCGACCCAGTCCTCGACCACTTCGGCGGCGGGCAGCGTCGTGAACATCCCGGCTCTCAGCGCGGTGTCCATGGCGAGGTCTGCATAGAGCTCGGCCCGCAGGGATTCGTCGTCGCAGACCGCAATTGCCTGCTGCATCGCCTCCCAGAATCCTGCGCCGTCGTACTTCAGCGCGTACGCCCTCCCGAGCGCGTGCCAGAGGGTCGCCTTCCGGGCGCGGTCGTCCTCGAGCTCCAGCGCGCGGCGGAAGAGGGCGACCGCGTCGTCGAGCTCGTACCGCCCGGTCGCAAGCCGACCGGCGTGCTCGAGCCACTCGACGGCCTTCGCCCGCAGGCGCTCGAGCTCCGCGTCCTCGCCTTCCCAGGCCAGGTCGGCATCCTCCGGGCGGACCGCCTCCGCGTAGTGATGGCCCAGCAGCGCGGCCTGCTCCTCCCGAGCCTCGACCGAGCTCTCCAGCCAGCCTGCGAAGGCGGCGTGCAGCTTCGCCCGGCGGGCCTTGGGCAGCGTGCCGTAGGCGACCTCGCGAGTGAGCGCGTGCTTGATCACGAACTCGCGCTCGCCCTCGAGCGATGCGCCCGGCCTGCGGCGGATGAAGTCGCGGTCCTCGAGCAGCACGTAGTCGGGGTCCTCGCCGCCGAGCAGCTCGCCGACCGGCCCTGCCCAGAACGTACGTCCGATCACCGACGCCGCCTGCAGCGCCGCCTTCTCCGTCGCGGGCAGGAGGTCGATCCGGGCTGCGAGCACCGCCTGGACCGAGTCGGGGATCTCGAAGCCTTCGGGCAGCTCGCGCGCCGTCCAGCCGCCGTTCGAGCGCTCGAGCACGCCGTGGTCGATGAACGTCGCCACGAGCTCCTCGACGAAGAACGGGTTCCCTCCGGCGCGCTCGACGAGGGCGCTCCGCACGGCCTCCGGCAGCTCTGACGCAAGAAGCTGCGCGACCATCTCCTCGGTCTGCCGCTCGGTGAGCGGATCGAGGCCGAGGAGGGTCACGTTCCGTTTCCCGCCGCCCCAGGCGGGGCGCTGGTCGAGCACCTCGGGGCGCGCGGTCGCGATCAGGAGCAGCGGGCCGTTCACGTCGGAGAGCAGCCGGTCGACGAGGTCGAGCAGATCCTCCTCGGCCCAGTGCAGGTCCTCGACGAGCAGGACGAGCGGGCGCGTGGAGGCAACCTCCTCGAGGAAGCGGGCCGTCGCCTCCTGCAGCTGCTCGCGGGCGACGAGGGGATGAAGGTCGGGCGCCACGTCGAGGCCGAAGACGAGGCCGAGGATCTCCCGGCCCTCCAGCCGGCCCATCAGCCTCTCCGGCGGCTCGTTCTCCAGCATCCCGAAGTGCTCCCGCAGGATCTCCGCGACCGGCCAGTAGGTGATCCCGCGGCCGTAGGAGAGACAGCGGCCGGTCCGGCGCGCGGGCTCGGGCGACTCGTCCTCGAGCTGCGACCACAGCTCCCGCACCAGCCGCGTCTTGCCGACGCCGGCGTCGCCCATGATCGTGACCAGGTGCGGCTCGCCGCGCTCGACGACGCGGCGATAGGTGGCACGCAGGAGGTCGAGCTCGGTGTCCCGCCCGACGAACGCCTCGCGGACGCCGCCCACGCCGCGCGGGCGCATCAGCGAGAGCGCGGCCACCAGGCGCCGGCAGGTGACGCCGCCCGGCTTGCCCTTCGCCTCGATTGTTCGCGGGTCGTCGAACTCGAAGGCGCCGCGGACGGACTCGACCGTGCGCTCTCCGACGAGGACTTCGCCGGGCTCGGCGCCCTGCTCGAGCCGGGCGGCGACGTTGACCGTGTCGCCGGTCACGAACGAGCTGCCCTCGCGAGGACGGCCGACCACGACCTCGCCCGTGTTGATCCCGATCCGAAGCTCGAGCCGCCCGTCGAGCTCCCGCGTCCGCCGGCGCATCGCCAGCGCCGCGTGGAGCGCGCGCTCCGCGTGGTCCTCGAGCGCCGCAGGGACGCCGAACGCGGCCATCACGGCGTCACCGGCGAACTTCTCGATCGTGCCGCCGGCGCGCTCGACCTCGTCGGTCATCGCGTCGTAGAAGCGGTCGAGCAGGACGCGCGTGCGCTCGGGATCCTGCGAGCCGCCGAGCGCCGTCGAGCCGACCAGGTCGGCGAAGACGACGGTCGCCACCTTGCGCTCGCCGCCGGCAGCCGCCGGCTCGGCCGCCTCCACCGGAGCGGCACAGCTCGGGCAGAAACGCGCGCCGGCCGGAAGCTCGGCTCCGCAAGAGGCACAGGTCATGCCCGGATTGTCGCTCAGCCGCTCTTGGCAGTCACTTCATTGACGTGCACGGAGTCGTTCGGGCCGAGGTCGGTGATCCAGACGACGTAGTAGCGCGCGGCCGCGCCGTGGAGCTTGAAGACGGCTTTGCCGTTCACCACCTGCGAGCCGGAGACCGAGGCTGAACGGGCCGCTGCCGAGACGGGTCCCGCCTCGATCTCGGGCCGTGTAACCACGCGTGTCGGTGGTGACCGACGACCTGCGAGAGCTTGCGCGCTCGGCCCGCGTCGAGCACGCACGCCGACGCCGCTCTTGTTCAGCGCAGCCGCTGTAGTGCTCGGTCTCCCAGTAGGTCGTCGGCGTTACCGTCGGCCGCCCTGGCGACGGCCTCGGGATGCTCGACGTGGTTGTCGCCCTGCGGGTCGTACGACGCGACTCCCAGCAGATGCACCGGCTTCGCGGAGGCCTTCCTGCCGACGGCCTTGTTGATGATGCTCGTCGGCGTGGAACCGGTGAACGCGAACACGGCCGCGAAGATCCCGGCCAGCACCGCGAGCCCTGCCAGCAGCAGGATCAGCGGCCAGACCGTCGGCCGGTCGGCGGGCGGGCGAGGCTGGCGGCGGCGCTTCTGCGGAGCGACGACGAGCGTCTCGGCCGCCGGCCCTGCGCCGTTCGCGTCCGGCTCGGCGAGGCAGGCCTCGAGCTCCTTGCCGAACGCCTCCATCGACGGGAAGCGCCGGCGCGGGTCCTTCGCCATCGCCCGCTGGATGGCGGCGTCGAGGCGCGGCGACACGTCCGGCCGCCTTTCGCGCACGCTGGGAACCGGGTCGTTGATGTGGCGCATCGCGACCGCCACGAAGTTCTCGCCGCTGAACGGCAGCTCAGCGGTGAGCAGCTCGTAGAGGACGACCCCGAGCGAGTAGACGTCGGTGCCGACGCTCGCCTTCGAGCCGCGCGCCTGCTCGGGCGCGATGTAGTCGCTCGTGCCCATCACGGTGCCGGTCTGGGTCAGGCCGCCGCGCACGTCGCGGTCGAGCGAGCGCGCGATCCCGAAGTCGGTCACCTTCGCCTGGCCGTCCTCGGTCAGGAGCACGTTCTGCGGCTTGACGTCGCGGTGGACGAGGCCGTGCTCGTGCGCGAACGCGAGCGCGCGGGCGACCTCGAGCGCGATCCGCACGGCGTCCCGCTCGGGCAGCGGCGCCTCCCGCTCGATCAGGCTCTTCAGGTTCTCGCCGGAGACGTACTCAAAGACGATGAACTGGCGGCCGTTCTGCTCACCGCGGTCGATCACGGTGACGATGTTCGGATGGGAGAGCTTCGCGACCGCCCGGGCCTCGCGCCGGAAGCGCTCGACATGGTCGCCGTCGTCGCCGAACTGCTCGTGCAGCATCTTCAGCGCGACGTCGCGCTCGAGCATCCGGTCGTGCGCCCGGTAGACGCTCGACATTCCGCCGGTGCCGACGACTTCCTCCAGCTCGTATCGATCCGCGATCAGTTCCCCGACCACGGCGTGAAGTTTGCCCGTCCTGCGGCGTGCTAAGCCAGGGAAGCGTCGAGGGCGCTCTCCCAGACCTCGAGCGCCTCGTCAAGTTCTGCGTCAGAGATCACAAGCGGCGTCAGCACGCGAATGCAGTTCGAGTAGATGCCGGACTTGAGCAGCAACAGGCCGCGTGCGGCCGCTTCCTCGACGATGCGGCTCGCCAGGTCGGCGTCGGGCGCTTTCGAGTCGCGGTCGGAGACGAGCTCGATCGCGAGCATCGCCCCGAGGCCGCGGACGTCGCCGATCTGCGGCCAGCGCTCCTGCCACGAGAGCATCCGCGAACGGATCGTCTGGCCGACCGTCTCCGCGCGCGCGACCACGCTCTCCTCCGCGAAGACGTCGAGCACTGCGAGCGCAGCCGCCTGGGCGACCGGGTTGCCGACGTACGTGCCGCCGATCGCCGAATCGCCGGGCGCGTCCATGATCTCGGCCGTTCCGATCACGCCGGAGAGCGGCAGCCCCGCGGCGATCGACTTCGCGATCGTGATCAGGTCGGGCTCGACGCCGGAGTGCTCGATCCCCCACATCCGGCCGGTGCGCCCGAAGCCGGTCTGCACCTCGTCCGCGACCATCACGATCCCGTGCTCGTCGCAGAGCCGGCGCACGCCCTCGACGAACTCCGGCGGCGCGACGATGAACCCACCCTCGCCCTGCACCGGCTCGAGCACGATTGCCGCGACCGTCTCGGCCGCGACCTGGGTGACGAGCGCGCGTTCCAGCGCCTCCAGCGCCTCGGCCGCGCTCGGCCCGCGGTACTCGTTCGGGAACGGCACGCGGTAGACCTCCGGCGCGAACGGCCCGAGCCCCGCCTTGTACGGGTGCGTCTTCGACGTGAGGCTGAGCGCGAGCATCGTCCGGCCGTGGAAGCCGCCCTCGAACGCGACGACCGCCGGCCGGCCGGTGTACGAGCGGGCGAACTTGATCGCGTTCTCCACGGCCTCGGCGCCCGCGTTGAAGAAGGCGGCCTTGGCCGGCTTGCGCACAGGGGCCAGCTCGCAGAGCCGCTCGGCAAGCGTGATGTAGACCTCGTACGGGACGATCGTGAAGTCGGTGTGGGAGAAGCGCGCCATCTGCTCCTGCGCCGCGGCGACGACCTGCGGGTTCGAATGGCCGACGTTGAGGCAGCCGACCCCGCCGGTGAAGTCGATGAAGGTGTTGCCGTCGACGTCGGTCAGCGTCGCGCCATGTGCCTCCTCGACGACGACGGGCAGGAAGACCGAGAGCGGGCCTGCGACGACGCGTGCCTTGCGCTCGAGGATCTCCCTGGAGCGTGGCCCGGGGATGTCCGTCCGCAACTCGATCGTCCGCGTCATCGCCATAGACATGACATTAGCTGACGCCAATTACGGCGTCAGCGCGCCCGGCGTGTAGACCCCGAGCGGGTTCCACAGCAGGAAGCCCTGCGTGCCGTGGGCGCGGGCCGCGGCGATCTGCTGCTGGACGTCGGTCAGCGTGTACGTCCGGCCGAGCGAGAAGTCCTGGAGCCACGGCACGAGGCGCGTCTTGCGGCCCTCGAGCGCGCGCCGGAAGTCCGCGAGCGAGCGCGACACCGTGATCCCGGGCGCGTCGTCCGGCACGGCGATCCCGTACTCGCCGGGGTTGTAGTGCGACGGGTAGGCCATCGGGTAGACGGCATCGACGTAGCGCGAGATCCGGCGCGGCAGCTGGCCGATCCCGAGATCGCGCGTCGCGGAGAGGCCGAAGACGTCGACCGAGTCGCGCACGCCGAGCGGGTGGAGCCGGCTGGACGCGTACTGCGCGAAGGCCGGGATCGTCCACTTCATCGCCTGCGGATGCGCCCCGGGGTAGCGGATCAGCGAGAGGTCGCCGTCGCTCGGGAACCGGACGTAGTCGAACTGGATCTCGTCGAAGCCGGCCTTCGCCGCGGCGGCCGCGACGTCGACGTCGTAGCGCCAGACGCGCCGGTCGTACGGGTTCGTCCAGCCGAGTCCCGAGTTGTTGTGCCAGACGGAGCCGTCGCTGTTGTGCACGGCCATGTCCGGCCGCTTCTCCGAGAGCACCGGGTCCTCGAAGGTGACGACGCGGCCGATCAGGTAGATGCCGTGCGCGTGGACCAGGCGTACGACCCGCTTTCGCCTTGTAGTACGGGCCGGAGGCGCCGATCCGGCTCGCGAGCGGGACGCTCTGCGGGACGAACCCGACGCGGCCGTTCTCGTCCTTGACGTCGAGCTCGAGCGCGTTCAGGCCCGGGATCGCGAGGTACTGCTGGAGCTTTCCGGGTAGCGACGCGAGCGCCATCGTGACGTGGACGCCGCGCACGTGGTCGGGCGGCGGGATGTGCCGAGGCAGCGCGGGCTTGCGGCGGCGCAGCGGAGGCCCAAGCGCCGACGGCTTCGCCTGCGCCGCCTTGTGGTTCCCGCCGACCGCCTTCGCTCCCAGTGCGATCCCCGCGACAAGCGCGAGCAGGATTGCGATCGCGACCGTCCGCCTGATCCGAACCTGGCGCCGCCGGCGGGCACGCCTCCGCTCGCGAAGACGTTCGTTCCGATCGAGCTCTGCCATCGAAAGGAGCAAGAGCATACGACGGCCGTAAACTCCGCGCGTGGTCCTCTCCGACCGGACGATCCGCCGCCTGCTCGAGGAGGGCCGCATCGGGATCGATCCCTTGGACGAGTCGCTGATCCAGCCGTCGAGCGTCGACGTCCGGGTCGACCGGCTCTTCCGCGTCTTCCACAACGCGCGCTACCCGTACATCGACGTCAAGCAGCAGCAGGAAGACCTGACCGAGCTCGTCGAGATCGACGGCGACCGCGCCTTCATCCTGCATCCGGGCGAGTTCGTGCTCGGCTCGACCCTCGAGCGGATCCAGCTCCCGGACGACCTGGTGGCCCGCCTGGAAGGCAAGAGCTCGCTAGGCCGGCTGGGCCTGCTGATCCATTCGACGGCGGGCTTCATCGACCCAGGCTGGGACGGCCACGTGACGCTCGAGCTCTCGAACGTCGCCAACCTCCCGATCACGATCTACTACGGGATGAAGATCGGCCAGCTCTCGTTCGTCCAGCTGACCGAGCCGGCCGAGCGGCCCTACGGCGCGGACGAGCTCGGCTCGAAGTACCAGGGCCAGCAGGGCCCCACGCCGAGCCGTTACTGGCAGAACTTCACCTAGCGCCCGACCCCGCTAACGACCAGCGTCGGGCGAGAGGGACGCTCGCCCAGCCCACGTCACCGATGAGGGCTTCCAGCGACAGTGCTGTTCGGCGGTTGGCGCCTAGCTGTGCGGGCCGTCGGCCCAGCCGCACGAGTACCAACGGCTCGTTGGCCTGCTGGCGAGCGTGATCCGCGCGCTCGCCAACTCTCCACCATTGGCCCCGAACGCGCGAAAAGTCGTCGTCCAGGCACCGTTCTTGCAGGGATACGGCAGCCCACCTTCTTTCGGCTCTGTCGCAGCAAGGGCAGCGAGGAAGAATCCTCCCGCGCCAATCCGACGGGTGACTGTCGCGCCGTCAGGATCGGTGAAGGCGATCGCCACGGCGCTCGGATCGCGGACGCGACCGGCGACGAGCAGCGTCTTGTTCGGCATGATCCCGGCGATCAGTGGCTCGGCCGCGACCTTCGGCTGGATGCAGATTCCTCCGTCCGGAGTATCCGTCGCGACGCAGTAGCTGCCTTGGGCGTTCGGTGTTGCGTAGAGAGCAGCAGAGCCGTCGGAGGCGACTCGCACCGCCTTTCCCGGTTCGGGATTGAAGCCGAGCTGTGGCGTGTAGGAGCCAAAGTTGTGGACAATCGACGGAGGCGCAGGCTCACCACCGACCCAGCCCTCGACCGCGCGCCCGATCGCATACGCAGGACCTGCGAGCAGGGCAAGGACGAGCACGGCAAAGACGAGCAGTCGTGGACGGGACGCCAGCCGGAACCCTGAGACCTGCCCGCCGACAGCGAAGGCCGGCCTTTGCGGCCCGCGCCGCTTCTTCCGGACAGCCCGCCAGTCCGAGTCGTCCTCCAGATTTGCAAGTGCGTTGAGACGTTCTTCCAGAAGATCGATTGCTGCGGTCATGCCGTCACCTGATCCTTTCGAAGCGTCTCCGCGAGCTGGGCCCGCGCTTGCGCGATCGTCGCAGCGACCGTTCCCTCGCTGACCTCACAGAGTTCCGCGATCTGCGTGTAGCTGAGATCGGCGTAGTAGCGGAGGAAAACGATCAGTCGCCGGCGCCCGGGCAACCGCCGAAGAGCATCGGCGAGCGCAGGATCGCGCTCCGCCTCGACCGGCATCGGTTCGATGCCTTCTTCGGGCGGCCGTTCGGGCGCCGACCCGTTCCGGCGTGACTCATAAGCCGTCCTGAGCGCGATCCGCCACACCCACAGCTCCAAGGCCTGCTCGTCGCGGAGCGAGCGCCGCTGCTTGAGAGCCCGGAGAAATGCCTCCTGTACGACATCGCGAGCGCTGTCGTAGCTGCCGGTGATGGTTGCAAGCGTGTTCCGGAACCGCACGTACCTCTCGCGGTACAGAGATTCGATCGCTCGTTCTCGTGCATCCACAGTGAAAGGAGGGTTTAGCAGCCAGCCTTTCTTTATCCCAGGCTAGACGTTCGCACGGCGAGCGGTTCGGTCAGGGGACATTCGCGCACGCTGGCCCAGGCGAGAGGCCGGGTCATCGCCCTACAAGCCGGCTGAGGGCATGTTTTGGGAGGAAGCGTCACTCGCGCGACCACGGTTCCTGGCGCGTTCCCGGTGGAAAGGGAAGCAGGAGTTCGAGGTCGGGTAGTTCGCCGCTCACGAGTGCCCGCGTCTCTTCAACGAGCGCGCCCAGACCTTCTGCCGCCTCTTGCGGCGCCAGGCTGAAGAGTCCCTCGATTCGGTCCGCCAAAGAAGGCGGCGCAAGTTCCATCTTGGCTACGAAGTCGCGCATCCGCTTGAGTTCGAACCGTGCAAAGTAGAGGCGGTTGAGACCAGCCAAAACTCCGAGCAGGTTGAAGGCGTCATCGAGCAGCACGTCCAGTCGCCACAGCTCGCTGTCGCGGCGAGCCATCGCCTCTCCGTAATACCAGAGCGGAAAGAAGTTCCAGTGGCGTCGGATCATCTCTCGCCGGAACGGCTCCGGGTACTCGCGTAGCCGCGTCTTCCAGCGCCCGATGAGCGCTTGGCCAGAGAGGGGCAGGCCCTCGGCGATGCCAGAGAGGACCTTCTGGCGTGGCGAGGCAACGTCGACCAGCTGAATGAGCAGCTCGTCTAGCTCACCCTCGGTGTGTTCGACGGTCGTGAAGCTGACCTCTGTTCGGATGCCGTCTAGCCGGAACTCCTCACCATTCCAGTAATCGGTTGGCTCGTGACGCTTCAGAGGCTCGATGCCTCCTACAGCTCTCCTAACCTCGGCGATCGCCTCGTTTGTCGGCACCTCATCGACGTAGAAGAGGAGATCGAGGTCTGAGAAGCGATCAGCATTGCCGCGACCTGCCGAGCCTGCCAACAACGCAGCTCGGATCGGAATCCGGCTCGTCGTAGCTTCCAGCACCTGACGGGCTCGGGCGCGCAGGTGCTCCGTCTCAGCGTTCACGCCGTCGCGATCCTAGTCGCGCAAATGGCCGGCGAGCCTCGCTACGTCCTGGGTCGAGGCACACGTCGCCTTTGAGTCAGAAGCCGACAAGAGGTGCGACGGTTCTTGTGAACTGCGGGACGGGCACTCTGGCGTCATTGGGGAACGCTGGCCCAGACGGACCGTCCTGTCGTCGCCGCACTCCTGTGACTACCGCTGCTTGCGGTAGACCGCCATTAGCTTCGCGTTCGCGAGGGTTCGCATTTGCCGGGTCGGTGCGGAGCCGAAGCGAACCGTGAGAAAAACGGCCCGACCCGCGAAACGAACGTGCCATCGGAGCACGCGCTTTGCCGTCGCGTCGCGTGGAAGACGAAGCCGACGAACGCGAGGCCAGCGGTCATACGGCCGCACGACCGGCCAGTCCCCGAGCGCGATGAGCACCTTGCCTGGCGGAACAGAGGGACCTCCTTCGTTTCCTGCCGCATCGGCCGGGAACCAGAAGTTGCCGAAAAGGACCCAGGCGGCGGGGCGTGCGTTCACGACCCCAGGCCCGACTGAGCCGAACCAGCCCCTCTCGGCGCGGAAGCACAGAGCCGGACCGCAATGCCCTCTACGCCCAGACGCCTGAGCCGAGCCTCTCAGCGCTGCGCCCAGCAGGCACACCACACTCAGCACAATGATTCCTCTCGCCACCACATTGAGATTACGACTCCGGCGCCACAACGGGTCCGTCCCAAGCTCACTCTCTCGGGTACATTCGCGCACGCTGGCCCAGGCGAGCGCGCTTATCCCTGCGGTGTGCGTTGCCAGCTTGCTACGACGCGACCAGCCGAGTCGCGTGCAGTAATAGCGACTGAATGCGTGGAGCGCGGCACACCGACGGGCCGTGAGAGCCGAAAACGTCGAGGAAGTAGCATGCCGCTCATGACCGACGGCGCTCGTTCCCCTGCTCTCGCCGATCGCGTCGGGACGGGCGATCTCCACGCCCTGCGGGGCCGGCTCACCGGCGGCCTCGTGCTTCCAGGCGACCCCGAGTGGGACGACGCTCGTCGGGCGTGGAACCTCGCGGTTGATCAGAGGCCGTTCGCGGTCGCACTGGTCGAGTCCGTCGAGGACGTCGTCAAGGTCGTCGAGTTCGCGGGTGAACACGGCCTTCGGATCGCCCCACAGGGAACCGGCCACGGAGCGTCCGCGCTCGCAGTGCTGGACGGCACGATCCTCGTGAAGACATCGCGTTTGCGTGGTGTAGAGATCGACGCCGGCGCGGCTCGGGCGCGCATCCAGGCTGGAGCGCTCTGGGAGGACGTTGTCGTGCCTGCCGCCGAACAGGGCTTCGTCGTCCTCCACGGTTCCTCTCCCGACGTCGGCGTAGTCGGCTACACACTCGGAGGCGGCATGGGCTGGCTGGCGCGGAGCCGAGGGCTCGCCGCCAACAGCGTCACCGCGGTCGAGCTCGTGACTTCCGAGGGAAAGCTTGTGCGGCTGGACAGTGAGAACGAGCCCGATCTGTTCTGGGCCGTCCGGGGTGGCGGCGGCAGCTTCGGCGTCGTCACGGCGATCGAGCTTGAGCTGTATCCCATGCCCGAGCTATACGCCGGCGCGATGTTCTGGCCCCTCGAGCGGGCAGGCGAGGTGTTGCGTTCCTGGCGCGAATGGGCCGAGACGGTGCCGCACGAGGTCACGTCGGTCGGCCGGATCCTTCATTTTCCACCCCTTCCGGACGTTCCGGAGCCGATGCGCGGCCAGAGCTTCGTGATCGTCGAGGCGGTCTTCGTCGGCTCGGAGGCCGACGGCAACGCGCTGGTCGCGCAGCTGAGAGAGCTCGATCCGGCGATGGACACCTTCGCCGCCGTGGCGCCAACTGCTCTTCAACACCTGCATATGGACCCGCCCCACCCCGTCCCGGGCGTCGGCGACGGGCTGTTCCTCGAGCGCTTGCCCGACGAGGCAATCGACGCGTTCGTCCAGAACGCCGTCCCACCGCTGATCTCGCTCGAGATACGACAGCTCGGCGGGGCAATGGCCAGTTCGGCTGAACACCACGGCGCGGTCGGCACGCTCGATGCCGGATACGTGATGTTCGCCGTCGGGATGGCGCCGAACCCCGAGATCGCCGCCGCTGTCCATGAGGCGGTCGACCGAGTCAAGGCCGCGCTAGCCCCCTGGGAGTCGGCGCGGACGTATTTCAACTTCGCCGAGCGGCAGGTCGGGGGCGCGCGGCTCTACCCGCTGAAGACTTACACCTTCCAGCGGCTTCGCAAGATCAGAGCCACGCACGACCCCGCCGAGATGTTTGTGTCTAACCACCCCATCCCGCCGGCTCTCGTCATCGATACGGCAAGGATCGCGAGCGCACCTCTGTTCGCCGACCTCCCCACTGCCGAGCTCGAGGAGCTCGCGGAAGCGATGGGCGAGGCGGAGGTCGACGCGGGCACAGAAGTCGTCACGGTCGACGAGTCAGGAAGCACCGTCTACCTGATCGAAGCGGGCGAGGCGGAAGTCATCGGTGCCGGCGGCCCGTTACCCGTGGCGCTCGGCCCAGGCGACACGTTCGGCGAGATCGGACTTCTGCTGACAGCGGGAAAACGAACCGCCACGGTCGTCGCCCGGACGCCCATGAAGCTCCTCGCTCTCTCCGAGCCGGACTTCGAACGCATCCAGGGACAGGTCCCGGAGTTCGAGCGCTCCCTGCGCAGCCTCGGCGTCGAGCGCTCCTCGCGGTAGGCCGCCGTCTCGGCGAGTCTGAGCGCGTCGTGGTGCTGGCCCAGTGCCTCAACTCTCAGGTGAGAGGACGCTGGCCAGGCGAGAGCGCTATCGCCTGGACCTAGCCTTCTCGCAGTTGCGCGATGAAGCCGGCGTTCGGCGTGTGGAAGTTGAGGACGCGGACAGGCCCCACGCCGCAGGGGCGGAAGCCGTGCTCGACGTTCGGGGGCACCGAGAGGAACGTGCCGGGCTCGACGCGGCGCCACTCGCCATCGTGGAGGAACTCGAACTCGCCCTCGAGCACGTAGAACGAGTCGGTGTGGTCGGCGTGCATGTGCGGGTCGACGCCCTCGAAGTCCGGCCCGAACGAGAGCTCGAGCGCCTCGATCTGCGGCAGCTCCGCGAGGACGCGGTATCCGCGCCGCCCGATCCGTTCACCCTTGCCCGGTCGCGTGAAGAACGGCTCACCCATCGCAGCGCATCATGACGCAGCTCGAGTTGCCGCACCCTCAGGATCGTCAGCTGGACGAACCGCCCAACGCCGACTGATGCGCTGTCAGGGTCATTCTCAGGGGTCATTCCGGAACACTCATATGGAGTGCGGGCTGTCAACCGCGCAGGGGTTTAGTCGCCCCGCTGTTGCGGGGTTTGGGTCGGCGGGGGGAGCGCATCGGCTGTCGTCGACGTCTGTGTCGCGACTCATATGCGCGGGTTGGTGCCGCATGACCGGTGTGCGATGGTGAGGAGCGGTGCCGTTCTCTGGCGTCGAGCGTGGCCCCGTTGTGGGCTGCTCACAGTGTTCTCTCGGGTCGCTCCTCGCGTCGTTGCGCCGGTGCGCTCTCCTCGCCGAGCCGTTGCTGTGGCGGCTACTCCATCGTCGCGAGCGCCCAGCAGTGTCCGGCGAGCTCGCGGGCGACGGCGACCACGACGATCGAGCGGGGCTTGCCTCGGCCCTCGAGCGCATGCCAGCGTCCGTGGAGTCGGCGGGCGCTTCGATCGGCCTGGGCTTGCACGGCGGCCGGCTTGCCGTGGCGTCTGCGTTCCAGCGTGACGCTCAGACGAGGCGGGCGGCGTTGGTGCCAGGCGGCCTCGATCAGGAGCCGGCGCGCGTTCGTGTTGCCGGTCTTGCTGATCGCGCCTTGGCGGCGCCGCTCCCCGCTTGAGTGCTCGCTGGGGGTGAGGCCGAGGAACGGCCCGAGCGACTCGGGGCGGAACCTGCTCCAGTCGCCGAGCTCGACGGTCAACGCGAACGCCGTCAGCGTGGAGACGCCGCGCAGACAGACGAGCCTGCCGACGACATCGACGTACGGCTGGGAAGCGGCGAGCTCGGCGATCGCCTCGTCGAGCGCATCCCTCCTGGTCTTCGCGTCGAGCACCCGGCCGTAGCACTCGTCGAACACGATTGCGAGCGGCCCGCTTTGGAACCGCTGCCGGCGAAGCCAGGCGTCGTGCGCCCGCGTCCAGGCGGTCGCGTCGTAGACCGCGCCATGGCGGAGGAGCAGCTTCGAGAGCCGGTGGCGGGCCCGCATCAGATCGCCGCGAGCGTCCTCGCGGGCGCGGACCAGATCACGCGCGGCCTCCTCGTCCGGCTCGGGCACCCGTACCGCGGTGATCTCACCCAGCCGAAGCAGCCTCGCCAGCCGCTCGGCGTCCCGCCGGTCGGTCTTGACCCGATCGGCTGCCGCCCGGATCCGCGACGGCGCCGCGACAACGCAGCTGATCCCCGCCCCGGCACACGCACGCGCGAGCCCGTACCCAGTCGGCCCCGCCTCGTACACGACCCGAACCGGCGCCGGCAGCGTCGTCAGCCAGGCAACCGTCGCCTCACACCCCGGCGGCAGCCGCAGCGACCGCAGCTCACCGCTCTCCCGATCGATCACACCCGCGACCACCGAGCGAGCGTGCACATCAAGTCCGACCCAGCTACCTTCGTCCATAACCGGCGCCTCCCGTAATTGCGGCTCTACCGCCGGGCCAACCCCGACGGCAACCCGCGCCAACTTACGAGCGAGGCGCCGGGCAGTCCATACGGTCTGGCCCATGCCAGCGCCGGGTCGCGGTTGGCGTAGCTGCGGAACCTGAGCCTGTCGAGAGGCGATTTCCGAGCTCTCTGACGGAGAGCGCAGGTAGCGTCCGCCCGACCGCACGATCGGGTCAGCCCTGGTCGCCCATCGCGAGTGCTCAGAACGTGTTCGCGGCCGACCTCCACTCCCGGAGGCGCCGCGCGATGAGCTCCGCCCGCTCCTCTTCGCTCCCGCCGTCGAGCACCTGGAGGTCTGCGGGGTCGGCTCGCTGGTAGACGCCGGCGGTTCGGGCATTCGGCCCGGTGTCGTGATCCGAACGTGTCGTCCAGTATCCAGTGGCGCGGTCGGTGGTCTCCAACCTCATCTCACCAGTGCCCTCGAGCTGCGGGGCATTCGCGTCCAGGGGGCGCTCGCCCTTCCAGAAGTAGAGGATGCCGGCCGGTTCCTTGCGCTCTTTCGCAGCCTCGCTCCAATAGCGCGCCGACAGGGTGCCGTTCTCCTGCCAGGAGCGGCCGGTCACGTTGAGGTCACCGTCGCGGTCCCGCGAGATGCGCAGGAGGCTCACCGCCGACGGTTCTTCCTCGCTCCGCACGGTGAGCGAGAGTTGCCACCAGAGGCCCTCGACGGGGCCGCGGCGGCCTTCGGACTCGATCGCGTTGCGGAGCTTCTGGTTGATCGCGCGAACCTCTGAGGCGGTCGTGGCCGGGTCGTAGCGGACGGAGGTCAGCCCGAGCAGGTCGGTCGGCAGCTTCGAACCCGTGGCGTGGAGGATGAACGTGCGCCGGATGCCAAGCGCGCCACCGAACAGCCCGGCCTCGAACACCACGTTGTCGCGCGGCGACGCCTGGCCGGACTCGGATGCATCCGCTGCGGTCCAGTCGTCCTGGGCGAACACGAATGCCGCGAAATCGACCTCCTGAGAGAGCTCGACGAGCCGGTCGAGGGTGGATCGTCCGGGGTTGAACGTGGTGGTCCAGGGCTCGACGTCGGCGATGTCCTTGAGCCCGCGCGCAATCGCCTGGAGCAGCTTGGCCTGCTTGCCTGACGACCCGAGGAAGATGCGCGGCTTGTTCATGCGCGATTCATGATGACCGACGTGGCGCAGCGGTAGCAGAACTGTCGCCTGACGCTCTGGTGACATTCCCGCACGCTGGCCCAGGCGGCCGAGCGCTCGTCCGACAGGGGCTCAAGAGCCTGGGGCGAGTTTGAGAACGGCGACGTAGCCGGCGCCCTCGTCGATGAACTGCCCGACGGTCCAACCGCTTCCTTTGGCAAGTTGCCTGACCTCGTCGCGTGCGGCGAATAGCACGTCATACCAGGGGGTTGCATACTGGCGATAACGGATGCGGAGACGTTCGACGCCGCCCATCCTGCCGCGGTCGCGGTTGCGTGCCTGGTAGCGCTGAGCGAGCGCCGAGGCGCCGTCATACGGGTCGTACGAGCCGGCAAGGACTCGCCCCTTTGCGGTCGAGAGACGTGCGAGCTTCCGGAGTAGTGGTCGGCCCTGCTGTTCGCCGCTCAACAAGCCAAGGTTGTTCCCGAGGAGCAGGATCGTGTCGAACCGCTCGTCTGCCTCGAGGGCAGTATCGAGTGTCCCGACGCGCACGTCGGCGGCACCACGTTCTCGAGCGAGCCGAATCGCAAGGGGAGAGACATCGATCCCGACCACGTCCAAGCCACGTCGCTGCAGTTCGAGGCTGACCCGGCCCGCGCCGCAACCGACGTCCAGGACGCGACCACGCACGAAGCGCATCGCACGCCGCTCCTGCGGCCACCAACGCCGGAACGGTGCGAGGTAGTAGGACGGGTCGCCCGTGAAGATGCATCCGTCATCGCGTTCGACGACCTCGCTCACCCGACGCCCAGCAGCCAGGTCGGTCAGCAGATGTCCGAACGCGTCCTGATCCGGCCGGAGAACGTCACGCAACATTGGTCGAAGCTAGCTGACACCCGCTGCCTCCGCTCGGACCGCGCATCCGACGCTTTTGAAGCGTTCGAGAAACCGGACCTTCGGTATCGGTCGCTCCTCGTCGCGTTCAGCGCTCGCAGAACGCCTTCAGTGAGGCGTACTGTTTGGGCACGCGTCATTCCCGAGCACGGACACCGCGTTGAGATTACGCCGCTCCGGGTGCATTCGACCCGAAGACGGTGGAGAACTGATTTCGGCCGAGCTGACTGGTCGCCCGTGCGCTATGAGACGGCGATGGCTGCGATCGAGATTCGCATGCCCTTCGGGCTGATCGGGAGCTTTGCCCCTTGTCGCGCAGGCGGGCTCGTCGGGAACCAGCGATTCCATTCCTCGTTCATTCCGGCGAAGTCCGATTCGTCGAGGAGGATGAACGTGGCCTGGACGACGTCGTCCATCGTGGATCCGGCTGCCTTCAGGATCGCTTCCACGTTCCGCAGGCACTGCCGCGTCTGTTCCTCGATCGTCTCCCCGACAACCTCTCCCGTCACTGGATCGAACGGGCCTTGGCCCGACACGAACACCATCCCGTTCGCTCGGATCGCCTGGCTGTAGCCTGCGAATCCTCCAGGCGCCTCGGAGGTGCTGATGACCTCCTTGGCCACGACGGCGATGCTACCGGCGCGTCACTCCTCCGGCATCGGAAGGCGAACGAAGAACGGCTCGCCGCGCTGCGACAGCGACTTCGCGCCGGCAGCGAACTCGCCCTTGTCCGGGTACTCGACGATGTCCGGAGACGCGTGTGCCGCGATCATCAGGTAGCGCATCGGGCGCTCGCTCAGATTCATCACGGTATGCGCCCCGTCCGGACCGGGCGAGAAGTGCGCGACCGACCCCTCGGGCAGCTCGCGCTCGCCCTCAGGCGTTCGCAGCGTCGCCGTTCCGCGCAGCACGACCAAGAACTCCTCCGTGCCGTGATGGAAGTGGTAGTCGACGCCACGCGACCCGGGCGGCAACTCCCACACCGCCCCCGAGAGTGGTCGTCCTTCCTCGCGGATGAGCCGCCGGCCGCGAATCCCTTCCCATGCCTCCGGAAGGTCCGCCTCGTACACGTTGGTGCCGTATTCGTCGGCCATGCGTCAACGCTAACGCGCGGCGCCCTGCTCCAGGTGGGTATGAAGCCTAGAATCGAGCCGTGATTCTGTGCACTGGTGGGACGGGCTTCGTCGGGCCGAAGGTCGTCCACGCCCTGCGCAGCCAGGACAAGCCCGTCCGCTGTCTCGTGCGTGATCCGACGAGCCGCTCGGCCCAGACGCTCGCCGCGTGGGGCTGCGACCTCGTGCAGGGCGACATGACCACTCCGGACGCACTCCGGCGCGCGGTCGAGGGCTGCGACGCCGTCGTCCACCTCGTCGCAATCCGGCAGGGGCGCGAGGACGAGTTCCGGCGCGTGATGGAGCAGGGGACAGCCGACCTCGTCGCCGCCTCGAAGGATGCCGGTGTCCGCCGCTTCGTCCTGATGAGCGCGCTCGGCACGACCGAGGAGACCGAGGACCTCGTCCCCTACTACCACGCGAAGTGGGTGCAAGAGCAGACGTTGCAGGCTTCCGGCCTCGAGTACGTGATCTTCCGGCCGAGCTTCATCTTCGGCCGCGACGGCGGGATCCTGCCGACCTTCCGCCGCCTCGCCCGCGTCGCACCGGTGACGCCGGTGATCGGGTCGGGCCGGCAGCGGATCCAGCCGGTCTGGGTCGACGACGTCGCTGACTACTTCGCGGCGTCGATCGACAAGCCGGAGGCTGCGGGCCACGTGTTCGAGCTCGGCGGGCCGGACGCCGTCACCTGGAACGAGTTCTGGGAGCGGCTCAAGCAAGCCCTGCGGATCCGCCGCCGCCCGACCATCCACGTGCCGGTCGGCTTCATGCGCGCGAACGCGCTGGTCACCGAGCGCCTGCCCGGGAACATCCCGTTGACGCGCGACCTGCTGACGATGCTGGAGCTCGGCGACAACGTGGTCTCGAACGACGACGCCGTCCAGACCTTCGCAATGCCGCTCGTGCCGCTCGACGAACAGCTTCGCCGCGCGGCGTAGGCCAAAAGAAGAGGGCCGCCCGAAGACGGCCCCCATTCCGGTTACCAGCGTCTGATTGGTAGAGGCGCTTCCTGCCGGCGTCTGCAGCTGCCGGCGGCGCGAGGTCGCGAGCCCCCTACGCTGGCTAGGCGTTTCCCCGTAGGTCTCGGGGACGCACCTCTACCCGCTGGTACCTCCACTGCCCGTACTTGAAGATTTCACTATCGGACCACCTCCTTTCCGCGGTATCGCGCATGCTAGCGGTCGGACAGGACCACGGAAAGCTCGAGGCCGCGGTCGAGCGGGACGGTCACGCTCTGGAGGGTCGGATCGGCCTGGCGCGCCTGCGAGTAGGCGGCGAGTGCGTCGGCGTGCGAGAGCACGTTGTCCGCGACGAACAGCCCGCCCGGCTCGACCTTGTCGCGCGCGAGCTCGAACAGCCGCTCGTACTGCTCCTTCTCGGCGTCGATGAAGACCAGGTCGAACACGTCGTCGATCCCGGGCAGCGTCTCGAACGCGTCGCCGGGCACGAGCTCGGCCCACTGCTCGAGCCCGGCCTCGGCGATGTTCGCCCGCCAGGCCTCGACCTTGGCCGGGTCGTGCTCGAGCGAGAGCACGCGCCCGCCGAGGTGGCGCACGCCCGCCGCGAGCCAGATCGTCGAGTAGCCGCGCGAGCCACCGATCTCGAGCACCTCGCAATCGGTCTGCGGCGCGACGAGCGCGAACAGGAACTCGCCGGTCGTCCGCGCAACCTGACGCGCGCGCAGCTCCCGCGCGACGCCCTCCTCGCGCTCGCGCCGGTCCTCCTCCTCGAGGCGCGCGAGCACGGCACGAGCCCGGTCGTCCAGCACTAGGAGAGGTCTACCTCGACCACGCCGTTCTCGACCCGCGTCGGGAATGTCTCGACCGGCAGCACCGCCGGCAGTGTCAGCGGCCTCCCGCTCCGAATGTCGATGTGCGCGCCGTGGCGCGGGCAGACGGCGTAGCCCTCCTCGACATCGAACTCGCCCTCACAGAGCGGCCCGTCGTCATGGGAGCAGCGGTCCTCGATCGCGCAGTACTCGCCGTCGAGGTTGTACACGCCGACCGTGATCTGCCCGGCGTGCACGAGCTTGACCGATCCCGGCGGCAAGTCCTCCACCGGGGCGACCTCGATCCAGGGCACTACTTCAGTTCCAGCTCGTCGAGCCCCGCCCACTCCTCGGGCAGCGGGGTTCCCTTCGCGCGATGGAGCGCCACTTTCAGCACGCCGAGCCCGAGCAATGCGCACTTGAGCCGGATCGGCGTCAGCGGGATGCCGACCTCCTCGAGCAGCTCTTCCTTCGGCAGCCCGGCGATCTCCTGCGCGGTCTTGCCCTTGACCATCTCCATCAGCATCGACGTCGACGCCTGGCTGATCGCGCAGCCGCGGCCGGAGAACTTGACCTCGTCGATCGTCTCGCCGTCGTCCGCGAACTGGACGTAGACCGAGACCTCGTCGCCGCAGAGCGGGTTCACCCCTTCCGCGCTCGCGTCGGCGTCCTCGATCACCCCGTGCCCGCGCGGGTTCTTGTAGTGGTCGAGGATTACCTCTCTGTAGAGATCGTCCACGGCCTTATCCCAGGATCTTCTGGACCTTGTAGAGGCCGTCGACGAGGCGGTCGATCTCCTCGCGGATCGTGTAGAGGTAGAAGCTCGCGCGGTTCGTCGCCGCCACCCCGAGGCGCGTCATCAGCGGCTGGCAGCAGTGGTGCCCGGCGCGGATCGCGATGCCCTCGGAGTCGAGGATCTGCGCGACGTCGTGCGGATGGATCTCGCCGAGGTTGAACGAGACGATTCCGGCGCGGCGCTCCGGCGGGGGGCCGTAGAGCTTGATCCCGGGGACCTCGCCGAGCCGCTCGAGCGCATACGCCGCGAGCTCCTGCTCGTGGTGCTCGATCGCCGCGACCCCGATCTCGTTCAGGTACTCGATCGCCGCCCCGAAGCCCACGGCCTCCGCGATCGGCGACGTGCCCGCCTCGAACTTGTGCGGCAGCTCGCCCCAGGTCGTCTCCTCGAAGCGCACCTTGCTGATCATGTGGCCGCCGAGGTTGAACGGCTCCATCGCCTCGAGCAGCTCGCGCCGGCCCCAGAGCGCCCCGACGCCGGACGGGCCGCACATCTTGTGCGCCGAGAAGGCGAAGAAGTCGCAGTCGAGCGCCTGGACGTCGACCGGATGGTGCGGCGCGGCCTGCGCCCCGTCCACGACCATGATCGCGCCCTGCTCGTGGGCCCACTCGGTGAGCTTCTCGACCGGGTTGATCGTCCCGAGCGCGTTCGAGACGAGGTTCGTTGCGACGACCTTCACCTTCCCCTCGCCGGCGATCGCGTCGAGATCGCCGAGATCGAGCTCGCCGTCGTCGTTGATGTGGATCATCCGGAAGCCGGCGCCGGTCCGCTTCGCCATGTACTGCCATGGGACGAAGTTCGAGTGGTGCTCGAGCTCGGTCACGACGGCGAGGTCGCCCGGGCCGAGGTTGTTCAGCCCCCACGAGTAGGCGACGAGGTTGAGCGCCTCGGTCGCCTGGCGGGTGAAGATCACCTCGCGCGGCGACGGCGCGTTCACGAAAGCCGCGACGAGGCCGCGCGCCCGCTCGAACTCGGCCGTCGCGCGCTCGGAGAGCGTGTAAACGCCTCGGTGCACGTTGGCGTAGGACGTCTCGTAGAACGTGTGCATCGCATCGAGCATCTGGCGCGGCTTTTGCGCTGTTACCGCGGAATCCAGGTATGCGAGTGGCTTTCCGTGGATCTTCTGCTCGAAGATCGGAAAATCGGCGCGCAGGCGCTCAGCTTCGAGCGCGGGTCGCGTTGTGGTCACCATGGCGCTATCGTATCTGTGTACCGGGTCTATGAAGTTGCGCTTTCTATCGGGAGGGGCTCTCCTCGCAATCGTGCTGCTCTCCGCGGGCTGCGGCAGCAGCGGCGGCAGCGGCAGCGCGCAGAACGCCGAGCTCGCCAAGTCGCCCGGCGCGCACATCTTCAAGACGGCCGGCTGCGTCGGCTGCCACACGCTCAAGGCCGCGAACGCGAAGGGCCAGGTCGGCCCGAACCTCGACGAGCTGAAGCCCGATAAGGAGGTCGTGGCTCACCAGGTGCGCGTCGGCGGAAACGGCATGCCTTCTTTCGGCAGCCGCCTCTCCGGGACGCAGATCGACCAGGTCGCCTCCTACGTCTCCAGCGCGGCCAAGAGCTCCGGCGCGGTGGTCGGGTTCAAGCCCGACAACACGACGATCGCCGACTGCGAGAAGACCAACAAGCCGTTCTGCTTCCGCCAGGCCTTCGGGAACATGGCGTACAAAGAAGGTCCCGAGAAGACCCTTGCCCTGCTGGCGAAGGACGACAAGTCGATCCCGGGCGTTCACGCCGACTGCCACCAGATCACGCACTGGGTCGGCCACGCCGGCCTGGCCTACTACAAGAACGATGCGGGCACCGCGCTCTCCCACGGCGCGATGACCTGTAACTCGGGCTACTACCACGGGGTCATGCAGCTCGCCTTCGCGGGCCTCCCGAAGAGCGCGGTCGTCACAAAGGCCCAGCGGCTCTGCAACGCGCCCGAGTTGAACGTGAACGACTTCCTGCTCTACCAGTGCGTCCACGGCCTGGGCCACGGCCTGATGATCTATAGCGGCGACGACCTGCCCTGGTCGCTGAAGACCTGCCACAAGCTCGAGAACCAGTTCGACCGCATCTCGTGCACCGGCGGCGTCTTCATGCAGAACCTCGACACGACGATGGGCGTCTCGCGCTACCTGAGCACCAAGAACCCGATCTACCCGTGCAACATCGTCAACCAGCAGGACAAGTACTACTGCTACCTGCAGGTCACCTCGCGCATCCTCACCCTCGACGGGTTCAACTGGAAGAAGACCGCGGCTTGGTGCCGCAAGGCGGAGAAGGGCTGGGTCGAGACCTGCTTCGAGTCATACGGCCGCGACGCGTCGGGCTCGAGCGCGTATCACGCCCCGGCGGCGGTCGCGATCTGCCGGCAGGCCGGCAAGAACGCGACGGGCTGCATCTACGGAGCGTCGCGCGACTACGCGAACAACTACGCGGGCAGCAAGGACTCCGTCTCGATCTGCACCGCCAGCCCGGCCGCCTGGAAGCCGCGCTGCTACGAGGGGATCGGGACGATCCTCGGCGCCCTGAACCGCTCCACCGAGGGCCGCACCGGAGCGTGCAAGGGGATCGTGCCGAAGCGCTACGTCCGCAGCTGCCTCAAGGGCGCCGCGGTCCTCTAGAACCGCGGGGTCCCGCGTCTATGAAGCTGCGCTTTGCACCGGCCGGGGCCGTCCTCGCAATCGCGGTCCTGGCTGCGGGTTGCGGCAGCGGTCGGCCCAAGAACGACGCTCTCGCGCGCCTGCCCGGCGCGAAGGTCTTCACGAAGGCCGGCTGCGCGGGCTGCCACACGCTGGAGGCCGCCGGCGCGAAGGGACAGGTCGGCCCGAACCTCGACGAGCTCAAGCCGGACGAGTCGACGGTCGCCCGCCAGGTACGCGCGGGCGGCAACGGGATGCCGTCTTTCGAGAAGCGACTCTCCGCCACGCAGATCTCCCAGGTCGCGGACTACGTCTTCAACGCGGCGAAGAGCTCCGGGCAGGTCGGGCCCTTCAAGCCCGACAAGACGACGATCGCCGACTGCGAGAAGAACAACAAGCCGTTCTGCTTCCGCCAGGCGTTCGGGAACCTGGCCTACAACGCAGGCCCCGAAACGGCCCTCGCACAGCTCGCCACGGACGACCGCTCGATGCCGGGGGTCCATGCCGACTGCCACCAGATCTCACACTGGGTCGGCCACGCCGGCCTGGCGTACTACAAGAACGACGCCGGAGTGGCGCTCTCGCACGGCGCGATGACGTGCAACTCGGGCTACTACCACGGCGTCATGCAGCTCGCCTTCGCGGGCCTCCCGCGGCCCGCCGTCCTGGCCAAGGCGAAGAAGCTCTGCAGCAACCCGGTCCTGGCCCGAAACGACTTCCTCCATTACCAGTGCTTCCACGGCCTGGGGCACGGGCTGATGATCTACAGCGGCGACGACCTGCCCTGGTCGCTGAAGACCTGCCACAGACTGCCGGACTACACCAACGGCGACTCGTGCACGGGCGGTGTCTTCATGCAGAACTTCGACACGACGATGGGCGTCTCGAAGTACCTGAGGGCGAACAACCCCATCTACCCCTGCAACATCGTCAGCGAGATCGACAAGTCCTACTGCTACCTGATCGTCACCGCGCGGATCCTCGCCGTCGACCACTACAACTGGTCGAAGACGGCGTCGTGGTGCCGCCGGAGCGAGAAGGGCTGGGTGGCCACCTGCTTCGAGTCGTACGGCCGCGATGCCTCGGGCTTCACCACCTACCACGCTGACCGGACCGTTCGCCTCTGCCGGCGCGCCGGCCGGAACTTCGGCGACTGCCTCGACGGAGCCTCGTGGGACTTCGCGAACAACTACGCCGGTGGCAAGCAGTCTGTCGCGATCTGCGACGCCGCGCCGACCGGCTACAAGGCTCGCTGCTTCGAGGGTCTCGGCACGATCGTCGGCTCGATTCACGGCCCCGTAGCCGAGCGGCGGGCGGCCTGCCGATCACTCGTCCCGGCGCCGCTACCTGCGGAGCTGCCTGCTCGGCGCCTCGCGTTATCTAGCCGGCTTGTGGGATGCGCGCTTCGAGCGCGCTCGTGACCGCCTCGCGCACGGGCTCGAGCTCGATCCGGTCGAGCACGTCCTGGAAGAAGCCGCGCACGATCAGGCGCTCGGCCTCGGCGCGCGGCAGGCCACGGGCCATCAGGTAGAAGAGCTGCTCGCGGTCGACGCGGCCGACCGTGGCGCCGTGGGTGCAACGGACGTCGTTCGCGAGGATCTCGAGCCCCGGGATCGGAACCGCGTGCGTCGTCGGCGACAGCATCAGGTTCCGGCACTCCTGGTACGCGTTCGTCTTCTGGGCGCCTTCCTCGACGCGGATCATCCCGCGCCAGACCGCAGTCGCATGGTCGCGCAGCGCGCCCTTGAAGGCGAAGTCCGACTCGGTGTTCGGCGCGATGTGCTCCTGGAAGGTGTCGTAGTCGAGGTGCTGCCGGCCGTCCGCGAAGTAGGCGCCGGTCACACGCGAGGTCGCCCCCGGGCCGGCGAGGTCGTTCTGGATCCGCACCTTGCCCTTCTTCGAGCCGAAGCCGCCGCTGACCCAGTCGAGCTCGGCGTCGCGCCCGACCCGAGCGTGATGCGAGGCGAAGTGCCACGTCTCGCGCGAGAGGTTCTGCAGCGAGACGTACTCCAGCTTCGCGCCCTGCTCGACGAAGAGCTCGGCGACGCCGTTGAAGTAGCCGGGCAGCTCCGGCGAGGCCGACGCGTACTCCTCGACCAGCGAGAAGCGCGAGCCCTCGCCGGCGATCACGAGCAGCCGCCAGAAGAGCGCGCCCTGCTCCGTCGCGTTGGTCACCCGCACGAAGAGCGGCCGCTCGAGCTCGAGCCCACCGGGAACGTGGACGAGCAGGCCCTGCTGCCACGCGGCGGCGTTGTGCGCGGCGAACTTGTCGTCCTGCCAGCCGACGAGCGAGCCGAGCAGCTCGTGCGTGTCCTGCAGCGGCTCGAAGCGAATCTCTTCCGGCGCACGCGTGATCTCGATCCCGGTCTCCGTGACGACGGCCTCGGCGGCGACGTCCAGCTCGAGCATCGACGGAACGGCCGCGGCCGCTGCTCCTTGCCCGTTCTGACCGAACGCCTCGGGGTCGAAGCCGCGCAGATCGGTGAAGCGCCAGTGCTCCTCGGTCGTGCCAGGCACCGACAGCTCGCGGTAGCGCTCGAGCGCTTCAGCCCTAGTCACGGGGCGCATACCTCCGGTGCAGGATGATCGTGTTGCCGTCGGGGTCCTTGCAGAAGCCCATGTGACAGACGCCTGTGTCCTCGATCCCCACCAATTCGCCGCCGCCGGCGACCAGCTCGTCGCAGGCGTCTTTCACGTCGGCGACCCGGAGCGCTACTCCGGCCACGTTCGGCTGAAACGCCTCGTCGTCGGCTTCCGGGCTCCAGAAGGAGAAGGTGACGTTTGGCGCCTCGACCTCGCCGGTCCCGCCGCCCTCGAGGCCCAGGACCTCGGTGTACCAGGCGACGGCACGCTCGATGTCACGCGTGGGGATGGTCACGAAGTCCACCGTCTCGACTTTCACGACTGCGGTGCGTACCGGCGGTGGAGCATGAGCGCGTTCCCGTCCGGGTCGGTGAAGAACGCCATGTGGCAAACGCTCGAGTCGCGGGTCTCGCCGTGGAACTCGACCCCCTTTTCCTCGAGCTCGCGGCGCGCCTCCTCGACGTCCGCTACGCGCAGCGCGATGTGCGCCGTATGCGGCCCGGTGAACGACGAGCCGATGCTCTTCATGTCGATCAAGTAGACGCTGACGTTCTCGCCGAGCTGGAACTCGGGGAAGCCGCGCTCGGTGACCTGCTCGAGCCCGAGCGTGTCGCGGTAGAACCGCGTCGCCCGCTCCATGTCAGTCACCGGGACGGAGATGAAGTCCGTCCGCTCGACGATCACCCGACGGAGCCCTCCATCTGGAGCTGGATCAACCGGTTCATCTCGACCGCGTACTCGAGCGGCAGCTCCTTCGTGATCGGCTCGACGAAGCCGGAGACGATCATCGCCGAGGCCTCGGCCTCCGAGAGCCCGCGCGACATCAGGTAGAAGAGCTGCTCTTCGCCGATCTTCGAGACCGTCGCCTCGTGACCGATGTCGACCTCGTCCTCGTCGATCTTGATGTACGGGTAGGTGTCGGAGCGCGAGTCCTCGTCGAGGATCAGCGCGTCGCAGACGACCTTCGACTTCGCGCCCTTCGCGCCCTTGGCGACCTCGAGCAGGCCGCGGTAGCCGGCGCGCCCGCCGTTCTTGGAGATCGACTTCGAGGTGATCACCGAAGTCGTGTTCGGCGCGATGTGAACCGCCTTCCCGCCGGCGTCCGTGTGCTGGCCCTTGCCGGCGAAGGCGATCGAGAGCACCTCGCCGTGCGCGCCCTCGCCCAGCAGCCAGATGCTCGGGTACTTGGAGGTGATCTTCGAGCCGAGGTTGCCGTCGACCCACTCCATCGTCGCGTTCTCGTAGGCGACGGCCCGCTTCGTGACCAGGTTGTAGACGTTGGTCGACCAGTTCTGGATCGTCGTGTAGCGGCAGCGCGCGCTCGGCTTGACGATGATCTCGACGACCGCCGAGTGGAGCGAGTCGGTCGAGTAGATCGGGGCGGTGCAGCCCTCGACGTAGTGCACGTAGGCGCCCTCGTCGACGATGATCAGCGTGCGCTCGAACTGGCCCATGTTCTCGGCGTTGATCCGGAAGTAGGCCTGGAGCGGCATCTCGACCTTCACGCCCGGCGGGACGTAGATGAACGAGCCGCCCGACCAGACCGCGGAGTTGAGCGCGGCGAACTTGTTGTCGTTCTGCGGGATGACCGTCCCGAAGTACTCCTTCACCAGCTCCTCGTGCTCGCGCAGCCCCGAGTCCATGTCGAGGAAGATCACGCCCTGGTTCTCGAGCTCCTCCTGGAGCTTGTGGTAGACGACCTCGGACTCGTACTGCGCGCCGACGCCTGCGAGGTACTTCTTCTCCGCCTCGGGGATGCCGAGCTTGTCCCAGGTGTCCTTGATGTCGGCCGGGAGGTCCTCCCACGAGTTGGCCTGCTTCTCGGTCGGGCGGATGTAATAGAAGATGTTCTCGAAGTCGATCGTCGACAGATCCGGCCCCCACGTCGGCAGCGGGCGGGCCACGAAGTAGTCGAGCGACTTGTGCCGGAACTTGCGCATCCAGTCGGGCTCGTCCTTGTGGGACGAGATGGCGTCGATCAGCTCGTGCGAAACACCGCGCCCGGACTTGAAGAAGTAGTCCTCAGCGACGTGGAACCCGTACTTGATCTCGTAGTCGGAGCCAATTCCTTGAACGACTTCTGTCTCGGTCGTCGCCATCAGGCGACCGCCTCCTCGTATGCCTTGTAGCCCTTGGCCTCGAGCTTGTGCGCCAGCTCGGGGCCGCCTTCCTCGACGATCCGCCCGTTGACGAAGACGTGCACGAAGTCGGGCGTGATGTGGTTGAGGATCCGCTGGTAGTGCGTGATCACGAGCGCGCCCATCTCGGGCCCGACGAGATCCTGGATGCCGTCCGCGACGACCCGCAGGGCGTCGATGTCGAGCCCTGAGTCGGTCTCGTCGAGCACCGCGATCCGCGGCTTGAGCATCGCCATCTGCAGGATCTCGACGCGCTTCTTCTCGCCGCCCGAGAAGCCGTCGTTCAGGTAGCGCTGCGCCAGCTCGCGCGGGATCTTCAGCCGCTCCATCTGGCCCAGCATCTCCTGGCGGAACTCGGGGATCGGCATCGGATCGTCGACGCCTCCGGCGCGCGCCTTGCGCACGGCGTTGATCGCCGAGCGCATGAAGCTGGTCACGGTCACGCCCGGCACCGCGTGCGGGTACTGGAACGCGAGGAACAGGCCGCGCTGCGCGCGCTCGTCCGCGCCGAGCGCGGTCACGTCCTCGCCGTCGAACAGAATCTCGCCCTCGCTGATCACGTACGCCGGATGCCCCATCAGCGCGTACGCGAGCGTGGACTTGCCGGAGCCGTTGGGGCCCATGACGGCGTGCACCTCGTTGCTGCCCACGGCGAGATCTACGCCCTTGACGATCTCGGTTCCGTCTTCGAGCGCGACGTGCAGATTTTTTAGTTCGAGCAAAGCCATGTCCAAGTCATGCTAGCGGCCTCGGTCAGCCCTTCGGCAACAGCAGCCGCAGCGTCGTCCAAACCGTGGAGCCACGCGACTTGTCGTCGAACCGGCCGTGAGCTCCGGGGTCTCCGGGCAGCGTACCGAAGAGGTTGTCGGGCGCGTCGAGCGCCTTCGGCTCGTCGGTGTGCTGGCTCTTCCACCCGTTGCGGCGCAGGATCCAGTCGCCCGCCCGCGGCGCGAGCTTCTGGCCCCAGAGCGCCTTCTGCGCGCCCCACGAGATCGGCAGCTCGCGGATCGGCCGCTCGGCGCAGCGCAGCGTCGCCTCGGCGAACGGCTCCGGCTGGTAGATCGGCGGCACGGGCTGCGGCTGGTAGCCGATCTTCTGGCGGTCGCGGTCGAACTGCGGCGTGTTGATCGCGCCGGGCAGGACCAGCGAGATCGCGACGCCCGTGCCCTTCTTCTGCTCCTCGACCCGCGCCGACTCGAAGAACGCGCGCAGGCCCGCCTTCGACGAGCAGTACGCGGCCTGCAGCGGGATCCCGCGGTAGGCGAGCGCCGAGCTGACGTGCAGGAACGTCCCCTTGCTCGCCCGCAGGTGCGGCAGCGCGGCCCAGTAGCCGTAGACGACGCCGAAGAAGTTGACGTCCATCACGCGGCGGAGCTCTTCGGGCACGAGCCGCTCGGCCTCGGCGTAGACGGTCACGATCGCGTTCGCGACGTAGGTGTCGATCCGGCCGAAGCGCTCGATCGCCTGCGCGACCACCTGCTCGACCTGCTCCTGCTCCACGCAGTCGGCCGGCAACGCAAGCGCCTCGGAGCCCGCCCGCTCGATCTCCTCGACGCAGTTCGAGAGCGCCTCTTCGTTGCGCGCCGTGACGACCACCTTCGCGCCCCGTTCGCCCGCCCCGCGCGCGATCGCGCGGCCCAGGCCGCTCGAGGCGCCTGTCACGACGACCACCTGCTCGGAAAGGGCTTTCTTTCGCGCCACTATCGCCCCATACCCCAACGCGCTACGCTTGAGGCATGGTTCCCGAGATCGGTATCTCCGGGATAATTCTTCTCCTGGTCGTGGCGCTGCTCGTCTTCGGCCCGAAGCGGCTGCCAGAGATGGGCCGCTCGCTCGGCAAGGGCATGCGCGAGTTCAAGGACTCGCTCTCCGGCAAGGACGACCAGGCCGAGCTGCCGCCGCCCGCGGCGGACGAACCCCCCAAGAGCTAGCAATGAGGCCGTTCCCGCGGCGCCTGCGCCACGGCGAGGAGGCGACGCTGGTCGAGCACCTCGGCGAGCTGCGGACGCGGCTGATCGTCTCGCTCGGCGCGCTCGCCGCGGCGTTCGTGGTCACCTACGTCTTCCACGGCCATCTGCTGCACTGGCTCAACCGCCCGCTGCCGCCTGATCTGCGCAAGCCGACGACCTTCAGCCCGATCGAGCCGTTCGCGACCTCGATCTGGGTCAGCCTCTGGGCCGCGTTCCTGCTCGCGCTGCCGGTCATCTTCTGGCAGCTCTGGGCCTTCCTCGCCCCCGCGTTCGAAGAGCACCGGCAGCGCTCGATGGCGCTCCTCGTCGGCTTCGCGACGCTGCTCGGCCTGGGCGGCGTGGCCTTCGGCTACTACGTGATCCTGCCGCCCGCGATCCACTTCCTGACGAACTACGACTCGTCGCACTTCCAGATCATGGTCCGGGCCCGCGACTACTACCGCTTCGTCAGCTTCGTGCTGCTCGGCGTGGCGCTCGCGTTCGAGGTGCCGGTGTTCGTGCTCGCGCTCGTCCGGCTGCGGATCCTGAGCGCGCGGCAGCTGCGGCAGACCTGGCGCATGGGGGTCTTCGTGATGTGCGTGATCGGCGTTTTGCTGCCCGGCGTCGACCCGGTCTCGACGGTCCTCTCCGTGATCCCGCTCGTCTCGCTTTACGTGCTCTCGATCGGGCTCGCGACGTTCTTCGAGCCGCGCTGGCGCTCGGAGTCGAGCACGGCCACCGCAACCGAATGACGTACCCCAAGATCGAGCTCCACGTCCATCTCGAGGGCACAGTTCGCCCCGCGACGCTGCTGGAGATCGCGCGGCGCAACGACTACGCGCTGCCGGCCGACACCGAGGAAGAGCTCCAGGCGCTCTACGACTTCCGCGACTTCGCGCACTTCATCGACGTCTGGATCCTGACCACCAACGCGCTGCGCACCGAGCAGGACTTCCGCCAAGTCGTCGTGGACTACGCGGAAGAAGCCGCCTCGCACGGAGCCGTCTACATCGAGGCGATCTTCTCGCCGGCCGAACGCGTCGCCCGGGGGATCGGCTGGGACGAGATCTTCGCGGGCTACTGCGACGGAGCACAGGAGGCGCGTGAGCTGCACGGCGTGGAGGTGCGGCTGACGCCGGACATCTACCGCGGCTGCCCTCTCGACCAGGCCGAAGAGCTCGTTCGCTACGCGGCGAAGTACCGGGACCGGGGCGTGGTCGGCGTCGGGCTCGGCGGGCTCGAGGCGGAGTTCCCGCCGGAGCCCTACGAGCCGGTGTTCACCCTCGCGCGCGAGCTCGGCCTCGCGTCCGTGCCACACGCGGGCGAAGTGGCCGGGCCGGAATCGATTCGCGGCGCGCTCGACGCGCTTCAGGCTGACCGGCTGCGGCACGGCATCCGCGCGGTGGACGACCCGGCCCTTGTCCGTGAGCTCGCAGACCGCGGGACGGTGCTCGACGTCTGTCCGATCTCGAACCTGCGAACCCGCGCGGTCCCGTCGCTCGACGAGCACCCGTTGCCGCAGCTCGTCGGCGCCGGGGTGCGCTGCTCGATCTCCACGGACGATCCCGCCATGTTCGGCACGGACCTGACCCGCGACTGCGAGGCCGCCGTCGCGCTCGGCCTCGATCCGCGCGACTTCTTCCTGGCCGGCCTGGAGGGAGCGCTCTGCGATCCCGAGACCGCCAGCCGGCTCGAGGCGATCGGGACCGCCTTCCGCTGGGAGGCCTTCCACCCCGTCGAAAGCCAGATACCCTAAGTAGATGGCCCGAGGAGCGGCACAGGCACAGCGCAAGCGCGCGGAAGCGGCGGCGCGGCCGAAGAAGCGGCAGTCGGCGCCCAGCTGGGAGGAGCAGCTCTTCTTCTCGCGCCTCCGGCGCCACGCGAAGGTGATCTACGTCCTGCTCGCGGTCGTCTTCGCTCTCGGATTCGTCGTGCTCGGCGTCGGGTCGGGCTCGACCGGCATCGGCGACGTTCTCAGCAACCTCTTCAAGGGCAGCAGTGGCACCTCGGTCGGCTCGCAGATCAAGGACGACCAGACGAAAATCACCGCGCACCCGAACAACATGGAGGCGTATCTCGACCTCTCGCGGCTCTACCAGCAGCAGCAGAACACGACGGCTGCGACCGCGACTCTGAAGAGCGCGCTCGCAGTGCAGCCGAGGAACCTCGACGTCCTCAACCAGCTGGCGAGCATCTACCAGGGCACGGCCGAGACGGCTCGCAACAACGCGTCGGCTGCGCAGGCCGCGCTGACCGCAGAGAACGCGACGCCGCCCGGCGTCGACCTGAACTCCACCTTCGGGCAGGCGTTCACAGGAGACCCGCTCAGCCAGACGCTCAAGACCCAGGCGCAGACCGCCTTCACGAAGATGAGCACGGCGTTCCAGAAGGCGGAGCAGGTCTACCAGCAGCTCGCGACAGCCTCGCGCGGGACCTCGCAGGAGGCGAACGCCCAGCTGCAGCTCGCAAGCGTGGCTCAGCAGTCGCTGCAGCTCTCCGCCGATCCGAAACAGGCGCGGATCGCACTCGCGGCATACCGGCGCTACGTGAAGCTGGAGCCGCAGGGAGCCCAGGCGCAGATCGCGCGCCAGACGATCGCGCAGCTTCAGGCGTTCCTGCCGAAGTCGCACCGCTAGACTCCGGCGCGCGTGAACTTCGACATCAGCACCGAGCAGGTCGGCGACGGCCTCTACGTGATCTCGCTCTCGGGCGAGGTCGACCTCTACACGGCGCCGGAGTTCAAGCAAGAACTGCTCGACGCGATCGCCAAGGGTGCCAAGGAGGTCGTGGTCGACTTCTCGAACACGACGTTCATCGACTCGACGACGCTCGGCGTGCTCGTCGGCGGCGTCAAGCGGCTGCGCACGAACGACGGTCAGCTCTCGCTCGTCTGCAACGACCGCAACATCACGAAGATCTTCGAGATCACCGGCCTCGACCGCGTCTTCACCATCTACCCGACGCGCGCCGAGGCGGTCGAGCAAATCTCTTCGTCGGCATAGTGCGGGCGGGCGCGGCCGTCCTCGCGCTCGTGGCCGCGCTGCTCGCGGCGGGGTGCGGCACGGGCGGGATCGTCAAGGGCGGCGACTCGGGCCACGGCAAGCAGCTCTTCCTCGCCAAGTGCGGCGGCTGCCACACGCTCGCTGCCGCAGGCACGCACGGCACGGTCGGGCCGAACCTCGACGACGCCTTCGCCTCGGACCGGCAGCAGGGCTACAAGCAGATCACGATCCAGCAGGTCGTCCGTCAGCAGATCTCGCTCGCGAGCAGCAAGATGCCCGCGAACCTCGTGACCGGCACGGACGCCCAGGACGTCTCGGCGTTCGTCGCCGCCTCCGCGGGCGTGCCGGGCGCCGGCGGCGGCTCCCCGACCAGCGGCAAGGACATCTTCACCGCGAACTGCGGCAGCTGCCACACGCTCGCTGCGGCGGGCACGAACGGAACGGTCGGGCCGAACCTGGACGACCTCAAGCCGAGCCTCGCGCGCGCGGTGCGGCAGGTAACAAACGGCGGCGCGATCATGCCCGCCTTCAAGGGTCAGCTGACGCCGGCTCAGATCATGGCGGTCGCGAAGTTCGTCGCGTCGTCAGGCGGCAAGCACTAGCCGGCGTCCTCGGCCTCGAGGTCGACCACGACGTGCGTGATCGGGACCTCGAAACGGTCGCGCGCGCCCTGGACGACGCCGCGCTCGAGCCAGTTGGAGCGGCCTTCGGGATGCGTCGAGATGATCACTTCGTCAGCGCCGAAGGTGCGCAGCGCGTCCTCGATCGCCTGCAGCGGGTCCCCGTCGCCGACCTCGCCACGGGCTTCGAGCCCGGCTCCTCGTAGGCGCGCCAGGCTGTCCTCCAGCCGCTTGCCGGCCTCCTTGCGAGCGCCGTCGATGTCCGACGTGAAGTGCTTGAGCGGCGTGTTCAGCGCAGGGGTGACGACCAGGACCTCGGCCCGCTGCCCATGAGCTCGCTCCGCGATCCGGTCCCGGAGCTCGCGGCCACCGACCGTCTCGTTCGCGATCACGAGGATCCGCCGCTCGTCCGGCCCGCTGCGGCTGCGAGGCGCCTCCTTCCGCGCCACCTCGACACGCCGTGCGCGCAGCCACCACAGCACGACGATCACGCTCAGGACCACGAAGACCGCGAGCCCGGCCCACGCGTTGATCACCCCGGCGATCGCGATCAGGCCGAAGTAGACCGCCGCGCCCAGCAGGAACTGGAATGCGTCGGCCTCGCTCCTGAGCGGATTCTTCACGGCTAGAGGATGTAGACCGTCGTGTAGACCACGATCCACATCACGTCCACGAAGTGCCAGTAGATGCCGGGGATCTCGACTCCGAGATGCGCTTCCGGCGAGTAGTGGCCGCGAAACGAGCGGACCGTCGCGACGAGCAGGATCGTCAGCCCGACGAAGACGTGGGCGCCGTGCAGCCCGGTCAGGCAGAAGAAGACCGTCCCGAACGCGTTCGTGTACGGCGCGAAGCCGATCCGCGAGTACTCGAGGATCTGCGTCAGCAGGAACGTCAGGCCGAGCAGGAAGGTCAGCGACAGGCCCGCCTTCAGTCCCGAGTGGTTGCCGCGCTTGATCGACTGCAGCGCCCAGTGCATCGTGAAGCTCGACGTCACGAGGATGATCGTGTTCATCCCCGCCACGAACACCGGCAGCTCGTACGGCGGGGTCGGCCACGCCGTGCCGGCCGCGACCCGCACGAAGAAGTAGGCGGTGAAGAACGAGCCGAAGAGCATGATCTCCGACGCGATGAAGAGGAACATCCCGAGCGTGCGGGCGTCGACACGCGAGCTCTGGTTCGCGGCCGGCGGGTGCGCGGCGTGCGCTTCGGCGTGCACGCTCATACCGGCGCAGCCTCGGGCTCGGGGTCGACCTCGATGTGGTCCACCGGCAGCCCGGTCGACTTGCGCAGCCGGTTGACGAGATCGCCGCGCAGCCAGTTGGAACGGTTCTCGCCGGGGAAGGTCGAGACGATGATCTCGTCGACGCGCTCGTCCTGGGCCGCCTGCGAGGCCGCGGTGAACGGGTCGGGATGCGCGACCTGGCCGTGGGCATCGATGCCCTCGCCGCGCAGGATCGTCAGCGCGCGGCGCAGGCGCCGCTCAGCCTCCGGGTGCTCGGCCGACGACGTGTCGCTCTGCGGGCACATGATCAGAAACGAAGCCGGGGCCTTCGCGGCGCGCTCGCGGATCTTGTCGAGCAGCGCGTCGCCGACGAGCGTCTCGTTCGCGACCACGAGGACGTTCGCCTCGCCGCCCTTCTCCTCGTCCAGGTCCACGACGACGTGCTCGACCGGGATGCCGTCGGCCGCCCGCTGGATCCGCTCGACGACGTTCCGCCGCAGCCAGCCGGAGCGCTGGCGCGGGTGGGTCGAGACGATGATCTGGTCGGGACGCGGCTCGAGCTGCGCGAGCGCGTCACGGAGCGCCGCGACGGGATCGGCCTCGACGACGTGGCCGGACGCGGCGATGCCCTCCTCACGCAGCGCCGCGAGCGTCCTGTCGAGCCGCCTTCCTGCGGAGGCTCGCCGAGTGTCCTCGTAGACGACGTAGCCCTCGCGCGGCTGGTTCACCGGCGCCACGACCGTCACGCGCAGCGGCCCCTCCGCGCCCAGCCGCTTCAGCGCCTCGATCAGCCCGCGCCCGGCCACCGTCTCGTTCGCGATCACGAGCACGTGCTTCGCCTGCTGATTCACCGGGTCGGCACCTCCTCGCGCTCGCCGACGCGATCTCCGTTGAAGACGGCGTGCCGGAATCCCTCGACCCCGTACTCGTACGGGTTGCCCACGACCTGCGGGATCTCGTCGAAATTGAAGATGGGCGGCGGCGAGCTGACCTGCCACTCGAGCGTCAGCGAGCGCCACGGGTTCGCCTCGGCGGCCGGCCCGAAGCGCCAGCTGTAGATCATGTTGTAGAGAAAGACGAGCGTCGAGGCGCCGAGCCCGAACGACGCGAGCGAGATGAACAGGTTCAGGTCGGCGAAGCGCGGCACGTAGTCGGCGACGCGCCGCGGCATCCCCTGGATCCCGAGCCAGTGCATCGGGAAGAACGTCAGGTTGAAGCCGATGAACGTCAACCAGAAATGGAGCTTGCCGAGCCGCTCGTCGTACATCCGGCCGGTCATCTTCGGGAACCAGAAATAGATCCCGGCGAAGATCGTGAACAGCGACCCGCCGAAGAGCACGTAGTGGATGTGGGCGACGACGAAGTACGTGTCGGAGACGTGGATGTCGATCGGCACCGCCGCGAGGTAGATCCCGGAGAGGCCGCCGATCACGAACATCGAGACGAAGCCGAGTGCGAACAGCATCGGCGTTTCGAAATGGATCCGGCCGTCCCATAAGGTCGCGAGCCAGGAGAAGACCTTGATCCCGGTCGGCACCGCGATCACCATCGACGTGACCATCATCGGGACGCGCAGCCACGGCGCCATCCCGGCGACGAACATGTGGTGCGCCCAGACCGAGAAGCCGAGCACGAGGATCGCCATCAGCGAGAGCGCCATCAGGCGGTAGCCGAAGATCGGTTTCCTCGCCATCACGGAGATCACCTCCGAGGCGATCCCGAAGCCGGGCAGCATCATGATGTAGACGGCCGGGTGGGAGTAGAACCAGAAGATGTGCTGGTACCCGATCGGATAGCCGCCGGATTGGAAGTTGAAGAAGTCGGTGTGCATCACGTGGTCGAACATGACCATGAACTGCGATCCCGCGATGAACGGCGTCGCGATCACGACCAGCAGTGACGTCGTGAAATTCGCCCAGACGAGCAACGGCATGCGCCAGAAGCTCATCCCCGGCGCGCGCATGGTGATGATCGTGACCAGGAAGTTGAGCGCGGTCATGATCGAGCTCGCGCCCGCCCACTGGACGCCCATGTTGAAGAAGACGGCGCCGATCGGCTGGTGTGTCGAGGCGAGCGGCGCGTAGCCCGTCCAGCCTGAGGCAAAGGCGCCGCCAGGCGCGAGGAAGCTCGAGAGCATCATGAAGCCGGCGATCGGCAGCAGCCAGAACGAGAGCGCGTTCAGCCTCGGGAACGCCATGTCCGGCGCGCCGATCATCAGCGGAATCACGTAGTTGCCGATCCCGGCGAACGCGGGGATGACGAACAGGAAGATCATCAGCGCCGCGTGCACCGAGAAGAGCCCGTTGAAGAGCTGGTTGTCGACGAACTGCATCCCTGGCCGGGCGAGCTCGGCGCGCATCATCATCGCGAGCAGCCCGGCGATGACGAAGAAGAAGATCGTCGTCACCAGGTACTGGATCCCGATCACCTTGTGGTCGGTGTTGATCCGGAAGTAGTCGCGCCAGCTGCGGGCGCCGTGGCCGGAGTGGTCCTCCGGCCTCGTCGGTGAGCCGACCGCGTAGCGCATCCAGTAGTCGAAGCCTCCGATCGCGGCGAGAAAGCCGAGCGGCACGGCGGTCAGCTCCGCGGTCGTGATCACCTGCCCGTCCCAGATGGGGTGCCAGCCCTCGAGCCAGCGGACGAGGCAGACGATGCCGGCGCCGATCCCGAAGAAGAGCGGGACCATCCACGTCACGCGCAGCCAGCCCGCCGCGAGCAGCCGCCGCGGGCCGGTCGGCGGCGCCGGCGCGGCGTGGGCGGCGTGCGGGTCGTGCAAGGCGACGCCGGTCATTGCTTGCTCCCGGCGAGGAAGGAGACGAGCGCGTCGAGCTGGGCCTTCGGGAGGCTGCCGAAGTTGCCCGGCATGATCCCCTTCGGGAAGCCCGGCGCGACGTACGCATTCGGGTCGACGATCGACTGCCTGATGAACTGCTCCAGCGGCTTCCCGGCCTTCTGCGCCTCCTGCGCCAGCTGATCGAGGTCGGGCCCGACCTTTCCCTTGGCGCCCGCGGCTGCGAGCGTGTGACAGGCGGCGCAGCCGTTGTTCGTGAAGACGGCCTTCCCGGAGGCGGCGCCCGTCCCGCCCAGCTGCTTCTGCTGGGCCTTCGCCCACGAGAGGAACTTGTCGTCCGGCATCACCTGGGCGGTCGAGCGCATGACGGCGTGGCCGAGCCCGCAGAGCTCGGTGCAGATCACGGGGTAGGTGCCCAGCTTGTCGGGCGTGATCGGGAGGGAATTGAAAGATCCCGGCACGGCGTCGAGCTTCTGGCTGAACTGCGGGACCCAGAACGAGTGCGTCACGTCGAGCGACGTGATCCGCAGCTTGGTCGTCGCGTTCACCGGGAGCTTCAGCGTCGCAGAAGCGACGTTGCCGAAGTCGGGGTACTTGAAGGTCCAGGCGAACTGCTGCGCGACGACGTCGACGTGGAGCGGCTTGAGCGGGTCGGTGGCTGCCGCCGCGTGCGGGATGTGCTCGTTCTTGGCGAGGACGATGGCGCTGACGATCGAGATCGCAGTGACGAGCGCAGCCGGCACCGCCGTCCAGACGATCTCGAGACGCGTGTTGCCGTGGATCGGCGGGCCGTCCGAGTCGTCGCCCGGCGCGGCGCGGAACTTGAAGATCGAATAGATGATCACCGCGGCGACGAGCGCGAAGATCGCGATGCAGATCGCGGTCACGAACCAGAAGACGAAGTCGATCCGTCCGGCCTGACGGCTGGCCGGGGCGGGTAGCCACGGGATCAGGATCGCGACGAGCGCGGCGCCCGCGCCGCAGACAACCCCGATCGCGACGAGCTGGACGACCGATCCCCTACGCACCGCGGCGAGACTACTCGACGACGCGGCCCGCACGCGGGGGGAAGTGCGGACGCTCGAAACGCCTGCTACGAGCAGAGGTTCAGGCACCCGAAAAGCGGGTACAGAGCGCCGCACAACACAAGGAGGATGAATGGGACTCGGAGTAAGCATCGTCTTGATCGCAGCCGGCGCAATCCTCGCCTGGGCCGTCAACGCTGACGTCTCCGGCGTGAACATCCACACGGTCGGCTGGATCCTGCTGATCGTCGGGATTGTCGGCGCCGTGCTGTCGATGATCTTCTGGTCGACGTGGGCCGGCCCCGGCTACTGGTCCGGCCGCCGTCGCGCACCGGGCGGCTACGCCGACGAGCCTCCGCCTTATTAGGAGGCCCGATAGGTTCGATTCCGGAGCGGCCGCAAGGCCGCTCCGGCGTTAGGCGGGGACTTTCGAGCCCTCGGCGGCGCGTTCCACGCGCTCCAACCAGGGTGCGGCGCGAAGCTCCTCGAAGGTCCCACGCGCTTGGTCGAGCAACGGGCGAGCCTCGTCGCCGCGGCCTTCCGCGAGCAGGTGCTCGGCGCGCTCGACCCGCGTAACCGCGAGGTAGAACGGCATCTCGGCCTCCGCGAAGAGCCGCTCCGCGGCAGCAAGCTCGATCTCGGTGTCGTTCTCCGGAAGATGCGCGCGGAAGCGTGCCCTCTGGGCGCGCATGTACGAGCCTTGCTCGCCGGGATGGAGCTCGTCGAGGATGTCCAGGAGCTCGCGCAGTTTCTCGTCGCCGGCGAAGTCGCCGATCACGTCGATGGCCTCGAACCTGATCAAGGCCTGCGAGCCGACCGCGAGCGCCCGCGTGGCCAGGGCGCGCTCGGCGGCCGCGAGCGCCTCATCACGGCGCCCCTCCGCCACATGAAGCATGGCCTCCGTCAAGGCGTAGAGCGCCCTCCAGCTGGCATTCTCGGAGTGCGCCGCGCTCTCGTTCTCCTGCAGCAGCCTGCGTACGCCGTCCAGGTCGCCGCGATGGAGGTGGATGGGCGCGATCTGGAGCAGGATGCCGCGCACGAACTCGTTCTCTGCGAGCGCTTGCGCCTCCGCCGTGCGAGAGAGGCTCTCGTCCCAGCGTCCGAGCATCATCAGGGGACCCGTCGGGCCGGCCACGAACGTCGACTCCCATTGGCGATCGCCCACCCGGCGGGCGAGCTGAAGTGCTCGCTCGGCGTTCGCGATGAGAGCGCGAAACTCACCGAGAACCCAGAGGCACGCGCCGCGATTGTTGTATGCCCGGAGCGCGGCCGGATGGAGGTCGTTCTCGAGGGCGATCGCGAGCGCTCCCTCGAGCAGGATCATCCCTTCGCGCGGGCGCTGGCGCGGGTTGAAGATGATCACGGCCTTCGTGTTCAAGGCCTCGGCGAGCGTCTCCGGCAGGTCGAGGGTCTCGGCAAGTGTGAGCGCGCGCTCGAGATACGGCAGCGCACGCTCGTCCTCCCCTGAGAAATAGAGGTAGCGGCCAAGCTGAGCCGCGACCGGGGCGATGTCGAGCGAGGCCTCCGCTGCCTCCAGCGCTGCCAGCGCCGGCTCGAGGCGTTTCACCGCCGCTGGCGGATGGCCGTCGATGAAGTCGCAATCGGCCAGGCGCGAAGCGACTCGGGCAGCGGCAACAGGGTCGGCGAGCTCCTCGAATGCGGAGTGCGCGCGGTCGAGCAGAGCCCTGCTCTCGTCGGGCTTGTTCGCTCGCCAGGCCACCTCTCCGGCACGGGCCGCGAGATCGGCTCGTGCCTGCTCGTCTGCGGCAAGGTCTTCCGCCTGCTCGAAGTACCGCTGGGCTTCGGCGAACGCACCGAGGCTGGAGGCTCGCTCGCCGGCCCGCACGAGCGCCGCTGCGGCCCGGCCCTTCAGCTCCTCGGCGTCGTCCGCGTCCGGCACGGCCTCGAAGGCCGCCAGCAGGTGGGACGCGATCACCTCCGCGACTTCTTCCTCGGAGGGCGAGCCGGCGAGCTGGTCGGCCACGGCCAGGTGGCGGCTCTTGCGGTCGTGCCGGGAGAGCGTCTCGTAGGCGACCCGGCGCACGAGGTCCTGCAGGAAGCCGTAATTGCCGTGCTCCGGCGAGCGCGCGTCGGCCTGCAGCGAGAGCACTTCCTTGCGGACGAGCGAGGCGAGGAGCGGGTCGAGTTCGGCCTCGCCGAGCCCGGCGAGCGCGGCCAGCGTGCCGCGGCTGAAGCTCTTGCCTAGCACGGCGCCGTCCTGGAGGACGCGGCGCTCCTCGTCGCTGAGCCCGTCGAGCCGCGCGGCGATCAGCGCATGCAGGGTCTCGGGCACCTCGAGGTCCTCGACCTCGCCGACGACGCTGTAGGTCGAGCCCTCCTGGGCGAGCAGTCCCCGGTCGAGCAGCATCCGGACGGTCTCGACCGCGTAGAGCGGCACGCCTTCGGCACGCGCCAGGATCTGAGCCTTCAGGGAATCGGGCATGCCCGGCACGAGGCCGGCGAGCAGCTCCTCCATCGCCGGCTCGCCGAGCGGCTCGAGATAGATCGACGTGAAGTTGCGCTGCCCGGCCCCCCACGTCTGCCGCTTCTCGAGCAGCTCGGGCCGCGCCAGCGTGATCACGTACAGGCGGTGGCTGCGCGACCACTCGAGCAGGTATTCGATGAAGTCGAGCAGGCTCGCGTCGGCCCACTGCAGGTCCTCGAAGACGAGCACGGCCGGATAGGTGTCCGACAGGCGCTCGAAGAAGAGGCGCCAGGCCGCGAACAGCTCCTGCCGGTCGGCGTCCTCGCCCTCGCCGGCGCCGAGCAGCTGCGCCAGCGCGGGCTCGACGAAACGGCGCTCATCGTCGTCGAGCAGCTGCTCGCTCAGCGTCGCGCGGAGCTTTTCGAGCGCGACCGAGGGCTGGTCGTCCTCGGCAATCTGGCAGCGCATGCGCACCATGTCGGCGAGCGCCCAGTACGTGACGCCCTCGCCGTAGGCGAGACAGCGGCCACGGTGCCAGTAGACGGTCTCGGCGATCCCGTCGAAGTACTTGTAGAACTCCCACGCGAGTCGCGACTTCCCGATCCCGGCGATGCCCGTGATCGAGACCAGATGGGCCTTCCGCTCCTCCGAGCACGCGTGGTAGAGCTCCTTCAGCTGCCGCACCTCGCGCTCCCGTCCCACGAACGGCGCCTCGAGCCCGTCGGATCTCAGCTCGCCTCTGCGCGCCGACACGATCCGCTGCGCGCGCCAGAGCGTCGCGGGCTCCTGCTTGCCCTTGAGCGCGTGCTCGCCGGCCGGCTCGTACGCGATCACCTGCTCGGTCGCCCGGCGCGTCGCGTCGCCGACGAACACGGAGCCGGGCTCGGCAACCGACTGGATGCGCGACGCCGTGTTGACGAGGTCGCCGGCGACCATGCCCTCTCCGACGGCGCCCACGTTGACGGCGGCCTCTCCCGTGAGAACGCCGGCGCGGGCACTCAACCCGGGAGCGTCGACCTCGTCGCCGAGCGCCGAGACGGCCGCGACGAGGTCGAGCGCAGCCCGCACCGCCCGTTCGGCGTCGTCCTCGGTCGCGACCGGCGTTCCCCACACCGCCATCACGGCGTCGCCGATGAACTTCTCAACGGTCCCGCCGTAGACGCCGATCAAGCGGCGGCACGTGTCGAAGTAGCGCGAGAGCAGCTCGCGCGTCTCCTCGGGATCGCGCGCCTCAGAGACCGGTGTGAACCCGACGAGATCGGCGAAGAGCACCGACACGAGGCGGCGCTCCGCCGTCGCCCCGGTCTGGGCGGCGGCGGGAGCCTCGGCCTCGAGCGGCGAGCCGCACTGCGTGCAGAAGCGCATCCCGGGGTCGTTCTCGGCGCCGCAGGACGCGCAGACGCGACCGAGCGGCGTGCCGCACGACCCGCAGAAGCGCGACCCTGCGGGATTCTCGGTCCCGCAGCTTGGGCAGACGTTCATGCGGAAAAGCGTAGTCCGCCGCGCCTCCTCGTTCCAGGAGGGAAGCTAGATCGAGCCGCTGAACGTGTTGCACTTACCGGGCGCGCCGGTTCGGTAGCCGACGCTGAACCAGTGCTGCCGCTGAGCGGACGAGCCGTGCGTCCAGGTCTCGCGGTTCACCTGCCCCTGCGTCTCCGACTGGATGCGGTCGTCGCCGACGGCAGCGGCAGCGTCGAGCGCGTCGGCGATGTCCGCCTGCGTCAGGTCCACGATGTAGCCGGTCTGGGTCGCGTGGTTCGCCCAGACCCCCGCGAAGCAATCGGCCTGGAGCTCGGTGCGCACCGACTGTCCCTGCGCGCCGGTCTGGCCGGAGGCCTGGCCGAGGGTGCCGAGCAGGTCCTGGACGTGGTGTCCGTACTCGTGCGCGAGCACGTACGCCTGCGCGAATGGGCCGCCGTGCGCCCCGAAACGGGTGCGCAGCTCGTCGAAGAAGCCGAGGTCGATGTAGACGTGCTTGTCGACCGGGCAGTAGAACGGACCGACGTCGGTGCTGGCGGGGCCGCAGCCGGTGTCGGTGGAGCCGGTGAAGAAGACCGTCTTGGCGGGGGTGTACGTGCGCTTGGCGACGGCGAAGCGGCTCGTCCAGTAGGTCTGGATGCTGTTCACGTCGGCGACGATGCGGCAGTCCTCGCGGGCGTTCGCCTGCGCGCCGGTCCGGCACTCCTGGCCGAGCACCTGGCCGGGTGGCGCCTGCGACACCGTCGAGCCGTTCAGGTTGCCGAGCGGGCCCGAGATGCCACCGCTACTCGCGAGCACGTTGATCAGCAAGTAGACGACGAGCCCGACGACGCCCAGGCCGCCGCCTCCAACCGTGAGCCCGCCTCCCGGCAGCCCAAGCATCGGCCCCTGCCCGCGGCGATCCTCGATCTGCGACGGGTCGAGTCCCACGTTCTTGCGAAAGCGCATCCCGCTCTCTGTTTCTGCCGCAGCCGAGAGGCAAACGCCGTTTGGCATTGCAATGCGCTCGTTCTAGGCTTCGAGCATGGTCCTGTGCGCGAGAACCTGCCCGCCCTGCTAACGGACGAGCGTGCGCGCATCGAGTCCCTTGAGGCGCGTCTCGCCGTACTCGACGACCAGATCGCAGAGACAACGCGCGACAACTACGAGGTGAGGAACCGCCCGTGATCACCCGGCCTCCTCGCAAGCCCCACTCCAGCGCCTCACGGCCGGAGCTGAACGGTGCGCGCTGGCAGAAGACGCGAGCGGCGGTGCGCCGGCGCGACCGGAACATGTGCGTCAGCTGCGGTGCGACGGAGCGCTTGTCTGTTCACCACCTCACGCCCGCGCGGCGCGGCGGCAGCGACGACATGGAGAACCTCGTCACGGTCTGCGCTCGCTGCTACGCTCGCCTCGAGGCGCAGGCTCGACGACGCGAGCGCGTCCGCGACGAGGACGACTTGAGGCCGAGGATCACGTCGCGCGATTGGTGAAGAACCAATCCCGTCCGTTTCTTGGGGACGGCGCCGTTTCCACCGCTCCAGTACCTCAGTTGCGCGAACATGGGCTTGAGGGCGCGCCGTCACGCGGATTCCGTGCCACTCAGTGCCCAAACACTCAAAGAGGGGTTACGGATTTTGGGACATTTAGTGGCGTGAGGCCGTTGGCACCACGGCCTGGCAGGTGTATCTTCTCACGCGTCTTGGGGGCCAACCCAGCCCAACCTGCGGCATATGGAGCCGGAGCACCTCCTGTCTCCCCGGAGGGGCGCTCCTTCTTGAGCCGCAGCAGAAGGGCGCCACGCTCCGGCTCCACCTAAGTAACCAAGGCTCGGACGTTTTACTTTGAGCGCCACTGCCCCCCGCTGTCCCCTGTTATCCTCGTGCTAGAGCCGAGCGGAGTTTTGAGGGGGGAGAGGCAGGCTCGACTGTGGTCGCTCGGCTCTAATTAGCGATTACTTGCAGCAACGTCGTAGGCGGCTTGAGCCGCAGGTGCCGCCGAGCGATGGCCGCCCGACCTCCCATCCGAAAAGATCCCTGCCGGCGGCCGCACCTGCGTCGAGCGCGACCGCTTGCTTGCCGCATCTCTCCGCGAGAGCCAGGTACTTCTAGGCCCGGCCGCCCGTGATCGGCCCCCATTTCGGCGGCAGGGGGAGGCTTCAGCGTTCCCCCGGCGCCTGCCTCTCCCGTGTGCCGCAAGCCACGGAGACCCCTGCCGCAGCGCGGAGATTCACCGCCTGACGGCTTTCATAAACCGGCGCCGGCAGGCGAGGCCAGCCCAGCCCGCCTCACCGCGATCATCTGCCGCTTGCGGTAGGCGGTCGCCCGCGGCGTGCAGAGCGGCGCGTTCGGTGCCTCCACGATCATGTGCGTCCGCCCGGTCTGGATGACGATGTGCAGGTCCTGGTCGGCCTCCTCCCGGATCAGCCTTGCCGCTGCGGTCACCGTGAACACGTGGCGCTCAAACGGAAGCCGCGGCTGCGGCAGGTGGGCAGGCTTCGGGAGTGCGACGAGGTGTGCGATGGTCGTGACCTGCGCCCGGAGCAGGCGGGGTCTGTCCTGGAGGGTCTTGACCGTCCAGCGCTCGACTCCGCAGAGGACGGCGGGCGACGAGTGCGGGGCGCTCCGGCCCGCCGGGATCGCCCCAGCGGCTGACCGACCCCGGAGGACGTTAGGCAGGGTGCAGCGGCATCGTGCATAGTGTCAACAACTCGACGGAGGGCAACGTTCGAGCCTTCCGAGATGCGGCGCTCGGGCGTCTTGATCCTTGTCGCTCTTCTTGGGTCGTGACCAAAAAGCCGCCGCAACAGCGATGTTCGATCGGCCTCTCGAGAGGCTTCGTGACGGCGCAGTTCTACGTCCGAGAGCAGGGCAGCTCCGAGTCGCTCTGTGTCTCCCGGCCGTTTAGAGCAGCGCGTCACCCGTGGAAGGACAGCAAGCCCACCAAGCAGGACCCGAACGCACGGGCTGCATTGGCGGCCCTTGAGGCCGACCTACTCGCCGAGGGGTGGGAGCGTATGCGCCGGGCGCGCGGCGCCGAGTGGTACGAGCTCCGCTTCCGGCGCGAGAAGTCAGCCTCGCTGATCCGCTACGCGCACCAGCACGGCTGATGGAGCAGCCACCGGTCGCCCACCGCCTGGTTCCGCCGGTTCTTCCGTAGGTTCATCACCGGGCCGGGTCGCGCAGCATAAGCACCCTCGCGCAAGGGCGTTCGGCTCGCCACCCGGCCCCTAACCCGACACACGACTTAGCCGTATCAATCGTGTGCCCGATGTGGGATTCTTCTCTGGCGGTTCCTGTGAGGAGCGAGGCGATGATGGTGTTGAACAAGCTGAGGAAAGTCGGCAACTACGTGCGCAAGGGCTGGAGCTCGACCAACCCCGACAGCTACTCCCATTACAAACGGGGACGTGAGCGCCAACGCAAGCAGGCAGAGCGCGGGCGTGAGGAAGCCGACCGCTCCGCTGAGCTGGCCCGCGAGGAGGTACAGCGCGGGCGTGAGTACGAAGAACGCTATGCGGCCGAGCGTGCAGCCGAAGAGCCACCAACGGAACCGCCTCGGGACGACATGGGCAAGCCCGAATGATCCCGGCCCTAATCGTCGCCGCGTCCACCGTCGCCATCGTCGCCATCGCCGCGGTGGTCATTGTCGCCCTTCTTGTGGTGATGTACATCGTGCCGCGCGGAGGCCGACGAAAGCGCCCGCCGCGCGGTTAAGCCTGACCCCAGGCTGCCAGATAGATCTTCGCGAACTTCACATTCGCGGCGCGAAAGAAAAAAGGCTCTGGGCATTTCCGGCGCCCGTGTCACACCTGACCGGCGTAACCATGCGACTTCTTCAAGGTCAAGCGGTTGGAGATGGGCCGTGCAGGGATCGAACCTGCGACCTTGGGATTAAGAGTCCCCTGCTCTACCAGCTGAGCTAACGGCCCGAGGCGCCGCGTAGTGTAGCCCCGCATGAAAGTCGTCTCGATCGTGGGCAACCGGCCCCAGTTCATCAAGGCTGCGCCCACTTCCGTGGCGCTTCGCGAGCGCGGTCTCGAGGAGGTCGTGATCCATACCGGACAGCACTACGACCGCGAGCTGTCGCAGGTCTTCTTCGAGGAGCTCGGGCTCGAGGAACCTCGTTACCGGCTCGACCTGCGCACGGCCGACACGGACCTGATGCGCCCCGCGATCAAGGACCGCTTGATCGAGGAACAGCCCGACTGGGCGCTCGTCTACGGCGACACGAACTCCACGCTGGCCGGCGCCGAGGCCGCGGTCGAGCTCGGGATCCGGCTCGCGCATGTCGAGGCGGGCCTGCGCAGCGGCGACCTCTCGATGCCCGAGGAGCACAACCGGATCGAGACCGACCGGATCGCGCAACTCCTCTTCGCGCCCGACGAGCGCTCGCGCGAGACGCTTGCCCGCGAGGGGGTCGAGGGCCACGTGGAGGTCGTCGGGGACGTGATGGCCGACGCGACGCGGCTGTTCGAGCCGATCGCGCGCGAGCGCGTGCGGGTCAAGCGGCCCGAGCCGTATGCGGTGCTGACGATCCACCGAGAGGCGAACACCGAGCCCGAACGGCTTCGCGGCCTGATCTCCACGCTCGACGCGACGGGTTGGACCTTCGTCTTCCCCGCCCACCCGCGAACGCGCAACGCGATGGAAGCGAACGACATCCGGCCCGGTCCCGGAATCGAGCTGATCGAGCCGGTCGGCTATCTCGAGATGCTCGCGCTCGTCGCCCGCGCGAGCCGGGTCGTGACCGACTCCGGAGGCCTGCAGAAGGAGGCGTACTGGCTGCGGGTTCCGTGCATCACGTTGCGTCCGTCGACCGAGTGGGTCGACACGGTGCTCGCGGGCGCGAACACGCTCGTCGACCCCGACGATCCCTCCCCGCTCGGCCAGGCGCTCGCGGACGCGACCTTTCCGCCCGACGCGCCGACCCTCTACGGCGACGGACATGCCGCCGAGAGGGTCGCTGAGGCGCTCTGTACCCTTCAGCCGCGATGACGGAGATCGGGATCATCGGTGCGGGCTACGTCGGCCTGCCGCTGGCCGAGGTGTTCGCCAAGGCGGGACACAACGTCCTGCTCGTCGACGTCCAGCCGGACCGGGTCGAGCAGCTCAACCGCGGCGAGAGCTACGTCGGCGACGTCTCGTCGGAGTCGCTGAAGGAGCTCGTCGACGGCGGCAAGGTGCGGGCGACCCTCGACTACGACGACCTGCGCGAGGTCGAGGCGATGCTGATGGCGCTGCCGACCCCGCTCTCCAAGCAGCGCGAGCCCGACCTGGCGATCGTGCTCGACGCCACCCGCAACGTGGCCAAGCGTCTCCAGAAGGGGCAGCTGTTCATCCTCGAGTCGACGACGTACCCGGGCACGACCCGCGAGAGGCTCAAGCCGGTCCTCGAGGAGAGCGGGCTCGAGTGCGGCGTGGACTTCTACCTCGCCTTCTCGCCCGAGCGCGTCGATCCCGGCCGCGAGGACTGGACGACCAAGACGACCCCCAAGGTCGTCGGCGGGATCACGGAGGAGTGCACCCGCCGCGCCGTCGAGCTCTACGAGTCCGCGCTGGAGACCGTCCTGCCGCTCTCGTCACCGGAGGCCGCGGAGCTGACGAAGCTGCTCGAGAACATCTTCCGCTCGGTCAACATCGCGCTCGTCAACGAGCTCGCGCAGCTCTGCGACCGGATGGACCTCGACGTCTGGGAGATCGTCGACGCGGCCGCGACGAAGCCGTTCGGCTACATGCGCTTCGACCCCGGGCCGGGCCTCGGCGGCCACTGCCTGCCGGTCGACCCGTTCTACCTCTCGTGGAAGGCGCGCCAGTACGACTTCTACACCGAGTTCATCGAGCTGGCCGGAAAGGTCAACGCGAACATGCCGTACTTCTGCCGCTCGCTGATCTCGCAGGCGCTCAACCACGGTCGCGAGCTCTCGCTCAAGGGCTCGAAGGTGCTGATCCTGGGCGTCACGTACAAGGCCGACGTGCGCGACACCCGCGAGTCCCCGGCGCTGAAGCTGATCGAGCTGCTGAGCAACGCGGGCGCGGACGTCGCCTACCACGACCCGTTCGTGCCCGAGCTCGAGGAGCAGGGCCTGCGCTCGGTCGCGCTCGAGCCGGCCGAGCACGACTGCATCGTGATCGTGACCGCGCACAGCTCGATCGACTACGAGCAGGTCGTCGAGCAGGCGCCGCTCGTCGTCGACCTGCGCAACGCGACCGGCAGGAGCGGCCGCGTCGACGGGAAAGTCTGGAAGTTGTGACGAAGATCGGCCTCGTCGGCCTCGGCTACTGGGGACGGAACCTCGCACGCAGCTTCGCCGAGCTGGCCGAGCTGCGCCTGGATCTGCGACGCCTCGCCCGACGCGGTCGAGACGCTCCTCCGCCCGCTATCCGCAGGCGCGGGGCACGACGAGCTTCGAGCGATCTGATCTCGGACCCGAGCGTGGACGCGATCGTCGTCGCAACCACGGCCTCCACGCACTACGAGCTCGCGAAGCGCGCTCTCGAGGCGGGCAAGCACGTCTTCGTCGAGAAGCCGCCGGCACAGACCGAGGCCGAGGCCGCGGACCTCGTCGCCACCGCGGAGGCGAGCGGTCGCGTGCTCATGCCCGGGCACCTGCTGCTCTACCACCCTGCCGTGAAGACCCTGAAGCGCCTCATCGACTCCGGAGAGCTCGGCGACGTGCTCTACCTCTACTCCAACCGACAGAACCTCGGCAGGATCCGGACGGACGAGAACGCGATCTCATCGCTCGGCGTTCACGACCTCTCGGTCATCCTGCACCTGCTCGAGGAAGAGCCGTCTGCCTGCTGGGCGCACGGCAGCTCGTTACCTCACGCCTGGGATCGAGGACGTCGCCTTCTGCTACCTCCGCTTCCCCTCGGGCAAGGTCGCGCACATGCACCTGTCCTGGCTCGACCCGCACAAGATGCGCAGGATCACGGTCGTGGGGAAGGAGAAGATGGTCGTCTTCGACGACATGGAGCTGGAGCGCAAGGTGACCATCTACGAGAAGTGGCCCGAGCAGCCGGCCGAGACCTACGGCGAGTGGCAGACGCGCACGGGCGACATCTACAGCCCGAAGATCCCGACCGACGAGCCGCTGCGCCTCGAGTGCGAGCACTTCCTCCGCGCTCGTTAGCTGGGGAAGGAGACCCGCTGCAGGCGGCGCGTGACGGTGTCGCGGTCGTGCGCGTGCTCGAGCAGCTGCAGGCCTCGCTCGTCGCGGCGCCCGCCTGACGTGATCGAGGTCGCCGACACCGCGATCGTCTACCCGGGGACGGTGCTCGGCGAGGGCTGCCGCATCCTGGACTACGCCGTCGTGGGCAAGCAGCCGACGCTCTCGCCGCGGTCGACCGCGAAGCGCGAAGACCTGCCGGCGCTCGGGCTCGGCGCGGGGACGATCGTCTCGACCGGCGCCGTCGTCTTCGCGGGGACGATCATCGGTGAGCGGGTGATCGTCGGCGACCAGGCCTGCGTGCGCGAGCGCTGCACGATCGGCGACGACGTCGTGATCGGCCGCGGCTCGCTGGTCGAGAACGACACCACCGTCGGCGCGCGCACGAAGATCCAGGCGGACGCGTACGTGACCGCCTACTCGACCCTCGAAGAGGACGTCTTCGTCGCGCCCTGCGTCGTGACGACGAACGACAACTTCATGGGCCGGACCGAGCGCCGACACGCGCTGCGCAAGGGACCGACGCTGCGCCGCGGTGCGCGGATCGGCGGCGCGGCGATCCTCCTGCCGGGAATCGAGATCGGCGAGGAAGCGTTCGTCGGTGCGGGCGCGGTCGTCCTGCGAGACGTCCCCGCGCGGGCGGTCGTGGTCGGGAACCCCGCGCGCCAGATCCGCGAGGTTCCGGATGACGAGCTGCTCTAGCCCTTCTTGACCCGGAGCGAGTAGGAGCCCGAGCCGGGCTTCGTGGCGAAGACCTGCAGCGAGTACCAGCCGGCCTTCGCAGCGCGGTAGGCGAGCCGCTCGGGGAATCCGGCCGGGTGCACCGAGCGCCGCACGCGGGCCGAGGCAGATGCGTTTCCGAGCGAGCGCAGGCCCGGCTTCCAGAGCGCGAGCGAGATGTCGACGTCGATGCCGGCCCGGGCGACGATGCGCACGCGCTGGCCGCGGCGAAGCTTGATCCGGTAGACGTCGTTGGGGTCGTCCCAGTAGTCGACGGTCGCCCGCACGCGCACGGAGCGCTTGCGCAGCTTCTTCCCGAGCCGGATGTCGTCGTTCGGCTCGAGCCGGTCGCGAACCGGCAGCTGGCCTGTTCTCAGAACACGCACGGCGGCAGCAATGTCGAGCTTGCCCCAGCCCGTCGCGTCGTCGCGGCCCGGAAGGCACTGGGTGCAACCGGTCGCGGCTGTCGCGGGATCGGCGCTTCGCTCGAGGATGTTCGCGACCTGGTCGGGCCGGAGGCTCGGTTGCAGCGCGAAGAGGGTGGCCGCCGCCGCGGAGGCCTGCGCCGCAGAGAACGACGTCCCCGACGCGCGGCGGTAGTCCTTCGGGCCGCAGTCGGAATAGCCCTGGTCGGCGCAGCTCGGGTTCTTCGAGGTCAGCCAGCGCGGGAGCAGGGAGAGCATCTCCTCACCCGGTGCGGCGAGGTCGACGTAGACGTCGTCTCGATTCGAAAACGTCGAGACGTCCCCGCTGCGGCCGAACGAGCCGACGCCGAGCACATGCGGCAGCGCGGCCGGATAGCCCGCGTAGTGCCACACGCCGTTCTCGGGGTACGGGTTGTTCCCGACCGAGGCGACGACGAGGGCGCCGCGTGCGGTCGCATAGTTCACCGCGCGCTGCTCGATCGCCGAGAAGCCGTCGTTGATCCCGTCGTTCGGGTCGCGCGCGCCGGCGAGGCTGACGTTGACGACCCGCGCGCCGCGGCTCACGACCCAGCGGATCGCGCGAGCCTCGGCCCGAGGCGACACGGTTCCGTCGCTGCGCACGACCTTCGCGATCAGCAGGCGCGCCGACGGCGCGAGGCCCGCGATCCCTCGGCCGTTGTCGATCGTAGCCGCGATCTCGCCGGCGACGAACGTCCCGTGGCCCTGCTCGTCGTTCGCGTAGCGGCCGACGAAGCTGTGCGCAGCCACGACCCGCCCGACCAGCTCGGGATGCCCGAGATCGGCGCCTGAGTCGATCACGCCGACGCGGACGGACGGCAGCAGCGGCAGCAGGTTGAACGCGTCGAAGGTCTTGTCCTGCGTCAGGTACCACTGGCGCGGGGCGAGCGGGTCGTTCGGGCTGAACGCCTGCGCGCCGCTCGGGACGACCAGCGCCAGCGCCGCCGCCACTACGACCAGGATCCGCTTCACGAGCCGACTCTTCACGGGGCGACCACCACCAGCGTCCGCGAGATACCGGCCACGAAGCCGCGGCCGACGGTCACCCGCGCGCGGTAGCTGCCCGGCCTGAGGTCGAGCGCCGCTGCGTAGGATCCGTTTGCGTCGGTCGTGGTGGTAGCGACGGTAACCCAGCTGGAGCCGTCGAGCCGCTGCACCTGGACGGCCGAGCCGGAGAAGATGGGCCGTTCCTGGCCGTTGACGGTGACACCGTCGGAACCGGCGTTCAGCTCGACGAGCGGAGCCACGGAGAGACGCACGACGCCGCTGCGGAAGCCGCCGCTCTGCAAGCGGTAGTCCGTCGTGACGTTCGGCCTGACCGTGACCGAGACGGCACCGTTCGTCACCGTCACCCGGCCGGTGCTCTTCCAGGAGCCGCCGTACGGGCGCTCTTCGAGGGTGACGCGGGACGTTCCCCGAGCCACGCCGGTCAGCTGCCCCTGGGAGCCGTAGACAACGCTGCCGTTCGGCGCGGCCAGGCTGAGCAGGCCGAGCCGGAACCAGGTCGACCGAAGCCCGAGAGCAGCGCGCACGGCCGCGCCGGTGACGGTGCGCTGCCCGCGCGAGCCGATCAACGTCAGGCTCCGGACGCGGCCCGAGGAGGCGACGTTCGCGCTGAAGTCGACGATCCGTCCCGGCACGCGAAAGCGCTTCGCGAGCTTGGAGGGCCCAAAGCGGAGCGGGCCCCAGTCGTGGTAGGGCGAGAGCGTGTCGTAGGGATCGGGGACCGAGATCAGGTACGGCACCGGCGGCGAGCCGGCCCAGACGTCCTGCACGTTCGCGGTGCGACCGCCGGAGCTGGAGAAGAAGAACGTGTCGGCGATCTGGTCCTCGTAGAGGACGACCTTGCCCGCCGTGTCGGCGACGGCCTGGTCGCTGCTCGCCGCCTCGGCGGCGATCCCGCCGTAGACCTGGCTGCGCGTGTCTGAGTAAAGGTCGAAATCGCCCCCGTGCAGGTGCGCGAGCGCGTAGGTGCGCGCGACGATCGCCTGCGCCGCGAGGGCCTCGGCCGGCCAGCGCTGCGGCATCTCCGACGGGACGACGCCGCGCAGGTACTGGTCGAGCGGGACGACGTTGACGACCTGCAGGCGCGCGCCTGCCGGCTTCACGCGCAGCGAGCCGCGGTACCCGCGACCGCCGAGCGCAAGCGGCGTCGCGCCGGGCACGAAGACGAGCGGCGGCTTGAGCGCCCGCGGCTTCCCGGCCGGCTTGAGCTTCAGCTTGAGGTTGCGCCCGAAGGAGTACGAGCCGGGCGCCAGCGGGTGCTTCTTGCCGGCGCCGTCGAGCAGGGTGAATGGCGAGGTGGACGAGATCGCCACCGTTCGCGCGCTCGGCGCCAGGAGCACGCGCACACGCTTGAGCTGCGCATCGCCGAGGGTGGTCCCCGGGAAGTAGTGCTCGACGATTTCCGTCGACGTCCAGCCGTGCAGCGCGTAGCCGTAGGCCCCGTACTGCGCCATGCCGACCCCGTGACCCCAGCCGTGTCCGACCACGAAAATGGCCGGCAGGGCTTGCTTGCCCGCCGAATGTGCGGTGCGCGCCGCGTGCGCGTAGCCGCGCAAGGTTGCATGCCCCTGGGGCGCACCGGCGAGCCCGAGGGCGGCGAGAGCGATTGCTGCGAGTTTCGTGACCATCAGCCTGAGTGTCGGCGACGCGGGCGAATCCTCAAGACCGGCCGCAAGCCAGAGAACTCAGGATCGGCCGCAAGCCAGAGAAAAGGAGCGTAGCGCACCTTTCTGCTGCATTCGGCCTTCCTTACAACCTCCTTTCCTTCTGTTTCGCGCTGTCTGAGAGGGGGGAACCCGCATCGCAGTGGTTGTGGAGACGCAGGTGCTGCCGCCTCGCTACGGCTCTCCGCGCCTGATCGGACGCGGTGCGATGGGCGACATCTTCGAAGCGACCGACGCGGTTCTCGGGCGCAAGGTGGCGGTCAAAGTGCTCGCGGACCGCTACGCGGCCGATTTCGGGATCAGGGAGCGCTTCCAGCGGGAAGGGCTCGCTGCTGCGCAGCTTTCCGCCGAGCCGGGCGCGGTGACGATCTTCGACGTCGGCGAGTGGAACGACCGCCCCTTCATCGTCATGGAGCATCTGGGCGGAGGCTCGCTCGAGCAGCGGCTGCGGCGGGAAGGCGCTCAGCCTCCGGGGCGGGCGCTCGACTGGCTCGGGCAAGCTGCGGCGACGCTGGACGCCGCGCACCGGCACGGGATCGTCCACCGCGACGTCAAGCCGGCGAACCTGCTCCTGAACGACCGCGGCGAGGTTCGCGTGGCGGATTTCGGCATCGCCAGCGCGGCCGGGCTCGACTCGCTGACCCTCACCGGCACCGTGCTCGGGACGGCGGGCTACCTCGCCCCGGAGCAGGCGGCCGGCCATCGTTCGGGCCCGGCGAGCGACCGCTACGCGCTTGCCGTCGTCGCGTACGAGCTGCTCAGCGGACACCGTCCGTTCGAGCGCGATTCGCCGACCGCGGAGGCCGCGGCGCACGTCAACGCGCCTGTGCCCTCGATCGCCGAGCGTTGCAAGAACCTGCCCTGGGCGATGGACGCCGTCTTCCAGCGCGCGCTCGCGAAAGACCCGCAGGCCCGCTACCGCTCCGCGCGCGAGTTCGTCGCAGAGCTGCGGAACGCGCTCCACGACGGAGCGGGGACGACCGCGCAGTTCGCGCCGACCCCGCCGCGAGTGCAGCGAGGCTCGGCGCTGAGGTTCGTCGTGCCGGTCGCGCTACTCATCCTCGCGGCGGGCATCGGAGCCGGGGTCGCGGCGCTGATCTCCGGCGGCGACGGACCGTCCCGGCACGTGATCACGCGGACGGTTGCCGGCCCCGGCGGGACGACGACGATCCGGCAGACGGTCACGCAGCAGGCACCGCCGCCGCCCGCTCCGCCTCCCCCGCCTCCGCCGGCCCCTGTGAGGGGCAGCGGCCACGCGCTCAACGACCGCGGCTACTCGCTGATGCAGCAGGGCAACTATGCGGCCGCGCTCACGCCTCTGCAGCAGGCCGTGCAGGCGCTCCGCGGGACCGGCCCCTCGGATCCGTACGAGGGCTATGCGAACTACAACCTGGGCTACACGCTCTACAAGCTCGGGCGCTGCCGGGAAGCGGTGCCCTACCTGAGGCGCGCCGAGCAGCTCGAGCCGAGCCGCCCAGAGCCCGGCAACGTGCTCAGGCGAGCCGAGCGCTGCTGAGCACTCCGTAGACTCCGCACCGATGCGGCTTCTCGTCACCGGCGCGGCCGGCTTCATCGGCTCGAACTTCGTCCGCTACTGGCTGGAGCAGCGGCCGGACGACCACGTCGTCGCCTACGACCTGCTCACCTACGCGGGCGTGCGGGAGAACGTCCCGGAGGGCGTTCCCTTCGTGCAGGGCGACATCGCCGACCTCGAGCTCGCCGAGCAGACGCTGGGCGAGCACGACCTCGACGTCGTCGTCAACTTCGCGGCCGAGTCCCACAATTCGCTGGCGGTGCAGGACCCGGCGCTCTTCGCGCGGACGAACGTGCTCGGGACGCAGCAGCTGCTCGAAGCCTCGCGGCGCCAGGGTGTCGCGCGGTTCCACCACATCTCGACGTGCGAGGTCTACGGCGACCTCGCGCTCGACTCGGACGAGTCGTTCTCGGAGGAGTCGCCCTATCGCCCACGCACGCCGTACAACGCGTCGAAGGCGTCGGCCGACCACTACGTCCGCTCCTATTTCGAGACCTTCGAGTTGCCCGCGACGATCACCAACTGCTCGAACAACTACGGGCCGTTCCAGTTCCCGGAGAAGGTGATCCCGCTCTTCACCACGCACGCGTTGGACGACCAGCCGCTGCCGTTGTACGCGTCGACCCAGAACAAGCGCGAGTGGCTGCACGTCCGCGACCACTGCCGCGCGATCGAGCTCGTGCTCGAGCAGGGCGAGCCCGGCGAGACGTACAACGTCGGCTCGGGTGTCGAGCGCTCGATCGAGGAGATCGCCGACGCCGTGCTCGAGCTGACCGGCAAGGACGCGTCGCTGAAGACGATCGTCCCCGACCGCCCCGGCCACGACCGGCGCTACCTGCTCGACTCGTCGAAGATCCGCGCGCTCGGCTGGTCGGAGGAAATCGGCTGGGACCAGGGGATCGCGGAAACCGTTCGCTGGTACGCCGACAACCGCGACTGGTGGGAGCCTTTGCGGGATCGCGCGCCGGTCGACGAGGCGGCCTGGCGCTAGTAGCACGGGGGAACCCCTGGTTCCCCGTGAGCCCCCTCCTTTCGTAAGGCTTCACGAGCTCGCGGCGCTCAACATGCCGGCCGCTGTACATGTGGGCCAAAGGTCTTGTCGTTGTGTGCCTCCCGCCGGGCAAAGCCCGGCTCCGGCGGCCAGCCGGAGCTTGAAACACCGCGCGGGGTCGCTAGCACAGAATCGTGCGGTCAGGGCAGAGCGTCCCTGTCGACACGACTCAGCCGACGTCGCGTCTCGATCCAGGCCACAGCGACGACAGCGCCGCAACCGAACCCGATCCACATCCCTCGCCAGCCGTCAAGCAAGATGCCGGCCTCAGCGATGAGCGCGAAAAGGACGAGACCACCCCACTTGTCCCACCGCGTGAATTCGGCACGTCGCCACCACGGCAACGGTTTCACGGCTAGAGCCTATCGCCCGTTTCGCCAACCCTCCCATTTAGGACGATCAACAAAGCCGTTCGACGGGTCTCTAGATAAGGCGTGCGAGACAGGCCTGCAGACCCTCGCGCCAGCGCGGTAGGCGCGGCGCGCCGTCGCGTTCGCTTCTCAGCACCGAATACGCCGGCCGCGGTGCGGGACGGCCGAGCTCCTCAGTTGATATCTCGCGGACGCGGCAGTCCAGGCCCGCCTCTTCGAAGATCGCGCGCGCGAACTCGGCCCACGAGCATTCGCCCTCGGCGGCGACGTGCCACGTACCGTGCGGCAGCTCGAGCAGCTCCCGGGTCGCGTCGGCGAGGTGGCCGACATACGTCGGCGAGCCGACCTGGTCGGCGACGACGCTCACTTCGTCGCGCTCGCGGCCGAGCTCGAGCATCGTCTTGACGAAGTTTCGGCCCGTCCAGCCGAATAGCCACGAGCTGCGGACGATCCAGCCGCTCGCGCACCTCGCGCTCGCCCTCGAGCTTCGTCCGGCCGTAGACCGAGCGCGGGTTCGGCTCGTCCGACTCGACGTACGGCTCGCGCTTCGTCCCGTCGAAGACGTAGTCCGTCGAGTAGTAGACGACCGGCGCACCGAGCGCGGCCACGTTCCGCGTGCCGTCCACGTTGACCCGCCGAGCGCCCTCTGGATCGGCCTCGGCTCCGTCCACGTCGGTCCACGCGGCCGCATGGAGCACCAAGTAACAGTCTGTTACTAGCTGGATTGGACGCGTGACGTCGAGGTCCGCGCGGGTTCGCGCGTCGGCCTCAGGAAAGGCCTCCTGCAGCGCGGCGCCGAGCTGGCCGCCGGCGCCGGTGATCAGGAAACCGCGTCCCGCTCCGAGAGGATCGGCGATTCGGTGCTCCAGAGGTGCACGACGCGAGGGTCGTTCCACGGGACCTCGTGCTCGTCGGGGTCGTCGCGGTCGTACTCCTCGGTCACGTGGTAGAGGAAGAGGCAATCCGTGAGCGCCTCGTAGCCGTGCGCGTGCTTGCCGGGGATGAAGACGGCGGCGGGGTTGTCGTCGCCGATGTCCTCGGTGAACGTCTCGCCGGATTCGCGGTCGAGCACGACGACCCGCACCATCCCCTGCACACAGCAGAAGAGGTCGCTCTGGCCGCGCTCGTGGTAGTGGAGGCCGCGGATCACGCCTTTGCGCGAGAAGACCAGGTTCGACTGGCGCACCGGCAGCGGCAGCTGCGAGGCGCGCATCAGCTCCATGAACCAGCCGCGCTCGTCCTCGAAGCGGCGGAGCGGTATTACCCGGACGCCGTCGACCATTCCTTGTTGGCGCCGTTCGCCCGCACGAAGTCGTTCACCTCGTAGTAGGCGTCGATCGACTCGCCCGCGTCGCCCCAGAAGCCGTCGAGCACGTCGTACTCCATCTGGCCCTCGCCGACGTACCAGTTGTTCACGTCCGTGATCTCGAGCTCGCCGCGGCCGGACGGCTCCAGCGTCGGGATGACGTCCCAGACCTGCTCGTCGTAGAAGTAGATCCCGGTGACGGCGTACTCGCTGGGCGGGTCGGCCGGCTTCTCGACGATGTTCGTGACGCGGTCGCCGTCGAGCTCGGCCACGCCGAGGTGGCGCAGGTGCTCCGGCTCGTCGAGCTTGGCGAGCAGGATGCGGCCGCCGCGCTCCTGGGCGCGGAAGTTCTCGACCGCGGGCGCGAGCGAGCGCTCGACCACGTTGTCGGCGAGCATCACGACGATCCGGTCGCCGCGTCCGAACCGCTCCGCGAGACCGAGCGCCTCCGCGATCCCGCCCGGCTTGTCCTGGTACGCGTAGAAGAGCCGGTCGATCCCGTACTCGTGCCCGTTGCCGAGCAGCCGGAAGAACTCGCCGGCGTGCGTCCCGCCCGTGACGAGCATCAGCTCGGTCACGCCGGCCTTGACGAGCGCCTCGATCGCCCAGTTCACCATCGGCCGGTCGTACACCGGCAGCAGGTGCTTGTTCGTGATCTGCGTGAGCGGATGCAGCCGCGAGCCGGTCCCGCCGGCCAGGATCACGCCTTTCAACCCGTTCGCCACTGGCGAGACTGTATTAGCGACCGGCAGGGCGAAGCGCGGGCTTCGGGCCTTCGAGGGGCGAGGGCTTCACGCGCATCACGTGCGCGACGCCGCTCGGGAGCCACCAGTTCCAGCGGCCGAAGATCGCCATCAGCGACGGGACGAGCAGGGCACGGACGATCGTCGCGTCGACGAAGATCGCGATCGCCAGGCCGAAGCCGAACTCCTGCAGGCCGACGATGCGGCCCGCGATGAAGCCCGAGAACGCGGCCACCATCACGATCGCCGCGGCGGTGATGATCCGGCCCGTCCGCTCCAGACCGAGCCCGACCGCGCGCACGTTGTCCCTCGTCTCGTCCCACGCTTCGCGCATGCGCGAGACCAGGAAGACCTCGTAGTCCATCGAGAGCCCGAACAGCATCGCGAACAGGAAGATCGGGATCCAGGCCTCGACCTGCGGGAACTCGTACAGCCCCCAGGCGTTCTTGCCGAGCCCCCACTTGAAGACCACGACGAGCGCCCCGTACGCCGCGCCCACCGAGAGCAGGTTCAGCAGCACCGCCTTCAGCGGCAGCAGCAGCGAGCGGAAGGCGCGCAGCAGGAGCAGGTACGTCAGCACGAGCACACCGAGCACGAGCCACGGGAAGACCGCGTAGGAGCGGTCGATGAAGTCGACGCCCTGCGGCGGGCCGCCCCCGGCGAGCACGCGCACGCCGGCCGGCCAGCTCGCGGCCGGAATGATGTCGTCACGCAGCCGGTGGACGAAGCGCTGCGCCGCCCCGTCGCCGTACTCGTGCACGCCCGCGGCGACAACCTGCGCATAACGGCCGCTCGGGTCCAGCCAGGGCCGCCTCGGCGCGTAGCGGACGAAGCGCACCTCCGGATCGCGCCGGATCTTCACGATCATCCGCTTGATCGATTCCTGAATCGCTGGAGCTGTGACACCGCCGGCCCGGCCCGAGTCGATCACGATCTGCGTCGGCGAGAGCGCGCCGGCGCCTACCGCCGACTTGAGGATCTCGAAGCCCTGCACGGCCTGGGGGTGCTTCGGGATGCCCTCGGCCGAGCCCGGCGTCAGCTTCAGCCAGAAGACCGGAATCCCGGCGGCGATCGAGCAGCGCCATGCCGCCGACGAGAAAGGCGGCCGGGCGGTGCATGATCGAAGCCGAGAGGCGCTCCCAGAACCCGCGCCGCGGCGCATCGCCGGCGCGCCGGAAGATCGAGGCCCGCCGCACGCCGCGCCGGCCGTAGAGCGAGAGCAGCGCCGGCTGCAGCGTCAGGCCGCGGCGATCGAGACGAGCGGGATCAGGAACCCGCCGATCCCCATCGAGCGCATGAACGGCGAGGGCATGAAGAGCAGCAGCGCGAGCCCGATCGCGACCGTCGCGCCGGAGAAGACGACCGCGCGGCCCGCGGTCTCCATCGTGCGCACGATCGCGTCGTCCTTCGAGTCGCTCCGGTCCAGCTCTTCGCGGAAGCGGTAGACGATCAGCAAGGAGTAGTCGATCGCGATCCCGAGCCCGATCAGCTGGACGAGGTTCGTGACGTAGGTCGCCATCGTCACGTAGTGGGCGAAGAAGTAGACCGCGCCGAGGGTGCCCATGATCGTGCAGGCCGCGAAGATCAGCGGGATCGTCACCGACCACGACAACCCGAAGACGAGCAGCAGGATCACCAGCGCGATCGGGATCGCGATCAGGAACTCGCCCTTGCGCAGGTCCTGGTTGAAGATCGGGTCGAGGTCGTGCTGGATCGCGGCCTGGCCGGTCACGTAGGGCGTGATCCCGGGACCGCGCGGGAGGGCGTGGAGGACCTTGTCCGCGTACCCCTTCGCGTCGGCGATGCTGAGCGTCGAGACGATGTCGCCGTAGAGGACGTGCTCGCCGCCGGCCACCAGCGGTCGCGGCTCGCCGGTCGGCACGACCTTCGCGGCGCGTGCGAGCGACGCCTGCAGACGGGCGCGCAGCTGCGGGTCGGCGGAGTCGCGCACGCGGAAGACGACCGTGAAGGCGCCGTCGCTGCGGTCGCCGTAGTGCTGCTGGAGAATCGTCCGGGCCCGCTCGGAGTCGGTGCCCGGCATCGTGAACGTGTTCGAGAGGAGACTCGAGAGCTTGCCGCTGGAATAGCCGCCTGCGAGGAGCACGACGAGCCAGATCCCCGCCACCAGCCAGCGGTTCCGTACCATCAGCCTCGTCCAGCGTTCCAAAGATCGCCCTCCAATAGTTAGTCGGCGCTAAGCTAGCGGTTGCTAACTTACCAGGAGGCCCGAAGCTGTCAAGCGCTTCGGTACGTTCAACAGGCACATGCGAAAGAGAGACGACATCGACCGGTTGCACGACGAGATCAAGGAGCTCGTGGACGACCTCTGGCAGGTCCCGCGCTTCGTCGCGGGCCGCCGCGGCTTCCGCCCCAACGTCGACTGCATCCGCAGCGACGACCCGCCTGCGCTGCACGTGATCGTGGAGCTGCCCGGCGTCGACCCCGCGTCGATTCGCGTGGTCGCGGCCGACCGCGTGCTCGTCGTCGCCGGCGAGCGCTGCCGGCCCCCGCTGAGCGGGCGCTACCAGCAGATGGAGCTCGAATACGGAGCCTTCCAGCGCCGGATCTCGCTCGCGGAGCCGGTCGACACCGCCGCGGCGACCGCGCGCTACGAGAAGGGCCTGCTCGTTGTCGAGCTGCCGATCGCCGAGCAGCCGAAGACGGAGCCGCGCGCGCGGGTGACCATCACGATCGGAGGCCGCCGGTGAGCGAGCTCACCTTCGACGAGCAAATCGAGCCCAGCGAGATCGAGATCCCTTCGACGCTGCCCGTGCTCCCGCTGAAGGAGACGGTCGTCTTCCCGGAGTCGGTATCGCCGCTCGCGATCGGGCAGGAGCGCTCGGTCAAGCTCGTCGACGACGTCGTCGCCGGCGACCGGATGCTCGCGCTCGTGACCGTGCGCGACCCGGAGGCTGACCCGCCCGGCTGGGACGACCTCTACGAGATCGGGACGGCCGCGGTCGTCCACAAGATGATCCGCGTCCCTGACGGGTCGCTGCGGATCCTGGTCCAGGGCGTCGGCCGCATCCGGCTCGAGCGCCGCCTCCAGGACGACCCGTACCTGGTCGGCGAGTTCGCGCCGGTGGCCGACGTGATCGAGGAGACACCGGAGCTCGAGGCGGTCACGCGCAGCGTGCAGAACGAGTTCGGCCGCCTCATCTCCCTCGTCCCCTACCTCCCGGCCGAGCTCGAGCTCGCCGCGGCGAACGTGGACGACCCGAGCGCGCTCTCGCACCTGGTCGCCTCGACGCTGAGGCTCAAGACCGAGGAGAAGCAGCGCCTGCTCGAGGAGCCCGATGTCTCGACGCGTCTCCGGGACGTGCTCGCGATCCTCAGCCGCGAGCTGGAGGTCGTCGAGCTCGGCTCGAAGATCCAGTCCCAGGTCCAGTCCGAGATGGAGAAGGGCCAGCGCGAGTTCTTCCTCCGCCAGCAGCTGAAGGCGATCCAGGACGAGCTCGGCGAAGGCGACGAGCAGCAGGCCGAGCTGGCCGAGCTGCGCGGGCAGATCGAGGAGAAGAACCTGCCGGAGGAGGCGCGCAAGGCCGCCGACCGTGAGCTGGCGCGGCTGGAGAAGCTGCCGCCGGCCGCAGCCGAGTACGGCGTCATCCGCACCTACCTCGACTGGATCCTGAGCCTGCCCTGGAGCGAGACGACCGAGGACAACCTCGACCTCCAGCACGCGCGCCAGGTGCTCGACGAAGACCACTACGACCTCGAGAAGGTCAAGGACCGGATCCTCGAGTACCTCGCGGTCTCCAAGCTGAAGAACGATCTCTCCGGCCCGATCCTCTGCTTCGTCGGCCCGCCCGGCGTGGGCAAGACGTCGCTCGGCCAGTCGATCGCACGCACGACCGGGCGCAAGTTCGTGCGCATCTCCGTCGGCGGCGTCCGCGACGAGGCCGAGATCCGCGGCCACCGCCGCACGTACATCGGCGCGATGCCGGGCACGATCATCCGCTCGCTCCGCGACGCCGAGTCGAAGAACCCGGTCTTGCTGATCGACGAGATCGACAAGATGGGCGCCGACTTCCGCGGCGACCCCGCGAGCGCGATGCTCGAGGTGCTCGACCCCGAGCAGAACAAGAACTTCCGCGACCACTACCTCGACCTGCCGTTCGATCTCTCGAAGGTCTTGTTCATCTGCACCGCGAACCAGCTCGAGACGATTCCCGGCCCGCTGCTCGACCGGATGGACGTGATCCACCTCTCGGGCTACACGGAGGACGAGAAGCTCGGGATCGCGCGCAAGTACCTCGTGCCGAAGCAGCTCGAGGCGCACGGGCTCTCCGAGGAGCAGCTGACGATCGGCGACGACGTCCTGCGCGTCGTGACCCGCGAGTACACGCGCGAGGCCGGCGTCCGCAACCTCGAGCGCCGGATCGCCGACCTCTGCCGCAAGGCCGCGCGCGAGATCGCCGAGGACAAGGCCGAGACGGTCGTCGTAGACGAGGAGACCGCGCGCTCGTGGCTCGGGCCGCGCCGCTTCCCGGCCGACCCGCGCAAGCGCACCGCCGATCCCGGCGTCGCGACCGGGCTCGCCTACACGCCGGTCGGCGGCGACGTCCTCTTCATCGAGGCGACCGCCTACCCGGGCAAGGGCAAGCTGACGATCACCGGCCAGCTCGGCGAGGTGATGCAGGAATCCGCGCAGGCCGCGCTCTCGTGGGTCCGCGCGCACGCGACGGAGCTCGGCGTCCCCGAGGACTGGTTCGCGGAGCACGACGTCCACATCCACGTGCCCGCGGGCGCGGTGCCGAAGGACGGGCCCTCCGCCGGGATCACGATCGCGACCGCGATCGCATCGCTGGTGCTGGACAAGCCGGTCGCCGAGGACCTCGGCATGACCGGCGAGATCACGCTCACCGGGCAGGTGCTGCCGATTGGCGGCATCCGCGAGAAGGCGCTCGCCGCGCAGCGTGCCGGCCTGAAGCGGGTCGTCCTGCCGCGCGAGAACGAGCCCGACCTGGCCGAGCTGCCGGAGGAGACTCGCGAGGAGGTCGAGTTCATCCTGGTCGAAAGCGTCGGCGAGGTCTTCAAGGTCGCGTTCGGCGACGGCAAGCGCGGGCGCCGGCCGAAGGCCGCTCCCTCCGCGGAACGCCAGGCGGCGCTACCCTCGGTTTAGCGCCGAGCGCGCCAGGGTAGAGAATCCAAGCTGCAAACGAGTGAAAGGACGGCCTACGCGATGGCCAACGCGAAAGATCGAGTTGCCGACGTCAAGCCCTACGTCAAGCGGGCAATCCAGGACGAGGAGCTGCGCGACAACCTCCGCAGCGCCTTCGCAACAGCGCGCGACGTCTACGACGAGCTGATCGGCGGCCGCGGCGTGACCGGCCTCGCCGGCAAGGTCGCGAGCGACAAGGACATCCAGGACCAGCTCCGTTCCGCGATCGAAGACCTGCGCAACGCCGCCGAGCGGATCCAGGGCAAGGAGGAGCACAAGGGGCGCAACACCTCGCTCCTGCTCGCCGGGATCATGCTCGGGATCCTCTTCAACCCGATGACCGGGCCGGAGACGCGGCGCTGGCTGAAGGACAAGATCTTCGGCGAGGACGAAGAGTTCGGCTACGGCGGCAACAGCGGTAGCGGCAACAACAGCTAACCGCTAGCGCTAGCCCTTGTCCGCGCCCGCGTTCGGAGGCGCGCGGAACCCGAGCGCCCTCATCAGGCCCGGGTTCGCCTCGCCGGGGACGCGCGGGGCGATCGCGCGCTGCAGCGAGCCGGGGTCGAGCCCGCTCGCCTCGGAGATGTCCGAGACCTGAAGCAGGATCGCGGCCGGCTTCGGCGCCGGATCGGAGACCGCCTCCGCCGGCACCCAGCCGGCGACGTTCTGGAATCGGACGTCCTGCAGGTGCTGCCAGGCCGTCAGGTACGCCGTCGGGTCGACCGCGCCGTCGTAGCCGAGGTAGATCAGCGAGGCGGGATGGATCTCGAAGTGGAGGTGGGTCGGCGTTCCGGCGGCGTCGCCCGTGTTGCCGACGAAGCCGAGCACCTCGCCCGCCTTCACCAGGCGACCGTTCTTCGCGAGCGGCGAGAAGGCGGACAGGTGCGCGTAGTAGAACTCGTTGCCCTGCGAGTCGCGCAGCCAGAGGCGGTTGCCGCCGATTGTGTTCCAGCCGACGGAGAAGACGACACCGTCCGAGCAGGCCAGGATCGGCGCGCCGAGCGGGGCGAAGAGGTCGTCGCCGTGGTGCCAGTTCCCGGGGACGTCGCCGCGGAAGGCGCCGAACGTGTCGGTGAACGAGACCGGCCCGTAGACCGGGAAGACGTAGCCGCCGGCGGTCAGCTTCGGCTGCAGTGTCGAGGGCCCGGGCAGGAGCGGGCCGCTGCCCCGCTTGTTCTTCGGCTCCGGCGCCGGCGGAGTCTTGCCGTTCTTCTTCCGCCCGGGCGGGACCGGCTTCTCCTTCTTCGGCGGCGCCGGTGCCTGCACGTTCACCTCGGCGTAGCCGACCTCGATCTCCGAGCCGGCGGGCAGGTTGCCGTGCGGCGCGGTCAGATGGACATCGATCCCGGCGACGAACCCGCGGAACGCCTGCGCGCCGTCCGGCCCCGCGCTCGTGTCGGTGCCCTGCTCCAGCGTGATCAGGTAGCCCCAGTCGGCCAGCGCGATGCGGCCGTTCGCGGTCGCCGTCGCAGGCTGGCCGAGAACCATCAGGTTGGTGAGGCTTGCGCGGGTCAGGTCGCCCGTCGCGGTGCGGCCGGAGGTCGACGCCCGGGCCTTCGCGCTCAACGCGTCGACCGTGATCTCCCCGCCGAAGAGCGAGACGGTCGCTGCGTCTCCTGACGCGTTGGCGGTCGCGCGGGCGCCGGCGTCGCTCTGCGCCGACGAGGCGATCGAGGCGGCCGTCGCAACGGAGCCGTCCGCCGGGTAGACGAAACCGTTGCCGAACGAGACGTGGTACGGCGGCGCCGAGACCTCGCCCGCCACGACAGCGGCCTGCCCCGGAACCACGATCCGGATCGAATAGGCACGCGCAGACCCCCCCGCGCTCGAGCTAGCGCCGCCCGCGCCGGTCGAACCGGCGGCGAGCAGCAGCACGGCCGCGAGAACCCCGCTGTAGCAGAGCCGCTTTCGCACCGTGACCGCATTATGACCATCCTCCGGGCGGGTATTCACCAGCCGGCGGCCGCAACCGGGCCGAAGGTCATGATTGGCGCCGATGGCGTGGATTGCGATTCCGCTGGCGGGCGTCACCGTCCTGTCGACGCTAGCGGGCGGCCTGACGGCACTCCGGCTACACCGCGAGCTGGCAACGCTGATCGCGTTGACCGGCGGAATCGTGGTCGCCGTGGCGCTTTTCGACGTGCTGCCCGAGGCGATCTCGGCAGTCGACGACCCGGAGCGTGTGACGACACTCGTCGGCGCCGGCTTCCTCGCGTTCTTCCTGGCCGAGCGCCTGGTCGTCCTGCATCACCGGGACGAGGCGGAGCAGGCGCGAGCGCACGCGCAGGTCGGAGCGCTGGGCGCCGCTGGCTTGTCGCTGCACAGCTTCATCGACGGCCTCGGGATCGGGCTTGCGTTTCAGCTCGGCAATGCGACCGGCTATCTGGTCTTCCTCGCCGTCGTCACGCACGACTTCGCGGATGGCCTCAACACGGTGAACTTCGTCCTCCGCCAGAGCGGTCAGCGCAAGCAGGCCCTGCGCTGGCTGGCGGCCGACAGCCTCGCGCCGTTACTCGGCGCGACGGTCGGCGTCTTCATCACGGTGTCGGAGCACACCCTGGGCCAGCTGCTTGCCGTCTACGCCGGTTTCTTCCTCTTCATGGGAGCGACGGACTTGCTGCCCGAGGCGCACCAGCACCCCTCAGCCAAGCGCGTCGCGCTGACCGCGGCGGGCTTCATCGTCACCTTCTTCATCGCCCGGCTGGCCTCCTAGCTACGCGTCGTTCGAGCGGTGGCGCTTCGCGAACTCGAGGAAGCGCTGCCGCTCGGCCTCGTCCGGGCCCAGCGGCGCGTCCTCTGCGTAGGCCGGGTCGGCGGCGAGCTCCTCTGCGACGGCCCGGATCTCCGCGATCGCCTGCTCGCGAACGTCCGGCTCGGATAGCAGCAGCTCCGCCCAGCTCGGCGTGCCGTCGTGCACCTCGAGGTCGCGCTCGATCAGCAGCTGGCCGAGCAGCATCCCGACACGGAGATAGGCGAACGTGCGGAACGCGAGCAGCCGGCGCGGCGACTCGACGGCGGCAGCGATGTCCTGGTGCTCGCTCTGGATCTCCGAGACGAACGTTCCGATCGGCTCGTCGACGAGCGGGATCCAGAGCTCGTCCTCGGGGGTCACGGTCGCGAAGGATAGGCGGGTCGGCGCAGGGTGCGCCAGGCGACCTGCGCGGCGACGAGCAGGACGAGCGCACCGAAGAGGCGTCGTAACGCGTGCTGCGGCAAGAGATTCGGCGATCTGGACGCCTGCCTCGACGCCGCCGATGGCGGCGATTCCGATGATCAGCGCCGCCCTCCAGCGGGTGTTTCCGTAGCGCGCCTGGCGCCAGGCGCCGACACAGGCAGCGGGGAGGATCGCGAGTAGGCTCGACGCCTCGGCGTGGAGCTGGCTCAGCCCGAGCACGAGCGTCAGCGTCGGAACGAACAGGATGCCGCCGCCCACGCCGAACAGGCCGGCGAGGACGCCCGCGAGCGCGCCGAGGGCGCCGGCTGCGACCAGCGCCCACATCAGATGAGCAGCCGCACCCCGACGGCGGCCAGCAGTGCGGCGAAGGCGAGGGAGAGCGTGCGGGTCGCGAGGCGCTGTTGCAGCGAGGTCCCGGCGATCACGCCGGCAACCGCGGGCAGGCCGACGACCGCCGCTGCGCCAACCTTCATCTCCCCGTGCAGCGTGTAGGTGACCGCGCCCACGAGCGAGATCAGGGCGATCGCGGCCAGCGAGGTCGCCATCGCCGGTCGCTCCTCGAAGTGGGCGGCCAGGACCAGGAGCGGGACGACGATGATCCCACCGCCCACGCCGAAGAGCGCGCTGAACAGGCCGGCCGCCAGGCCGATGAGGACGAGCCGCACCTTCGTATTCTCCCTGCGTGGACGATGCGCTGACGCGGCTCGCGGACGACCCTGCTGCGGCCGCGCTGTTTCTCGACGTCGACGGAACGCTCGCGCCGATCGTCGCCCGGCCGGAACTGGCCTCGGTGCCGGAGGAGACTCGCGCCGAGGTTGGGCGGCTCGCCTCGCGCTATGCGCTGGTCGCCTGCATCAGCGGGCGCACGGGCGCGGAGGCTCGGCGGCTCGTCGGGGTGGACGGCGTGGTCTACGTCGGCGTGCACGGGCTCGAGCTGGCGCCCGAGGCTGAGGGCTGGCGGGAGGCGCTGACGCCGTTCGCCCGGCTCGACTGGCCCTGGCTCGAGGACAAGGGCCTGACGGTGGCGCTGCACTGGCGCGAGGCGCCGGACGAGGTGGCGGCGCGCGCCGAGCTCGAGTCGGTGGCCGAGCGCGCGGGCGCTGCCGGGCTCGAGGTGCGCTGGGGGCGGAAAGTGCTGGAGCTGCGGCCGCCGGTCGCGGCGGACAAGGGAACGGCGGTGCGTGCCCTGCTCGCCGAGCGCGGGCTCGGGCGCGGCCTCTACGCGGGCGACGACACCACCGACCTCGACGGCTTCCGCGGGCTCGACGGCTGCGAGGTCGCGGTGCGGGTGGCCGTGGCGTCCCCGGAAGGCCCGGCGGAGCTCGCCGAGGCCGCCGACGTCGTCGTGGGCTCACCGGCGGAGCTGCTCGAGCTGCTGCGCACGCTCTAGGAGAGCGCGAGAGTCGCGACACCGGCCGCGACGACGACCGCGCCCGCCAGCCGCCGCCTGGACACGTGCTCGTGGAGGACGAGCGCGGCGAGCCCCGTTGCGATCACGACGCTCGTCTCGCGCACGGCTGCGACCGCGGGCGCGCTCGCCAGGCGAAGCGCGAGCAGCACCAGCAGGTAGGCGCCTGCCGAGGCCGCGCCGATCACGACCGTCGCCGGCGAGACGGCTCTGGCCACGCGTCGCCCGCCGACGGCGAACGGGTAGACGAGCGCGGGCCCCAGCATCACGAGCAGCAGGTACGGCGCGACGTTCGCGTGCCTGATCCCGTAGCGGTCGACGACGGTGTAGCCCGCGATCACGCCGGCGATCACCAGGCCCGCCGCGAGGGCGCCTGCGCTCCCACCGGCGGAGCCGCGCACGAGCAGGACACCGGCCGCGACGGCGAGCACGCCCACGATCTCGCCGCCGGACGGCCAGGCGAGAGTCACGAGCACCGTCAGCACGAGCGCCAGCACCGGCGCCATCCCGCGGGCGACCGGGTAGACGACGCTCAGCTCGAAGCGCAGGTACGCGGCGGCAAGCAGCGCGACGTAGACCAGCTCCAGCGCCGCCGATCCGAGCACGAACGGGAGCGCAGCACCCTCGACGCGCCAGGTCAGCGCCGCGGGCAGCACGAGCACGGCGACCAGCGAGAGGAGCGCGACGGCCGTCGCGGCCTGCGTGTCCTCCTCCCGGGCGAGCAGCAGGTTCCAGACCGCGTGCAGCACGGCCGCGCCGAGCGCGAGCCCGAGCGCGTCTAGCGGCACTCTTCCGGCAACCTAGGGGCATGCATCTGACGGAGGCCATTCTCGCGCCCTTGCGCGAGCGCTACGGCGAGCCGGCGCGCCTCGAGTGGGAGGGCGAGATCGACGAGCGGGAGCACGCGCTCGCGACCTACAACCCGAAGCGGATGCACGACGTCACGCTCTTCATCCTCAACGGCGAGCGGCTCGCGCTGATCCGCAAGCCGCACTTCGAGCCCGGGCATCTGGCGCCCGCCCGGCGGCGGGATCAAGGACGGCGAGGACTTCGTCGACGGGCGTTCGGCGCGAGGCGCTCGAGGAGACGGGCCTCGACGTCGAGCTACAGCGCTACCTCGTCGACGCTTCGGCGCGGTTCGTCTACGAGCCGCACGACGTCCCCTGGCGGACGCACGTCTTCCTCGCGACGACCGCCGGCGTCGAGCTCGCGCCGCAGGACACCGAGGAGATCGCCGCCGCCCGCTGGGGCACGCTCGCCGAGCTGGCCGGCCCGCTGCGCGAGCGCCTACTCGCGACCGGCCGAGCCTTCTGGCGCTACCGCGTCGCCCTCCACGACACCGCGCTCGAGCAGATCGAGCAGCTCGGGTAGCGCGCGCACCCGCAGGCCCGTCCACTCGACCTCGGTGTCGTCGCGCTCGAGCAGGATCGCCGTCATGCCGACCCGCTCGGCGCCGGCCAGCTCGTCGTTCGCGCCGTCGCCGACGAAGACCGCCTCCGCGGGCTCGACGCCGAGCTGTTCGAGCGCCAGGTGGTAGATCCGCGGGTCGGGCTTCCGCAGCCCGACCGAGCACGAGAAAACCTCGGCATCGAAGAGCCCGTGGAACGCGGTCTCCTCCCAGAGCAGCGGCACGTCCTCGCTGCAGACGGTGATCAGCCCGGTCTTGAGCCCGCGCTCGCGTAACGCGGCGATCGTCTCGGCCGCGCCCGGAACCGGCGCGAGGCCCTGGAGCGTGACGCCGCGCCGCAGCTCCAGGATCTCCGCGGACGTCTCCGGTGAGGCACCGAAGACCGCGAGCGCCTCGGCGAGCGGCCCCATCTCGCGAAGCTGAGCGAGATCGCCGTACCAGCGCTCGTCGAACTCCTCGAGCGTGAGCCCGACGCGCTCGGCGACACTCGGCCGCACCTCCGCCCAGGCCTGATGGGGCCACTCCGCGATCGTGTTCCAGAGGTCGAAGACGACGGCGCGCAGGCGGGTCAGACCTTCCGCGTCTTGACAGCGGTCCCGTAGGCGCAGATCTCGGTCCAGTTGTTGCCCATGTCCGAGGTGTCGAAGCGCATCGCGACGATCGCGTCGCCGCCCTTCTGCTCGGCCTCCTCGACCATCCGGTCGATCACCTGCTGGCGGCTGTCGACGAGCGCCTTCGTCATGCCCTTCAGCTCGCCGCCCATGATCGACTTGAGGCCCGCCCCGAGCTGCGAGCCGATGTTGCGCGAGCGGACGGTGAGGCCGAACACCTCGCCGAGCGTCTCGGTGATCTCGTGCCCGGGCAGGTCGTTCGCGGTCGTGATCAGCATCGTCTTCCTCCCTCTCTAGCCCTTCTTCATCAGCTTCTTGAGCTGCGCCCAGGTGCGCGTGTTCGCGATCTGGTCCGCGGTCAGCCATGCGCGCCGCGCCTGCGCGATGCCGAAGTCGACGTAGTCGAGCGCCGCGATCTGGTGCGCGTCGCTCGAGACCACGATCTTCACGCCCGCCTCGCCGGCGAGCCGCGCGTCCACGTCACGCAGGTCGAGCCGGTCGGGCTGCGAGTTGATCTCGAGGAACGTCCCGGTCTCGAGCGCCTTCTCGACCACGCGCTCGAGGTCGATCTCCATCGGCTCGCGCCGGTTCAGCTTGCGGCCGGTCAGGTGGCCGATCACGTGGACGTGCGGGTTCTCCATCGTCGCAAGGATCCGCTCGGTCGGCGAGCGGTCGAACGCCGTGTGGATCGAGGCGACCACCCAGTCGCGCTCGGCGAGCGCCTCGTCGGCGACGTCAAGCGTCCCGTCGGCCTTGATGTTCACCTCGACGCCCTTCAGCAGGCAGCAGCGGCGCGACCTTCTTGGCGAGCTTGTCGATCTCGCGCGCCTGCTCGTCCATCCGGCCCTCGCGCAGGTAGTGGGAGTGGTCGGTGATCGCGTAGTAGGCGTAGCCGCGCTCCTTCGCGGCGGCGACCATTTCGTCGAGCGTGTTCTTGCCGTCCGCGGACCAGTGTGAGTGCGTGTGCAGGTCGCCGCGCAACGCGGCGGGCTCCACCAGCGCCGGCAGCTCGTCCTTGCGCGCGGCCTCGAGCTCACCGGCGTTCTCGCGCAGCTCCGGCGGGATGTACGCGTAGCCGAGCCGCTCGTAGACCTGCTCCTCGTCGACCGCGGTGATCACCTCGCCGCTCTCGACCTCGGTGACTCCGTACTCCGAGACGGAGAGCCCGCGCCGGACCGCGTCCTCGCGGAGCGCGACGTTGTGATCCTTCGAGCCGGTGAAGTGCTGGAGCAGGTTGCCGTAGCACTCCGGCGGCACGACGCGCAGGTCGAAGCGGAAGCCCTCGTGCGAGACGACCGTCGCCTTCGTCGGTCCCTTCGCCGCCACCTCGGAGACCCAGGTCAGCTTCGTGAAGTAGTCGATCAGCGCCTTCGGGTCGTTTGCCGTCGCGATGATGTCGAGGTCGCGGACGGTCTCCTTGCGGCGCCGCGCGCTGCCGGCTTCGCTCACCCGATCCGCAGCCGGATGCTCGCGCAGCACCTCGACGACGGCGAGCAGCGCCGGGAGTGCCCGGCCGAGCAGGGTCCGCGGCGGCCCGGTCGCTTTCTTCTTCCGACCGACCGACTTGAGGATGTTCTCCTCGACCTTCGCGCCGAGGCCCGGCAGCGTGCGCAGCCGCTGCGACCGCGCCGCGTCCTTCAGGTCGGCCAGCGTGGTGACGTCGAGCTCCTGCCAGATCTTGCGCACCGTCTTCGGGCCGAGACCGGGGATCTGCAGGAAGTCGACGACCTCGGGCGGGATCTTCTTGCGGCGGCGGGTGAGCGCCTCGATCTCGCCCGTGTTGACGATCTGGACGATCTTCTCCTCGATCGTCGCCCCGATCCCGGGCAGCTTCTTCGCCTCGCCGTCGAGCGCCAGCTGGGCGACCGGCCCGCCGGTGTCGCGCACGCGCGTGGCCGCGCGCCGGTACGCGAGCACGCGGAAGGCCGCCTCGCCCTCGATCTCGAGCAGATCGGCCAGGAGCTCGAGCTGCTCGGCCACATCCGCGTTGCGCGGGAGCGTCGTCGCCACGACGGCGATGATACGGACGTGCGCGCGACCGTCTGCCTGCCCACGTACAACGAGCGCGAGAACCTCGAGCCGATGGTGCACGCGCTCGGCGAGCACGACGTCTCGGTGCTCGTGATCGACGACAGCTCGCCGGACGGGACGGGCGAGCTCGCCGACCGCCTCGCGGCCGAGCACGCGCACGTATCCGTCCTGCACCGCCCGCGCAAGGAAGGGCTCGGCCCCGCGTACCTCGCCGGCTTCCGGCGCGCGCTCGCCGACGGGGCGGAGCTCGTCCTCGAGATGGACTGCGACTTCTCGCACGACCCGGCCGACGTCCCACGCCTGATCGAGGCGGCGGCCGGCGCCGACCTCGTGCTCGGCTCTCGCTACGTTCCCGGCGGCTCGGTCGAGAACTGGGGCCTGATCCGGCGCGCGGTCTCCGCCGGCGGCTCGCTCTACGCACGCATCCTGCTCGGCGTCGGCATCCGTGACCTCACCGGCGGCTTCAAGTGCTACCGCCGCGCCGTGCTCGAGACGATCGACGTCGGCGCCGATTCACTCGAAGGGCTACGCCTTCCAGATCGAGACGACGTACCGGGCGCTGCGCAAGGGCTTCCGGGTCGCCGAGGTGCCGATCCGGTTCGTCGACCGCGAGGAGGGCCAGTCGAAGATGAGCCGCGCGATCGTGCTCGAGGCGATCTGGCAAGTCCCCGCGCTCCGGCTCCGCGCGCTCGCCGGCCGGCTGTAGCATCGAACCCGTGCTCGAGCTCACAGACGCGAACTTCGAAAGCGAGGTGCTTCAGGCCGACCGTCCCGTGATCGTCGACTTCTGGGCGCCGTGGTGCGGCCCGTGCAAGGCGGTCGAGCCGATCCTGGATGAGCTCGAGGCCGAGCACGGCGAGCGGGTCAAGTTCGGCAAGCTCGACATCGACCAGAATTTGGAGACGGCGTCGCGCTACGACGTGCTCTCGATCCCCACGGCGATCCTGTTCGACGGCGGCGAGCCGCGCGAGACGGTGATCGGCGCCCGGCCGCGCTCGTACTTCGAGCAGGCCTGGGCGAGCTACCTCACGTCGTCGTCGTAGCCCGAGCCGCGACCGGAGCGCCCTCGCGGCGCAGGAGCTTCTTCTCGTCGCTGTCGCGCGGGCTGCGCAGGTTCGTGCGCGGATCGAGCACCGAGGCGACCACATCCGCCATCGTGTTGCAGAGAACGACCGCGATGCTGACGACGACCATCACGCCCATCACCACCGGGAGGTCGGAAGCAGTCGCGGAGGAGTAGAGCAGCTGTCCGATTCCCGGTAGGCCGTAGGCGGACTCGATGAAGAGCGCGCCCGCGAACGCCAGGCCGACGTCCATCCCCAGCATCGCCACAACCGGGAGAAGCGCGTTCGGCATCACGTGCTTGCGGATCACGCGCTCGGTGCTCGCGCCCTTCGCGTAGGCCGTCCTGACGAAGTCCTCGTCGAGCAGCTCCGCGATCGACGCCCGCAGCATCCTCGCGTAGAGCGCCGCGAACAGGAACGCGAAGGTGATCCACGGCAGGATCATGTGGTAGCTCCAGTCGACTGCGCCGCCGCAGCGCTCGCTCGGATCGGCGAAGAAGTTGCAGTAGCCGCCGATAGGAAACAGCCGCAGCTTCGCGCCGAGGAAGTACGAGAGCATGAGCGAGAGCCAGACCGGGTGCGCCGAGATCCCGATCAGGACGAAGACCGTCGACCCCCTGTCGATCAGGGACCTCGGCCGTAACGCCGTCAGGATCCCGATCGGGACTGCGATCAAGAGCCACATCAGCGTTCCGCCGATCACGAGCGAGGCCGTGACCGGAAGCGCCTTCGTGATCACGTCGCTCGTCTTGTTGCGCGTACGCGTTGAGCGGCCGAAGTCACCGGTCAGAAGATGCCCGACGAAGCGGGCGTACTGCTCCGGCAGCGAGCCCTGCAGGCTGAACTGGGTCTGCAGGCTCTGCGCGAGCGCGCCGCGGCCGAGCCGGAGCGTCGCGCTGTCGTTCGGCACCGCGAAGAAGATCACGAAGGTGACGAGCGAGATCACCACGGCGAGGACGCCCGCCCACACGAGCCGCCTGGCTATGAAGAGCAGCACGTGCGCCTAGCCTCACGACTTGCGCTTCTCAGCGCAAGTCGCCGGCTCCCCGCCCGCCGAAATGGTCCCAACCCGTAAGTGCTACGGGATCGCCGCGCAATCGGATTTCGGCGCCGGCGCCTTCTTCGCAGCGGCCGATGACCGGGAAGCCGAGCGCGTCCGGCGTCGCCGCGAGCAGCTCGTAGTCCTCTCCGAAGCTCAGGTCCTCGACCGTCGCGCCTCCGGCCAGCGGGACGTGCTCGAGGTCGATCGCGAGCCGGCAGCCCGACCGCTCGGCGAGGTGCGCAGCGTCGACCGCGAGGCCGTCGGAGATGTCCGTCAGCGCGCCGGCGACTAGCGCGAGGCGTCGGCCTTCCTGCAATCGCAGCGGCGGGCGGGCATGGCGTTCCTCGCGGAAGGCTGCGCCCGCGGCGCCGAGCGGGCCGGTGACGACGAGCAGGTCGCCGGGCCGGGCGCCTGCGCGGCCTGGCACACGCTCCGAGCGGCCGACGGCGGTGGCGGCGAGGAAGAGAGCGCCGGCGCGGGTCGTGTCGCCGCCCACGACCGGGACGCCGGGCTCGTTCAGGCCGGCGTAGAGCTCCAGCACGTCCGCGAGCTCGGTGTCCGGTGGCGCGCCGAGAGTCACGAGCAGCGCCTCCGGCTCGGCGCCCGACGCGGCGAGGTCGCTCAGGTTGACGGCGGCCGCCCTGTAGCCGAGCTCGCGCCACGTCGTCCAGTCGAGCCGGAAGTGGACGTCCTCGACGAGCGTGTCCTGCGTGACGACGACGCCGTCCGCGAGCCTCGCGGCGTCGTGCTCGATCCCTTGGGCCAGACCGCGGCGCTCCAGCTCCGCCAGCAGGCCGAGCTCGCCGAGCTCAGAGAGCCGCATCGATCGCCGCGCGGAGCGCCGCTGCATCTGTCGCCGCGCGGATGACCGCAACGCCAGCCGCCCCCGCGCGGATGCAGTCGGCGGCGTTGCCTGCGTCGATCCCGCCGATCGCGACCACCGGGACGCCGGCCGCCTCGCAGATCTCGCGCAGGCCGTCGAGGCCGATCGGCGGGTCGGCATCCGACTTCGAAGGCGTCGCCCAGACCGGGCCGGCGCCGATGTAGCCGGCCCCGCGCCGCTCGGCGTCCTGCGCCTCTTCCAGCGACGACGCGGAGAGCCCGAGCAGGAGGCCCGCTGCGACCGCGCGCTCGGCGCCCTGGTCTCTGCGACCGAGATGGACGCCGTCTGCCTCGAGTCTGAGCGCAGCATCGACGTCGTCGTTCACGACGAAGGTCACGCCGAGCTCGCGGAACTGTCGGCCGGCTTCGACGAGCTCGTCCGTGGTCGCGCCTTTGCGCCGGAGCTGAACGACGGTCGCCCCGCCTGCCACGGCCGCCTGCGCCGTCTCGAAGTCCTCCACGAGCACGTGCAACCTCACTCGAGCTTGGCCCGCTTGTCGAGCTTCTCCGGCTCGAGCGCGTAGAGCGCGTCGTAGAGCGCGACGTGGAAGCTGCCGGGGCCTTTGGCACCCTTCGCCGCGTCCTCGCCGGCGACGCCGAATGCGACCAGCGCCTCGGCCGCAGCTTCGAGCGGGTTGTCCGGCCTCACCGCGAGAAAACAGCCGGTGATCGCGGTTGACATGCAGCCCGTACCCGTAACCGTGCCGAGCAGCTCGTGGCCGTTCGCGACCGAGATCGTCCGCTCGCCGTCGGAGACGTGGTCGACGGGGCCGGTGACCGCGGCGACGCAACCGAGCGCGCGGGCCGCGTCCCGCGCAAGCTCCGGGCCGCCCGCGCCACCGATCGCCTCTACCCCGCGGATCTCCGCGACCTGACCGGCGAGGGTCGCGATCTCGGCGGAGTTGCCGCGCACGACCGCGACGTCGAGCTCCTCGAGGAGGCGCCGCGAGGTCTCGGTGCGGTACGCCGTCGCGCCGGCGCCGACCGGGTCGAGCACGACCGGCGCGCCGGCCCGGTTCGCCGCCCGGCCCGCGAGCAGCATCGCCTCGACCCAGTCGTCCGAGAGCGTCCCGATGTTGAGCACGAGCGCCGAGGCGGCCGCGGCCATCTCCTCGACCTCCTGGAGCGCGTGCGCCATCACCGGCAGCGCGCCGAGCGCCAGCGTCGCGTTGGCCGTCTCGTTCATGACCACGTAGTTGGTGATCTGGTGGACGAGCGGCTTGCGCTCGCGGATCAGGTGGAGGTCGGTGCCGGTTCTCATGCAGCGCCTCGCAGCCCGATCACGTCGACCGGTCCCTCGCCGGCCCCGAGCTCGACCAGCCCCTGCGCGACCGCGCGCGAGGCCGCCGCGGCGGCGCCCCGGGCCGCTTCCTCGAGGGTCTCGCCGCGGGCAAGCAGCGCCGCGAGCGTCGCGGAGTGCGTGCAGCCGGCGCCGTGGGTCGCCGCGACCTGGTGCCGCTCGACCGGGATCTCGACATGCCGCTCCCCGTCGAACAGGTGGTCGACCGGCTCCTCACCGTGCCCGCCGGTGACGATCACCGCGGCGGCCCCGAGCTCATGGAGCCGCTCTGCCAGCTCCTTTCGGCCTAGTAGCAGACTGCTGCTTGGAATCAGCGCCTGAGCCTCCAAGAGGTTCGGGGTGACGACGGTTGCCAGCGGGAACAGCCGCGAGACCAGCGCTTCGACTGCGTCCTCTCGGAGCAGGCGAGCGCCGGAGCTCGCGACCATCACCGGGTCGACGACCAGCGGCACCGGGTGGTCGGCGAGGAAGTCCGCGACCGTGGCGATCAGCTCCGCGGAGAAGAGCATCCCCGTTTTGGCCGCGTCCACGCCGATGTCGTCGAAGACCGCTTCGAGCTCCGCGCGGACGAACGCCGGCGGCAGCTCGTGGACGGCAGTGACGCCGACCGTGTTCTGTGCGGTCAGCGCGACGATCGCGCTCATCCCATGGCAGCCCGCGGCCGCGAACGCCTTCAGGTCGGCCTGGATCCCGGCGCCGCCGCCGGAGTCCGAGCCCGCGATCGTCAGACATCGTGGAACCACTTCACTCCCTTCGCCGGTGCGAACCGGATCAGGTTCGACGGGTGTGATCTCAGCCTCGACAGAGGCACCCCGGTGAGCGGAGGGTAGCGTGCGGCGGATGGTTCGCGCCCTCGATGCCGCCGCTGCGCCGGAGCACGTTCTCGATCGCGTCTACGAGGTGATGGCGGCATGCCACGCGGAGGTGAACCCCGAGGCGCCGTACCGGTCACGCGACGAGGCGGTGGCGTTCCTGCGCCACCCTCCGGGCTCCGAGACGCGCGAGTACTGGATCGCGGAGTCGGAGGGCGAGTGCGCCGGCTTCGGCCAGCTCTCGGTGGGCGCCGCGCTGCCGACGGCTCGTGTCGAGGTTCTCGTGCACCCGGACAGGCGGCGCGCCGGTCACGGGACAGCGTTGCTCGAGACCGTGCGGCGTCAGGCGGCGGCACACGGGGCGAGCGTGCTCATCGGCAGCCACGCGACGGAGGCGGGCTCGCGCTTCGCCGCCGCGGCCGGCGCCGACGACACGCAGCGCGAGGTGCATTCAGTCCTGCGGCTCCCAGCCGCCGTTGCCGTCGCCGCCGTGCCCGGCTACCGGCTCCGGAGCTGGGTCGGGGCCGCTCCTGAAGAGCTCGTCGACTCGTTCGCGCGCGCCCGCGAGGCGATCAACGACGCGCCGTTCCCGTCCGACGAGGAAGTCGCAGTCTGGGATGCCGCACGCATACGCGACCTCGAGGCCGCTCTCGAGCGGCGCGAGCGGGAGGTGCGGGTCACGGTGGCCCTGGACGAGCAGGACGAGGTCGTCGCGTCCACGGAGCTGCGCGTATCGCGAGCGCCGGCCGCGACTGCGACGACCGAGGACACTTCCGTCGTCCGGCAGCACCGCCGCAAGGGGCTCGGCCGCTGGGTCAAGGCCGAGTCGCTCCGCCGGTTGCAGGAAGAGCGCCCCGACGTCACGCAGGTCACGACCCTGAACGCCGAGGAGAACCGGGCGATGCGCGGCCTCAACGACGCGCTTGGCTTCCGCCCGGTCGCGGTCTGGACCAGCTGCGTGCTCGGGCTAGCATCGAACGCATGAGCGAGGCGCGCTACGACGGGCTCGCCGCCTGGTACGAGGAGTTCCGGCCCGCCATGAGCACGGAGGAGACCGCGGCGCTCGAGCGGCTGCTCGGTCGAGGCGACGGCCGCTGTCTCGACCTCGGCTGCGGAACCGGCCTGCCGACCGCGGCGGTCGCGGCCCTCGGCTGGTCGGTCGTGGGCGTCGACCTCTCCTCGGACCTGCTCGCGCAGGCGCGGGGACGCGGGCTCGAGGTCGTCCAGGCGCCGGCGGACGATCTTCCGTTCGAGGACGCGAGCTTCGATGCCGCAGTGTCGGTACTGACGCACACGGACATCGACGGCTGGGGCGGTGCTGTCGCGGAGGTGGCGCGCGTCCTGAAGCCGCGCGCGCCGTTCGTCTACATCGGAGTCCACCCAGCCTTCGTCGGGCCGCACTCGCTCTTCGTGGCCGCCGAGGGCGTGCCCGAGCTGCATCCCGGCTACCGGCCGTCGCGGCGCTACGACGAGTCCGCGCCTGGGGTCGCCAACCCCGACGGCGTGCGGACCCGCGTCGGCGGCGTCCACCTGACGCTGCACGACTTCTTCGCCGCGTTCACGGACGCAGGCTTCCGGATCGAGCGCTTCGAGGAGATCAGCGAGCGCGGCTACCCGCACGTGATCGCGTTGCGCGCGCGGCAATGAGCGTAGGCTCGACGGAGCTCATCAAAGAGCGGAGGTGCCGGCTTTGCCGGCTCCGAGAGCGGGAATGAGCGTCTCTGCCGATCTGCTCCAGGGCGAGGAGCTCGCCTACCTGGGCTCTGAGCCCGCGCGGGAAGCTCACACGGCGCCGCTGCCGGACGAGCTGCACCCGCGGGTGCGCGAGGCGCTCGCGGCACAGGGGATCGACCACCTCTACACGCACCAGGCCGAGGCGTGGGAGGCCGCGGCGCGCGGCGAGCACCTGATCGTCACGACGGGCACGGCGTCCGGCAAGACGCTCGCGTTCAACCTGCCGGTTCTGGACGCGCTGGCCCGGGAGCCCAAGCAGCGGGCGCTCTACCTCTACCCGACCAAGGCGCTGGCCCAGGACCAGCTCCGCTCGCTCGGCTCCTTCCGGCTGCCGCGCCTGCGAGCCGCGATCTACGACGGCGACACCGCCGCGGAGCGCCGCTGGCAGGTGCGCAAGTGGGCGAACGTGATCCTGTCGAACCCGGACATGCTCCACGTCGGCGTCCTGCCGCACCACGACCGCTGGGGCGACGTGCTCACGAACCTCGCGTACGTGATCGTGGACGAGGCGCACGTCTACCGCGGGGTCTTCGGCTCGCACGTCGGGAACGTCCTGCGGCGGCTGCGGCGGCTGGCGCGCGTCTACGGCGCCGAGCCGCAGTTCCTGATGGCCTCCGCGACGATCGCGAACCCGGGCGAGCTGGCACGCGGCCTGATCGGCGCGGAGACAACCGTGATCGGCGACGACGGGGCGCCTCGCGCCGAACGGACGGTCGCGCTCTGGAACCCGCCGCTGACCGACGAGGAGCTCGGCCTGCGGGCGAGCGCGCTCGGCGAGGCGTCGCGGCTGATGGCCGATCTCGTCTCGCGGGGACTGCGCACGCTCTGCTTCGCGAAGAGCCGCCGCGCCGCGGAGCTGATCCACCGCTTCACCGCGCAGCGGCTCGGGGACGACTCGCGCCTCTCGCCCTACCGCGCCGGCTACACGCCCGCCCAGCGGCGCGAGATCGAGCGGCGGCTGCTCGAGGGCGAGCTGCTCGGCGTCTCCGCGACGAACGCTCTTGGAGCTCGGGATCGACGTCGGCCTGCTCGACTGCGTGCTCTCCGTCGGCTTTCCGGGAACGGTCGCGTCGCTGCGGCAGCAGTGGGGCCGCGCAGGCCGCCGCGGGCACGGGCTCGCCGTGCTCGTCGCGAGCGAGGACGCGCTCGACCAGTACTTCATGCGCGAGCCCGAGACGCTGCTCGAGCGCCGTGTCGAGGCGGCGATCCTCGACCACGAGAACCCGCGCGTGCTCGACGGTCACGTGCTCGCCGCCGCGTTCGAGGCGCCGCTCGACGACGCTGACCGCGAGCTGCTCGGCGACGCTGCGCTCGAACGCGCCGCGGTCCTGCCGGAGCTGCGCAAGACGAAGGCCGGCTACGTCTGGGCCGGCCGCGAGTACCCGGCCGCGCGCGTGTCGCTCCGCTCGACCGGTCCGGAGTCGTTCACGATCGTGGACGCCTCCAGCGGAAGCGTGCTCGGAATCGCCGAGCTGGAGCGCGCCTACTCGACCGTCCACGAGGGCGCGATCTACCTGCACCTCGGCGAGAGCTACCGCGTCACCGAGCTCGACTTCACGGCGCGGGCGGCCGTCGTCGTGCCGTTCTCCGGCGACTACTACACCCAGGCGAAGAAGGAGACCTCGACCGAGATCGTCGAAGCGCTGCGCGGCGGCCGGCGGCTCGGGGTCGACCTCTCCTTCGGCCGCGTCGTCGTGACCGAGCAGGTCGTCGGCTACCAGAAGAAGTCGATCACCACGCAGGAGAACCTCGAGCTCGTCCCGCTCGAGCTGCCGCAGACCGAGTTCGAGACCGAGGCGATCTGGTTCGTACCCGAGCCGTGGATGCTCGAGGGCCTGGAGCGCGAGCCGCGCCTCCTCGGCTCGCTGCACGCGGCCGAGCACTCCCTGATCGCGCTGCTGCCGCTCTGGGCGATGTGCGACCGCTGGGACATCGGCGGGCTCTCGACGAACCTCCATTTCCAGACCGGCGCGCCGACGATCTTCGTCTACGACGGCCACGCCGGCGGCGTCGGGATCACCGAGCGCGGCTTCGAGGCGTTCGAGGGCTGGGTCGCAGACACCGCGAAGCTGCTCGACGGCTGCCCGTGCGAGCACGGCTGCCCGTCCTGCGTGCAGAGCCCGAAGTGCGGCAACCTGAACGAGCCGCTCGACAAGGCCGGGGCCCTCGCGTTGCTGGAGCGGATGCTCGGGGCGTAGGATCGGGCCGTGGCCATCCTGCTGATCCTTCTCTACCTCTTCGGCTTCGTGTTCCTGGGGCTCGGCTCCGGCTCCAGCGGCTCGAGCTCCAGCGGCTCAGGCCGGATCGTCCCGGCACAGAAATGCATGCAGCAGTCCGGTGCCGACACGAACAAGAAGCACTGCCGCGGCGTCAACCCGTAGCTGTCGATCTAGCGCACCTTCGTTCGTCGTACAGTCGTAAGCGACCGAAGGAGGAGAACATGCAGTACCTGCTCTTGATCTACGGCGACCAGAACGGCTGGGACTCGATGAGCGAGGAGGAGCGGGGCCAGATCTTCCAGGCCTACGGCACCTACACCCAGGAGCTCCAGGACAGCGGCTCGATGGTCGGAGGCAACGCCCTCCAGCCGACGCAGACCGCGACGACCGTCCGTGTCCGGAACGACGAGACGCTGACCACCGACGGGCCCTTCGCAGAGACGAAGGAACAGCTCGGCGGCTACTACCTGGTCGACGTCAACTCGATCGACGAGGCACTCGAGTGGGCGGCCAAGATTCCCGGCGCCCGCCACGGCTCGATCGAGGTGCGGCCGGTGATGGTCTTCGAGGAGGACGGCTCGTAAGCCTGGAGGAGCTCTACCGGGAGGAGTGGGGGCGCACTCTCGCGATCCTGGCCCGCCGGCTCGGCGACGTCGAGCTGGCAGAGGACGCAGTCCAGGACGCATTCGCCGCGGCGCTCGAGCGCTGGCCGCGCGAAGGCGCCCCCGCGAACCCCGGAGCGTGGCTGCTGACGACCGCGCGCAACCGCGCGATCGACCGGATCCGGCGCGAGCAGAACCTCCGCCGTAAGACCGAGCTGCTCGCCGTGCTCGAAGGCGGCGAGCCCGAGGAGGACGACGTGATTCCCGATGAACGGCTGAGCCTGATCTTCACGTGCTGCCATCCGGCGCTCGCGACCGAGGCCCAGGTGGCGCTCACGCTGCGGTCGCTCGGCGGGCTCACGACCGACGAGATCGCGCGCGCCTTCCTCGTCCCCGAGGCGACCATGGCGCAACGGCTCGTGCGTGCGAAGCGGAAGATCCGCGACGCCGGGATTCCTTTGCGCGTTCCGCCCGACCACCTGCTGCCGGAGCGCCTGCGCGCGGTGCTGGCCGTCGTCTACCTGATCTTCAACGAGGGCTACGGGCCGCCCCCGCGCGCGGAGCTCTGTGAGGAGGCGATCCGGCTCGGGAAGGTGCTTGCCGTCCTGATGCCCGACGAGGCCGAGGCACACGGGCTGCTCGCGCTGATGCTCCTGCACGACGCGCGGCGCGAGGCGCGCCTCGACGAGGCGGGCGAGCTCGTGTTGCTCGGCGATCAGGACCGCTCGCTCTGGAACGCGGCGGAGATCGACGAGGGCCGCCGCATCCTCGACCGAGCTTTGCGGCTTCGTCACCCGGGTCCCAACCAGCTCCAGGCCGCGATCGCCTCGCTCCACCTCGAGGAAGAGACGGACTGGCCGCAGATCGCAGCGCTCTACTGCCGCCTCGCCGCGCTCGCCCCGTCGCCGGTGGTCGAGCTCAACCGCGCGGTTGCCGTGGCGATGGCCGAGGGGCCGGCGCAGGGCCTCCAGCTGATCGACCGGATCGACGGGCTGGACGGCTACCGGCATCTCCACTCGGCGCGAGCCGACCTGCTGCGCCGCCTCGGCCGGCGCGGCGAAGCAGCCGAGGCCTACGGGCGTGCGCTCGAGCTCGCCGCGCTGCCCGCCGAGCGGGCCTTCCTCGAGCGCAGGCTCGCGGAAGTGCAGAGCTAGAGCTGCGGGCCGACGAGTCCTGCGGGCAACGTCGCCGCAGGCGATTCCGTTGGGAACGCAGGCGTCTCCGGATGCAGGTCGAGCTGACCGCCGGGCCTGCACTCGCCGGACTGGTACTCCTCCGGCATCCAGCGCTGCAACGCCAGCATGTAGCTCGCCACCGCCGCGCCCTCGGCAGCCGAACCGCCGAGCTGCTCGACGGTGAAGGCGACCTCCTGGATGCCGTAGCACTGCGCCGTCGCCTCGTCCGCCCAGCCGCGCAGGTGCATCGACTCGTGCGCCAGGGTCATCAGCGCCTCGGCGGTGTCGTTGGCCCGATCGGAGCAGGCGGCCGCGGCGGGATCGCTGCCGTCGTACCGGCTCCAGTCGAAGGAGCCGAGGCAATCGATGTCCGCGTGGCTGCGGCTCTGCCTGAATCGCGTCAGCGCCTGGCACATCGTTCGCGTGAGGTGCGTGTAGCTCGCGGGGTGCCCGTCGGGAAACGGGACGTCTCCGAGGTTCCCGCCGACGTCGACCAGCGCCTGCCAGAAGCTCTGGCAGCGAACGTGCACCGGCCGCCCTGCAAGCTCGGTCGCGACCGCGCTGAGCGGCCGCTCGCTGCCGGCGCGGGCCTGCCGCTCGAACGCCCAGGCTCCGGCTCCGAGCAACACCATCAGGAGAGCGCCGAGGGCAAGGGTCCGCATCCCTTCTTCATCGGCGCGCCGAAGTACGATCAAGAGCGTGAGCGTCGAGCCGAAGCTCTACGGGGCCTCTTCGATGACGGGCGCGCTTCGGCGCGTGCTCCTGCGCGCGCCGGGCAGCTCGGACGGCTGGCAGCGCTGCGGCTGGCGCGCGGAGCCGGACGAGGCCGCGATCGCACGCGAGCACGAGAGCCTCTGTGCGACCCTCGAGCAGGCGGGGGCCGAGGTCGTGCTCGCCGGCTCGCCGGCCGACGGCAACCCTGACGCGATCTACGTCTTCGACCCGGTCCTCGTGGCGGACGACGGCGCGATCCTGCTCAACCCGGGCAAGGAGTGCCGGCGCGGCGAGCCGGCCGCACTCGCGCAGGATCTCGAACCGGCGGGCACGCCGGTGGTGGGCCGCCTCGAAGGCGGCGCCTACGCCGAGGGCGGCGACTTGATCCGGCTCGACGAGCGAACGCTCCTCGCGGGCCGCGGCTACCGCACGAACGACGCGGGGATCGCGGAGTTGCAGCGGCTGTTGCCCGACGTCGAGGTGATCGCCTTCGACCTGCCGCACTGGCATGGCCGCGGCGAGGTGATGCACCTGCTCTCGCTGCTGAGCCCGCTGGCGCCGGACCTCGTCGTCGCGTACCCGCCCCTCCTGCCGGTGCGCCTCGCCGAGCTGCTCGAGGAGCGCGAGATCGAGATCGTCCCCGTCCCGGACGAGGAGTTCGAGACGATGGGCTCGAACGTTCTTGCGCTCGCCCCGCGACTCGCGCTAGCAGTCGAAGGCAATCCCGAGACGCGCCGCCGTCTCGAGCGAGCCGGCGTCGAGGTCGAGGTCTACGAGGGCAAAGAGCTGAGCAAGGGCGACGGAGGCCCGACCTGCCTCACGTGCCCGCTTCTCCGCACCTGAGCCACCGGTCTCAACGGTGAGCGTCCGCGCGACAGACACGCCGCCCAGCCGACCTGGCCAACGCGCCGATCAGTTGCCCACGGCCGGGTCAGGTCCGAACTCGCGGACTTCTTGGGCACAGCGGCACGCAGCGGCGATCTTGGTAGCCCACTGCAGCGCCTCCTCGATCGAGGGGACCTCGATGATCGTGACTCCGGCGATGTACGCCTTGCTCTCCGCCGCGTCGGTGACCGTCCCATCGGGGGTGACCACCTTCACGCTCACCTCATCGTGGGGATACACGCCGCCGGCGAACACCCATACCCCGGCGTCCTGGGCTTCCCGGATCACCGCGTGCGCCGCCTCTCCTACGGCGGGTCCCTCCTCGTCGGGGATGTGGTCCATCGCGCCGTCGTCGAACGAGATCAGATACCGCGGCATCTCACGACTCCTTTCTCGGCCGCCTACTGCGGCCGCTCGCCCTGCCGGGGACAGGTGTCAGGCCACGACCCTGCGCATCACGCAGTTCCTCTTGCCTTTCGGGCGGAGGTAGTCGAAGCCGGCCTCTTCGTAGAGGGACCGTGTTGCGTTGTAGAGGACGGATACCTTCTTGCCGTCGGTGGTGTCGTGCGGGTACCCCTCGACAACCCCACCGCCGGCCTGCGCGATCAGATCCACAGCGCCATCAAGGGCGGCCGCCGTCACTCCTTTGCGCCGGTACTTCTTGTCCACGAAGATGCAGGTGATCCGGTAGTCGGGAGGCGTGTCGAGAGCGGCCTCGTACTCCTTGCGGTGGTGGATGTTCGGCAATTCCTCCGGGGGGCCGTACTGGCACCACGCCACCGCCTCTTCACCGTCGAACACGAGCGCAGCGTGTGCGCGGCCCTCCTTGACCAACCGCTCCTTGAGTGCGCGGTTGCCCTCGGCGGTGAACGTCTTCTCGGCATGGAAGGTGTGGAACCAGGTGCACCAACAGCCACCGAACACACCGTTGTGCCGCTCGACGAGCCGCGCGAATGCGTCCCACGTATTCGCATCGAGCGGCTTGATCACGTAGTCCGTCACAGGATCCCCTTCACTCTCGTGCGGGCACCGTAGCCCTTCCCTCCGAGAGGCGAGAGTGCCAAGGGTCGGCTCACGCATGCCCGCGATGCTATGTGCGCGGTCACCTGGAAGACACGGCGGTCTCCGGCCCGCGTCGGAGATCCGGCGTCACCGCAGCTGCCCGAGTGCCAGCTCGACGGCTTCCTTCGGCGTCGCGGCCCGCGCGATGCCCTCGACCGTCTGCCCCGGCTCGAGGATCACCACCGGCCGTCCGAGTCGCGACGCGAAGCCGATCTCCGCGAGCGTGCCCCAGCTGCCGCCGACGGCGATCACCGCGTCCCCGGACGCGACCACGGCGAGGTTGCGCGCGTGGCCGATCCCGGTGACGACGGCGTGGTCGATCCACTCGTTCGCGTCCTCGCGCCGCTCGCCCGGGAGGATCCCGATCGTCGTTCCGCCGGCCGCCTTCGCACCCCGCGCCGCCGCGGCCATCACCTCGCCGAGCCCGCCGGTCACGACCGTGCAGCCGCGCTCGGCGAGCAGGCGCCCGACCTCCTCGGCGCGCTGCTCGTGCTCGCGCCCGCTGCCGATCACCGCGACCTGAACCGCCGCCACGCGGCGATAGTAGAGCCGTGACGGCGAGAGCGGCACGAGGCGGGACGCTGATCGCAGGCGGCGGGTTCGCCGGCGCGTACGTCGCGCGCTACCTCGGCGAGCGCGGCTGCACGATCGCGAGCCCCGAGAACTTCGTGCTCTTCACGCCGCTGCTGCCCGAGGCTGCGTCAGGAACGCTCGAGCCGCGCCACGTCGTCATTCCGCTGCGGCAGATGTGCCCGCACGCCGAGCTGCTGCTCGACCGGCTGACGGCGCTCGACACCGACAGGCGCACCGCGACCGTCGGCTCCGTTCGAGATCTCGTACGAGCGGCTGGTGCTCGCGCTCGGCTCGATCCCGCGGGCGCTCCCGATCCCCGGCCTCGCGGAGCACGGTCTCGGCTTCAAGGACCTCGCCGACGCGATCTATCCTGCGCAACCACGTGTTGAGCCGGCTCGACACGGCCGCGACGAGCCCCGACACCGCGGCGCGCGAGCTGACGTTCGTCTTCGTCGGCGCCGGCTACGCGGGCGTCGAGGCCCTGGCCGAGCTGGCAGACCTCGTCTCGGACGCGATCCGCTACTACCCGGAGCTGCGAGAGCAGCCGCGGCGCTGGGTGCTCGTCGACGCCGCGCCGAAGATCCTCCCGGAGATCCCGAGCCGGCTCGGCGAGTACGCCGCGCGCCAGCTGACGAAGCGCGGGATCGAGATCCACGTCGGCACGACGCTCGAGTCGGTGGACGCGGAAGCCGCAGTTCTCTCCGACGGCACCCGGATTCCGACCGCGACGCTGGTCTGGACCGCCGGCGTCCGGGCGAACCCGCTGCTCGCGCAGCTCGGGCTGCCGCTCGACGACCGGCACCGCGTCCGCGTCGACGAGACGCTGCGGGTCGAGGGGCTCGAGAACGTCTGGGCGCTCGGCGACTGCGCCGGCGTCCCGAACGCCGCCACTCCCGGCCAGGCCGACCCGCCGACGTCGCAGCACGCGCTCCGCCAGGCGCGCCGGCTCGCGAAGAACCTGACCGGCGAGCCGAAGCCGTACCGCTACCGCTCGCTCGGCCAGGTCGCGACGCTCGGCCGCTACAAGGGCATCGCGGCCGTACTGGGCCTCCGCATGACCGGCTTCCTCGGCTGGTTCGTGACCAGGACGTACCACCTCTACCAACTGCCGCTGTTCTCCCGGAAACTGCGGGTTGTGACCGACTGGACCGTCTCGCTCCTCTTCCGCCGCGACATCGCCGAGCTCGGGATGCTCGGCCACCCGAAGCGCTTAGGCGATGGCTGACGATCTCGCTCGCGCCTACGACTTCCTCGCCCGCGGCGATGCGTACGGCGACCGGACCGCCCCGTCCTCGGTCGGCACCGCTGTCTACCTCGACGAGCTGCCTCGCCGGCTCGACGCGAACTACCTGCAGGTCGAGCGCGGTGAGCCGGCGGAGATCGAGGCCGAGGCGGAGCGCCTCGAGCGCCGGATGCTCTTCTTCCCCGACCCCGAGCTCGGCGAGCGCGTCGTTCCGTACTTCGAGGAGCGCGGCTGGCGCGTCAACCGGGTGACCGTGATGGCCCAGCTGCGCGAGCCGCAACGCGAGGCCGACCTCTCGCTCGTGGAGGAGGTGGCCGAGGAAGACCTGCGGCCCGCGCGGGCGACGCTGAACGCCGGCCAGCCGTGGGGCAGGCCCGAGGTGATGGCGGAGCTCTTCGCCGGCAAGCACGTGATCGGGAGCCTGATGGAGGCACGGTTCTTCTCGGTCAAGGTCGACGGCGAGGTCGTCAGCTACACCGATCTCTACCAGGACGGCCCCGAGGCGCAGGTCGAGGACGTCGGCACGCTGCCCGAGCACCGTGGCCGCGGCTACGCGACCGCAGTTGTGCTCGCTGCGATCGCAGCGGCCCGGGAGCGAGGCGCCGAGTTCGTCTTCCTCGTCGCCGACCGCGAGGACTGGCCCAAGGAGCTCTACCGGCGGCTCGGCTTCGACGAGCTCGGGTACTACGTGAAGCTGGTGCTGCCGAAACCGTGAGCTCTGCCCTGGCCGTGACGGGACTCGCGAAGCGGTACGGCCGTGTCGAGGCGCTCGCCGGAGTCGACCTCGAGGTCGGCGAGGGAGAGCTGGTCGGCCTTCTCGGCCCGAACGGCGCCGGCAAATCCACGCTGGTCAAGATCGCGTGCGGGCTCGTCCGCCAGACGAGCGGCACCGCGGAGATCTGCGGGCTGCGGGCCGGCTCGCTGGAGGCCCGGCGGCGGATCGGCTACCTGGCGGAGCTCTTCCGTTTCCCCGGCTGGTACTCGGCCGACGAGCTGCTCGAGCTGCACCAGAAGCTGAGCGGCTCCCGAGGCGGCGCGCCGGAGCGCAGCGAGCTGCTCGAGCTGGTCGGGCTCAGCGAGGCGCGCGACCGGCGCGTCGAGGCGATGTCCAAGGGCATGCAGCAACGCCTGGGCGTCGCGCAGGCGCTCGTCGGCTCGCCCCCGCTGCTCCTGCTCGACGAGCCGACGAGCGCGCTCGACCCGGTCGGCCGGCGAACTGTCCGCGCGTTGCTCGAGGAGCTCCGCCGCCGCGGCACGTCGGTCCTGCTCAACTCGCACCTGCTCAGCGAGATCGAGCTCGTCTGCGACCGCGTCGCGATCCTGCTCCATGGGCGTCTCGTCACCGAAGGCTCGCCGGCGGAGCTCGCCCGTCCGCGTGGAGTCGAGATCGAGACCGACGAGGGCACGCGACTCTTCGAGGGCAAGGGCCGCGAAGACACGCCGGCGCTGGTCGCGGAGCTCGCCGCCGCCGGCCGGAAGGTCTACGGCGTGCGCGTGCTCACCTCGACGCTCGAGGAGACGTACCTCGAGGCGGTCGGCGAGGAGTCGTCGTGAGCTCGGTGCTGACGATCGCGGGCTACGGCTTCCGCGAGGCGGTCCGGCGGAAGGTCTTCACGGTCGTGCTCCTGCTGACCGCATCGTTCCTGGTGCTCTACTGGCTCGCCAACCACTACATCTTCCGAGACGTCGCCCACATCGCGCCGCCGGCCGGAATCGAGCCGAGGCCGTTCGCGGGCGCCTTCATCTTCGGCCTCGCGATGTTCGCGACGCTCTTTCTCGGGACGGTGCTCGCGGTCTTCCTGACGCTCGGCGTCGTCAGCGGCGACGCGGAGCGCGGCCTGCTCCAGCCGCTCGTCGTCCGGCCGGTCGGGCGCGTGACGCTGCTGGTCTCGCGCTGGCTCGGCGCGGTCGCCGTCTGCGCGCCGTACGTCGGCGCCGTCTACGCCAGCAGCGATGGTGATCACCGGGCTGACCGGCCACTGGTGGCCCGACCACATCGTCGTCCCGGGAATCGAGCTCGCGGCCGGCGTGGCGATCATCGCGGCGCTCTCGCTGCTCGGCTCCGTCTTCCTGACCTCCACCGCAAACGGGATCGCGATCTTCATGATCTTCGGCGCCGGCCTCGTGGCAGGGCTGCTGGGAACGATCGGGCACGCGCTCGGCTCGCACACGCTCGAGCGCGCCGCCAAGATCGCGGCCTGGGCGATCCCGTTCGAGGCGCTCTACCAGGACGGCCTGCGCGAGATCACCGCGAACACGACCGGCCTGACCGGCTTCCTGCTCCAGCTCGGCCCCTTCGGAGGCGGCTACACGGGCGGCACGTGGCTCCGCCTCTGGGCGGTCGCGTACCTCCTGATCGTCGGCACGCTCGCGGCAGTCGCCTTCTCGCGACGCGACCTCTGACGCGCAGCGAACTGTCACACAATCGGCACGGCTCGAGCTTGACGAAAACCGGTGTCGGACCCCGATTTTCGTCAAGGGAAAAGCGTGCCGAATGTGTGCCGTTTTCTCCACAACGGAGGGCGCTACTGCAGCTTGCGGAGAGCGGCGCTCAGGGAATGCCTCGTTGTGAGCACACCCTCGAACAGGTCGCCGTGCTCGGCGACGCGCCGCCGCACGACGTCCATCGTGAACTCGGCGGGATCGAGCTTCTCGTTGACCTCGTCCCAGCGCAGCGGCGTCGAGACCGGCGCTCCCGCGTGCGGCCGCACCGAGTAGACCGACGCGATCGTCTTGCCCTCGCCGTTCTGGTTCGCGTCGATCAGGACCCCGCGGCGCTTTGCCTTCGACCACTCCGTGGTGACGAGCCCGCGGTGGGTGCGAGCGAGAGCCCCCGCGACGATCTCCGCGAACTCGCGGGTGTCGTCGTAGGTAGCGCGCCGCTCGATCGGCAGGAGCACGTGGATCCCGTCCGCACCGCTCGTCTTGCAGAACGACTCGAGCCCGAGCGTGTCCAGCGTCTGCTTCACGAGCAACGCGACCTCCACGGTCTCCGCGAACCCGACGTCGGGCGACGGGTCGAGATCGAACAGGACGAAGTCCGGCCGGTCGAGCTTGTCGACCCGCGAGTACCACGTGTTCAGGTCGATGCAGCCCATGTTCACCATCCAGAGCAGCGCGAGCTCGTCGTTCACGAGCGGCGCCTCGATCTTGCGGCGGCGGCGCGGCGTCTCGCGCGTGGAGACCATCAGCTCCGCGGTCGGGATCCAGTCCGGCATCCCGGCGGGCTTGTCCTTCTGGAAGAAGAACTTGCCCTGCCAGCCGTCGGGGTAGCGCTTCATCGTGAACGGGCGGTCCTTCAGGTGCGGCACGACGACCGGCGCGACGTCGCGGTAGAACGCGAGCAGGTCGCCCTTCGTGATCCCCTCGTCGGGCCAGAACTCCTTGTCGAGGTTCGAGAGCCGCAGGACGCGCTTGCCCTTGGTGATCGTGTTCGGGATCGGCGCCGCCGGCTCGACGCGCACCTCGCTCGCGTCCTTGTCCTCCCGCAGGCCCAGGTAGACCGGCGCGCGCAGGTGACCGTCGTGCGTGAACTCGGCGAACTTCGTCTGCGCGACGAGCTCCGGCTCGACCCAGACGACGTCGCCCTTGCGCACGCGCGGCATCTTCGGCACCTGCGCGAACGGCGGGTCCTTGCGCTCGAGCGGCTTCAGCTTGCCGAGCAGGCGCTCGATCTCCTTCTCGTCGAACCCGGTGCCGACGTTGCCGACGTACTCGAGCTCCCCGTCAGCGCCGTAGCGGGCGAGCACGAGCGAGCCGAACGAGCCCTCGCGCCGTCCCTGGCCGCGCGTGTAGCCGGCGATCACGAACTCCTCCTCGCCGTGCGTCTTGAACTTGAGCCAGTCGCGTGAGCGCTTGCCCGGCTGGTAGCGCGAGTCGGCCCGCTTGCCCATGATCCCCTCGAGCTGCCGCTCCTGCGCAGCCTCGTAGAGCGCGGGCCCGTCGTCGAACGACTCGGAGAACTTGACGGTCGCGGTTGCGCCCGTCGAGCAGCTTCTGCAACCGCTTGCGGCGCTCGGTCAGCGGCAGGTCGATCAGCGGCTCGCCCTCGACCTCGAGCAGGTCGAAGACGTAGTAGACGATCGGCGTCTTCGCGCCGCCCTGCTGCATCGCCGAGAAGCTCGGCCGCCCCTGCTCGTCCAGCGCGCAGACCTCGCCGTCGACGACGGCATCCGGCGTCTTCAGCGCCTTCGCCAGCTCCTTCGCGACGTTCGAGAAGCGCTCGGTGTAGTCCTGGTCCTTGCGCGTGCGCAGCTGCGCCTCGCCGCCTGCGACCCGCGCGACGATCCGGTAGCCGTCCCACTTGATCTCGAACTCCCAGCCGGCCGACGGCATGTGCTCGACCTGCTCGAGCGTCGCGAGCATCGGCTTGTAGTCCCGCCGCCCGGCAGCAGGCTTTGCCGCGTCGTCGCGCTTGCGCAGGATCAGCCAGTTCTTCTCGTCACCGGAGAGGTGGGCAGGCACGAGCGCCCAGGTGCCGTCGAGCTTCTTGCCGTGGAGCCGGACGGTCATCCCGCCGTCGCGCTTCTCCTCGACGAGCTCGTAAGTGCCCTTGTCCCAGATCTCGACGGTGCCGGCGCCGTAGTTCCCCTTCGGGATCTCGCCCTCGAAGGTCGCGTAGTCGAGCGGGTGGTCCTCGACATGGACGGCAAGGTGCTGCTGACCGGGCTCGAGCGGCACGCCCTTCGGCACTGCCCAGCTGAGCAGCACGCCGTCGCGCTCCAGACGGAAGTCGTAGTGCAGCCGCCGCGCGTCGTGGCGCTGCACGACGAAGATCGGCAGCTTCGACTTCCGCTTCCCCTTGAAGGGCTCCGGAGTCTGCTTGGGATCGCGTTTGCGCTGGTACTCGCGGAGGCTCACGACGCCTTTTTAGCGCGTGAGCGCGAGCGACCCTTCTTCTGGGTGCGCTCGACCGACTCGCGGAGGGCCGCCATCAGGTCGACGACCTCGCCCTCCGGCTCCTCGGACGGCTCCGGCAGCGGCTCGCCGGCGGCCTTCGAGCGAAGCAGGTCGAGCAGCTCCTTGCGGTAGGTGTCGTCGTACTTGGCCGGGTCGAACGGCTCGCTCAGGTTCTCGACGAGCGACTTCGCCATCTCGACCTCCGGCTTGCGGAGCTGGACCTTGCCGTCGACCTTCTCCGGCTGCCGCACCTCGTCGGCGTAGTACATCGTCTCGAGCACGAGCACGCCCTCGTACGGCCGCAGCGCGGCGAGGTGCTGCTTGTTGCGGATCACGACCTTCGCGATCCCGACCTTGCCGGTCTCCTCGAGCGCGCGCACGAGCAGCCGGTACGGCTTCTCGCCGCCCTCCTGCGGCAGCAGGTAGTAGGCCTTGCGGAAGTAGATCGGGTCGATCTCGTCGAGGTCGACGAAGTCGCAGATGTCGATCGTCTTCGTCAGCTCGATGTCGAGCCGGTCGAGGTCCTCGTCCTCGAGCGGCACGAAGCGACCCTTCTCGACCTCGAAGCCGCGGATCACGTCCTCGCTGTCGACGTGCTCGCCGGTGTCGCGGCGCACCTTGTCGTAGCCGATCGGCGCCAGGTCGCGCTTGTCGAGGAAGTGGAAGCGGAGCTCCTTCGACTCGGTCGCGCCGACCATCCGCACGGGGACGCTGACGAGCCCGAACGAGATCGTGCCGGTCCAGAGCGAGCGTGCCATGCGTCGGTGTTTACCGTTCTCCCTCGTGCGGTAACCATGTTTCTAAGTCGTACGATGAGGGGTCTAAAAGCTTCTCCACCCAACGGGGGGTAACGGTCGGGGCCGGCTTCAAGCCGGCCTCGACATGTGTACGGGCAGGGGATAAGGCTGTGGAAGATGTGGAAAGAGGCCGCTAAACCGCAGGTTCACGCGGTCGTCGAGACCTGACCGATTGTGCGGAAACGCACACGCCGCTGCCGCCGCAGGTCGTCTCCGGACAGTCCCTCGAAGAGTTCGAGCGAATCGGCAAGCGCGTCACCCAGCAGCCGCGCAGACTCGTCCGCGTTGGTGTGGGCACCACCGTCGGGCTCCGGAACGATCGAGTCGATCACCCCGAGCTCGAGGCAATGGCCCGCGTCGGGCTTGAACGCCGCGGCCGCCTTCTGCGCCTCGCCCGCGTCGCGCCAGAGGATCGCCGCGCAGCCTTCAGGCGAGATCACGGTGTAGATCGCGTTCTCCTGCATCAGCACGCGATCCGCCAGGGCGGTGGCGATCGCGCCTCCGGAACCGCCCTCGCCGATGATGCACGTCACGATCGGAACGCGCAGCCGCGCCATCAGCGCCTGCGAGCGGGCGATCGCCCCGCCCTGGCCGTGCTCCTCGGCGGTCACGCCCGGGTAGGCGCCCGGGATGTCCACGAGCGAGATGACCGGAAAGCCGTGCCTGTCGGCGAGCTCCATCGCGCGCATCGCCTTCCCGTAGCCCTCTGGATAGGCCATGCCGAAGTTGCGGTCGGTGCGCTCCTTGACGTCGCGGCCCTTCTGGTTCCCGATGAGGACGATGGTGCGCCCACGGAAGCGGCCGAGCCCGGCGACGACCGCGGCGTCGTCCCCGTGCGCGCGGTCGCCGTGCAGCTCGAACCAGTCCTCGAGCAGGCGCTCCACGTAATCGAGCGTGTAGGGGCGGTCCGGGTTGCGGGCGAGCTCGACGGAGCGCCAGATCTCCTCATCGCTCGGCTCCGCGACGATCCGGTCGAGCTGTCGCTGCAGCCGTTCCAGCTCGCCCTCGAGCCGCGCGCCCCGGAGAAGCGGCAGGCTCCTCAGCCGGCTCAGCTGTTCGCGCAGGCGAAGCTCGGCCTCACGCGCCATTGTCTGAGAAGAGCCGCAGGAGACGCGCGACGGTCGCGCGCAGCTCGGGTCGGGGCACGATCTCGTCGACGTGCCCGTGGCGGTAGTTGGCCTCGGCTCGGCCGAAGTCCTCGGGCAGCTTCTCGCGCGTCGTCTGCTGGACGACCCGCGGGCCGGTGAACGAGAGCAGCGCGCCCGGCTCGGCCAGGAGCACGTCGCCGAGGCTGGCGAAGCTGGCGAGCACGCCGGCGGTGGTCGGGTGCGCCATCACGCTGATCATCGTCCCGCCGGAGTCGTGCAGGTCCTCGACGGCGCAGACCGTCTTCGGCAGCTGCATCAGCGAGAGGATCCCCTCCTGCATGCGCGCGCCGCCCGAGGCGGTCACCGAGACGAGCGGGACGCCGCGCTCGATCGCGCCGTCGCAGGCGCGCGCGAACTTCTCGCCGACGACCCTCCCCATCGAGCCGCCCATGAAGCCGAACTCCATCACCGCGAGCTCGCACGGCAGCTCCTCGATCGCCGCGTGGCCGATCACCATCGCCTCGCCGAGCCCGGTCTTGAGCTCCGCCTCCGCAAGCCGCTCCGGGTAGGGACGGAGGTCGAAGAAGTCGAGCGGGTCGTCGGAGCGAAGCTCTGCCGCCTCCTCGGTGAAGCTGTCCGCGTCGGCGAGCTGGCGGATCCGCTCGCGCGCGTGCACCGGGAAGTGGTGACCGCATTGCGGGCAGACCCGCAGGTTGGCGTCGAGCTCGTCGTCGCGGTAGTGCGACCCGCAGCCCGGGCACGTGTTGGGATGCGGACGCTCGCCGTTCTCTTGCGGCGCGTGCTTGTGCTCGATGGAGACGTCGATCCGCTCGGACACGACTAGCCGAGTTTAGAGCCCGAGCGCCCGGCTGAGGCGCGTGAGAGGCTCGACGTTCGCCGGATCGGGCAGCAGAGCCGTGAAGCCGGCCCCGAGCACAGACGCCTCCCCGGCCACACGGCGGAGCAGGGCGTCCGCCTCGTCGAGCGTCAGGCCGTCCGGCTCGGGCATGAACGACGCGATCTCACGAGGCTCGAGCGAGTCCGCGTCGAAGGCGACGTAGACCCCGTCTGTGCCCGCGAGCACGTCCTCGAGCTCCGCGGCGTCGGTTCGCAGGCCGATCGACTCGATGTGCTCTTGCTCCGGCGGATCGAGGTTGCGGGCACCGATCAGGAGCGCGTCCTCGACCTGGACAGCTCCCGAGTCGAGGATCATCCGCAGCGGCATCCCCCAGAGATTTCCGGTCGGGGAGCTCTCCGGCGTGTTGAGGTCGCCGTGCGCGTCGACCCAGACCAGCGCAAGGCGGTCGTAGCGGGAGGCGAGCCCTTCGACCGCGCCGACGTGCGTGCAGCAGCAGCCGCCGAGAATGAGCGGGCGCTCGGGCAGCTCCGCGGCAAGTGCCAGCGTCTGGTCGCCGAGCGTGTCCTCCTCGATCACAGCGGTTTCGGGATACGGCAACGGCAGGCCCGCTGCCTCGGCGATCGCCTCCCCTCCGTCACCCCAGGCGCGTGGCACCCGCACGAGCCCAGCGGCGAACTCCCGTCCGCAGGCGTGGCATTCGTAGCCTGGTCCGAGCGCGACGGCGGTGAAGGTCGCGCAGTCCGGGCACTTCGCACGTAGGCGGCTCAACGCAGCTCCTTCCAGTAGCGCTCGGCGCGGCGCGCCACGTGCATGCCGGCCCGCTCGTACAGCTGGACCGCGCCGGTCAGGTTCTCGCCGTCCACCATCAGCCGTACCCGCTCGCAGCCGCGAGCGCCGAGCTCGCGGAACGAGTGGACCAGGAGCGCCGTGCCGAGACCGCGCCGCCGCCACGGCCGCCGAACCCCGAGCACGCGGACGTAGCCGGTCGTCGTCTCCGGGTGCTTCGAGCAGAGTGAGAACCCGGCTAGCTCGCCCTCGTCCTCGACCACGAACCAGAGCTCCGGGTCGAAGTCGGAGCTGTCAAAGAAGTAGCGGCGCCACTCGTCGAAGGCGATGGAGAAGGAGTCCCAGTGGTCCTCGAACGCCTCCATGTCCGCTTCGTAGACAGCTCGGGCATCGGAGCGCGCGAAGCCGCGCACAGCGAGACCGTCCGGCCAGGCCGGCTCGGCGGGCTTGGCGGCGAGGGCGATCTCCATCTCGAAGAAGTGCCTGACGAGCTCGTAACCGCGGACGCGGAGCTCGCCAGCGAGCTCTTCGTCGTCGTGCTCCGCCGTCGCCTGTACGCGGGTGGCATTCCCGTCCGCGATCTCACGCGACCGCTCCTCGGCCCAGTCGAGCAGGGGCGCGTACCGCTCGCTCTCGCGTGGGAGGGCCAGGGGACTGTGGAAGATCCGTTCCGGCTGCCCCTCGGGCGACCAGAGCGCAACCCAGCCGGTGACCCGGTCGACCTCCACCGCGATCCGATAGTTCTGCTCGACGTTCTCGTTGCGGCGCGTCAAGTCGTCGCGCAGCTTGGTCTCGCTGAGGTTCAGATCGCCGTAGCGGCTCTCGAGCTCGTCGAAGAACTCGAGCACGGCCGGGAGGTCGTCCAGGGTCGGCGCCCTGAGCTCGGAGCTCACAGCTTCTTCTCGTACGTGTCGTTCCGGCGGGCGACGTGCATGCCGACGCTCTCGTACAGGTGCACGGCGCCGGTCGTGTTCTCGCCGTCGACGCCGAGGCCGACCCGGGTCGCTCCGCGCTCACGGAAGTCCCGGAAAGAGTGGAGCAGAAGCGCGGTCGCCAGGCCGCGGCGCCGCCAGGGCTTGCGCACGCCGAGGCTCCCGATCCAGCCGAACTGCGGGTCGCCCGAGAAGTGCCAGGAGTTGAGGGAGTGGGCCGCAAGCTCGTCGCCGTCGTCCACGAGCCACCAGAGCGACGGGTCGAAGCTGTGGGTGAGGGCGAACTCGCTCCACTCCTCGAACGAGATGCGCTCGAACTCCCAGTGGTCCGCGAACGCGTCCATGTTCGCCTCGTAGACGCGTTCCTCCTCGCCGGGGCGGAGGTTGCGCGGCGAGAGGCCGTCCGGCCATTCGGGCTCGGGCAGGTCGCCGTCGAGCTCGATTCGCATCTGGAACGAATGGCGGATCGGCTTCCAGCCGTTCGCCGCGAGCACTTCGCGCAGGATCGGATCCTCGCCCTGGACGAAGGCGCGCACAACCGTGGCGTTTCGTTCGCGGCCGATCGTCTCCGACTCGGCGAGCAGCGCTGCCGCCACCTCGGGGTCGAGGGTGCGGATGTCGGCGGGAAAGCGTCCGCTGTCCTCGGCATACACGTCGAGGTAGCCGACGAGCTTCCCGTCCCGTTCGGCGACGCGGAGGACGAGCTTCGGCCGCGTGAGCCAGCTCCGGATCTCCTCTTCGCTCAGCTCGGTCTCGCCGAAGGCAGCCTGCGCGTGCTCCTCGATCACCTCCCGGATCGCCGGCGCCTCGTCCACGGTCGGAGCGCGAATCTCGAGTTTCACGCCAGCTCCTCGAGCGTGTCGGCGAGGTGGTTCAGATCGGGCAGCTCGCGCGTGGGCTCCGGGCCGGGGGTCTCGCCGAGCCGGTTGATCCAGATCGAGCGCAGGCCGAGCTCGTTCGCCGGGGCGATGTCGTGGAAGAGGCTGGCGGCGACGTGGACGTCAGGCGGGCGGCCGACCCGCTCCTCGAACGCGTGCCAGTGGCCGAGCGCCGGCTTGTAGGAGCCGATCTCGGAGGCGACGATCGCCTCGTCGAAGGGGACGCCGACCCGCTCCATCGACGCCTCGATGTAGTCGCGGTCGGTGTTCGAGAGGATCGCGAGCTTCCAGCCGCGCTCGCGCGCCTCGCGCAGAGCGGCCGGCACCTCGGGGAACGGCCGCCAGCCGGTCAGCGAGTCCGCCAGAGCGTGCTCGCTCTCGCGCGGAGCGCCGAGCCGCCGCATCGCCTCGGTCAGAACCTCGCGGTAGGGGCGCGCGCCGTCCGCTTCGAGCTCCGGCTCGAGCACGTGGTAGCGCACGAGCAGCTCGTCAGCGCGCTCCTCGCCGAACGCGCGGGCCAGCTCACGCCGGATCCCGCCGTTCCAGTCGATCAGCGTGCCGTAGCAGTCGAATGTCGCCCACCGGTCCACGACGCCGAGCGTACCCGTCCGGAACCGGCGTGTCCGCGAAACGCCAAAACCGGTGTCGGACCCCGGGTTTTGTCAAGGCCAAGTTGGCACGAAAGTGCCACAACTCATCCACAGGACCTGGCCGAATCAGTCTTCGAAGCGGCGGACGACGATGCAGGCGTTGTGGCCGCCGAAGCCGAACGAGTTCGAGACCCCGACGCGGACGTCCGCTTCGCGGGACTCGTTCGGGATGTAGTCGAGATCGCACTCGGGGTCGGGCTCGTCGTAGTTGATCGTCGGCGGCAGGCAGCCGCGGTCGACCGCGAGCGTCGTGAAGATCGCCTCGACCGCGCCCGCGGCGCCGAGGCAGTGGCCGGTAGCGCCCTTGGTGGACGAGACCGGTGTCCGGCGCGCGTTCTCCTCGCCGAGAGCGATCTTCAGCACGCGCGTCTCCGATGCGTCGCCGAGCGGCGTCGAGGTGCCGTGCGCATTGATGTAGTCGATCTCGTCGGTCGCGACGCCGGCGTCACGGAACGCCATCTTCATCGCGCGTGCCGGGTTCTCACCGGTCGGGTCGGGCTCGGTGATGTGGCGCGCGTCCGAGGAGACGCCGTAGCCGAGCAACTCCGCGTAGATCTTCGCGCCGCGCGCCTTCGCGTGCTCGAGCTCCTCCAGCACGAGCACCGCGCCTGCCTCGCCCATGACAAAACCGTCGCGTCCGGCGTCGAACGGCCGCGAGGCCTTCTCCGGAGCGTCGTTCCGCCGCGACAAAGCTCGCATCGCAGTGAAGCCGGCGATGCCGACCTCCGTCACCGGCGCCTCGGTCCCGCCGCAGAGCATCACGTCCGCGCGGCCAAGCCGGATCGCGTCCGCGCCCTCGCCGAGCGCCATGTTCGACGCCGCGCAGGCCGTGCACTGCGAGCTCAGCGGCCCCTGCGTCCCGAGCTGCATCGAGACCCAGGCCGCGCCCATGTTCGGGATGATCTCCGGGATCGAGAACGGGTTGACGCGGTCGGGCCCGCGCTCGAGCAGCTCGGCATGGCAGTCCTGAAAGGCCTTCAGGCCGCCGATGCCGGTCGCGATCGCAGCGCCGATCCGATCCGACTCCTTGGCGATCTCCAGGCCCGAGTCCTGCTCGGCCATGCGGGCGGCGGCGACGATCAGGTGCGCGAAGCGGTCCATGCGCCGCGTCTGCTTCCTGTCGATGAAATCGGTGGCGTCGAAGTCCTTCACCTCGCAGGCGAAGTGCACGTAGAAGTCGCTCGAGTCGAACTGCGTGATCGGGCCGGCACCGGACCGTCCCGCGACCAGGTTCTCCCAGCTCGACTCGACGTCGTTGCCGAGAGGGGTCAGGGCGCCGAGGCCGGTGATGACGACCCTGCGCCTACCGTTGAGAGAAGAGCCGTTCACATCCCCAAGCCGCCGTCGACGAGCAGCACCTCGCCCGTGATGAACGAGGCCTCGTCTGAGCAGAGGAAGCGTACCGCCCCGGCGACGTCCTCCGGATCGCCGAGCCGGCCGAGTGGCGTGTTCGTCAGCATCGCGTCACGCGCATCCTCCGGCAGAACGTCGGTGAGGCGCGTGTTCACGTAGCCCGGCGCGACGACGTTCGCCCGGACGTTGCGGCTGCCGAGCTCGCGCGCGAGCGACTTGGTGAAGCCGATGATCCCGGCCTTCGAGGCGCCGTAGTTCGTCTGGCCCCAGTTGCCGTGGAGGCCGACGATGCTGGAGACGTTGACGATCGAGCCGGCGCGCTTCTTCATCATCCCGCGCGCCACCGCGCGGCAGGTGTAGAAGACCGACGAGAGGTTCGTCTCGATCACCGCGCGCCAGTCGTCGTCGGGCATGCGCGCGAGCAGGCCGTCCCGGGTGAGGCCCGCGTTGTTGACCAGGATGTCGAGGTCGCCCGCCTCCTCGACAAGGCGCTTCGCCGCCTCGGCGTCGGAGACGTCCGCCTGCACGGCGCGCCCGCCCGCCTCGCTAGGCGACGGCCTCGGCTTCGTCGGACCCGGCGTTGTAGCCGACGACGACGTCCGCGCCCGCGCGGCCGAGCTCCAACGCGATCGCCCGCCCGATCCCACGCGACCCGCCGGTGACGAGCGCGACCTTGCCCTCGAGCGAGCAGAACCCGTCGTCGTCAGGCAGAGCTGAGGGTCTCCCGCAGCTTCTCGAGCGAGGCCAGGTCGCCGACCGGGATCGCCTTCACTCCTCTGTCGATCCTCTTCAGTAAACCGGTGAGGACGTTGCCCGGCCCAACCTCGACGAAGACCTTCACGCCCTGGCGCATCAGCTCGCGCGCGGCCTGCGTGAACTTGACCGGCGCGGTCAGCTGCTCAACGAGCAGCGCCGCCATCCGCTGGGCCGGCTCGATCTTCGCCGTGACGGTCGACATGAACGGCGCGATCGGATCGCTGAAGCGGGCGCGCTCGATCGCCGGCCGCAGGTGCTCGGCCGCGCGCGCGACCAGCGGGCTGTGGAACGCGCCCGACACTCGCAGCTTCACGGTCCGCCGCGCGCCCTGGAGCTGCGCCTCGGCGCAGCACTCGTCCACGGCCGGGCTCTCGCCCGAGATGACGATCTGGCCCGGGCAGTTGTAGTTCGCAGGCCAGACCCGCGTGATCCGCTCGCAGAGACCTTCGACGATTGCGTCGTCGAGCCCGAGGATCGCCGCCATCGAGCCGGGGTTCTCGCGTGCGGCAGCGGCCATCGCGAGCCCGCGCTCCCGCACGAGCGCGATCGCCTCTTCGGTGCCGATCGCCTGGGCCGCGGCCAGCGCGGCGAACTCGCCGACCGAATGGCCGACCACGTAATCCGGCTCGAAGCCGCGGCTGCGCAGGGCCGCGAGCACCGCGAGGCTCGTCGCGACGAGCGCCGGCTGCTGCACCTCGGTCTGGACAAGCTCCTCCTCGGGCGCCTCGAAACAGAGCCGGACGAGGTCGAGCCCCGACGCTTCACTGCCGCGCTCGAAGACCTGCATCGCCTCGGGCACCGCCTGCGCGATGTCTCGGCCCATGCCGGCCTCGAGCGAGCCCTGGCCCGGGAAGCAGAATGCGATTTTTCCGCTCATCCTCGTCCTCCGTCAGTCCATTCGATCAAGCCGGAGCCCCACGTGAGGCCGGCACCCATTCCCGTCATCAATACGAGCCGCCCGGGCTGAAGCCTGCCTTCGCGCTTCGCGTCGGCGAGCGCGAGCGGAATCGAGCCCGACGATGTGTTCCCGTAACGGTCGACGTCGATCACCACACGATCCTCCGGAATCCCGAGCTTTTCGGTCGCATATTCGATGATGCGCACATTGGCCTGATGTGGAACGTACACGTCCACCTCGTCAATCGTGCGTCCGCACTCGGCCAGCACGGCATTCGCCGACGAGACCAGCACCCTCGTCGCGAACTTGAAGACCTCGCGGCCGTTCATCTGCACGAAGTGGAGCCCGTCGGCAACGCTCTCCGCGGTTGCGGGCGTGCGCGAGCCGCCGGCCGGCAGGTAGAGCTGCGGCCCGCCCGAGCCGTCCGCACCCAGCTCGAAGCCGAGGAAGCCGCCATCGCCTTCGGGGACCCGCTCGAGCACGACCGCGCCGACACCGTCGCCGAAGAGGACGGCCGTGCTGCGGTCGCTCCAGTCGAGGATCCGCGAGAGCACATCGCCGCCGACGACGAGCGTGCGCTGCGCGAGCCCGGCGGCGACCATGCCGTAGGCCTGAGCGACCGCGTACATGAAGCCGGTGCAACCGGCGGAGAGGTCGTACGCAGCTGCGTCCTTGGCGCCGAGCAGGTCGGCCAGGATCGCTCCCGTCGCGGGGAAGGCCATGTCGGGCGTGACGGTCGCGACGATCACGAGGTCGAGATCGGCGGCCGCGACGCCGGCTTCCTCGAGCGCCTCCCGCGCGGCCGGCAGTGCGAGGTCGGAGAGCGCCTCGTCCGGCGCGGCGATCCGGCGCTCCCGGATGCCTGTCCGCTCCATGATCCACTCGTTCGAGGTGTCCATCATCGTCGAGAGCTCGTCGTTCGTCATCACGCGCTCGGGGACATGCGCCCCGAGGCCCGTGATCGAGACAGAGAAGCCGTTCGAATTACCGATCACGTTCCACCGCAAAGGTGAGCGTGCCGCGGGCGGCCAGCTGGCCGTCGACCTTGGCGGTCGCCTTGCCCTTGCCGATCGGGCCGCGCACGACCTCGAGCCGGCACTCGAGCTCGAGCTCGTCACCCGGCTCGACGATCCGCTTGAAGCGCACGTCGTCAATCCCCGCGAAGAGCGCCAGGCGCCCGCGGTTCTCCTCTTGCGAGAGCACGGCCACGGCCCCGGTCTGCGCCATCGCCTCGACGATCAGCACGCCGGGCATCACGGGCCGCCCGGGGAAATGGCCCGCGAGGTACCACTCGTCGGGCCGCACGAGCTTGCGCGCGACGACCCGCTCCCCCGGCTCGAGCTCCACGACCTCGTCGATCAGCAGGAACGGCTCGCGGTGGGGCAGGATCGCCTCGATTTCCTCCCGGCCAAGCGTCGTCTGGGCCACGCCGGCCTAGTCTATGGACCATGCCCGACTCGCTCGCGCGCGAGGACGTTCTCCCGCGCCTGCGCGGGCGCTTCGGCCGCGAGTACCGCTACGTCGAGTCGACCCAGTCGACGCAGCTGCTGATCGCGCAGGACGCGCCGGAGGGGGCCATCGTCGTCGCCGGCGAGCAGACCGCGGGTCGGGGACGGCTCGGCCGCCGGTGGCTCGCGCCTGCCGGAACGAGCCTGCTCTGCTCCGTGCAGTTGCGGCCAGATGTTCCCGGCGAGCGACTGCCGGAGCTCACGGGCGTGGCTGCACGCGCCGTCGGAGAGGCCGTCGAGGCGCTGACCGGCCTGCGGGCCGAGCTGAAATTTCCGAACGACGTGCTCGTCGGCGATCGCAAGGTCGCCGGCGTGCTGGCCGAGGCGCGCGAAGGCCGCGTCGTGCTCGGGATGGGGATCAACGTCAACGTTCCCGAAAGCGAGCTTCCGCAGGAGGTCGACCGGCCTGCGACGTCGCTGCTGGTCGAGACCGGCCACGAGCTCGAGCGCGCCGAATTGCTCGCCGAGCTGCTCGAACGCCTCGAGCGCCGCTACGACGACTGGGTCAGCGGCGCCCGCGGATGACCCGGCTGCGGTTGCCGGCTGCATCGACCGCAAACGCGCGCAGCGAGCGCACGGTGCCGCGGTGGCCGACGCGGAAGACGCCGGCACGGCGGATCTGCAAGCGGTGGGCGAGTCCGTTCAGGACGAGCGTCACCCGCGCCGGCTCGCTGAGCCGGAAACGCAGCGAGCCCAGCGAGAGCAGGCGGAGCACCGGCGGCTTGCGGTCGAGCGTCAGCCGCAGCGACTGCTGCACCGTCATCAACGTGTCGGTCGAGCTGAGCTTGGCGGTGTAGCGGCCGTCGGCCAGGCCGCCGCCGTCCCATGCGACCTGCTGCAGGCCCGGGCTCAGATCGGCGTCGAGCACAGTCGCGACAGGGGTCGCGCCGGAGAAGACGCGCAGGTGCACGTAGGCCGGCGCGAACAGCTGGAACGCGAACGCGAGCGACCTTCCCGCACGCGGCGAGAACGACGCGGCGCTCGACGTGAACGGGCCGAGCGTCCGGTCGACCGCGACAGGCACGAGCGGCGCGCGTGTCTCCTGGCCGAGCGCGTTCCGCGCCGAGAGCGAGATCTGGTAGCTGCCGTCCGGGACGGAGACGTCCTTCCAGACGAAGCTCTGCCGGCCGGAGACGCGGAGCCCGTGAAACAGCTCGGCGACCGTCGCGCCGGATCCATCCACGAGGTCGGCCGTGACGATCGACTGGACGTTCAGCCGGTACGTCACGCTTGCCTGGGCCGCCTTCGCGCCGGCGTTCGGCAGCACAACTGACGGCGCGACCTTCACCTGCCCCAGCGAAGGCGGCGGCAGCGCGGTACCGAGCGTCCCGGTCGCGCTGCGGGCGTCGGGCGCCGCGACCGACCACGTGTACCGCTGATCCTGCGATGCCGCGCTTGCGTCCCAGGTCCAGTCGACCGCGTTCCCCGTTCCGGCGCCGCTCGCGACAACCGTCCCGGCCTGGTCTTTCACCGTCACCGTCCAGTCGGCCGCGGCCGACAGGCGCGCGGTGAAGCGGACCGGCCCGCCGACGGCGCCCTCGACTTGCGGCGCGTAGATCTTCGGCAGTCCGGTCTGCGCGACCTGCGCGCGGATCGACGGCAGTTGGCGATAGAGGTTGTTGCCGGGACAGCTCGTCGGGTAGGTGTCGCGATGCGCGGAGATGGCGTTCAGCGTCACCGCGGTGCCCGCCGGGTAGCGCGGATTCCCCGCAGAGATCCGGACGACGCGAGAGAGCGGGTCGACGTGAGCGAGGTCGAGCCGCCAGGCGATCAGCGAGACGAGCGCGGCCTTCGCCGCCAGCGACACGCTTGCGGAGGTGTAGTTACCGATCAGCGAGATCCCGACGCTGCCCGCGTTGAACCCCATCGCGTGTGCGCCGATCACCGGGCGGGTGATGCCGCCGTACCGACCCTCGAAGATCTGGCCGTACTTGTCGACGAGAAAGTTGTAGCCGATGTCGTTCCAGCCGTTGGCCTGGACGTGGTAGAGCATGATCGCCCGCACGATCGAGGCCGACTGGCTCGCCGTGTAGCTGTTGGAGCCGGCGGTGTGGTGGACGATCGCGAGGTGGACGTTGTCCGCGTAGCTCGGCGGCGCGCGGCGGATCGACTCGGGCGCCCGCCACTGCGCGCGCGAGATGATCGTCGGCTGCCCGGCGAGCTCGGGCCGCTTGAAGGACCGCCCCCGCACCGGGCCGCGCACGAAGAACGCCCGCACCTCGCGGACGCGCCCGATCGTCCGGTACTGCACCCGGTCGGCGCCACCCGTCCAGTAGGGCGCTCCGAGCCGCCAACCAGGCAGCTGCCGCCCTTCCGTGCCGCGGTCGGGCAGGTCGTCCTCGCCAGGCGCGGCCGGGTGCCAGGCGCTCCAGCGACCGTTCGGGGAGCGCGTGCGGAAGAGCACCTTGCCGCTCCCGCGCCAGTGGAGGCCGACGAGCTGGAAGCGATGCACGGCGATCGGCCCGCCGCCGTGGAGGTCGGTGGAGGCAAGCGAAAGACCCGCCGCAGAAGCGGCACCAGGCGCTGTGAGAGCGAGGACGGCTGCGGCCAGGAGGGCTTGGTGGAGCCTTGCTCGTCGTCGGGGTGCGATGGCCGTTCCGAGGCAAGGACGCAGGGAGGCCCAATAGTGGATAGCTATTGGGCCGACTGAGGACGCCGCTTCGGGGCGGACAGCGCGGCCCGACGGCTCAGTCCAGGTTCCGCCAAGCCCTCCTACGAACAGCCTCACCTAGCCGAGGGTTGCACAGGCCCTCTGCCGCCGCAAGGCTCGCTGATACGATCCTTACAACTGTGAAAGGGCCGATTCTGCGGGCATTTTTGGGTTCGCTCGCCCTGGCGCTCGCCATCCCCGCGTTGGCCCTCGCCGCTTCAGGGAAGCCGAAGGTCCTCGTGATCCACTTCCCGCTCGAGGTCAATCCGGTCACCTCGAGCTATGTCGACCACCAGCTCCACCGGGCCCAGAACGGCGACTACTCGGCGGCCGTGATCGTGCTCGACACGCCGGGCGGGCTCTCGGAGTCGATGCGCACGATCGTCAAGAACGAGCTCGCGCTGAAGATTCCGGTGATCGCCTACGTCTCGCCGTCGGGCGCCCGCGCCGCCTCGGCCGGCGTCTGGATCACCGAAGCGGCCGACATCGCGGCGATGGCGCCGCAGACGAACATCGGCTCCTCCACGCCGATCGACTCGAGCGGCCAGAACATTTCCTCCGATCTGCGCCGCAAGGTGATCAACGACGCGGTCGCCTCGCTCAAGAGCCTGATGCGCTACCACGGCCGCAACGAGGCGTGGGCCGCGCTCGCGGTGCGGAAGGCATCGAACCTGACCGAGTACGAGGCGAAGCAGCAGAACGTCGTCGACGTGCTCGCGCCCACCCTGCCCGACCTGCTGAACAAGATCGACGGACGGACGACCGTCGGCAAGAAGCTCGTCCTGCACACAGCCGGCGCGGAGCTCGTCCAGGTGCACCCGGGCTTCTTCACGCGCGTGCTGAACGCGCTGATCGACCCGAACCTGATCCCGCTCCTGTTCCTCGCGGGACTCGCCGGGATCGGCTTCGAGATCTTCCATCCCGGAGTGGTGCTGCCGGGCGCGCTCGGCGCGGTCGCGCTGCTGCTGGCGCTGTTCGGCTTCGCCGTGCTGCCGATCAGCTGGGCCGGCCTCTTGCTGCTGATCCTCGGAGCGGCACTGCTCGTCATCGACGTCCACGTCGTGACACACGGGGCCTTAACCGTGGCCGGCCTGATCTGCATGGTCGTCGGCTCGCTGCTGCTCTTCCACAATGCGCCGGCGCCCTATGGGAACGTGAACACCCCGCTGCTGATCGCCGTCGCGCTCGCGATCGGCGGCTTCTGGGCATTCGCGATCTCGAAGGCCATGGCGGTTCGGCGGAAGCCCGTGTCGGTGGGGCCGCAGACGATTGTCGGCGAGGTCGGCGAAGCGCGCCGCGACGGCCTCGTCTTCGTCCACGGGGAGCTCTGGCAGGCCCGCACCACCGACGGCGAGCCACTGCGTCCGGGCCAGCGCATCCAGGTCGCGGCGATCGGGCCCGACCTCTCGCTCGACGTGATTCACGTCGGGGAAGAGTAGGATCGCGTCGTGACCGCCGCAGTCGTCGTCGTCCTGGTTCTGCTCTTCCTGCTCGTCCTCTTCCTGATCTCGGCGATCAAGGTCGCGCGCGAGTACGAGCGGGGGATCATCTTTCGCCTTGGTCGCCTGCTGCCCGAGCCGAAAGGGCCTGGCCTCTTCCTGCTGATCCCGGTCGTCGACCGGATGGTCAAGGTCGACCTGCGCACGATCACGCTCAACATCCCGCCGCAGGAGGTCATCACCAAGGACAACGTCCCGGTGCGGGTCAACGCGGTCGCCTACTTCCGGATCGTCGAGCCGAAGAACGCGATCGTCCAGGTCGAGAACTTCATGGTGGCGACGTCGCAGATCGCGCAGACGACGCTCCGCTCCGTGCTCGGCCAGCACCTGCTCGACGAGCTGCTCTCGGAGCGCGACAAGATCAACGCGATCCTGCAGGAGATCATCGACGAGGCCACCTCGCCCTGGGGGATCAAAGTCTCGATCGTCGAGGTGAAGGACGTCGAGATTCCGTCCAGCATGCAGCGGGCGATGGCGCGCCAGGCCGAGGCCGAACGCGAGCGGCGCGCGAAGGTGATCAACGCCGAAGGCGAGTTCCAGGCCTCCGAGCGGCTCAAGGACGCCGCGCTCGTGATCGAGCAGCACCCGATCGCGCTCCAGCTGCGCTACCTCCAGACGCTGCTCGAGCTCGGCTCCTCGCAGTCGACGACGATCGTCTTCCCCGCGCCGATCGAGCTGATCAAGCCGTTCCTCGAGAAGGCGAACTCCAGCTCCTGAGAGTCGACCTTCGCGTCGACCCGATCAGCGGCCGCCGCGTGGCGGTGACGCCCTCGCGCTCCGGGCGCCCCGGTGCGTCGTGGGAGGTCTTCGAAGAGGCGACCCCGGCCGAGCTCGAGTCGTGCCCCTTCTGCGAGGGTCGCGAGGACCGAACGCCGCCGGAAGTGTTCGCGCTGCCGGCGGAGGATCGCGAGCCGAACACGCCGCGCTGGCGGGTCCGCGTCGTTCCGAACAAGTTCCCGGCATTCGACGGGCACGAGGTCGTCATCCACGCGCCGAGCCACGTCCGATCGCTGGTCGAGCTCGAGCCGGACCAGCTCGCCCTGATCGCCGAAGCCTGGCGCGCCCGCGCTGCTGCGGCCCGCGCGGACGGCTTCCCGTACCTCTTCGCCGGTGTGAACGAGGGGTACCGCGCCGGCGCGAGCCTGCACCACTCGCACTCCCAGCTCGTCAGGCTGCGGGACGAGCCACCGGCCGAGGCGGCCGAGCATGACGACGACGCCTGCCGGCTCTGCGAGTACCTCGCGTGGGAGCGCGCGGAGGGGACGCGGCTCGTCGCGGAGCAAGACGGCCTGCTGCTCGTCTGCCCTTATGCCGGCAGGGTGCCCTTCGAGTGCCTGGTCGCGCCGCTCGGGCACGAGGATGACGCCTTCGCGAGCGATCTCCTCGGGACCGGGCTCCAGCTGGCGGCGGACGCGCTCCGGCGGCTACGAGCGGCCGAAGGCCCGCGGCCCGCGAACCTCTGGCTGCACGGCAGCGGTCACTGGCACCTCGAGGTGCTGCCGCGCCTCACGACCTTCGCCGCGATCGAGCTCGGCACCGGCCACTTCGTGAACTCCCTCCCGCCGGAGGAAGCGGCGGAGACTCTGCGGCGAGCTAGCTGACGGAACCGTTATGCGACTTGGTCGCGCGGAAGCTGCGGGCGGCCTCGATCGCCGCGCCGAGATTGAGGCCCTTGTCCTTCGCCTGCTTGATCAGCATCACGGTCTCGAGGGCGTCCATGTCGTAGATCCGCTGCTTCTTGCCCTTGGTCGGGATCTGCGCCTTATTGGTCCAGTAGTCGAGCTGCATCTTCGAGATTCCCGCGATCTGGCAGACCTGGCCCAGGTAGAGCTCGATCTTGTCGAGATGCTCCGAGATGTCGATCGGCTCCAGGAAGTCGGCTGCTTTGTTGTACATCGATTGGTTGCACCTCCGCCCGCAGAAGCTCGCCCCTGACTTGAAAGGTATACAGGTCTGAGCGGAGTTTTGGAAGAGGTCCCGCCGATTTCCGCGCGAACCTACTGCGTCTCGGTGACCTCTTCGGCCGCCGGCTCGCCCGCCTCGGCAACAGCCGGCTCGGTCTCGGGCGCCGCCTCGTCCTCGCCCTCGGCGACCCGCGCGATGCTCGAGACCAGCTCTGCCTTGCGTAGCCGCATCACGATCACGCCCTGCGTCGCGCGGCCGAGCCGCTTGATCTCCATGACCGGCATCTTGATCATCGTGCCGCCGGTGGACATCAGCATCAGCTGCTCGCCGTCGCGCACGACGACCGCGCCCGCGAGCTGCCCGCGAGCCTTGGTCAGCTGCACCGTCTTGACGCCGAGCCCGCCGCGGCCCTTGACCGGGTAGTCGGAGATGCGCGTGCGCTTGCCGAAGCCCTGGTCGGTGACGACGAGCATGTCGAGGTCGTCGCGCGCGATCGAGGCGGAGATGACCTCGTCGCCCTTGCGCAGGCCCATGCCCTTCACGCCCGAGGTGGCGCGGCCCATCGGGCGGGCCTGGTCCTCGTGGAAGCGGATGGCCTGGCCCTTGCGGGACACGAGCATGATGTCGTCGGTCCCCGACGAGTGGAACACGTCGACGAGCGAATCGCCGTCGCGGAGCTTGATCGCGATGATCCCGTCGGCCTTGAGCGGCGTGTTGTACTCCTCGAAGCGCGTCTTCTTGACCAGCCCATTGCGCGTCGCGAGGACGAGGTACTCGGCCTCCTTGAAGTCGCGCGTCGCGATCACCGCTCGCACCTGCTCCTCCTGGCCGAACGGCAGCAGGTTGACGATCGCGCGGCCCTTCGACTGCCGCGAGCCGAGCGGCAGCTCGTGAACTTTCAGCCGGTAGACCTTGCCGACGGTCGTGAAGAAGAGCAGGTAGTCGTGCGTCGAGGCGACGAACAGGTGCTCGATGTAGTCGTCGTCCTTGAGGTCCATCCCCATCACGCCGATCCCGCCGCGCCGCTGCTCGCGGTAGGCAGTGACCGGCAGCCGCTTCACGTAGCCCGAGCGCGTGATCGCGATCACCATGTCCTCTTCCGCGATCAGGTCCTCGAGCTCGAGCTCGTCCTCGCCGGCGACGATCTCGGTGCGGCGCTCGTCGCCGCGGGCGTAGGCGGTGAGCAGGACGTCCAGCTCCTCCTTGATCACGCCGTCGACCTTGGCCGGGTCGCCGAGGATCGCGCGGAGCTCCGAGATGCGCTCCTGCAGATCCTTGAACTCGTCCTCGATCTCCTTGCGCGCCAGCCCGGTCAGCCGCGCGAGCCGCAGGTCGAGAATCGCCTGCGCCTGGATCTCGGAGAGCTCGAATTGCTCCATCAGGCCCGTGCGCGCGTCGTCGGTGTCGGCGGCGTTGCGGATCAGCGTGATCACCGCGTCGAGATTGTCGAGAGCCTTGAGGTAGCCCTCGAGCACGTGCGCGCGGCGCTCGGCCTGGCGCAGCTCGTACTTCGAGCGGCGGGTGACGACCTCGCGCTGGTAGTCGAGGTAGTGGTGGATCAGCTCGAGCAGCGACAGCGTCTTCGGGACGCCGTCGACGAGCGCGACCGCGTTGTAGCCGAAGGTGGTCTGCAGGGGGGTCAGCTTGAAGAGCTTGTTCAGGGCCACCTGCGGCACCGCGTCGCGCTTGAGCTCGACGTAGATGCGCATGCCCTCCTTGTCGGAGTGGTCCTGCAGCGCCTCGTCCGACATCGGCACCTCGGTGAGCGTCCCGGCCTTGACGAGGTCGGCGATCTTCTCGATCACGCCCCCCTCGCCGGCCTTGCGGACCCCGTATGGAAGCTCGGTGATGATGATCGCGCTCTTGCCACCGCGCAGCTGCTCGATGTGCGCCCGCCCGCGGACCATGATGCGGCCGCGGCCGGTGCGGTAGGCGTCCCGGATCCCCGAGTAGCCGACGATCGTCCCGCCGGTTGGGAAGTCCGGCGCCTTGACGTGCTTCATCAGCTTCTCGACGTTGATGTCGGGCTCGTCGATCATCGCGACGATGCCCTTCACGACCTCGCCAAGGTTGTGCGGCGGCATGTTCGTGGCCATGCCGACAGCGATGCCCGCCGAGCCGTTCACGAGCAGATTCGGGAAGCGCGCCGGCAGCACGGTCGGCTGGCGCCGCGACTCGTCGTAGTTCGGCTCGAAGTCGACCGTGTCCGCGTCGATGTCGCGGAGGAGCTCGGTGGCGATCCGTGAAAGCCGGCATTCCGTGTAGCGCATGGCGCCGGCTGGATCGCCGTCGACCGAGCCGAAGTAGCCCTGGCCGTCGACGAGCGGGTAGCGGAGCGAGAACGGCTGCGCCAGCCGTACGAGCGCGTCGTAGATCGCCTGGTCGCCGTGCGGGTGGTAGTTGCCCATCACCTCGCCGACGACGCGGGCGCACTTGCGGGTCGGCCGGTTCGGCTGCAGCCCGGACTCGTGCATCGCGTAGAGCACGCGCCGGTGCACCGGCTTGAGGCCGTCGCGCACGTCGGGGAGCGCGCGGCTCACGATCACGCTCATCGCGTAGTCGAGGAAGCTGGTGCGTACCTCCTGGTCGAGCTCGCGGCTCTCGACGCGGCCGGCGCCCAGGGGCCCGGTCTCGATCTCAGACATCGAGGTTCTTGACCTCCAGCGCGTTCTGCTCGATGAACAAACGGCGCGGCTCGACCTCGTCGCCCATCAGGCGGGAGAACCAGAGATCCGCGGCGGCCGCATCCTCGACCTCGACCCGGATCAGCATTCGGTTCCCTGGGTCCATCGTCGTCTTCCAGAGCTCGGGCGCGTTCATCTCGCTCAACCCCTTGAAGCGCGTGATCTGGATCCCGCCCTTCGCGAGCGTGAGCGCATGCTCGCGCAGCTGCTCGAAGGTGAGCGCGTATTCGGCCTCCTTGCCGAGCTGCAGCTTGAATGGCGGCAACCCGCCGACGATCTCGGCCAGGCGCGCGTGCGCGCTACGGACGTGCTCGTAGATCGGCGACGAGAGCATCTCGCCGGGCACCACCACGTTCGTGGTCGCGTTCGTGCTCTGCTCGATGACCTGGACGAGCAGAGCCTCGCCGTCGACGGACGCCTCGAGCCCGTAGCCGTTCTGCTCACGGCCGGCGATCGCGATCGCCGCCTCGGCCGCGGAAGCCGCCCCGGTCTCGACGAGCCGCTGGGCGACGACGAAGTCGGAAGCCTGGGGACCGAAGTCCGACCGGAGCCGTGCGACCCAGCCTGCGTACTCGGTGAGCGTCCGGGAGAAGCGCCGGTAGCGGCTCTCGGTCAGCTTGATCTGGGTCCCGTCGCGCGCCTCGATCTCGAGGTCGCCGAAGCGCTCGCGCACCAGCAGGTCCTCGAGCTGGGAGTCCTTCTCGAGGTAGTTCTGCTGGTTGCCGAGCCGGGCGAGGTAGAGCGGCGGCACGGCGATGTAGATATGGCCGCGCTCGAACAGCTCCGGCATGTGCCGGTAGAGGAACGTGAGCACGAGCGTGCGGATGTGCGCGCCGTCCACGTCGGCGTCGGTCATCACGACGATCCGGTGGTAGCGGAGCTTCGAGATGTCGAACTCCTCGCCGATCCCGGTGCCGATCACCTGGACGAGCAACTGGATCTCGGCGTTCGAGAGCACCTTGTCGATCCGGTTCTTCTCGGAGTTGATGATCTTCCCGCGCAGCGGCAGGATCGCCTGGTTCGACTTGTCGCGCGCTTCCTTGGCGGCGCCGCCGGCGGAGTTGCCTTCGACGATGAACATCTCCGCGAGCTCCGGGTCGCGCACCTGGCAGTCGGCGAACTTCTTCGCGATCTCGCCGCCGAAGGCGCCCTTGCGCCGGGTCAGGTCGCGCGCCTTGCGCGCCGCCTGGCGCGCGCGTGAGGCAGCGATCGCCTTCTGGATGATCTGCTTGGCGTCCTGCGGATTTTCCTCGAGGAACTGCCCGAGCTTCGCGTTGACGGTCTGCTCGACGAAGCCCCTCACCCACGGGTTGCCGAGCTTCGTCTTGGTCTGGCCCTCGAACTGCGGGTCCTGGAGCTTCACCGAGACTACGGCCGCGAGACCCTCGCGCGCGTCGTCACCTTCGAGGTTGTCCTCCTTCTCCTTGAGCAGACCGAGATCTCGGGCGAACTTGTTGATCGTGCGGGTCAGCGCCGCGTTGAAGCCGGAGAGATGTGAGCCGCCCTCGTGCGTGTTGATGTTGTTGGCGAAGGTGTACAGCGACTCCTGGTACGAGGAGTTCCACTGCATCGCGACCTCGATCGCGCCTTGCTCGTTCTCGCCCTCGAAGTACGCGATCCGCTTGTGGATTGGGTCCTTCGGCGAGTTGACGTGAGCAACGAAGTCGCGGATGCCACCCTCGTAGTGGAACTCGATCTGCTCACCGCCGGCGCGCTCGTCGGTCAGGACGATTCGCAGGCCGCGCGTCAGGAACGCCGTCTCGCGCAGGCGCTGGCTGAGCGTCTCGTACGACCAGTCGCCGTCCTCGAAGATCTCCTCGACGTCGGGCAGGAACGAGATCGTCGTCCCGGTCTCCTTCGTCTTGCCGGTCACCTCGAGCTCGCTCGTCGGCTCGCCGCGCGCGAACGACTGGCGGTAGATCTTGCCGTCGCGCTTCACCTCGGCGACCAGCCACTCCGAGAGCGCGTTGACGACCGAGATGCCGACGCCGTGCAGCCCGCCGGAGACCTTGTAGGCGGCATCGTCGCCGCCGAACTTGCCGCCGGCATGCAGCTTCGTCAGCACCACGGTCAGGGCGGACAGCCCCTGCTCGGCCATCATGTCGACCGGGATGCCCGAGCCGTTGTCGGAGACCGTGACGGACCCGTCGGGATGGAGCGTCACGTCGATCCGGTCGGCGCGTCCTGCAAGGGCCTCGTCGACCGCGTTGTCGACCGCCTCGTAGACGAGGTGGTGCAGGCCGCGGGTGCCCGTCGAGCCGATGTACATGCCCGGGCGCAGCCGGACCGGCTCGAGGCCTTCGAGCACGGTGATGTCTTTGGCGGTATAGGAATCTTTAGGCATTAAAATCCTGTTTCAAACAGTAAGAAAACCCCTGCAAGTGCCGCATTTCGGGGCCAAAGTAAGTCTATCAGAACGAGCGGCCGGAATCGGCTCTCGCGAGGCTTGCGCGCGCAGCTTTTTCCACTGTTTTGCGAAGTTCTTCGGAACCGATCGCCGCCGCCCAGGAGTGGGCCTCGCGCGCCTGGTCGAGCGTGGGCTCCGGCAGGGGCTCCAGAGCCGTCGCCGCAGCCTCTGCCGCGGGCTCCGGAAGCGGTCCCGGAACGAAGCGAAGGCGCTTTGGAGCAGCCGTGCCGAGGGCCGCCTGCACGCGCGGCAGGATCTCGCCTTCGAGCTGGCCGAGCTCGAACGCCCACGCCGACGAGCTTGCGTTCACGATCAGCGTGCCGTCCCGCACGATGCGTGCCGGCCACGAGTTTGCGGCGACCTGGTCGCCGACGAGCCTGGGCCAGGCCTCGACGACGTCGGCCATGGCGCCCGTGCTGCCGAAGCGGCGGAGCTCGTGCCTGACGGCGTCGCCGATCCGCTCCATCAGGCGGCCCGGCTCGTTCCGTCGGGAGCCTGCTCGACGACGATCGTCTGCGCGGGCTCGCCCGGCAGCGCGTTGCGGCTCGCGCTCGTGACCAGCGCCTGGCCCGACGAGCGCAGGCGGTCGGCGAGGATCCGCCGCCGCTCGGGGTCGAGCTCGGAGAGCACGTCGTCGAGCAGGAGCAGCGGCCGTGTGCCGCGGCGCTCCTCGAGTAGCTCCGCCTCGCCGAGCAGAAGCGCGAGGACGGCCAGCCGCTGCTCGCCCTGCGACCCGAACGCACGCAGATCCCGGCCGCCCGCGAGGACGCCGACATCGTCGAGATGCGGCCCCAGGCTCGTGGTGCCCCGCTCGAGGTCCCGCGGTATGCGCGCTTCCAGCTCCTCGATGCTGGGCGCCTCCGCCTCGTAGGAGAGCTCGCCGCCGGAGAGGCCGAGCTCGCCGGCCCGCTCGCGGAAGCGCGGCTCGAGCTGCGAGACCGTCTCCCGCCTGCCCTCGACGAGCTGCGCCCCGAGGCGGCTCACCTGCTCGTTCCAGGGCGCCAGCGCGTCTTGCGACGAGACGCCCTGCGAGACGCGCCGTAGCGCAGCGTTGCGCTGGCCGACCGCCGCGCCGTACTCGGCCGACAGCCCGGCACGCGCCGGCGAGAGGCGGCCGAGCACGCGGTCGAAGTAGGCCCGCCGCGCTGCCGGGGCGCCCTTGACGACGACGAGCCGGTCGGGCGTGAAGACGAGCGTCGAGACCTCTGAGCGCAGCTGCTCCGCCGCGCGCAGGCGTGCTCCGTTCACGCTCGCGCGCTTGCCGCTGCCGAGCTCCAGCGTCACTTCGACCTCGACCGGAGCCCCGGCTCGGTTGCCGCGAAGCGCGATCCGCGCCGCGTCCCGCCCGAAGCGGACAAGCTGGGCGTCGGCGCGGGTGCGCGGCGAGAACCCCTGGGTGCCGACGTGGAGCGACTCGAGCAGGTTCGTCTTGCCGGCCCCGTTCGGCCCGCTCACGAGCACGAGCCCGGACGCCAGCTCGAGGTCGAGCTTGGCGTACGAGCGGAAGTCGCGCAGAGAGACCGCGCCGACGATCAGCCTGCGAGTCGAATCGGCATGATCAGGTACAGGAAGTCGTCGCTCTCGCCCTGGAGCACGGCCGGCCGGAGCGGGCTGATCAGCTTCAGGCGTACCTGCTCGCCGGTCACCGACTCGACGCCGTCGCGCAGGAACTCGGCGTTGAAGCCGATCTCGAGCGCCTCGGCCCCGAACTGGACCGGCAGCGACTCGCGGGCCTCACCGACGTCCTGCGTCTGCGCCGAGACGGTCAGCTCACCCTCGGCGAAGCGCAGCCGAAGCGGCGAGTTGCGCTGAGCCATCACGGAGACGCGCCGAACCACGTCGAGCAGCTCATCTCGCGGCACCGGCACCTCGTGCTCGAAGGTCTCGGGCACGAGCTGCTTGTAGTTCGGGAACTGCCCGTCGATGCGGCGCGTCGTCAGCCACGCAGTGCCTGTGCCGAAGACGACCTGGTTCTCGTGGACTCCCAGCGAGACGCTCTCGCCGTCGGGCGCGATCCGCGCCAATTCCGTCAGCGCGCGTGCCGGCACGATCGCCTCGAGCTCCGGGACCGAGCCTTCGAACGCCGTCTCCTTGACCGAGAGCCGGTAGGAGTCGGTCGCGGCCATCACGAGCTTGCCCGCCTCGAAGCGGACGAGCACGCCGGTCAGTACCGGGCGCGACTCGTCACGCGACGCGGAGCGGCTGACGCGCGCCACCGTTTCGAGCAGCGTCGCGCGATCGACCTCGTGCAGGTCGACCTGGGTGTCCGGCAGGCGCGGGAAGTCCTCCGGGTTGTACGTGTGCAGCCGGTAGCTCGCGGAGCCGCAGCGAATCTCGACCGCCGCTTCCTCGGGCTTGTGCTCGAGCGAGACCTCCTGCTCCGGCAGCAGCCGCGCGAGCTCGAGCAGCAGCCGTCCCGGAACGACGACCGAGCCGTCCGACTCGACCTTCGCGTTGAGCGACGTGCGCAGCGAGACCTCCATGTCGGTCGCGGCAAGGCGCAGCTTCCCTTCCGAGGCCTCGAGCAAGATCCCCGAGAGGATCTGCACGGTGGTGCGGGTCGAGACGCCGCGAGAGACGATTCCGAGCGCGTGCTGGAGCTCGTCCCGCTGACAGGTGACGGTGAGTGTTCCTTGGGCGACCACAGCTTCTGTTGTTTCCATCATTTATGAAATTCCTTTGTCGTAGTCATAGAGAGTGTGGACTACGGGGATGACGCCGCGAAGCGGCTTGTGTAGCGGCTTTGCGCTGTGGGGGCGCACTGGGGAGAAACGGTGCTTCTCAACAGGGCTCGAGATGGCCGGCTGGTCCATCCACACTTCAGCGGGCCTGCTTGATCCTTGCGGTCAGCTCTTGCACAAGGTTGTAGACAGAGCGGTCCTCGCGGATCATTCCCGCGATCTTGGTGGTCGCATGGATCACGGTCGTGTGGTCGCGCCCACCGAACTGGCGCCCGATCTTCGGTAGCGACGCGTCGGTCAGCTCACGCGAGAGGTACATCGCGATCTGCCGCGGGTAGACGATGTTCTGCGAGCGGCGCTCGCCGCAAAGCTCCTCGAGCGAGAGGCCGAAGCGGTCCGAGACGAGCTCCTGGATCCGCTCGATCGAGACCTGCGGCACCTCGCCCTGCGGGAAGACGTCCTTGAGCACGTCCTGCGCGAGGTCCTCGCTCATCGGACGACCGGTCAGCGACGAGAACGCGACAACTCGTGTGAGCGCGCCCTCGAGCTCGCGGATGTTGGAGGAGATCCGGCCGGCGATGAACTCGAGCACCTTCGGGTCGGGGATGTGGATCCCGTCGGCCATCACCTTCTTGCGCAGGATCGCGATCCGCGTCTCCAGGTCGGGCGGCTGGATGTCGGTGATCAGCCCCCATTCGAAGCGCGAGCGCAGCCGCTCCTCCAGCGTCGAGATCTCTCGCGGCGGCCTGTCGGACGAGATCACCAGCTGCCCGCCGGCCTCGTAGATCGAGTTGAACGTGTGGAAGAACTCCTCCTGGATCCGCTCCTTGTGCTCGAAGAACTGGATGTCGTCGATCAGGAGCAGGTCGTATGCGCGGTAGCGCTGCTTGAAGCCCTCGATCCGCTTGTCGCGCAGCGCGTTGATGAAGTCGTTCATGAAGGTCTCGCTCGTCACGTAGCGCACCGAGAGCTCGCCCTGGTGCTCGCCGACGTACTGCCCGGCCGCCTGCAGGAGGTGCGTCTTGCCGAGGCCGGTGCCGCCGTAGATGAAGAGCGGGTTGTAGGCCTGCGCGGGAGCCTCTGCGACTGCGAGTGCGGCGGCGTGAGCGAAGCGGTTCGAGGAGCCGATGACGAACGAGTCGAACGTGTACTTGGGGTTCAGCCCGCCGGGCGGGACATCCTTGCGCTGGACCTCGATGTCGCCCACCGGCTCGGCGCCCACCTCAGCGACGGCGAGCTGGACGCTGCGCTCCTGGCCCGTCGTATCGCCGACCGCCGCGCGGATCAGGCCGAGGAAATGGCCCTCGATCCAGTCGCGCGTGAACTCGTTCGGGACCGACAGGACGAACTCGTCGTCGGACAGCGCGACGCCCTGGACATGGTCGAACCACGTCCGGTAGGTCGTCTCGTTGAGGGCGCCCCTGAGCCGACTAGATACCTCGCTCCACAGGCCTTCCGCAGTCAGCTCGATTTGGGGCTCCACGCCGCCGGCAGGCTCCTTCTCGGAGGGACGAACGAGCGACCGAGCATAGCAGCGGTCAGGCGCTTCCTCAATGGGGCGTTTCGGCGCTCTCTCGCGACTCCGCCGAGCGCCAAAACAGGCGCGATTTGCAGGGGTTTCATCGGGCTCCACATGCCTCTCCACAGGTGTGGACGGTCCTGTCGGAGCAGACGACGCTTGCGTCGCCCGAAGGGCCGCTCGCCCCACGTTTCGGCCCCCGCTTGTGTGGCGGTTTCTCTGTGGAGAACCACCCCAGGTGGCTGCGTCTATACTGATTTCCCGCCGCCCATCTCCGGGCGGCTCTTCTTCAACTTTCGACTCGTGAAACGGACCTACCAGCCCAACGTTCGCAGGCGCAAGCGGAGGCACGGCTTCCGGGCCCGCATGGCCACGCGCGCCGGCCGCGCGATCCTCAAGCGCCGCCGCGCCCGAGGCCGGAAACGCCTCTCTGCCTGACCGCCTGGACGCGCGCGTGAACCGCCGCCACCGCCTCTCGCGCTCGCGGGACTTCGACGCGGTCTACCGCCACGGCCGGTCGGTCTCGACCCGCTTCCTCGTCCTCTACTGGTTCGAGCGCGAGGACGAGACGGAGGGGCCGCGGCTTGGCCTCGCCGTGCCGAAAGCGGTCGGGCCCGCGGTCGTCCGCAACCGGATCAAGCGGCGCCTGCGGGAGATCTTCCGGGCGCGTTCGGAAGAGCTGCCGCAGGACCACGACTACGTGCTGGTCGTCCGGCCCGGCCTCGCCGAGGCCGCTGAGGAGCGCGGCTTCGACTGGCTGGGCGAGCGGGTCGAGGAGATCCTCGGGAAGGCGAGAGCGTGAGGTACGCGTTGCGCGCGCCGACGTACGCCGGCCTCGGCCTGGTTTACCTCTATCGCTGGACGCTCGGGGTCCTCTGGGGCGGCCGCTGCAAGTACCACCCGACCTGCTCGCAGTACGCGCTCGACGCGCTGCGCCACTACGGGCTCGTCCGCGGAGCGGTCCTCACCGGCTGGCGGCTGCTCCGCTGTAACCCGTGGAGCCACGGCGGCGTCGACTACGTCGAGAACCAGAGGCTCTTCCGGTGATCGTCGGCTCGCCGCTCACGCCGCTCGAGAACCTTCTCCGCTCGGTCCTGGACTGGCTGCACGCGCCCGGCCATTTCCCGAGCCTGACCTGGGCCTGGTCGATCGTCGCGCTGACGCTGATCGTGCGGCTCCTGCTCGTGCCACTGATGGTCAAGCAGATCCACTCGATGCAGAACCTCCAACGGCACGCGCCGCAGATGAAGGAGATCCAGAAGAAGTACAAGGCCGACAAGAAGCGCAGCAGGAAGAGCTGATGAAGTTCTACAAGGAGAACCAGATCAACCCGGCGGCGTCGTGCCTGCCGATGCTGGCGCAGTTCCCGGTCTTCATCGCGCTCTACCTCGTCCTGCGGCACTTCGCGAAGCACCCGCCGTGCCCAGGGCACCCGGTCAATCCCCAGGTGACCGCGGCGACCTCTCCTGGCTCCACAACTTCGTGCCGAACATCGCGGCCCACGCGAGCGCGCACTGGTCGGGCTACGTGCTGCTCGCCCTCTACGTCGCCACACAGCTGGTCTCGACCGTCCTGATGTCGTCCACGATGGAAAAGTCGCAGCGGATGATGCTGCTGATCCTCCCGCTGACGTTCGTCTTCTTCCTGATCAACTTCCCCGTCGGGCTCGTTCTCTACTGGGTGACGACGAACCTCTGGACGGTCGGGCAGGGATTGATCACGCGGCGGTTGATGCCGAAGGCCCAGGCGCCCGCGAAGCGGTCGTCGCGGACGGCTCCGCATGACGAGGCGGAGGCTCCGCAGGACGGCACGGCGCCCGAGCCTGCGCCCGCGGTCGTGAACCGGCTCAGCCCGCGCAGCCGAGGCGCGTCAAGCGCAAGAAGAAAAAGGGCGGCGCGCGGCGATGACCGAGACGCTGCAGGTCGAGGCGACCGGCGAGACTGTCGGCGAGGCCAAGTGGTCGGCGCTGCGCGAGCTCGAGAAGCTGCGGCCCGGGATCGACAAGGCGGCGGTGCAGTTCCAGGTGCTCTCCGAGGGCGAGCGCGGGCTGCTCGGTGTCGGGTTCGCACCGGCGCGCGTGATCGCGAGCGTGGACGACGCTGTCGGCGAGGCCGAGGCGGCGCCTCTACCTGAGGACGAAAGCGACCTCGCCGGCGAGGTGCGCGAGATCCTGGAGCGGATCCTCGAGGCGATCGAGACCGCGGCCCATGTCGAGCTGCGGGAGGACGACGAGTCGATCGTGGCCACGATCACCGGCCGCGACCTGGGCCTGGTGATCGGCAAGCACGGCCAGACGATCGATGCGATCCAGTACCTCGTCGAACGCGATCACCTGGCGGGCGCACGGCGAGGAGCGAAAGCAGGTGATCGTCGACGCGGCGGGCTACCGGGAGCGGCGTGAGGCGACGCTCGGGACGCTCGCGCTGCGCAGCGCCGAGCGGGTGAGGTCTCCGGGCGGGCGTTCGAGCTCGACCCGATGACTGCCGTCGAGCGCAAGGTTGTCCACCTGCGCCTGAAGGACGTGCCGGGCGTGATCACGCGCAGCGAGGGCAGCGAGCCCAACCGCTTCGTCGTGATCGAGCCTGAGTGATCGAGCGCTGGCTCGAGGCCCTCGTCTGACACGCCAGGACTGACTCGCTCTCGGGCGAGAGGCCCGCCGCGTCCTCGATCGAGGACAGCCTGCGCGCGACGCTCGCCGTCGTCAGCGGATTCGAGGGCCCGATCGTCGACGTCGGGTCAGGCGGTGGCGCGCCCGGGATCCCGCTCGCCGTGCGCGCTTCCTGACCGCGACGTGACGTTGCTCGAAGCCAACCGCCGCAAGTGCGAGTTCCTTGAGGGCTGGGCGCGTGAGCTGCCGAACGTGCAGGTGATCTGCGGGCGCGCCGAAGAGCAACCGGTCGACGCCTACGGGCGTCGCTGTCGCGAAAGCGCTGGCACCGCCGCCGGTCGCCGCCGAATGGTGTCTCCCGCTGGTCGCTCCGGGCGGCGCCGCGATCCTGTTCGCCAGCCCGAGCGCCGATCGCGAACGCGGTCGCGCGGGTTGCCGCGAAACTCGGCGGCGAGCTCGCGGAATCCCCGCCCGGGCCTGCTCGTTCTGCGCAAGCTCGAGCCCACGCCGGCAGGGCTTCCCGCGGCGCCCAGGCGTCGCCAGGAAACGTCCGCTCGCCTAGCTAGCGTGCGCCGTATGCCCGGCCGGGTGTATGCGCTTGCCAATCAGAAGGGCGGGGTCGGCAAGACGACCACCGCGATCAACCTCGCGGCCTGCCTCGCCGAGGCCGGCGAGCGCACGCTCGTCGTCGACCTCGACCCGCAGGCGAACGCGACGTCGGGCCTCGGGGAGCGGGCGAACGGCAGCTCGTCGTTCGACCTGCTCGACGGGATCGCGCTCGAGCGGCTCATCCGCCGACGAGGTTCGCGAACCTCGACCTCGTGCCGTCGAAGCCGGAGCTTGCAGGCGCCGCCGTCGAGCTCGCGCGGCGGCCGACGGGGAGCGCTACCTTGCCGAGTCGCTGGCCGGAGCGGGCGCGCGCTACTCCTTCGTCTTCCTCGACTGCCCGCCGTCGCTCGGGCCGCTGACGGTCAACGCGCTCGCGGCCGCCGATCGCGTGCTCGTGCCGGTGCAGGCCGAGTACTACGCGCTCGAGGGCCTGGCGCAGCTCGTCGGCTCGGTCGAGCTCGTGCGCTCGCGCCTGAACCCGCGCCTCGCGATCGGCGGGGTGATCCTGACCATGGTCGACCGGCGGACGCGCCTCGCGGCCGACGTCTCGGACGAGGTGCGCCGGCACTTCGGCGAGCTCGTCTTCCGCACGGCCGTCCCGCGCTCGGTGCGCCTCGCCGAGGCGCCGAGCCACGGGCTGCCGGTGACCGCCTACGACCGCGCGTCGGCCGGCGCCGACGCGTACTGGAAGGTGGCGATGGAGCTTGTCGGCCGTTCCTGAGAAACGCGCCGCGGCCTCGGCCGCGGTCTCGAGCTGCTCGTCGGCGGCGAGGGCCAGCCGGAGCTGGCGCACCTGCCCGTCGAGACGATCCACGCGAATCCGCGCCAGCCGCGCAAGCGCTTCGACCACGAGGCGACCGCCGCGCTCGCGGAATCGATCCGCGCCCAGGGTCTCGTCCAGCCCGTCGTCGTGCGGCCGCGGCCGGCCGGCGGCTACGAGCTGATCGCCGGCGAGCGGCGCTGGCGTGCAGCGCGCGAGGCCGGGATCCCGACCGTCCGGCGCTCGTCCGGGAAGCCGACGACCGCGACTCGCTGCTGCTCGGCCTCGTCGAGAACGTCGCGCGCGAGGAGCTCTCCGCCGTCGAGGAGGCGCGCGCCTACGCGCTGCTGATGGACGAGTTCGGGCTCTCGCTCGGCGACCTCTCCGCCCGCGTCGGCAAGGCGAAGCCGACCGTCTCCAACCGCCTGCGGCTGCTCGAGCTGACCGACGACGTGCTCGGGATGGTCGAGCGCGGCGAGTTGAGCGAGGGCCACGCCCGCGCGGTCCTGGCCGTGCCCGACAACGAGGGGCGCCGCGGCCTCGCGCGGCAGATCGTCCGCCGGGGGATGTCGGTGCGCGCGGCAGAGCGCGCCGCCCGCTGGGCGGGAGCGAAGACGAAGCCGCGCAAGGTGCCGAAGGTCGACCCGGCGCTGGCGGCTCGCGCGCGTGAGGCCGCGGAGCGGGCGACCGGGCTCACTGCGCGCGTGACCGCGGGCCGGCTCGAGATCGCGTTCTCGGACGAGACCGAGCTCGAAGAGCTGGCCGAGGCGCTCGAGCGCCTCGTCGCCGGTAGCCCCGTATCCTTTCCGCCGCCGGGGCCGTTGAACGACGAGATGCTCCCCGGCTGGCACCAGAACCTCGAGGGTTCGAGGCGATCTCGCAAGACGATCTGATGCGAGACCTCGTGCTGCGCATGTCCGCGCTCTCGCAGTCGGGAAGCCTGGCGCCGTTCCTCGTCGAGCTGGCGCACGACGGAGACCTCGACGACGCGACCAAGATCAGCCTGCAGGAAATCGCGTCCGACCCGGCCTTCCTGCTCGCGGTCGAGGACTACGTCCACCGCACCGAGATCCTCCACTAAAGCAAGGGGAGATTGGCGAAATGATCGCCGCGTCGTAGGCTGACGGGGTGTTGGACTGGCCGACCCGCCGCGAGGCCGAGCGGCTTCGCCAGTGGCCTCTGATCGTCCATGCGTCGGAGCAGGCCGCAAGCATTGAGGAATTGGATGGTCTCCTCCTTCTCGGGTCGTTTTCGTCTGGTCGAGCGGATCAGATCAGCGACGTGGACCTGGTAGCTGTGGTCTCCGAGGGGCAGTTCGAGGCTGCATGGGCGCGTCGCCGCGAGTTTGAGACACCAGGCACCCTCTTCGAGTGGGATGTCCGCATGGAGTCTGACGGCGACGCTGCGAGCCACAAATGGATAACGCAAGACATCGTGAAGGTCGAGTGCGGCTTCGCGGACGCGGCGCACTCTGCGATGCAACTCGCCGAGCCTTATGCCGTACTTGTCGGCGATGAGTCCGTCGCTACGCGGTTCCCACCACTCGAGCCGATCGCGCCTGACGTTCTGGAGGCCTACGCGCAAGAGCTTCGCGACAAGGGAATGGTGCCCGAAGTCGAAACGGCCTATGGAGAGCTGCGTCGAGCGCTACGAAGTGCGACTTCGGGTAGCAGCAGCTCGTAGGGGCGCCGGGGATAGGGCTCAGGTCGTCTAGTAGGAAAGAGGAAGGCCCGCGCCGGAGCGCGGGCCGTTCCGCTAGCTGCGTGCTCTGCTGATCGCGCGCTCGAGCTGAGCCTTGGTCATGCTCGAGCGGCCGTCGATCTTCAGGCGCTTGGCCTGGTTGTAGAGCTGTTCCTTCGTCCTGCTGCTGCCGCCGCTGTTGCTGCGGCTGCTGGACGAGCTGCTCCGGCTCCGGCTCGAGGAGCCACTACTGCCGCTGCGGCTCGAGGAGCCGCTGCTGCGGCCGGAGGAGCTTCGGCTTTTGGACGACGACGAGCTCGAACGCTTCGGCGAGCCCGAGCGCGCCTTCGATCCCGTCGAGCGCCGGCTCGAGCTCCCGGAGCTGCCGGACGACCCGCTGCGCGAGCCGCTGGAGGATCCGCTCCGTGAACGGCCGGAGCCGCTACGGGTGCCGCTGCGAGACCGCGAACGCTTCTGCTGCGACCCTCCGCTGGAGCCCTGGCTGTCCTGGTCGTCGTCGTCCCCCCCGCCGCCGAGCACCTTCCGGCCGACGGCGACTGCGGCCGGGACGGCAACTCCGAGCGCCGCCCCCGCGACGACCTTCTTCCCGGTCGACATGCCTTCGTTGTCGTCCATCTCTTCCATCGCTTCCTCCTTCGTTTGGGGCGTTCAGCTTCCGCCGCCCGCCTCGTTGAACGACTCGATGAACCGCGGCACGATCCGCTCGCGGACGATCTCCGGTGCGTTCTCGGCCACCCACTCGCCGGCGGCTCCTGCGGCATCCTCCGCCGCTGGAAGCAGCGCATCGCGCGCCGCATCCCAGCCGCCCGAGAGCGCCGAGGTGAGCATCGAGCTCATGTCGCCGCCCTTCGACCCGGAGTCGCCGTTGCCCGAGCTTCCGTTCGAGCCGCTTCGGTGCGAGAGCGCCTTCTTCGCGGCGATCGCCGCAACGCTCGTCGCGGCCGCCGCGGCGGCGGCCTTCACGGCGGTGCTCCCGCCGCCACCGCCGCTGCTCTGCTGCTCGTCTTGCTGGTTCTGCTGGTCCTGAGTGTCTTCAGCCATCTCTGGGCCTCCTTCGTCTAGGAGCGTGCCTTGGAGCGGGCAGAGCCTGATGCGGACCCGGCGCCACCCTTCAGCTCTTGCAGGCGGCTCGTCAACGCTTCGTTGACGGTGCTAAAGGTTCCGGCTGCCTCGTCGGCGTGCTCGCTGATCTGGTCCGCGATCCGGACGAGCTTGTCGAAGCTCGCGCTGTCGCGGATTTCCTTGCGCAGGTTGTCGACGAGGCCCGCGAGGTCGTCGGCGACCTGCTCGACGTCTTTCAGTGATGCCATCGGTGTTCTCCTTTCACGAGGACTCCTTCGGGTATCACCGACCCGCTCGTTTTCATGCAGGTTTAGAGAAGGTTTCCGAGCGGACCCAGATCGAGGTTCAGATCTCGGTCTTCGAGGCCGAATTCGGCCTTCAGCTCGTCCATGCGCTGGTTGAGCTTCATGAACGTCTCGCCGAGCTGGTCGAGCTGCTCGTCGGTCAGCGTGCCGCCTTCCATCCGGCGAAGCGCCTGGCGCTCCATCAGCTGTCGGAGGAGCTCGACGAGGGTCAGCACGAGGCGCGCGAGGCCTTGCTCGACCTTTTCCGGGTCGGCGTTTATACGCCGCGGGAACGCGTCCTGGACGTGCTCCAGCTCGCCGGCGATTCGGTTGAGGTCGTCGCTGCCGGCGAGGACCTTGTCGATCGGCTCGTGAGCGCTCACTTCGCGGCCTCCGCTCCGAACGAGTACGGCGGCCACGGCCCGGTGCAGGCCAGCGAGAGCTCGGGGTGCGCCCCTTGCAGCTCGCGGACCGTGTCGAGGAACGCGGAGACGTCCTCGTCGCGAACGAGGTATGCGCGCTCGAAGACGTTCCCGCCGTTCGTTCCGCCTGCGCTCTCCTGCGAGAGGCGGGCGAGGGGCTCGTGGAGCTCGGCGACCAGCTGTGAGCGCCGGCGCTCCTCGTCGAGCCGGGCGCGCAGGTACTCGGCGCCGGACTCGGCTTCACGGCCGCTCTCGGCCGCCCGGCGCGACGACGCGCAGGCCGAGCTCGACGCAGCCTCGAACGCGGTGCAGGCGCTGACCGAGCTCGGGAGCCTTCGCGGTCACCGCCGAGGCCAGCTCCTCGTCGCCGGCGAACGGCCGGCTGAACTGCGCGGGCAGCACGGCGCGGCTGCGGCTCATCAGCGCCTCGACAACTTCCGCGTGGCGAAGCACGGCCTCCTGCGTGACGTCGTCGCGCGGGACCTCGCTCACCACCAGCTCGAGGGCGTCGACGCGCCTGCGCTCGAGCGGCGCGCCGTCCACGCCTTCGACGGGTGGCAGGGAGTCGAGCTCGTCGACGATCCCGTAGACGTGGATCACCGCAGCGCGTCTCCGATCGCGACCGGCATGCCCTGCTCCTCGAGCGTCGCCACGGAGGAGAGCAGCACGCGCAGGCCGACGTAGACCAGGTCGACGTCCGCAACCGAGAGCGTGATGTCGCCCGAGAGGACGACGCCCTTGTTCAGCACCCGGTCGACCAGCTCGAGCAGCGTGACCTGTTGTCGAAGATCGGGTCGCAGGTCGGAGCTCACGACCGGAGCTCCTCCGAGACGAAGTTGTACGGGGGCCACGGCCCGGTCAGCTCGAGCTCGAGCCCACGTTCGGAGAGCTCTCGGGCCAGCCCGGCGAGCTCGCGCTCGAAGCCCGGCCGGTCGGAGACGAGGTAGGCGCTGTTGAGCACCATCTCCTCGTTGCGCCCGCTCAGCTCGGGCCGCTGGAGGTCGAGCAGGACGCCGCGCTCGGCGGTGTCCAGCAGGCGGCGGTGCAGCTCGTGAGGCGGCCTCCTGCCCGAACCGCGCGCGCTCGTCGCCGACGCAGGCGCTCGAGCCGGCGCGACTCGAGGTAGGCGCGACCACCCTGGGACTGGGCCGCCTGCGCGGTCAGCTCGCGGATCTGCTCGTTCTCCTGGGCGCCGCCGGCCGCAAAGCGTTCCAGGTCGACGAAGGCTTTCACCCCGAGCTCGACTCGGCCCGCGACCTCCGCGAGCGCTGCCGAGAGCGCGTCCTGCCGCTCGCTGAGGAACTGCCTCAGGTCGGCCTCGGTCCGGTAGACCGTGCAGAAACGGCAGGGCAGCACGGTGGTCGACGCGAGGACCTGCTCGAGCACCTGCTCGTGGCGGCGGATGTTCTCTTCCAGCCAGACCGCGTCGCCGAGTCGCTCTGCCAGGGCCGCCTCGTCGAACTCCTCGAGGGAGACGCGGCTCGTGACCCCGCGAGCCGCGCCTTCGGTGACGAGCTCGACGGCTGGTTCGACGCCCACGACTCCCGGCGTGCCGGCCTCGCCCACCCCCGTAGAGGTACCAGCCCTCGGCGTTCACGACTCCTCGTCGCTCGTCGGCAGGCCGACTTTCTCCTCGATCGCGCGCAGCCGCTTGTCGAGCTCGCCGCGGCCGTTGCTGCCGGAGAGGAACGGATCGCTCTGCCACCAGTCGATGCCCATCTCCTTGGCCTTGTCGGCCGAGGCGATCAGCAGCCGGATCTTCACCGTGAGCAGCTCGATGTCGAGCAGGTTGATCTGGATGTCGCCGGCCACGACGATGCCCTTGTCGAGGACCCGCTCGAGCACGTCCGTGAGCTGCGCCGGCTGGCCGGAGCGGTAGCCCTCGAGGTCGCGGCTGCTCACAGGCCTTCTCCGTTGGCCTGCGAACGGGTGTAGCGCCGAACCTGGCGGTAGCTGCGCAGGCCGAGCTTCTCGTCGAGCTCGAGCTCGTACGACGCGAGCACGTCGGTCGTCTCGGGAATGCGCGAGAGCTCGACCACCTCGAGCGTTGCCACCCAGCCGTTCTGCGTGCGCTCCAGCGCGGAGGCCGACTCCACCGCCTTGCCGAGGAGCTCCTGGAGCTGGTCGCGGGCGGTTCTCATCGCCTTGCCGGCGTCGCCGAGCGAGGCGCCCTCCACCGGCTCGGGCTCGGGCTCGGGCTCGTCTCGCTGCTCGTCGCGCCCTCGGTCGTCGTCCTGCCCCTCCTCGTCCTGCTGCTGCGCTTCGCGCTGCTGCTCCTCCGGCTGCTCGGCCCGTGGCTCGTCGGCCTGCTCGGACGCCGCCTCGGGCTCGGCCTGCTCGTCCTCGGCGCCGCGCTCGCTCTCGTCGTTGCCGTGGTGGGTGAGCGCGCGGGCCGCAGCGGCGGCTGCGCCGACCGCGGCTCCGGCGGCGGCGACCTTGGCCGCCTGCTTCACCGCCTCGAGCGGCTCTCCGTTCTGAGCCTCCGAGCTGTCCTCCCGCGAGCTGTCCTGCTGGGGCTCGTCGGACCGGCCGCGCCGCTTCTGGCGGGACTCTTGTCGCTTCCTCTGCGCGTCGGTCAGGTCAGCCATTCGCGCTCCTCCTGTTCTGCTTCCAGCTGGTCGAGCGCCGCTTCCTCGACGACCTCGTACTCCTCGGGCGAGAGGACGCCCAGCTCGAGCTGCCGCTCGGCGACCAGGAGCCGCCGGCGTGCCGACTGCGCGCCGTAGAGCTGGCGCTCGGCCTCGGCGGCGAGCTGCTCGGCGATCCAGACCGTCCCGCGGACCGGCGCCAGCGGCAGCGTCAGCAGGCCGGTGATGATGCCCATCAGCGGCGCTCCTCGAGGCTCACGAAGCTGTGCGGCGGGAGGGGCCCGACATACGAGAAGTCGACCCGCCCGGCCTGCGCGGCCGCGAGCTCCTCCATCGCCTCGTCGAAAGCTTTCATGCGCTTGCGCCCGACGAGGAAGGAGGCCCGTAGGAGCTGGTGCTCGATCTGCTCGTCCGAGACGTCGTAGGCGATCGCGATCGCCCCGAGCCGCTCCACTATCGAGCGGGCATCGCGCGCCGTCCGGGCCTGCAGCTCGGCCGAAACGAGCTCGCCGAGCTCCAGGAGGAGCGGAGGGGACTCCGCCGCCCCGCGTCTGCTCGCGGAGGCGAGCGACTCGCGGGCTCTCCCGAACGACCTCGGCCAGCACGGCTTCTTCGCGGTAGTGAGCGGTCACCCGCAGCTCCACGCGGCCCTGGAGCTCGCGCAGCAACCCCGCCAGCTCGTCGTGGCGCGGCTCGAGGAAGTCGCGAGACGAGCGAGTCCTCGTCGTCGAAGACGATCCCGAAGCGAAGCGGGACGACGGTCCCGCGCTCGAAGGCGGTTGCGAGCACCTCGAAGTGCCTGAGCAGGTCGGCCCGTCGCGCCCGACCTTTCCCGGCGGCGCGGCGCTCGTCGAGGGCGGCGAGCTTGCCGGAAGCGAACCGGCTCGACCGACGCGTCGGCCAGGCCGGCGTCCGGCTGCGAGGCCACGTCGTCGGCGGACGTGACGCCGTAGCAGTACAGCGCGGTTGAGAGCGGCGCCCGGGTCGGGGGGGTCTGGAGCGCCATGTGCCTAGTCGCGCTTCACGCGCTCCTTCAGGCCCTCCTTCGCGTCGGAGGCCTTGTCCTTGGCTCCTTCCATCATCCCCTTGGCTTTCCCGTCGCCGCCGCCGTTGCCCCCGCCGCCGCCGTCGCGGAGTTCGGCGAGGCCGGCGGCCTCGGTCTGTGTGAGATCGAGCCGGTTGACCTGCTCGGCGAAGCGCAGGTAGGTGTCGACGCTCGCGATCACGATCCGCGCGTCGATCGTGATCAGCTCGATCCCGATCACGGCGATCCGCACGTAGGCGTCGATCACGAGCCCCTTGTCGAGGATCAGGTCGACGACATCCGCGAGCCCGCTCGGGCTGGGCGCGCGCTGGAGGTAGTTGCTCGCGGTTCCCTGGGTTGCGATTGCCATCAGATCTCCTTAGGTCGATCCCGTGTGCTCGAGAGCTTCTCGGCGCCGGCTGCGGCGCTTCTCGCGGTCTCGGCGCTGCGTGTCGCGGCTCGGCTCCCCTTTGTCGGCGGCCGCGTCCTCAGGGGCCTGCGTGCTGCCGCCGCGCTCGCGCAGCATCGGGAGCAGCTTCTCTTGCGCGAGCGAGCCCGCTTTCCGTCCGAGGTAGGCGCTGGCCGCGTGGACCACCGCGGCGACGAGCGGCGCGAGCGCCTTTCTCGCCATGGACTTGAGCAGGCCGCTCGTGCGGCCATGCGGCGCCGCCTCTCCGCTCTCCGCCATCAGTCGTCACCGCCCGAGCCGTCCTCGTTCCGCTTCGAGGCGATCTGACGTGCCGCCGCCGCCGCTGCCCCGACTGCCGCTGCGGCCGCCGCGCCCTTCATCGCCTTGCGGATGCCGGGGCTGTCGGGAGTGACCTCGTCCTCGACGCCCTCGATCGCGCCTTCGGTCATCTTCTCGGCGCCCTTCTCCTGCAGCTCCGGGAGGCCGGCGAGCTCCGTCTGCGTGAGGTCGAGCCGGTTGACCTGCTCGGCGAAGCGCAGGTAGGTGTCGACGCTCGCGATCACGATCCGCGCGTCGATCGTGATCAGCTCGATCCCGATCACGGCGATCCGCACGTAGGCGTCGATCACGAGCCCCTTGTCGAGGATCAGGTCGACGACATCCGCGAGCCCGCTCGGGCTGGGCGCGCGCTGGAGGTAGTTGCTCGCGGTTCCCTGGGTGGCGATGGCCATTTGACGCAGCTTTTGCCCGGATTACCCGCTTCTAACCGCTCACGACGAGGAGGCCACGCGACTTGCTGCGCTCTTCGCGCCGCTTTGCCCTGTCCTCGCGGTCCGAGTCGCGGTCCTTGTCGTCGTCGCCGGCGTCGTCAGGCTGTCGTCGCCGCGGCCTTGAGCTTCCTGCTCGTCGCCGCTCTCGTCGTCCTTTCCTCTTCGCCCTGGTTCTGCTCCATCTCGGCGGGCGTCGACTTGTACTCGAGGCCCTTGACGTCGCCGAACTCGACGTACGCCTTGAAGCGGGCGAGGTCGGCCTCGACGGCGCGCTTCACGAAGCGCATGCCCGAGGCCATCTTCTCGAGGATCCCGAAGGCACGAAGTCGAGCGTGACGAGCACCCGCGTGAGGTTCGAGTCCAGCTTGTGGAAGCTGATCACGCCGGAGTGCTGGGTGCCGCTCACCGACTTCCACGCGATGCGGTCGTTCTTGCGCCGCTCGGTGATCTCCCCGTCCCACTCGCGCGTGCTGAACCAGATCTTCTCGCGCCAGTGGATCTTGTCCTGGTCCTCCTTCTTCACCTCGAGGACGCGGTGCATGAACTTCGGGAACTCCTCGAACTGCGTCCACGCCTGGTAGGCCTTGTCGACCGGAACGGCGACGTCAGTCCAGCGCTGAATCGGGAGCCGGCGCGTCTTGCCGCCCTTCTGGCCGCCTCCTCCGTCGTCACCGCCACCGCCGCCCATCAGCTTCGAGGCGATCTTGCCGGCGGGGCCGCTCGACGCGAGGCCCCTTCTTCAGGCCCTGCATGCCCTTCTTGCCGATCTCCTCGCCCTCTTCGCCCGCCTCGCCCTGAAGCTTCTTCATCAGGTCCGGGCCCTTCTTGGCGGCGAGCCCGGCGGCCGCGGCACTCGCGGCTGCCGCTGCACGGGAAGAGCACGCTTTTGCCGCCCAGCCCGGACAGGCGGGAGCGACCTCGTCGGATCCGTTGGATGAAACCTTGTCTTCGAGTTCCTCGACTGCTTCGGACATGGCTGGTGGCCTCCTTCGTCACGGGGTAGTGCAGCGGGGCTTGCCGAGGGGGCCGTTTTGCTAAACGCGGGGTGGCCGAACGGCGCCACTGAGCACAATGCGTTCGGGGATGCCGCCTTTCCCGAAGCCGCGCTTCGACTACGAGTACGACCTCGACCGCGAGATCGCGGCCGTGCGCGCCTACCGGCGGCAGAAGCCCGGGCGGCAGATCCCGGCGAAGGGCCGCGACCGCCTGCTGCTCGCGACCTGGAACATCGCGAACCTCGGCGTCCAGGACCGGCTCGACTCCGACTACGCGTTGATCGCCGAGGTGATGACGTGGTTCGACCTCGTCGCGGTGCAGGAGGTGAACGACGACCTGCGCGGGATCGAGGCGATCCACTCGAAGCTGCCGGCTCGCTACGACCTGCTCTTCTCCGACGCCTCGGGCAACCAGGAGCGGCAGGCGTTCCTCTACGACACGCGGAAGGTGAAGAGGCTGAAGGAGGTCGGGCGGCTCTCGATCCCGCCGAGCCAGCTCTCGGCGATCAAGCTGCCGGGCACGACGACCACGTTCCCGGGCTTCGACCGCGGGCCCTACCTCGCGAGCTTCGAGTGCGGGTCTTCCGCTTCTCCTTGCTGAACGTCCATCTCTACTACGGCTCGACCGGATCCGCCCGACGTCGACCGGCGCGTGCTCGAGACGTTCGCGGTCGCGTGGTGGGCGGACCGCAAGCACCGCGACGCGCGTTCGTACGTCCCGGAGGTCGTCCCGCTCGGCGACTTCAACCTCCCGAAGCAGGAAACCGGCGACCCGATCTTCGACGCCCTCTGCGCGCGGGCCTCCACGTGCCGCCGCACACGCTCACAGATCGGCTCGGCGATCGCGTCCGACTCGTACTACGACCAGATCGCGTTCTTCCCCGGCGCGACGCAGGACCGCTTCACCGGCGCGAGCAACGTCTTCGACTTCGACGGCGCGCTTTTCCAGGACCTGTGGGCAGCACGCCCGGCTCGCCGTTCCTGAGCTACGTCAGGTACCACATGTGCGACCACCGCCCGCTGTGGGCGGAGTTCCACACCACCTGACCGCCGGATCGGTCGCCGCTACAGCGGCGGCGCGCCGCGGGCGACTCTAGCAGCCAGTTGGCTTAGCAGCGCCGCATCTGATAGGCGGGACGATCGTGGATTCGAACCACGGACCTCCGCCTTATCAGAGCGGCGCTCTAACCAACTGAGCTACGCCCGAGCGGCCCATGGTAGCCGCACCGCCTCAGAATGTGCCGCCGACAAAGGAAAGACGTCTCAGTACTGCGGCGATGAAGATTGGTGACCCCGTCCTCCATCAGGGCCGGCGCTACTTTCTGCGCGGGCTCGACCCGATGAGCGTGCCCAACAGGCGCGCCATGCTCGAGGACGCCCAGACGGGCGAGCAGACGACGCGCGCCAATCACCGAGCTGGAGCCCTGCCCGCCGAACGGCAGCCGCGAAGCGAGCTGAGTTTCACGCGCTACCCTCTGGCTATGATCGAGGCTCGGGACGCCCGATGTACGAGATGGTCATCTACGGCGTGAGTTTCGACCTCGTCGGCAAGCAGCCGATCGTTCTCCTCAAGACAGCCGACGGGAACAAGTTCCTCCCGATCTGGATCGGCCACCCGGAAGCGGCCGCGATCCTGATGAAGCTGCAGGGCGCGAGCACGCCCAGGCCGATGACTCACGACCTCGTCACCGCCATGCTCGGCGAGCTCGACGCGCAGGTCGTCCGCATCACCGTCACCGAGCTGAAGGAGAACACCTTCTACGCGAGCATCACCGTCCAGCAGAACGGCTCGGAGATCGAGATCGACTCGCGGCCGTCCGATGCGATCGCGCTGGCCGTTCGCGCCGACGCGCCGATCTTCGCGGCCGAAGAGGTCATCGAGGAGTCGGCGATCGAGTTCGAGGGCGAGGGCGAGGAAGTGAACGAGGAGGCAGGAGATCGTCTCCGAGTTCAAGCAGTTCCTCGAGCACGTCACCCCGGACGAGTTCGCCGAGGCGAGCGGCGAAGAGGACTAGCCCTGCCGCGCTCGACCTCGCGCTTGGTGAGGTCGAGGATCGCCTCGAGGAGCTCCCGCAGGCCCTCCGCCGAGAGCGGCCCGCGGTTTGCGCGGCTCAGGTACTGCAGCATCCACTCCTCGCGCTCGGGGTCGACGAACGACATCCCGCGCGACTCCTTGTAGCTCTTCAGGCGCGCGACGAGCTTGAGCCGCGCGTTGAGCGCCTCGACGATCGCGCGGTCGTTGTCGGAGATCTGCTCTCGCAGCTGTCGGATCAGCGGGTCTGGCTCGCTCATCGTCCTCGCAGCTTGACGTACACGGGCTTCGCGTGCCCGTGCATCGCGAGCACGCGGTAGACGTACGTGACCCGCGCCTCGACCGGTTCGCCGAGCGACGGCGTCTGCTCGTGGGCGTAGACGTAGATCCCGCGGCGGCGCTCGACCACGCGGTCGATCATGAGCGAGTAGCCGGTGCTCGAGCGCGGGCCGAGCGAGATCACCACGAGCTGGTCGCGGTTCCAGTCGAGCTTCGGCGGCTGCGGCGCCCGGCCCGGCATGGTCGCGTCGAGCAGGCGCGTGAACGAGCCGCGCGAGTGGTAGACGCCGAGGCGCCCGCCGGGTGAACTCGACCGTGCCCATCTTCCCGGTCACGTCGCGCCAGGCGACCGGGTGCGAGTCCGCCCGCGCCCCACACCTGCGTGTAGACGAGCCAGCCGCGGCCAGCGACGACCGCGACGCGACGGCGACGCTAGTAGATGTAGACCGCCGTGCCGTAGTCGAGCAGCGAGTAGACGCGCGGCGCGACCCAGAGCGGGATGCGGACGCAGCCGTGGCTCGCGGGATAGGTCGGCACGCTGTGGTAGCCGTGGATCGCGAAGCCGCCGACGAAGAACGACGAGTAGTACATCTGCTTCGCGTTGAAGCCCGGCACCTTGCTGTAGACGTGCCAGAGGCCGACGGCGTGTTGCCCGTCGCGCCGGTCGAGACGGTCGAGACGAGCGCGACCTCGCCGTCCCGGACGAGGAACAGCACCTGCAGCTCCTTGCTCACCTCGACGTGCAGGCCGGCGCCGCGCGTGGCGGGGAACCGGGACGTGCGCGACCTCGAGCTCCCGCCAGAAGCGTGCGTCGGTCGCGCCGGTGCGCGGCGAGCCCGTGCAGCTTCTGGAAGGCGACGACCGCGTCCGCGGTGTCGAAGCCGTAGTAGCCGTTGATCGCGCCGAGGGCGTAGTGGAGCTCGTGCAGCCGCTGCTCGAGCGCGAGGACGCTCGCGCCCGTGCGAGCCGACGCGGAGGTTCGGGATCGAAGACCGCGTGCGTGACCAGCGCGCGGCTCGCCGCGTACCCCTGCGCAGGCGCGACGCCGGCCGGATCCGGTAGGTGGCCGCCCGCGCGTGCTGAGCCTGATCCGCAGGCGGCCGGCTGCCGCTGCGCGTGGCGAAGAGCCGCGTTCCCGCGCCAGACCTTGACCGTCAGCGTGCCCGCGCCGGCGGGCCGCTCGCGGACGATCACGGCGAGCGGCCGGCCGACCTGGCCCGAGCCGATGAACGCGGCGTCAGCGCCGGGCTGGACCGCCAGCGTGCCGGCGCCGAGACGGCCGGGCCGAGCGCGCGGTGTACTGCGCGTCGGGCGTTCCGACCCGGCCGCGGATCGAGAAGCGCCCGCCGCGCTCGTCTTGGCGCTGCCGATCCGGGTCGTCCCGCGGTAGAGCACGACGCGCGCGCCCTTGAGGCCCGGCACGAGCCGCCCGTGGAAGCGCGCGCGCTGTCCGTAGCCGGCGCTGCGCGGCCCGGAGAGGGTCAGCCCGTACGAGGTGATCGTCACCGACGCCTGCGAGGTCCCGCCGGCCGGCGATGTCGCCGTCACGTGCGCGACGAAGCGCCCGGCCGGATAGACGTGCTGGACGACGGGCCCGTCGGCGGTCGTGCCGTCGCCGAGGTCCCAGTGGTAGGTCGCCGACGTCGCCGCTCGCGGTCAGCGTGACGGTCAGCGGAGCCGCGCCGCTCGCCGGCGAGGCCTGCACGGTCACGGCCGGCCGGCGCGGCGTGCGCGGCCGGGACGAACACGACCGCGAGAGCCGAGACGAGGATCGCTGCGCGCCGCACGCGCGGGAGAATAGTTCGCGCTAGCGGACGAATGCCACTGCGAGCGCAATCCCGTTGAAGCACGCGTGGAAGAGCATCCCGGGAAGACGCTCCCGGTGCGCAGCCGGAGGATCGCGATCGCGGCGCCGAAGATGAACAGCGCCAGGAATCCCTGGACGAGCCCGTGGGCTGCCGCGAAGGCGATCGCGGTGCACGGCACGGCCGACGACCGGGCCGAAGCGCGCGAGCACGGCGATCCCCAGGCCGCGGTAGGTGAGCTCCTCCGCGAACGGCGCGACGAGCACGATGACGACGGCGTTGAGCGCGAACGGCGAGCGCCTTGCTCGGCTCCCAGTGCGAGGGCTCGAGGCCCTGCTCGCGGCTCGCGTGCAGCACGCGCTCGAGCAGCTGCTCGACGATCAGGAGCGCGACGAAGAGGGCAAGAGCGAGCCCGAGCGCCGCGGCCCAGGAGCGCGGCGCCCGCACGCCGAGCTCGCTCCAGGGGATCCCGCGCGCGATCCAGAGGACGATCCCGAGCACGAGCAGCTCCTCGATCAGCCCGCTGACGGCGAAGCCGTACTGGTAGAGCGCGTCGCGCGGCGGCTTGCCGCCGCTCGCGCGGCCGACGTACGCGAACGCGGCGAGCGCTCCCGTCGCGAGCCCGAGCCACCCGGCGAGCTTGCGGTTGCTCGCGGCGGCGGGCTCAGCGGAACGCGTCCGGGTGCAGGATCCGCGCGACCGCGAGCGAGGGCCTTGCCGACGTCCGGCCCGGGCTGGACGAGGCCGGACCGGCACGACGCCGAAGCGGCCCGAGCGCACCGCCGCGAGCTTCTTCGTCAGCCGGTTCGCGCGCAGCTGCGCCAGCGTCGTGCCCGCTGCTCGAGACGGCGACGTAGGCCTGCGGGTCGAGCTTGGCGAGGCGCGTGAGCGGGAACGGCCCCTGCTCGGGGCTCGTCCCGGCCACGTCGTTGCCGTTCGCGGCGTTCTGACGATGTCTCCGAGCAGGCGTGCGTGAGCCAACCGTCGAGAAGCCGCCGACGTCGATGAAGGTCGGCACCGCCGGCGAGCCGCTGAGCGTTCGCGGAGATCCGGCGGCGAGTGCGTTGGATCGAGGCCGTCAGCTGCCGCGCCGCGACGGGCCGGCCGGTCAGCAGCCCGATGTCGCCGATCGCGCGCTCGACGTCGCTCGAGCGAGCTCTGCGGCGTGACGTAGACCGCCGCGTGGGTGGCCGAGCGGGCGCGCGCGAGGTCGAGCGGGTCGGCGTCGCCCGACGCGACGATCAGGTCCGGCCGCGCCTTGCGGATTTGCGCGACCAGCGGCAACCCGACGAGCGAGTCGTCGACGGGCACGGTTCGGCTGTCCAGGCGGAGCGCCCGCAGGATCCGCCGCGGGCCCGGTCCGAGCGGGACGATCCGCTGCGGCGCCTTCGTCAGGGCGGTCGGCCGCTCCGCGGCTCCCTGGACGGTCACGGGGTAGATCGCGGACCGTCGGCCCCGGTCGGCTCGGCCCGCTCGCCGCAGGCCGTTCCCGCGGCGAGCAGCGCCAGCGCGCGTTGCGACGAGAGCCGGCCTCATGCGACCCACTGCCAGAGCGCCCACTGTACGACCGCGACACCGAGCAGGAGCGAGCTGACCGCGACGATCGCCGTGTGCACGCGCGGCCGCCGTCCGATGACGGCGAGCGCGAGGAAGAGCGGGAAGATCGTCAGGCCGAAGCGCGGCATGGACAGGAGCGGCCAGCGATGGCTCGGAACGCAGAGCGGGATCGCCAGGCTGAGCGCGGCGAACAGGCCGTAAGGAGCGCCGAAGCGCCGCCACGCGATCACGGTGAGCACGACGAACAGCACGAGGAACGCAAGATTCTCCAGGTTGATCGTCGCGGCGCGGATCGGGTCGGTGTCCTGGACGGCGGTCCAGTAGACATGCGTGTGCGAGCCGGACGCGAGCTGCTCGACTCCGGCCCAGCCCGCGCGCAGGCCGTCCCAGATCCCGCCCAGCGGCCCCGCCGGCGAGAGGTGCCGGCTCCAGAGGCGCTGCGCGCGCAGGAACGCCCACGGGTCGCCTTCCGCCAGCCAGAGGTAGAGCGGGTACGCGGCGAAGAGCAGCGGGGCGACCGCGAGCGAGCCGAGCGCGCGCAGCCGGTCGCGCTCACGCCACGCGAGCAGCGCGAGGGCGGGCAGCAGCGCCAGCCCCGTCGGCCGGGTCAGCAATGCGAGCCCGGCCACGACCCCGGCGGACAGGAACCGCCGCCGCTCGGCGAAGGCGAAGGCCGCGAGCGTCAGGAACAGGTAGAGCGACTCGCTGTAGACCGCCTGCAGGAAGAGCGCGAACGGGAAGAACGCGAGGTAGAGCACCGCACGGCGCGCGCCGTCGGCGCCGAGCCGCTCCTCGGCGAGCCGGTGCAGCAGCAGGAACGAGCCGAACGCGGCCGCGAGCGAGATCAGGATCCCGGCGAGCACGTAGTGGCCGAAGAACGCGCGCCCGAGGCCGGCCACCGCCAGCGGGTAGAGCGGGTAGAACGCCGACGCCGCTCCGCTCGCCGCGCTGTAGCCGTGTTCGGCGATCCGCAGGAACCAGACGCTGTCCCAGCGGGCCCAGACGTCGGTGACCGCCCCGAGGTCGTGCGTCAGCGAGGGGTCGTCCCAGCGGGCCGCGCGAGGGTGCCGGTTCGGCACGAAGACGAACAGCGCGAACAGCGCGGCCGCCCAGATCGCGGCACGCGACCAGAGGAAGATCTCGGGAGCTGGGTTCGAGGCGCGAGGCAGCCGCAGCTCGCGGCGAGCCGTCCGCGGCTCGCGAACGCGTTGACCGGCGGACACGGCGCGCGATGATACTCGGATGGCACGCCGCTACTTCACCCCGGAGGAGGCGACGGCCCACCTCGCGGAGGTCAGGCCGGTCGCGGAGGAGCTGATCATGCACCGCCGCGCGATGGGGGTCGCGGCCGCGCGGCGGGCGGAGCTCGTCCAGCGGATCGCCGGAAACGGCGGCGACTTCGACCCGCAGGAACCGCGCACGCTGGAGGAGGAGTTCGAGCGCGAGGGGATGGAGGTCGCCCGGTGCGTCGAGCAGCTCGAGGCCCTCGGCGTGCTGGTGAAGGACCTCGACAGCGGTCTCGTCGACTTCCCCGCGCTGCGCGACGGCGAGGAAGTTCTGCTCTGCTGGCAGGTCGGCGAGGACGAGGTCGCCTTCTGGCACGGCGTCGATGAAGGATTCGCGGGCAGGAAACCCCTGCCCTTCGACTAAGAACGAGGGACGATGCCCTGGTGGCACCGGCTTGTCGTGCTGGGCGCGGTCCTCCTGGTGACCGTCGTCGTCGCGCGCCTCGTCGACCGGCGCATGGCCCGGCGCGACCTGCCCGCCGCCGCGGTCACGCGGTACCGCGTGCTGCGCCGCAGCGTGATCGCGCTGATCATCTTCGTCGGCGTGCTCTCGGCGCTGCTCGTGATCCCGGAGGTGCGGGCGGTCGCGACCGGCATCCTCGCCTCCTCCGCGATCGTCGGGATCGTGGTGGGCTTCGCCGCCCAGCGCACGATCGGAAACTTCATCGCGGGCCTCCTGATCGCCTTCTCACAGCCGATCCGGCTCGGCGACTACGTGGAGATTGACGACGTCTCCGGGGTGGTAGAGGAGATCGGTCTCACGTACACGTTCATCCGCGTAGCCGACAACGACCGCCTCGTGATCCCGAACGACCGAATCGCCTCGGATACCATCCTCAACTCGTCCATTCGCGGGCGGAGGAAACGCGCACACGTGACCGTCCAGATCCCTCTCGATCGTGACCTCGGCGCCGTCTCGGAGCTGCTCCGCGACGTGGCCGGGGACGAGCAGGCCGAGGTCGCCGTGACCGCGCTGGAGGACAAGGCGCGCCTGGAGCTGAGCGTCTGGGCGGAGGACGAGGCGTCGGCGAACCGGCTCGAGAGCGAGCTCCGGCTGCGCGCGCACGAGCGCCTGCGCGAGGCCGGGGTGTTCGCTTGACGCCTCCGCCTCCGCCGCCGAGGGGCCGCCGCCGCGACGACGAGTTCGAGGACATCCTCCGACGCACGCGCCGCCGGCGCGAGCGTGGCCGCAACCATCGCAAGCACCGGGCGAGGATCTTCCTCGGCATCCTGCTCGTGCTCGTCCTGGTGCTGCTGGCGAGCGGCGTGGGAGCCGTCGCGAAGTTTCGCTCGAGCTGCGACCTGAACCAGCTGCGGCCGGTGGAGATCGGCCAGAACTCGTTCGTCTACGCGGCGGATGGCTCACTGCTCGGCTCGATCCCGGCCGAGAAGAACCGGACGCCCGTGGCGCTGGACCGGGTCAGCACCTGGACGCGCAAGTCGACCGTGGCGATCGAGGACCACCGCTTCTACGAGCACGGCGGCGTCGACTACGTCGGCATCGCGCGCGCGGCGTGGCGCGACCTGCGTGCCGGTCACGTCGTCCAGGGCGGCTCGACGATCACGCAGCAGCTGGTGCGCAACCTCTACATCTCGAAGGAGCGGACCTTCAAGCGGAAGCTGAAGGAGGCCTGTCTCGCGATCAAGCTCAGCCGGCGCTGGACGAAGGACCGGATCCTCGACGAGTACCTGAACCAGGTCTACTACGGCAACCACGCCTACGGGATCGAGGCCGCGGCACAGACGTACTACTCCGAGCACGCGTACCAGCTCGGCCTTGCGCAGGCGGCGCTGCTCGCCGGGCTGCCGCAGGCGCCCTCGGATTACGACCCGCTGCACCGCCCGGCCGCGGCGCTCGCCCGGCGCGACGAGGTGCTCGCGGCGATGCTCCACTACGGCTACATCACCGCGAGGCAGTACCGCTACGCCGTCTCGCAGCGCAAGCTCCGCCTGCGGCCGGGGAAGCTCTACACCCGGATCAAGGAGCCGTACTTCTTCAGCTACGTCCGCGACCAGCTGATCTCGGAGTACGGCTCGAACACGGTCCGCTCCGGCGGGCTGCGCGTCTATACGACGATCGATCCGCGCCTGCAGAGAGCCGCCGCGAAGGCGATCAAGGACACGCTCTACCTCCGGAACGACCCGGCGTCCGCCGTCGTCTCGATCAACCCGGCGAACGGCGCGATCCGAGCGATGACGGCGGTCACGCCCGGCCGGACCGGCAACCAGTTCAACCTGGTCGCGCAGGCTCGCCGCCAGCCCGGCTCGACGTTCAAGGTCTTCGTCCTCACCGCGGCCGTCGCCGAGGGCATGAACCCCGACGCGACGTACTACACCTCTGCGCCCTTCCACTACCAGCCCGACCCGTACACGCCGGCCTGGGACGTCCAGACCTACGACCAGACCTACGTGGGCTCGATCTCGGTCACGAACGCGACGCTGCGCTCCGACAACACGGTCTACGCCCAGCTGACGCTCGACGTCGGGCCGGACAAGGTCGCCGCCATGGCGCACAGGCTCGGGATCCGCTCGAAGCTCGACGTCGTGCCTGCGATGGGCCTCGGCGCCGACGCGATCTCGCCGCTCGAGGAGGCCTCCGCCTACGCCACCCTCGACGCGGGCGGGATCTACTCGAAGCCGACCGCGATCACCGAGGTCAAGCTCGCGAACGGCAAGGTCGACACGGACGCCGGCTGGGGCAAGCCGCAGCGCAAGCGCGTGATCTCCGACGGCGTCGCCTCCACGGTGACGCGGATCCTCCAGCAGAACGTGCTCGGCGGCACCGGCGTGGGCGCGTACTTCGGCCGGCCCGCCGCGGGCAAGACCGGCACCACCGACAACCACGCGGACGCCTGGTTCTCGGGCTACGTGCCCCAGCTCGAGGCGACGGTCTGGGTCGGCTATCCGCAGGGTGAGATCCCGATGACCAACGTGCACGGGATCTCAGTGCAGGGCGGCACGTACCCGGCGACGATCTGGCGGCTGTTCATGGAGGCCGCGATGGCGAACGCGCCTGCGCGAGACTGGCCGGCGCCGCTGAACCCGGTCGTCTGGCAGCCGTTCACGCAGGGCCAGTACGGCTCGAGCTTCGCGCCGCCGCCGCCGACCTACCAGCCGACGACGACCCAGTCGACCACCACGCGGAAGACGCCGCCGCCTCCTCCGGTCGCTCCTCCGCCCCCGCCGATCCCGCCCCCGCCTCCGCCGATCCCTCCACCACCGCCGTTCCCGCCGCCCCCACCGCCGCCCTCGCCGCCGCCGGTTCCCTAGTCGCGTGAGGCCGGCGCTCTCCGTGCTCGCGGGGAGGCGTGACGCGCTGCTTGCGGCGCTCCTCGCCACACCTGTCTTCCTGGGTGCCTGCGCGATCCCCGACGGTGGGCTCTTCCGCGCGGCGCGGTTCCGCGACCTGCACATCTACCAGGGGTACGCGGAGCAGTTCCTGCACGGTGCGCTGCCCTACCGCGACGTCTTCGTCGAGTACCCGCCCGGCGCCTTTGCGGTGTTCATGCCGCCGACCGTCTTCGGGGCGCAGCACTACAACGCGGCGTTCAAGACGCTGATGGCGCTCTGTGGAATCGCCACGATCGTGGTCGCCGCGCTCGCGCTGGTGGAGCTCGGCGCCACCCGCCGCAGGCTCGTCGTTTCGGTGGCGCTGCTCGCACTCGCGCCCGCCGCGCTCGGGCCGATCTCCCTGAACACCTACGACGCCTGGCCCGCGTTCCTGACCGTCCTCGCGCTGTTCTTACTCCTGCGCCGCCACGACCTGCTCGGGGCCGGCGTGCTCGGGCTCGCCGTCTCCGCGAAGGTCTACCCGCTCGTGCTCGTGCCGCTGGCGGGCGTGCTGCTCTGGCGGCGCGGGGGGCCGCGGCACGTAGTGCTCGGGGTCGTAGTCTTCCTCGTCGTGTCGCTCGCCGTGGTGGCGCCGTTCGCCGCGTACGACCTGCACGGCGTGTTCGAGAGCTTCCGCTCGCAGGCGTCTCGCGGCCTTCAGGTCGAGAGCCTCGGCGCCGCGCTGCTGCTGGTCGCCGACAAGCTTGGGCTCTACCACGCCCACGTGGTCGAGACCTTCCACGTGGCGGGACGAGAGCTGCGCGGATCGCTGCCGGATGCGGTTGCCACGGCGACCCTGGTGGTGGAGGCGGCCGCGGTGAGCCGCGGTCTGGGTGCTCTACGCGCGGGCGCGCGACGGGCGTGCACGCCTGCCGCTCGCGTTCGCGGCCGCGGTCGCCGGCTTCCTCGCCTTCACGAAGGTCTTCTCGCCGCAATACCTCGAGTGGCTGGTCCCGCTGGTCGTCCTCGCGGGCGGCTCCGTCGCCATCGGGTTGACGGCTGCTTCGCTCCTGCTCGCGCAGGCCTGGTTCTTCCACTACCACGCGCTCTTCGCCGAAGGCTGGCCGGTCTGGCTGCTGCTCGTGCGCGACCTGCTCGTCGTCGCGACGTACGGCGTCCTCACCGCCGCGCTCGCCGGCGCTCAGCCCCGCCGCTGGAAGATCAGGATCCCGTCGCGCTCGAACACGAGGCGCCATTCGGGATTGCGCCGCAGCCAGGAGAGCTGGACGGCGGCCGGCAAGGGCGCGAGCCGGTCGGCGTAGCCGGGCGACGTCTCGTCCGCAGCAACCCAGGTCGCGTCCTGGATGAACGGGAAGCTGAGGACCCGTCGCCGTGCGGAAAGGTGGGCGCCGAGCGAGTTCGTGGCGCTGACGACAGCGCGGGGAGGGATCAGCCGCAAGGCGCGGGCTGCGGTCCGGTCGTGCTCGCTGACCCGCCCCGCGGTCGCCTGCGCCTGCTGGCCGCCCGGGAAGTAGCGCCAGAGCGGAATCGCGCCGAGGAAGTAGTTCGAGACGAGGGCCAGCACGACCGCGGCGGTCGGAACGACGCGGGCGAGGTCCGGCCGGCTGCGGCTCAGCCGGGCGGTGCCGAGAATCGCTCCCGCGACGAGCACCGGGATCAGGCCGGCGGTGTAGTGGAAGCGGATCGACGTCTGCGCCGGAGCCGCGGAGAGCACGTTGATCGCGAGCTCGGGCAGCGCGGCGAACAGGAGCAGCGGCGCGGCCAGCATCGCCAGTCCGAGCGGGAGCGCCAGACGGGCGACGTAGCCGAGCCCCCGGCCCGTGAACGCGGTCGTGAACAGCCTCCACGGGTGCGTGACCGTGGTGCGGAGGATGCCGCCCGGCGAGCCTCCGACCTCGCTGTAGCGCGAGAAGAAGCTGGAACTGCCGGCGCGGTTGAAGTGCGGGATCACCACTTCGATCGCGATCAGCGAGACGGCGAGGCCGGCTGCGGCGATCAGCGCCCCTTCGAGGCGGCGCCCACGCGCGAATGCGTACCAGAGGCCGAGGCCCGCCACGACGAACGCGATCTCCTCCTTGGTCGTCGCCGCGAGCAGGGCGCAGGCCGCGAAGGGAACGAGCCGCCCCTCGTCCAGGAACCAGATCGCGAACAGGAGCAGCGGGCAGGCGAGCGCAACCGGGTGGAACTCGTTCAGCGTCAGCCACTGGGTCGGGGGGTAGAGCAGGTAGACGAGCGCGAAGCCGATCCCGGCGCGTTCCGAGCCGAGGTGCTTGCGGGCGAGCCAGTAGGCCGGCAGCGCGCCGAGCGCGACCGCGACGGCCTGGCCGACGAGCAGGACGTCCGGGCTCGGCCAGGCGAGCCACAGCGGCGCGAACGCGACGAGGATCGGGTCGAAGTGCGCGGCGAGGCGCGAGATCTCGTCTCCACGCAGGCCCGTCACGGCGAGCGGATGGCCGTGCGCGGTCGACCAGACCGCCTGGACCATGTTGCCGAGGTCGAAGCGGCCGGTTTCGAACGCGCGGTGACGCAGGACCGAGAGCGCCGCGAAGGCGGTCGCGTACGCGGCGATCCCGCTCCAGAGGAGTGCCTGTGGCGGGATCAGCCGGCGACGCGTCATCCGGCCGTCACGCGCTCGAGCAGCGCTCGCCAGCGCCGGCCGAGGACATCTTCGCTCGCCCGCTTGCGGTAGGCGGCGAGACCGCCTTCGCTCAGGCGTGTCCGGAGCTCGGCATCGCCGGCCAGCCGGCGGAGCGCCTCCGCGAGGGCTTCCGGATCCCCTGGCCGGACGAGCAGCGCGCTCTCCTCGTGGACGAGCAGCTCGCGGGCGGCCGGCGTGTCGGCGGTGATCAGCGGCGTGCCGCAGGCGAGCGCCTGGAACGCCTTGTTCGGGATCACGCGCTGCGCCTTCGCCGAGGTGCCGAAGATCCCGAGCGCGCAACCTGCCCGGTGGAGCTCGCCGGGAAGCTGCTCGTAGTCGACCCAGGGCACCCACTCGACGTTCGGCGGCCGGTCGCGGAGCAGCGTCCTCGAGCTGGCCGCTCCCGACGAGGCGGAGCGGAACCTCGGGTGCTGCGCGCGCCGCGGCGAGGATCGTCTCGAGCCCGTGCAGCGGGATCAGCTTGCCGACGAACAGGCACGTGAAGGGCTCGCTCGGCGACCAGCCCGGCCAGAAGAGCCGCTCCTCGGCGCCGACGAAGCAGACCTGGACGCGGTCGTCTTGGAGGCCGGCGAGCTCGGCGAGATGGTCTGCGTGAGCGCGTGTGTCCGCGACGACGAGGTCGGCGGCTCCGAGCGCGTGCCGGTCGACCGCTGCGAGCGCCCGCGCCGGCACGGAACCGGGCCGGAAGCGCCCTCGGTCGGTAACGAAGGTGTCGGCCAGCGAGACCAGCGGGTTGAAGACGACGGGCCGATCGCCGGCCGCGCGCCTGGCGGCGGGCAGGTCGAAGTGCCCCGGGTAACCGACGAGCAGGACGTCGAAGGGATCCTTCGTCGGCCGGAGCAGCCGGAGCTCGGCGGCCGCGATGCGCGCCGCGGTCCCGGCGCCGGCGCGAAAGCTGTCGCGACGGCCTTCCCAGACGCCGACGTGCCGCTCGACCACCTCGACGCCGGCCCCGCGGAGGCAGGAGATCACCTGCGCGTTCCGCGGATAGTCGCGCTCGTAGGTTCCGAAGTAGAGGGCCCGCATCAGCCGCTTCGCCACCTGGTCCCGTAATTCAGGCGCTCCCAGCCTCCTCCCCACTGCGAGCCTATCCGGCAAAGGCGCACGTGTCTGTGACGCAAGCGTGACGAATGTGTGCCGAAGCCCGTCAGGGCCTAGAGGATCTCTTCGACGTGCAGTTCCGTCCGCTCGCGCGGGCCGGTCCGCTCCTCGTGCTGGCTCGTGATCAGCTCGCTGATCAGGCCGAGCGAGAAGAACTGCAGCCCCACTACCACGAGCAGCACGCCGAGGATGAGCAGCGGCCGCTGTCCGATCGCATGCCCCTGGATCTTGAGCACGGTCAGATAGCTCAGCACCACTACGCCGACGAAGCCGAGCGCGAGCCCCAGCCCGCCGAACAGGTGGAGCGGCCGGTAGCGGTAGCGGCCGATGAAGGAGACGGTCAGCAGGTCGAGGAAGCCGCGTACGTAGCGCTCGACGCCGTAGCGCGAGCGCCCGTGCTCGCGCGGGCGGTGGTTGACCGGGAGCTCGGCGATCCGGTAGCCGCGGTAATGCGCGAGCACCGGGATGAAGCGGTGCAGCTCGCCGTAGAGCCGTAGCCCTTGCACGACCTCCGCGCGGTAGGCCTTCAACCCGCAGTTGAGATCGTGCAAGCGCAGGCCCGAGACGTGCCCCGTGACCCAGTTGAAGATCCGCGACGGCACGCGCCTGGAGAGCGGGTCCCGCCGGTGCGTCTTCCAGCCCGAGACGAGATCGAATCCTTCGTCGAGCTTCGCGAGCAGCCGCGGGATCTCCGCGGGGTCGTCCTGCAGGTCGGCGTCGATCGTGACGACGACGTCACCCTCGGCATTCGCGAACCCGGCCGCGAGCGCCGCCGCCTTGCCGAAGTTGCGCCGCAGCCGGACGACCCGCACGTTCGCCTGCGCGCTGTGCAGCCGTGTCAGCGCCGCGAACGAGCCGTCGGTCGACCCGTCGTCGACGAACACTGCCTCCCACGGCTGGCCGAGCGGCTCCAGCGCGGACTGCAGCTCGTCGTAGAGGAGGGCGACCGTCCGCTCCTCGTCGTGAACGGGCACGACTACCGAGATCACGGCGCCGGACCCTATCCGGCCGCGTACCGTATGCGTCGCCGGTGGCCGAGTTGCTGACGATCGAGGAGGCGCAGCGCCTGATCCTCGAGCAGGCCCGCCCGCTTCCCGCGGAGACGGTCCCGCTCGAGGAAGCTGGGGGCCGCGTTCTGGCAGGGCCGATGCGCGCGGCGGTCGACCTGCCGCCGTTCGCGAGCTCCGCGATGGACGGTTTCGCCGTCCGTTCCGAGGACACGCCCGGCACGCTGCCGGTCGTTGCGCGCATCGCCGCAGGCGCGCCGGCCACGCGAGCGCTTGGGTCGGGCGAGGCGATGGAGATCTCGACTGGCGGGGTCGTTCCCAAGGGAGCCGATGCCGTCATCCCGATCGAGTATGTTGTCGAACATGACAACGAAGTGGAGGTCCCCGAGCGTGCTGCTGCCGGTGCACACGTTCGTCCTCGCGGCGGTGATCTGCATGCGGGCGACACGGTGCTCGAGGCCGGCGTACGGCTCGACCCGGCGCGCCTCGGCGCTCTGGCAGCTGCGGGCGTGGCGGAGGTCGCCTGTTCGAGGCGCCCGCGGGCCGCCGTGCTGGCAACGGGAACCGAGCTCCGGCAGCCGGGCGAGCCGCTCGGTCCGGGCGAGGTCTACGAGGCGAACGGTCTGATCCTCGCCGCCCAGCTCGCGTCAGCAGGCGCGGACGTGACGCGCCTGCCGGCGGTGGCGGACGACGAGGAGGCACACCGCGCCGCGCTCGAGCGTGGGCTCGAGGCGGACGTGCTTGTCACCTCGGGCGGCGTGTCCGTGGGCCCGCACGACCTCGTGCGCCGGATCGAGGCGGAGCTTGGAGTCGAGGAGGTGTTCTGGCGCGTCGCCGTCAAGCCGGGCAAGCCGGTGTCCTTCGGCGTGCGCGGGGCCACCCTCGTCTTCGGCCTGCCGGGGAACCCGGTCTCTTCGTTCGTCGGCTTCGAGTTGTTCGTGCGGCCTGCCGTGCTCGCGCTGCAGGGTTACTCCAACCCGCTTCCCCGCTTTGAGCCGGGGCGGCTCGCGGCTGCCCTGCGCCAGAACCCGGCGCGCGACGAGCTCGTGCGGGCTCGCAAGTCCGACGCCACGGACGGAGCCGTCGAGCTCGAGCCGCTCGCCGGCCAGGAGTCGCACATGATCGCCCGCGCTGCTGCGGCTGATGCGCTCGTGCTCGTGCCGCGGGGCGACGGCGAGCTGCAGGCAGGCGCGCCGGTTCGCTACCTCCGCCTGGCCTGAGCGCGTCGGACGGCGGGTCAGCCCTCGCGCGAAGCGAGTGGTGCCGCTGCGAGGTGCGTCGCCGGCGCACGGAACGAACGGCCGCCGCGTGGGTCCACGCGCACGAGCCGCCCGTAGACGATGTAACGGTGCGTCGCGAAGAACCGCGGGTGGCACGCCTGCAGCGCGACGATCTCGCGGCCGTGTGAATGCAGGACGGCGAGGTCGTTCGAGGCGACGATCACGTGGCGCACGACGCGGTAGCGGAAGATGGCGTAAGGAACCTCGAGGATCACGTAGTCGCCCACCCGCAGCTTTTCGATGTGCGCGAACGGCGCGAGGTACGTCGTACGGTGTCCGGCGATGTAGATCAGCTGTCCTTCGCCCGGCATGTACGTGCGGAGATCGCGCCCGGGCCCCTTGCGCAGCGTGGCGTCGTCGGTGCCGTTCACGAGGATCATGTTCAGCCCAAGCCGCGGCACGCGGATCCGGCCGATCGCCTGGCCGCGGTGCGAGTCGAGCCGGTAGCGCCGCGCCTCCCTGGACAGCGTTCGCATCGTCGACTCGACCGAAGCCTCCGGCCGGTGCGGCACCGGGCGGTACGCGGCGTAGCGCTTGTCGTATGCGTGCGCAAGCTGGTGTTGCTTCCAGTGGGTGTAGAGCCCGGTGAACGGGTCCTGCCAGCGCCAGACGATCACGACCCAGACGAGCATGAGCACGCCCGCGACGACGAGCACCGTCCCGCCGATCCTGAGGAATCGTCTCATCTCATCCTTCCAACGCCTTCGATTCCTCGTGCGATGCGCGCCTCCTCGCGCGCGCCGTGAGCACGACGCGCCTGACCGACTCGCGAATCGGCCCACGCGCGGGCCGCTCGGCGGCGCTCGGGTAGGGCGCGTACCGCCCCACGGAGAGCGCTGCGACCTGTCCTGCGGCCGCGAGCCAGGCGGCGGCGATCACGAGCGCGAAGAGCCGAACGTAGCCGCTTGCCGCCAGCTCGGCGACGTACCAGGGCGCGTCGAGGCCGATCCCGAAGCGAACCGCGAACGAGGCCAGCAGGAGCAGCGGCCCGAGCAGACCGCCGGCGAAGAGCGCCAGGCGTGCCCAGACCGGCCGCGTGCGCAGGAACGGCAACCACAGCCAGACGTGGAGGGAAGGCAGCAGGAAGATGAGCGCGTAGGGATTCGTGGCCACCACCAGCAGCGCGACGACCGCGAGCGCGAGCAGGGCAGCAGTCGTTCCGGCGAGCTCCTCGGATGAGGCCACGCCTCGCGTCGGCTTGAGCCGGGCGCGAGCGACGAGCCAGCCGAGCAGGCTGAGCACCGCGAATCCCAGCAGCGGTGCCGCGGGCCAGCCGGTCGCCGGGGACGCATCGGGCGGCAGGGCCACCGACGGGGCAGCGGGCCAGGCGCCCACGAGCGCGAACAGTTCGAAGATCGCCGCCGCCCACAGCCAGAAGCCAAGCCGGCTGCGGTAGCTGCGGAAGGCCGGCGCGAGCGGAATGTGCCGGCGCCTGCAGCGCGCGAACAGGTCGACTGCGGCCAGCAGGAATGGCGCGAGCGCCGCGATCAGGACGAGCTCGATCGCCCAGCCGGGCAGGATCCGCGGGCCGAAATAGACGTAGCTCGCGGTTCCCGGCGCGAGTTCGGCGCCCGAGTCGAGCCAGCGGAGGAGCTGCTGCGCGGCGCCCCCGAGCTCTCCGAGGCGGAGCGCGTCGAGGCGGCCCGGCCGGTCCAGATACGGCGAAGGCGGCCGCTCGCCGCCGCTTGCCAGCGTCAGCGCGGGCAGGCCGTGCGCGAGGAACGGCCCCTGCTCGTGGAGCGTGAACGGGAACGCGAGGTCGATCAGCTGCGCGAACCCGGACGGTCGCTGCGGGCGCGAGCCGGTTTGCTGCAGGACGAGGCGTGAAGCTGTCTCGACCAAGCCTGGCGAGGCGAGCCTGGGCTCCAGGCCGGCCAGCACGAGCCGAGCGCGCCCGCGCGCCCGCGAGCGTGTCGAGGTTGATCGCCGCGAGGACACGGCCCTGGTGCGTCTCCGCGAAGCGCCGCGCCCCGAGCGCGCCGAACGCACCCCCGTCGGTTGCGACGAAGACGAGCGTGTGCACGGGGCTGAGCGGGCGGCTGCCGGGCGCGTCGACCGGCGCCCCATATGAGCGGGCGAGCTGGATCAGCGTCGCGATCCCGGACGCGTTGTCGTTCGCTCCCTGCCCCACGCCGGTGTCGTCCCGGTGCGCCAGGACGACGATCTCGTCCGGCAGCCTTCCGGGGATCGTGACGAGCTGGTTGACGAGCGTCTGTGTCCCGTGGCCCGGTACCTGCGCGCGAAAGCGGTCAGGGGACGCCTTCAGGCCGTACGGGGAGAGCTGCTGCGCGAACCACGAGACCGCGCCGGCCGCTCCGGCAGTCCCGGGAACGCGATCCGGGTAAGTGTCCGCGAGCTGTGAGGCGAGCGCGACCGCCCCGGCGCGGTCGAACGCGGTTGGCAGTGCCGGCTGCGGTTCCGGAAGCGGCTCGGCTTTACTCACGCTGAAAGCCGCGATCAGCAGCGGAATCCCGACGAGCAGCCAGGTCCCGCGGTAGAGACGCCCACTGACGGGCCGCTCGAGCGAGCCGAGGCGCGGACGGCGCCGCGCAGGACGGGGCGGGAGCGCCGCCATACCCTGGCTATAGTAGGCGCGAGACCTCCCAGCGCCGGCAGGCTTTGCCGATGCCCGATTCCTCAACGATTCTTCTGGTCGACGACGAGGACGCTGTCCAGAAGCTCCTCGCCTATCCGCTCGAGCGCGACGGCTTTCGCGTGATCCAGGCACGTGACGGGGAAGAGGCTCTCGAGAGATTCGAGCGCGAGAACATCGATCTCGTCGTCCTGGACGTGATGCTGCCGAAACTCGACGGCCTGGAGGTCTGCAAGCGGCTGCGGACGAAGAGCGAGGTGCCGATCATCATGCTCACCGCCCGCGACGACGAGCTCGACAAGGTGCTCGGCCTCGAGCTCGGCGCCGACGACTACATCACGAAGCCGTTCTCGATCCGGGAGTTCCGCAGCCGCGTGCGGGCACTGCTGCGCCGCGCGGGAACCGCGCGCCTCGAGGAGCGGGAAGAGCGGATCGAGGCGGACGGTCTGAAGATCGACTTCGCCCGTCGAGAGGTGGAGGTGCACGACCGGCCGGTGCAGCTGACGTACGTCGAGTTCGAGCTCCTGCGCACGCTCGCCTCGCATGCGGGCCGCGTGTACACGCGCGAGCAGCTGTTGCAGGCCTTGTGGGGCGGATCCGACTACCGCGAGCCGCGCACGATCGACGTCCACGTCCGCCACCTGCGCGAGAAGCTCGAGCGGGATCCGCGTGAGCCGGAGTTCATCCTCACCGTGCGCGGCGTCGGCTACCGCTTCCGCAGCAAATGAGCCATTTCGTCCGCAGTGTCGGCACCCGCCTGAGTCTGGCGCTCCTACTCGTCGTCGCAGCAGCGCTCGGGATCGTCTATCTGGCCGTCGTCCCCTCGCTGCGGTCGCACCTCGAGGACACGCGGCTGACACAGCTCGCGGGGGCGACGAGTCACCTCGTCCCCGAGGCGAGGAGGGCGACGAACTTCTGCTGCCAGGACGATTTCGTCGAGACGTCGGCTCACGACGTCGGCGCGCGCGTGATGATCTTCCAGACGACCTCTGCGGTTCCGGGTGGATCGAGCGTCGGGAGCCCGATCGCCGACTCGAGCGTGGCCACCCCTTCGCACGCCGAGCCGACCGACGACCCGATCGCGACGAAGGCTCTGCAGTCGGGGAGCGTGGAGCAGGGGTTCGTGACCGAGGGCCGCGTGCACTACGCGGAGGCGGCGGTTCCCTACGACCGAGGCGCGTTTGTCCTGCTCCTGCGCGATTCGCTCGAGAGCCAGCGCGGCAGCGTTCATCTCGTCCAGCGGCGCGTGCTGCTGGCCGCCGGCGTGGCGCTCGTGATCGCGCTCCTGCTCGGCTACGGCGGCGCCTGGATGTTCGCGCGGCGGATCCGCCGGCTCGAGCGCGCCGCCGACCGAATCGCGGGCGGCGACTTCGACGAGCCGGTTCGGGACAGCGGCGGCGACGAGCTCGGCGACCTCGCAGTCGCGTTCGAGCGGATGCGGGTGCGGCTCGCCCAGCTCGACGACGCTCGGCGCGAGTTCGTCGCGAACGCCTCGCACGAGCTCCGCACACCGCTCTTCTCGCTGGCGGGGTTCCTCGAGCTGCTCGACGACGAGAGCCTCGACGAGGCCACCCGGCTGGAGTTTCTCGACTCGATGCGCGAGCAGGTCGACCGCCTGACGAAGCTGGCGTCGGACCTGCTCGACCTGACGCGGCTCGATGCCGGCAGGCTGCGAGTGGAGCGGGAGCCCGTCGACTTCGGAGCGCTCAGCGAAGAGCTGGCAGAGGAGTTCGCGCCCGTCGCGACTACGTCGGGCCACGAACTGGCCGTACAGCCGGCGGGCGGGGCAGTCGGCCTCGGTGACGAGCTCCGGACCCTGCAGATCGGGAGGATCCTCGTCGAAAACGCGCTGCGTCACACCGCGCCCGGCACGGCAGTGCGACTGAGGGCGCTGACGCGGGGCGATTTCGCCTTGCTTGAGGTCGAGGATGATGGCGACGGCATTCCACGTGGGCGCCAAGAGCAGCTGTTCGAGCGCTTCTTCCGCCTCGAAGGCACACGAGCCTCGGGGAGCGGCCTCGGCCTCGCGATCGCAAAACAGCTCGCAGAGCTGATGGACGGTGCAATCGAGCTCGAATCACGCCGCGGGAAGACGGTTTTTTCACTCCGACTTCCACTTGCTGCGGTCCCGTCCGGTGGGCATCTGGCGGAGAGCGTTTTGACGTGAAAAGACGTCGTCCGCGCCTCCTGCAAACGTGCGTAGGTGATTCAGTGGGCCGCAGGCCTATTCGAGGGCGAAGGCTGCGCCACACGATGTCGTGGTCGCATTCGCCTTTCCCTGAAGATGACTGACGACGAACCCGTCCGCCGCTTCGCCGCGATCGTTGGCGGCGGAGGTCTATGGGCCCTACGTCTGGTCGGGCAAGGACGGATGCGTCAGACGGCCGTTCTGGATGTGGGTTGCTGACGGCGAAGACGCATTGGTTGTCGCCGACCGCCTCTGGCCATGGCTAAGCACTCGACGGTGCGCGCCCATGTAACTGCTGCTTTTGACGGGACCGAGCCACAGCTACAGTGAAGGTCATCGTGCGCTCTGGCAGGCTTTTCGTTCTCGCGGTCGTCTGCGCCCTCGTGGGTGGATTCGCCGCGCTCGCGATCGGCAAGGCCGCCGGCTGGGTCGGCTCCGGCTCGACCACGACCGTCTTTCGAGCGTCGCCCGTTCCGCTCGGCAATCCGGCCGTTCCGGCCGCGGTCGGCCCCTCCGCGAAGCCACTCGCCGGCAACGGCTTCGACCCGCGCAGGATCTACGCGAGCCGCTCGCGCGGCGTGGTCACGATCTTGTCGCAGTACGGCAGCGGCGCCTCGGCCCAGCTCGCGCAGGGATCGGGCTTCGTCGTCTCCAAGGACGGCTACATCCTCACGAACTCGCACGTGGTCACGAACGCGGGCGAAGGGAGCACGGTGCACGGCGCCGACCGCGTCTACGTCGAGTTCCAGGATCTCGACCGCGTCCCGGCGCGAATCGTCGGGTGGGACGTGTTCGACGACGTGGCCCTGTTGAAGGTCGACCCGAGCGACCACGCGCTCGCGCCGGTTCCGCTCGGCAACTCCGCGGCCGTCGCCGTCGGCGCGCCGGTCGCCGCGATCGGCAGCCCCTTCGGCCAGGTGGACTCGCTCGGCGTCGGCGTCGTCTCGGCAACGCGCCGCTCGATCGACTCGCTGACCTCCCGCTACTCGCTCGTCGACGCGATCCAGACGGATGCGCCGATCAACCACGGCAACTCAGGCGGCCCGCTGTTCGACGCGCGCGGCCGCGTGATCGGGATCAACGCGCAGATCCGCAGCGACTCCGGCACGGCCGAGGGGGTCGGCTTCGCGGTGCCGATCAACTCCGCGCGCCGCTCGATGCAGCAGTTGATCGCGAACGGCAAGGTCTCCTATGCCTACGTCGGGATCGTGACGACGAACCTGACGCCCGCGTACGCGAAGCACTTCGGCTACGGGACGCCTCAAGGAGCGGCCGTCACCAGTGTCGTCAAGGGCTCGCCAGCCTCAGACGCCGGCCTGCATGCCGGGACCGGCTCCGGCAACTACCTCGGCGTCAAGTTCCCAAAGGGCGCCGACGTGATCGTCGCGATCGGTGGCACGCCGGTGCGAAGCTCGGAGGACGTGGTGCGGATCGTCACGGAGGAGCTCTCTCCCGGCGAGCAGGCCACCTTTACCGTCATCCGGGATGGCAAGCGCTTGCAGGTGCCCGTCCGTCTGGTGGAGCGTCCCAATCCCTGACCGGGCCGAACCCGTGTCCTTCTGCGGGGGCGCCGCTCATCCTTCCGGGTTAGGCAGTGCTCGGCAGCGGGTAGGGGTTTCTCGATGAGTGAAATGGGCCGTTCCGTGCGCCTGACGATCCCTGCGAAGCCCGAGTACATCGGGCTCGGGCGGCTCGCCCTGACTGCGATCGCCGGCGTCCGGCCGGTCTCGGACGAGACGCTCCACGACTTGAAGCTCGCCCTGACCGAGGCGTGCACGAACTCCGTGCGCTACGCGTACGACGACGGCGAGGGCGAGGTCGAGATCCTCTACCAGCTCGAGCCGGACCGGCTCGTTGTCGAGGTTGGCGACGATGGCTCCGGCTTCGACCCGGACAGCGCCCAGCATGACGAGGACCCCGGGCTCGACGAGGGGGGTCTCGGGATCGAGATCATCCGCGCGCTCGCCGACGAGGTCGAGATCGGCCCGCGCAACGGCGGCGGCTCCCGGCTGCGGTTCGTCAAGCTCCTTGCCGATCAGTAGATAAGCTCGCACGCCGCGGCACGAGGCCGCCCCCATCATGCTCCAGCTTGTCAACGTCGGACAGAAGTCGCTCGGCGACTACGCAACCATCGCGACCCGCGGTCTGATGGACGAGATCCGCAGGCTCGCCGAACCGCTGGCGGGCAAGCGCGTCGTCCACCTCTCGGCCACCGCGTTCGGCGGCGGCGTCGCCGAGATCAACTACGCGCTGATCCCGCTGATGAAGGACGCCGGGCTCGACGTCGAGTGGCGGATCATCGAGGGAGCTGACGAGTTCTTCGGGGTGACGAAGGGGATCCACAACGCGTTGCAGGGCGACCCGCAGGGCCTGACCCCGGAGCAGCAGGAGATCTTCCGGCGCTACAACGCGCTGAACGCCGAGCAGCTCGAGGACGAGTACGACTTCGTGATCGTCCACGACCCCCAGCCGGCGGCGGTGATCGAGCACTTCCCGTCGAGCCCTGCGAGCTGGATCTGGCGCTGCCACATCGACCTTTCGCAGCCGAACCCGGAGGTGCTCGAGTTCCTGCTGCCCTGGATCGCGCGCTACGACGCGGCCATCTTCCACATGCCCGAGTACGTGCCGCGCGTCAGCGGCCTGCCGCCCGCATACATCTGGCCGCCGGCGATCGACCCGCTGACGCCGAAGAACATGGCGCTCTCGCCCGAGGACGCCGCCTACATCGTCGACCAGTTCGGGATCGACGTCGAGCGGCCGCTGCTGACGCAGGTCTCACGCTTCGACCCCTGGAAGGACCCGCTCGGCGTGATCGACGCGTACCGCTCGGTCAAGGCCGACTGGCCGGACGTGCAGCTCGCCCTCGTCGGCTCGATGGCCCACGACGATCCCGAGGGCTGGGACTACTACAGCCGCACGGTCGCCTACGCCTCGGGTGATCCCGACGTCTACATCCTCTCCAACCTGAACAACATCGGCTCGGTCGAGGTCAACGCCTTCCAGGTGCACTCGAACGCGGTGATCCAGAAGTCGACGCGCGAGGGCTTCGGCCTGACCGTGACCGAGGGGCTCTGGAAGACACGGCCGACCGTCGCCAGCCGGGTGGGCGGGATCGTGGCCCAGATCCAGGACGGCGAGACCGGCTGGCTCGTCGACCCGCACTCGCCGGAGGAGTGCGCGGACGCCTGCCGCGAGATCCTGGGCGACCCGGCGGCTGCCCGGCAGCGGGCCCTGCGCGGCAAGGAGTACGTGCGGCGGAACTTCCTGATGCCGCGCCTGCTGCGCGACTGGCTCGTGCTCTTCAACCTCCTCGCCGGGAACGACACCGCCGGCGCGGAGGTCGCGACCGTCGCCGCGGTCTAAGACCTCATCGTTGCCGACAAAGACAACGCATTGTCGGGACGCGCCGCTGCGTCTCTATACTGGCCGCGCTTCGGGCGATGGAGCTCGCCCTCAACCGCCGAACGGCTGATGGCTCCTGTGACGGAAGGAGCTGCTGCATGCGAACGGCGGTCGGGATCGGAATCGCGGGTTGCCTCGGCGCTCTCGCCCGTTACGGACTCGAAGGCCTGGTCTCCCGGCGAGCTGCTGGGTTTCCCTGGGGCACGTTCGCCGTCAACATCAGCGGCTCGTTCCTGCTCGGCCTGGCGGTGACGCTGCTCGGCGAGCGATGGACGGTCGCGCCGTGGGTACGCGCCTCAGTGGCGATCGGCTTCCTCGGCGCCTACACGACCTTCTCGACGCTGTCGCTCGAGAGCTACCGCTTGCTCGAGGGGCGTTCCTATGCGCTCGCCGGCGCGAACCTCGTCGGCAGCGTGACCGCGGGGCTCGTCGCGCTCTATGGTGGCGTCGTGCTCGGGAGGGCCCTCTGATGAAGATCGAAGGCGAAGGGAAGCTGCTCAGGATCTTCATCGGCGAGTCGGACCGCTGGCACGGCAAGCCGCTCTACCAGGCGATCGTCGAGCGCGTTCGGGAGGAAGGTCTCGCCGGCGCGACGGTCCTGCGCGGCATCGAGGGCTTCGGTGCCGACTCGCGTCTGCACACCGCCCGCATCCTGCGTCTGTCCGAAGACTTGCCGGTCGTTGTCGAGATCGTGGACTCGGCCGAGCAGATCGAGCGGATCCTGCCGGTGCTCGACGAGATGGTCGGCGAGGGGATGGTCACGCTCGAGCGCGTCGAGGTGATCGCCTACCGCGGGAGCGCGCCCGGCCCCTGAGATCGCGGCTGGTTAGGGTCCAGCGATGGCCACCGGCCGCCGCAAGCTGATCGTCGTCTCCAACCGCGGGCCCGTCACCTACTCGAGCCAGGACGGCGAGCGCGTCGCCCGGCGCGGCGGCGGCGGGCTCGTCACGGCGCTGCGCGGGCTCGTCGCGCACCACGACGTGACCTGGATCGCGAGCGCGATGAGCGACGAAGACCGCGCAGTGGCCGCGGAGCGCGTGGTCGAGGAGAGCGTCGGCAACGACTCCACAGTGCGGCTGCGCCTGGTTGCGCACAACGAGGCCGCCTACGACTGGTTCTACAACGTCGTCTCGAATCCGATGCTCTGGTTCCTGCAGCACTACCTCTGGGAGCTGGCCTATACGCCGGTGATCGACATCGCGCTCAAGCACGCCTGGACGGACGGCTACGTGCGCGTCAACGAAGGATTCGCGCACGCGGTGGTCGAGGAGCTCGAGGCCGAGCCCGAGACGCCGGTCTTCTTCCACGACTACCACCTCTACCTCGCGCCGCGGCTCGTGCGCGAGCGTGCGCCCGACGCGCTGCTAGCGCACTTCGTTCACATCCCGTGGCCGCAGCCCGACTACTGGCACGTGCTGCCGGAGGAGATGCGCCGCGCGATCCACGACGGGCTGCTGGCGAACGACGTGATCGGGTTCCACGCCAAACGCTGGCGGATCAACTTCCTCCGCTCGGCCCGCGACCTCGTCGACGCGGACTGCAACTTCGTCGACTACTTCGCCGAGCACAAAGGCCGCCGGTCGCTCGCCAGCGTGCACCCGATCTCGGTCGATCCGGCCGAGTTCGAGGAGCTGGCCCAGAGCGAGGAGGTGCTTGCGGCCGAGCGCGACCTCGTCGAGCGGCGAACGGAGCAGCTGATCCTGCGCGTCGACCGAACCGACCCGTCGAAGAACATCGTCCGCGGCTTTCGTGCCTTCGAGCTCTACCTCGAGGCTCACCCGGAGGCGTTCGGGCGGGTCACGCTCGTCGCCCACCTCGACCCGTCGCGCCAGGACATCCCCGAGTACTCGGAGTACCTCGGTGCGATCCAGCGCGAGGCGCGTCGCGTGAACGGCCGCTTCCAGCAGGACGGCTGGACGCCGATCGACGTCGTGATCGAGGACAACTTCACGGCCGCCGTCGCCGCGTACAAGCAGTTCGACGTTCTCTTCGTGAACGCGATCTACGACGGGATGAACCTGGTCGCGAAGGAGGCGCCGCTCGTCAACGAGCGCGACGGGGTGATCGTGCTCTCGGAGAACACCGGCGCGCACGAGGAGCTGGGCGATTGGGTCGTGACGGTGAACCCGTTCGACGTGGCCGCCCAGGCGGAGGCGCTGGAGCGGGCGCTGTCGATGCCGCAGCCCGAGCGGCACCAGCGGCTCGAGGCGATCCGCGCGCACGTGCGCGAGCACGACATCGCCGCCTGGATCCAGGGGCAGCTCGACGACCTCGACCGCTGCGTCTCGCGCGTGCCATAGCGATAGCGTTCCCTCTGTGAGCGAGCTCTCGCATGTCGACGACAGCGGCGCCGTCCGGATGGTGGACGTCGGGGACAAGCCGGTGTCGCGCCGGCGGGCCCGCGCTCGCGCGGTCGTGCGGATGGCGCCGGAGACCGCGTCGCGGCTCGCTGAGCTGCCGAAGGGCGACGCGCTGGCGGCTGCGCGGCTGGCCGGGATCATGGCTGCGAAGCGCACGGCCGAGCTGATCCCGCTCTGCCATCCGCTGCCGCTGACGCATCTCGCGGTCGAGCTTCGTGTCGGCGATGCGCAGGTCGAGATCGAGGCGTCCGCGGAGACCACCGCGCAGACCGGGGTCGAGATGGAGGCGCTGGTCGCAGCGTCGGTCGCGGCGCTGACGGTCTACGACATGGCGAAGGGCATCGACTCGGGGATGGAGATCGGCGAGGTCCGGCTGCTCGAGAAGGTGAAGGAGTGAAGGCGGCCGTCGTGACCGTCTCGGACGGCGTCTCGGAGGGGACGCGCGAGGACGAGAGCGGCGAGGTTCTCGCCCAACTGCTCGCCGCCGAGGGCTACGAGGTCGAGCGGCGGCTTGTGCCCGATGACCGCGGCGCGATCGCCGACGCGATAGTCGAGCTCGCCGAGGAGGCCGCGGTCGTGTTGACGACCGGCGGCACGGGCCTCGGGCCGCGCGACGTCACTCCCGAGGCGACGGCCGAGGTGCTCGAGCGCCGGGCGCCCGGGATCGCCGAGGCGATCCGGGCCGACTCGATCGCGAAGACGCCGCACGCGCTCCTCTCGCGCGGGCTCGCGGGAGTGCGTGGTCGGGCGCTCGTGGTGAACCTGCCGGGCTCGCCGGGCGGCTGCCGCGACGGCTTCGCTGTGATCCGGCCGGCGCTCGCGCACGCGGTCTCGCTGCTCGCCGGCGAGCCGACGGCGCACAGGCAGACATGAGCGCCCTCGCGTATCCCGTGCGCTTCGCACGGCTCGTGAAGTTCGAGCACACGGTCTTCGCGTTGCCGTTCGCCTACGTCGGCGCGTTCCTCGCCGTCAACGCGGTGCCAAGTGCGCACGACCTGCTCTGGATCACGGTCGCGATGGTCGGCGCCCGCTCGCTCGCCATGGGGCTCAACCGGCTGATCGACGCAGGGCTCGACGCGCGCAACCCGCGGACTGCGCGGCGCGAGCTGCCGAGCGGCCTGCTCTCGCCTGTGCAGGTGGTGCTTTTCTGCGCGGCGTCGCTCGGGGTCTTCCTCGTGGCGGTCTTCCAGCTCGACCCGCTCGTCCACTGGCTCTGGCCGATTCCGGTCGCGGGCTTCGTGATCTATCCGTACCTGAAGCGCTGGACCTGGCTCTGCCACCTCTGGCTCGGCGCGGTCGACGGGCTCGCGCCGATCGGCGCCTGGGCGGCGATCACCGGAACGATTCCGTGGGAGGCGTGGGCTCTCGGCGGCGCGGTGGCGTTGTGGGTTGCCGGATTCGACTTCTTCTACGCGTTGCTCGACGTCGAGATCGACCGCGAGCAGGGGCTGCAGTCGGTCGCGGTGCGCTTCGGCGAGCGCGGGGTCTTTCTCGGCGCGCGGCTGTTCCACATCGGGACGGTCGCGCTGTTGATTGCAGCCGGGCTCGGCCTTCCGGTCGGCGTCTTCTACTGGCTCGGCGTCGCGGCGGTGGCGCTCCTGCTCGCGTACGAGCACTCGCTCGTCCGTCCCGGCGACCTGCGCCGGCTCGACACGGCGTTCTTCACGATGAACGGCGTCATCTCGATCACGTTCTTCGCGTTCGTCCTCGCGGACGTGCTCGCGTGATCCGCGCCGACCGGCTCGAGAAGCGCTACGGCTTCAAGCGCGTCCTGCGCGGAGTCGACTTCGACGTTGCGCGCGGCGGGTTTCTCGTCGTCACCGGGCCGAACGGGGCCGGCAAGACGACGTTGCTGCGGCTCTGCGCGGGGTTGGCGATCCCGAGCGGCGGGACGCTCGAGGTCGACGCCGACCGCAGCCGGATCGGGTTCCTCGCACACGAGCCGCTCGTCTACCGCGAGCTGACGGCGCTCGAGAACCTCGATCTCTACGGGCGGCTCTACCGCGTTCCGGAGCGGCGCGAGCGGATCGGCATGCTGCTCGAGCGCTTCGGGCTCTGGGAGCAGCGCGGCGAGCGGGCCTCGGCGCTGTCTCGGGGCCAGCTGCAGCGCCTCGCGCTCTGCCGGTCGCTGCTGCACAAGCCCGAGCTGCTGATCCTCGACGAGCCGTTCTCGGGCCTCGACGCCGAGGGCGCCGAGCTGCTCGACCGCGAGCTGGCGGAGATGCGCGGCCGGCGGACGCTGCTCGTCGCGACGCACGACCCCGAGCGGGTTGCGCCCCTGCAGAGCGGGAGGCTCGCGCTTGCCTAGGTACTTCTCCGACGCTGCCGTGCTGGCGCGCAAGGACCTGCGGCTCGAGCTGCGGGCCCGCGACACGCTGCCCGCGATGCTGCTCTTCGTGCTCGCGATGCTCGCCGTCTTCCATTTCGCGCTGCCAGCGGGCTCGTCGCGGCTCGCGGAGTACGGCCTGCTCTGGGTGGCGATCATCTTCACCGCGTTGCTAGGCCTTGGCCGCGCATTCGTCGCGGAGCGGGAGCAGGGCCTGCTGGACGCCCTCGTTTTGGCGCCGTGCGACCGCAGCGCGATCTGGGTCGCCAAGGCGGTCGCGACGTTCGTCTTCCTTGCCCTGGCCGAGGTGGTGGCGCTGCCGGCCTTCGCGCTCTTCTTCTCGCCGGTCTCGTGGGCAGCCATCGCCGGCGTCGTGCTCGCCGACCTCGGCATCTGCGCCGTCGGCGTCCTGCTCTCGGCCATGGCAGCGGCCGGTCGAGCGCGCGAGCTGCTGCTGCCGCTGCTCTTCCTGCCGCTCGCGCTACCGATCGTGGTCGGCGGCGTCGGCGCGAGCGTGGTCGCCGACCCCGGCCGCTACCTCGCCTTCCTGGCGCTCTACGACGCGATCTTCACGCTGCTCGCCTGGGCGTCGTTCGAGTACGTCGTCACGGAGTGACTGGCAGCGGCTCCGCACGGGTCGCGAGGCGGCGCTGCTCGCGGGCGTCCGGCCACATCGCGATCAGCGCGCCCAGCAGGAAGACCAGGCCCGCGAGCCAGACGAACGGGACGAGCGGGTTCACCAGCACCTTCAGGACGACCGAGCCGTCCTTGTTGAACTGGTCGCCGATCACGAAGAGGTCCTGGGCGCGCACCCAATCGGTGTGGATCGCGACCTCGTTCGAGACCTGCTGCTCGGCCGGGTAGCTGTTCTTGCCGGCCATCTGTGTCCAGCTCGAACCGCCCCGGCTGACCGCGAGCCGCGCACGCTCCTCGAGCGAGTTCGGGCCCTGGCGGACCACCGTCCCGAGGTAGTGCAGCCGGTAGCCGCGGATCGTCATCGACTGGCCTGGCTTCAGGTGCTGCACGCGAGTCGCTCCGTAGGCGCCGCCCGCGATCCCGATCGCGAGCAGGACGATCGCGGCGTGGACGATGTACCCGCCGTAGCGCCGCCGGTTGCGGCTGACCAGGGAGTTGAAGGCGCCGAACCAGGTGCGCTCGCCGAGCGCCTTGCGCGCCTTCGTCCCGCGCACGAACTCCTCGACGATCGCCGCGAGCACGAAGATCGAGAACGTGTACGCGACGAGGCCGGCGACGTTCGACCCGGCGCCGAGCACGATCAGCACGGCGCCGGCGACGAGCGCCGCGACCGCCGGCCAGATCAGGCTCTTCCCGACCGCGCGTAACGAGCTTCGCCGCCAGGCAACGAGGGGCCCGATTCCCATCAAGAGCAGGAGCGGAATCCCGAAGACGCGCAGGAAGAAGTCGAAGTACGGCGGCCCGACGGTGAACTTCTCGCCCCGGACGGCCTCGGAGACCAGCGGGAAGGCGACCCCCCAGAGGACCGTCAGCGTCAGCGCGACCAGCAGCAGGTTGTTGTAGAGGAACGCCGCCTCGCGCGAGACGAGCGACTCGAGCCTCGTCTGCGTTCGAAGCAGAGGCAACCGCCAGAGGATCAGCGCGGTCGAGAAGCAGGCGGCGGCGACGATGAAGCCGAGGAACCACGGCCCGATCGACGACTGCGCGAAGCTGTGGATCGAGCTGAGCACGCCGCTCCGCGTGAGAAAGGTGCCGAAGAGCGAGAGGCAGAACGCGAGCGAGACAAGCACCGCGTTCCAGACGCGGAGCATGTTCTTCTTCTCCTGCACCATCACCGAGTGGAGGAACGCGGTCGAGGCGAGCCACGGCATCAGCGCCGCGTTCTCGACCGGATCCCAGGCGTAGTAGCCGCCCCAGCCGACCTCCTCGTAGGCCCACTTCGCGCCGAGCAGGATGCCGATCCCGAGCGCGGCCCAGGCGAGCAGCGTCCAGCGACGCGTCGCGATGATCCAGCGCTCGTCGGTGCGGCCGGACAGCAGTGCGCCCGCGGCGAAGGCGAACGGGATCGTCATCCCGACGTAGCCGAGGTAGAGCAGCGGCGGGTGAATCATCATGTACGGGTTCTGCAGGCTCGGGGTCAGGCCGGTGCCGTCGAGGGGCGCGACCTGGCGGGCGAACGGGCTGGCGACGAACGTGAGCACGAGTGCGAAGAAGGCGGCGATCGCGCCGAGGACGGGGATTGTCCACGGAAGCAGCCGGCGGATCAGGCCGCGGTTGAGCAGCACCGCGATCGAGCCGAGCCCGGTCAGGACGGTGAGCCAGAGCAGGAGCGAGCCTTCCTGGCCGCCCCAGAACGCGGTGAACGAGTACGGGAACGGCAGCTTGCGGCTCGAGTGGGTGGCGACGTACGAGAACGAGAAATCGCGCGTGCGGAAGGCGTTCAGGAGGACGAGCGCGGCGACTGCGGTGGCGGCGAAGACGCCGATGAATGCGTTTCGCGCCGACTCGTGCAGGCGGCGCTGGCCGGTGTACGCGGCGATGCTCCCGGCGACCGCCGCGTAGAGCGCGAGGCCGAAGGCGATGATGAGCGCGGCGCGGCCCAGGTCAGCCACTTCGCGAGTGTAGCGGCGGCCCGGCGAGCTTCTGCGATCATTGCAGCGGTTTCGTGCTCGCCAAGGTGCGTCAGCTCCCACTCCCCGCGCTCGCGGGTGGAACCGTCCTGCTGATGGGGACGGCGCTCTCGCTGATCTTTTTCTACGCGCCGCTCGACGCCGATCAGGGGCTCTCGCAGAAGATCTTCTACCTCCACGTGCCGCTCGCGCTGACCGCGTACGCGTGCTTCGCGTGGGGCGCGGCGAAGGCGTTCCTGCACCTCTGGAAGCGCTCACCGGGAGCCGACCTCGAGAGCTACGCGGCGATCCACCAGGGCGTGATCTTCGGCTCGCTGACGCTGGTGACCGGGTCGATCTGGGCGCGGATCTCCTGGGGGATCTGGTGGACCTGGAGCTCGAACCAGCTCGTCACGTTCCTGATCCTGTTCCTCTTCTACTCGGCCTACTTCATGCTCCGCTACTCGGTCGAGCCGGGGCCGGCGCGGGCGAACATGTGCGCGGTCTACGCGCTCTTCGGTGTGGTGCTGATCCCGATCAGCTGGCTCTCGATCCGGATCGCGAACGACTACATCCACCCGACGGTCTTCACGAGGCACGGGCCGCAGATGTCGGGGTCGATGTTCCTCGCGTTCTGCGTCTCGTGGGCGGCGCTGCTCGCCCTGGCAGGGACGATGTACCGGGTCGAGCTGGCCGGGAAGCGGCTGGATTCGAGCCTGCGTGAGCTGCGGGAGCTGCTGGCGTGAGCACCGGCGAGAAGTACGTCGCGGCTGCGTACCTCGTCGTCTTCGTGGCCGTGCTCGCGTGGGTGGCGATCATTGCGACGAAGCTGGCGCGGCTCGAGCGGGAGGCGGCCGAGCTTGCGGAGCTGGCACGGCAGAAGGCCGAGCCGGCGGAAGAGCGGGAGAAGGTCTCGGCGTAGATGCTGGTGCGGGTCGGGTCGCGCGGCTCGCGGCTCGCGCTGACGCAGGCGGAGCTGGCGGCGTCGAGCCTGCGGCGGCCGGGGGTCGAGATCGCGCTGGTGCCGATCACGACCGCCGGGGACAAGGACCGGACGAAGCCGTTCGGCGAGATCGGCTCGCGCGGGGTCTTCGTCAAGGAGATCGAGGAGGCGCTGCTCGCGGGGCGGATCGACGTGGCCGTGCACTCGGCGAAGGACATGACCTCGTCGGACGCGGAGGGGCTCGTCGTCGGCGCGTATCTCGAGCGCGAGGATCCGCGCGACGCTTTGTGCGGCGCGTCGGAGGTGCGGCCGGGGATGCGGATCGGGACAGCGTCGGTGCGGCGGCGGGCGCAGCTCCTGGCGTTGGAGCCATCGCTGTCGGTCGAGCCGCTGCGGGGGAACGTCGAGACGAGACTGCGGAAGCGCGGGGAGCGGGGGCTTGACGCGGTGGTGCTCGCGGCGTGCGGGCTGGACCGGCTTGGGCTGGGCGGGGAGGTCGGGCTGCGCTTCTCGCCGGACGAGCTGCTCCCGGAGGCGGGGCAGGGGGCGCTGGCGTTGCAGGTGCGCGTGGGCGAGGAGGAGCTGGTCGCGGCGGCCGATGATCCTGAGACCCGGCGCCGGGTCGAGGCCGAGCGCGCTGTCGTGTTCGCGATCGGCGGCGGCTGCCTCGCGCCGGTCGCGGCGCACCATGACGGCGAGACGCTGACCGCGCTGGTCGCCGATGAGGACGGCGCGTGGGTGGAGCGGCGTAGTGGCCCCGATCCTGCGGCGCTGGCCGCCGAGCTGACGGCGCTGGCTCAAAATTGACGAAGTCGGCACACCCGCGTCACACACCCGTGCGCCTTTGCGCGCTACCTTGAATTTCCCCCGGGTGGGTGGGGGTTAGGGATGGGTCCCGACCCTCGGCGTGCGCGCGTGATCGTGACTCGCGCTCGCGATTCGGCCGGGCCGCTCGTGGAGCGGCTCGAGGAGCTTGGGCTCGACGTCGTGCTCTGTCCCCTGATCGAGCTGGAGCCCATCGGCCCGGCGGAGATCGACGTTGCGGGCTACGACTGGGTCGTCGTCACGAGCCGTCGCGGCGCCGAGGAGCTCGCCGGCCGGCACCGAGGCGAGCTGCCGAGGGTCGCAGCGATCGGGCCGGGCACGGCGGCAGCGCTCCGCGAGCACGGGATCGAGCCGGCACTCGTCGCGACCACCTCGACACAGGAAGGGCTCGTCGCCGAGCTTCCGCAGCCCCCGGGGCGCGTCCTCTTCGCCGGCGCCGAGGACGCGCGCCCGTACCTGGCCGAGGCACTCGGCGCCGACACGGTCGTCCTGTATCGCACCCGCGAGCTACGCCCCGAGACCCCACTCGAAGCCGATCTGGTCTCGCTCGCCTCAGCGTCCGCGGCCCGGGCCTTTGCGGCCCTCGGGCTCGACCTCCCGGTCGTCTCGATCGGCCCCGAGACCACGCGCGAAGCGCGCGACCGAGGGCTCTGGGTGGCGGAAGAAGCGAAGACCCATGACCTCGACGGCCTCGTCGCCGCGGTCGCGGAGGCCGCGCGCCGCATTTAGCATCGCGCCCGTGTTCATCACCTTCCTGTCCGACTTCGGGCTCCGGGACGACTTCGTCGGTACCTGTCACGGCGTGATCAAGCGCATCGCCCCCGACGCGGAGATCATCGACATCACGCACGGCATCCCGCCCCAGCACGTTCTCCAGGGCGCGCTCGTCCTCCGCAACACGCTCCCCTACATGCCCGAGGGAGTCCACCTCGCGGTGGTCGACCCCGGCGTCGGCGGTCACCGCCGGCCGCTCGCGCTCGCCACGGGCGACGGCCGCCTGCTCGTCGGCCCCGACAACGGCCTGCTGATCCCGGCCGCGGAGCGAACTGGCGGAATCGCCGCCGCGCACGAGCTGGCCAACCCGGACTTCGCGCTCGACAGCGTCTCCCGCACCTTTCACGGCCGCGACCTGTTCTCGCCGGCCGCCGCTCATCTCGCCCGTGGCGTCCCGATCGACGAGCTCGGCCCGCCGGTCGACCCGCAGGCCCTCATCCGCCTCGACGTTCCGGAGCCAGAGATCGGCCAGCACCGGATCCGCGCCAGCGTCCTCTACGTCGATCACTTCGGGAACATGCAGCTCAACCTGACGCGTGAGCACCTCGAGCAGGCGGACGTGCTCCCCGGCGTCACGGTCGAGCTGGAGCTTGCGCTGGAGCGCTACTACGCCGTCGCGGCGCGCACCTTCGCCGACGCCCGGGCCGGCGACATCATCCTCTACGAGGACGCCTACGGAAACGTCTCGATCGCGATCAACGGCGGCAGCGCCAGCGACCTCTTCGGCGCGGGGCCCGGCCACGAGCTTCGGATCCACCTGCGCACACCGTGAGCGAGCTGGGACAGCGACTCGGGCGCCGTTTCGCGCGGTTCACCACGAACGTGGTCGTCTCGCGGCCTGCGCTCTGGCGGCTGCTGCGCCCGCTGACCCGGTACCAGTTCGACCGGCTCGCGCCGCAATGGACGGCGATGCGCTCGGGCGATGCTTTCGCCCCGCTCGAGCAAGCGCTGGAGTCGCTGCCCCAGGAGCCGAAGCGCGTGCTCGACCTCGGTACGGGCACCGGCCTGGCTGCCGTCGCGATCGCGCGCCGCTTCCCGGGCGCGACTGTTCTCGGGACCGACCTCGCCGAGGAGATGGTCGCCCAGGCGCGCGCGGCAACACCTCCGGAGATCGCCGAGCGTGTGAGCTTCGAGACGGCCGACGCCGCCCAGCTGCCCTACGGGGCGGGCTCGTTCGACCTCGTCTCGCTGGCGAACACGATCCCGTTCTTCGACGAGCTCGCCAGGGTGACCGCTCCCGGCGGCCACGTGGTCTTCTCGTTCTCCGGCGGCCCGGCGACGCCGATCTGGGTCCCGCCGGAGCGGCTGCGGAGAGAGCTCGGCACCCGTGGTTTCGCGGACTTTGCGGACTTTGAGGCCGGCTCGGGCACGGCGTTCCTTGCCCGCAAGGCAGACCGGCAGTAGCCTCTCGCGCAAGAGGACGTTCGCGGCACGGTTGCACCGGCCCGGACGTCCTTCTTTTGGCGTGGGGGAACCCTGGTTCCCCCACGAGCCTTCAGTGCGCGGAGCCGGCGGCGGTTTTCGAGAGCGCCATCGTTTCCTTCGTACTGTGCCTCCCGCCGGGCGAAGCCCGGCTCGCCAGCCACTGCGTTCGACCCAAGTGACCACAGAGAACCAATTGCGGCGCGGCTAAACTAGGCGGCCGCGGCGAGGTAGCTCAGTTGGTAGAGCACACGGCTGAAAACCGTGGTGTCGCCGGTTCGATTCCGGCCCTCGCCACCTGTTACCCGCTTCCCCCGCTCCGCTTTCCGCTCGCTCAGCAGGCCGTTCGCAGCTGACGGATGCGCTCGACCAGTCCTTCGACGAGCTCGGTCTTGAGCAGCACTTCGTCGGCGCCTGCCTCGCGAACGGCTCGGTGGAGTGCCGGCGCCTCGTCGCCGGTGAGGGCGATCAGGCACACGTTGGGGTGGTCGTGGCGGAGTCGCGCGGCGGCTGTCACGCCGTCGAGCAACGGCATGTGCAGGTCGAGCACGACGGCGTCGGGATCGAGAGCGTCGGCAAGCTCGATCGCCTGCAATCCGTCGGCAGCCAGGCCCACGACGGAGAGCTCCGGCTGCCGTTCGATCAGCTCGCGTAAGGAATTGCGGAACGCCGCGTCGTCGTCCGCGATCAGGACGCGGATTCCCCGGTCGACGGCATCCCGGAGCGCTTCCACCATCAGAGCAAAGCTAGCCTTGCCCCGGTGGGTATGCAAGCAAACGGGGGCGTGGCGATCATCGGCGCGGCGCTCGATCTCGGCTCGGGCCGGCGCGGTGTGGACATGGGGCCGTCCGCGATCCGCTATGCGGGACTGGACGCCCGGATCGAAGGGCTCGGCCGGCCTGTCGTCGACTGGGGCAACGTCACGACGGCAGTGGCCGAGGCGAGCGCGGTCGGCGACGAGCGGATGCGCTTCCTGGCGCAGATCAAGGAAACCTGCGAGCGGGTTGCGAACCTCGTCGTGCGGGCGACCGAGGAGGACCTGGTGCCGCTCGTCCTGGGCGGGGACCACTCGGTCGCGCTGGGGACGCTCGGCGGGCTCGCGCGGGCGAAAGGCCCGGGCGGCGTGCTCTGGCTCGACGCCCATGGCGATGTCAACCGCCCGGAGACTTCGCCGACCGGGAACGTCCACGGGATGCCGCTCGCGGCCGCCCTCGGCCTGGCCGGGCCGGAGTTCGACAGCCCCGCGTTCCGGTTGCCCGCGGTGGATCCCGCGCGGCTCGCACTGGTCGGCGTCCGCTCGCTCGACGAGGCCGAACGCGAGCTGCTGGCCGAGCTCGATGCGCTTGTCTACACGATGAGCGACCTCGACCGGCTCGGCGTGGAGCCGGTGATGCGCGTCGCCCTCGAGCACGTCGCGGGCGACGGCTTCGTTCACGTCAGCCTCGACCTGGACGTGCTCGATCCCGAGGTCGCGCCGGGTGTCGGGACGCCGGTGCGCGGCGGGCTCTCCTACCGCGAGGCGCATCTCGCCCTGGAGCTCGTCTCCGAGTCGGGGCTCGCGGATTCGCTCGAGGTCGTCGAGGTGAACCCGATCCTCGATCGCGAGAACGAGACCGCCAAGCTGGCCGTCGAGCTCGTCGCCAGCGCGCTCGGCGCCCGCATCCTCTAGGCCAGGAAGCGCTCCACCGCGTCCGCGGTCTCTTCGTAGGCGTCCCAGTAGACGATGTGCCCGCCGGGCACGGCGACGACCTCGAGGCGGTCGCCGAGCGTGCGTTCGTACTCCTCGAGCTGGTCCTCGCGCACGAGCCCGAACTGCTCGGCGTGGACGAGCAGCGACGGTTCCGGCAGGACGGTCGGCGGCGGCGGCTCGGTGCAGAGCTCGCCGTAGCCCGTGGCGACCGCGGCACGGCAGTAGCGCCAGCGCAGGCGGCCGTCCGGGTACAGCTCGAGATGCTCGCGCGCCTCCTCTTCGAGAAACTCCCGCGGCGTCGGGGCGCCGGTTGCGAGCCGGGCGTCGATCGCCTCCTCCGCAGTCTCGAACGGGTGGTCGGCCGCGGCCTCCTGCGCGAAGTCGAGCCCGACGTGCGGCAGGATCTGGATCGCCGGGTCGAGGAGCACAGCCCGCTCGACGCGCTCGGGCTCGCGGGCGCAGAGCTCGAGGATCAGCCGCGCGCCGAAGCTGTGGCCGAGCCAGGTTGCGCGCCCGACGCCGGCCGCGTCCACCGTCTCGAGCACGTCCGCGAGGTGCGTGCTCAGGTTCCAGGGAGGCTCCCAGCCCGAGTGGCCGTGGCCGCGGAGGTCCGGCGCGAGCACTCGAAACCGGTGGGCGAGCCGTTCCTCGGCCAGCCGGCGGAAGCGCCGGCCGTGCGTGGTGATGCCGTGCAGGCAGACGATCGCCGGAGCGTCCCGGTCGCCCCATTCGTGGAGGTTGAGCAGCATCAGGCCAGTGCTTGCGCGAAGGCCGGGAGCGTCTCGCGCCAGTCGCCGGCGATCGCCACGTCGGCCGTTCCCGTCACGGGCTCGGTCGAGCTCTTGAAGACGACGATCACGGCGGCCTTGACCGACGCCGCGGCGTGGTCGAAGTCCCCTTCGGTCTCGACGGCGATGTAGAGCCGCGGTGCGACGGCGCGCCCGGACAGGCCGAGCTGCCGCGCGTGCCCGACGAGGCCCGCCTCGCGCGCGTGACGGTCGCCCCCGACCGCCGCTCCGAGCTCGTCCGCGACGCCCCGCAGCTCGCTCATCCCGTCGCCGACTCCGGCACCGGCGGCGATCACGATCTCTGCCTCGTCGAGGTCGAAGGCGCGGTCCTCGCCGACGCGCTCGAGCAGGCGTGAGCCCGGCTCCGGGAGCGCCTCGAACGAGAAGCGCCGTACCTCAGCGTCCTCTCCGTCGCGCGGGTCCAGCGGCTCGAACATCCGCGGCCGCACGGTCGCGAGCTGCGGCGTCGTTGCGCCCATGATCACCGAGACGATGTTGCCGCCGTAGGCCGGCTTGGACTGGATCAGGCGGCCGGCCTTGTCGATCCCGAGGCCGACGCAGTCGCCGGTCATCCCGAGCTCGAGCTCGCCCGCGGCGCGCGGGCCGTAGTCTCGGCCGCGGCTTGTCGAGGGGATCAGCAGGACGTGTGGACGCTCGCGCCGGAGCACCTCCGCCAGCGCGCCGGCCCAGACGAGCGGCTCGTATTCGGCGAGCGCCGGGTCGTCCGCGACCACGACTTCCTCGGCTCCGCGCCGGGCGACCTCGCGCGCGGCGCCGTCGAGCCCGTGCCCGAGCAGCAGCGCGACGTTCTTGCCGCCGAGCTTCCCCGCGAGCTCGCGGCCCTTCGCGACGAGCTCGAGCGAGACCCGCGCGGGACGGTTCTCGACCAGCTCGATCAGCGACCAGCAGTCGTACGAGGCGCCCGGCTGCTCGCCGAGCCGCTCGGGCTTCTCCCAGTCCGTCTCCGGGGCGGGCCGCTCGTCCAGCAGGGCTCGCACCCGCGCGGCGGCCTCGGCCGGCTCGGTGAAGAGCTCCCGCATCCGCTCGGGAGAGACGTCGCGCACGGCCAGCACGCGGGTCGGCGAGCCCGTCTGCCCGAAGCGCTTGTCGCCGGGCTTCGCATCCGGGACCAGATCGGCAGCGGCCCAGACCTCGATCGGCCCCTCCGCGACCGGCTCGACCCCGAGCACCGCGCCCTCAGGCGGGGCGCCCATGGAGCAGACGGCCGGCAGGTCGAGCTCGTAGACCTCTTCGCCCTCGTCGCCGAGCCGCCGCGCCTGCAGCTTGCCGCCGGCGGCGTCGAGCGAGATCGCGTTCGTCACCTGGCTCCAACCGAGGAACGCCGCGACCTCCGGCGGAACCTGCCACGTCTCGGAGTCGAGCGTCTTGCGCCCGCAGAGCACGAGGTCGGCACCCTCCTTGCCGATCGCCATGGCCAGCGTCCGCGAGGTGCCGAGCGTGTCGGCCACCGCGAACAGCCGGTCGGAGAGGTGGATGCAGCGGTCGGCGCCGAGCGCGAGCGCCAGCCGGAGCGCCTCCTCGGCCTGCGGCGGGCCCATCGTCATCGCGACCACCTCGCCGCCGTGCTCGTCGCGCAGCCGGGCCGCGTGCGCGACCGCGAAGGCGTCGAACGGGTTGAGCAGGAGCGGGACGCCCTCGCGCTTGAGCGACTTCGTCTCCTGGTCGAACTCGATCGCGTCGGGCCGCGGGATCTGCTTGAGGAGGCAGACGATCTTCACGCAGGTGAGACTATCGAGGCATGCTCGGCGTGCTCTACGACATCCACGGGAACCTGCCGGCGCTGGAGCAGGTGCTCGCGCAGGCGGACGAGCTCGGCGTCGACCGCTGGCTGCTCGGCGGCGACTACGGCACGCCGAGCCCGTGGCCGCTCGAGACGCTCGCCCGCTTGCGGGAGCTGGAGAACGCGACCTGGATCCGTGGCAACGGCGAGCGCTGGCTGCGCGACCCGCCGCTCGACCGGCCGGAAGTGATGTCGTCGTACGAGCTCTTCACCGGCGGGCTGCCCGAGGACGTGGTCGACTGGCTGTACAACCTCCCGCCGCAGGCCGAGCTCGACGGGGTGCTCTACGTCCACGGCTCGCCGCTCTCGGACGTCGAGAGCTTCGCGCCCGAGCCGCAGGAGGACGAGGCGCGGATGCTCGACGGCGTGCGCGACCGCACGGTCGTCTTCGGGCACAGCCACCAGCAGTTCCGCCGTCCCGGCCCGGACGCCACGAACCTGCTCAACCCGGGAAGCGTCGGGATGCCGCTCGACGGCGACACGCGCTCGGCCTGGGCGACCTACGACGACGGCGACTTCACGTTCCGCCGCACCGAGTACGACGTGCAGCGGGCCGCCGACGCATACCGCGGGATGGGCGGCGGCTTCGGGGCGATGGCCGCGAAGCGGATCGAGCGCGGCTCGGACTAGCCGAGCGCGGCGTCGAGCGAGATCTCGACGTTCCCCTTGAGCGCCTGCGAGACCGGGCAGTTCTCCTTCGCTCCCTCGGCCGCCTCGCGGAAAGCGTCCTCGTCCACGCCGTCCACCTGACCGCGGATCGTCAGGCGGATCGAGGTCAGCTTGAAGCCCTCGCCGACCTTCTCGAACGCGGTCGTCGCCTCGGTCTCGAGCTTTTGAGGTGGCGTTCCCGCGCGAGTCAGGCCGGCCGCGAGCGCCATCGAGACGCAGGTCGCGTGCGCGGCCGCGATCAGCTCCTCGGGGCTCGGGCCCTCGACATCCTCCGCTCGAGCCGACCAGGTCATGTCGGCGTCGACGGAACCGGTGCCGCTCGTGACATGGCCGGAGCCGTGCGCGAGGTCTCCCTCCCACGTCGCGTGTGCTGTCTTCTCAGTCGCCATCGCTCGCCTCCTCTTCGCCCGAGCCGCTGGGCCGGTAGTAGGTGCGTCCTTGGAGCTGCTCTGGAAGGTAGTCGACGTCGAAGCCCTGCGGGTCGTCGTGCGGGTAGACGTAGCCCTTGCCGCGCCCGAGCTTGCGCGCGCTCTTGTAACTCGCGTCGCGCAGCGCGTCCGGCGGGCGGATGTGGCCGTGCTCGCGCACGTCGGCGGCTGCCTCCTTGATGGCCACATACGACGCGTTCGACTTCGGCGCACGGGCGAGGTAGATCGCCGCCTGAGCGAGGTTCAGCCGCGCCTCCGGCAGGCCGACGTGCTCGACCGCTTGCGCAGCCGCGACGGCGACGAGCAGGGCGCGCGGGTCGGCGTTGCCGATGTCCTCCGAGGCCAGCACGATCATCCGCCGCGCGATGAAGCGCGCGTCCTCGCCGCCTTCGAGCATCGCGGCGAGGTAGTACACAGAGGCATCGGGGTCCGACCCCCGCATTGACTTGATGAAGGCGGAGATGAAGTCGTAGTGCGCGTCGCCGCCCTTGTCGTAGACAAGCGGTCGCTTCCTGGCCGCGTCCTCGACGTGCTCGGCCGTGACCGCACCACCCTCGGCGCGCGCGGTCTGGGCCGCCAGCTCGAGGATGTTGAGCGCGTTCCGCCCGTCGCCGCCGGCGCGCCGAGCGACGAGCGCCACGAGCTCGTCGTCGAGCTTGGCCTCGAGCGCATCGGCCCCGCGCCGCACGATCAGCGCGAGCTCTGCCTCAGACAGCGGATCGAGCTCGTAGATCTGGCAGCGCGAGAGCAGCGCCGAGTTGACCTCGAAGTACGGGTTCTCGGTCGTCGCCCCGATCAGCGTCACGAGCGCCTCCTCGACGGCGGGCAGGAGCGCGTCCTGCTGCGCCTTGTTGAAGCGGTGGATCTCGTCGAGGAAGAGGATCGTCCGCCGGCCCGAGCCGCCGAGCAGGTCGCGCGCCCGCGCGAGCACGGCGCGCACGTCCGCGACGGTCGCAGAGACCGCGGAGAGCTCCTCGAACGCCGCGCCGGTCGTCTCGGCCACGATTCGCGCGAGCGTCGTCTTGCCGCTGCCGGGCGGCCCGTAGAGGATCATCGAGCCGACCCGGTCCTCGGCGATCGCCAGGCGCAGAGCCGAGTGCTCGCCGAGCACGTCTTCCTGGCCGACGAACTCGTCGAGCGTGCGCGGCCGCAGGCGCGAGGCGAGCGGCGCCAGCTCGTTGATCCGTTCGCGCGCCGCGTCGGCGAAGAGATCGCTCATCTCGGGAAGTATGCTCCCGAGCCTGGCGACTACGACTGACTCGCTGCGCGCCGAGGCCACGGAGCTCCTGCAAGAGCTGATCCGCCTCGACACCGTCAACCCGCCGGGGAACGAGACCGCGGCCGCCGAGCTGTTGCGCGACTACCTGGCCGAGAGCGGTGTCGAGAGCGAGCTCTACGCCAAGGTGCCCGAGCGGGCGAACCTCGTCGCACGGATCCCGGGCCGCGGCGGCGGGTCGAGCTTCCTGTTGCTCTCGCACACCGACACGGTCGTGGCCGATCCCGCCGAGTGGCAGGTCGATCCGTGGTCCGGCGAATTGCGCGACGGCGAGATCTGGGGCCGCGGCGCGCTCGACATGAAGGGCGAGGTCGCGGCCAGCGCGGTCGCGATCGCCTCGCTCGCGCGGGAGGGCTTCGAGCCGAGCGGCGACCTGATCTTCGTGGCGGCCGCCGACGAGGAGGTCGGCGACGGCTTCGGCATGCAGTGGCTCTGCCGCGAGCACCCCGACGCGGTTCGGGCCGACTACGCCCTCAACGAGGGCGCCGGCGAGCGCGTGGAGCTCGCGGGCCGGCCGTATTACCTCTGTGCGAGCGCGGAGAAGATGAGCTCGCCGTTCCGCCTCATCGTCCACGGCCGGGCGGGCCATGCTTCGATGCCCGGGATCGCCGACAACGCGCTGAACAAGGCCGCTCCGCTGATCGAGCGCCTGGCCGAGTACCGGCCCGCGCTGAGGCTCGAGGGCGAGGCGGAGGCGCTCGTCGAGGCGATCGCCGGGCAGAAGCTCGAGGCTTCGCAGGCGCTCGACCTGGCGCGCGAGCTCGACCCGTTCGCCGCGGAGCTGCTCGAGCCGCTGCTCTCGTTCACGCTCTCGCCGACGATGATCTCCGCCTCCGAGCGAGGGAACGTGATCCCGTCCACCTGCGAGGTGTTCGTCGACTGCCGGCTGCTGCCGGGCCAGACGCAGGCCGAGGTCGAGCCCGTGCTGCGAGAGGTGCTCGGCGAGGGAGACTTCGACTTCGAGTGGGCCGAGGGCCGGGGCGGGACGCGCTCGCCGTTCGAAGGCCCGCTGTGGGACGCGGTCCAGAGCTGGGTCGCGTCGACGGAGCCGGAGGCAGCGGCGGTTCCGGTCTGCGTCCCGGGCTTCACCGACAGCCACTGGCTGCGCGAGGCGTTCGGGACGGTCGTGTACGGCTTCTTCCCGAGCCGGGCGATGGACGCGCAGGTCGCGGCGAGGCTGATCCACTCCGCCGACGAGCGGATCGCGGTCGAGGACCTCGAGCTCGGGGTCGACTGCTTCCGGCACGTTGCCCTGACGCTCTGCGGCTAGGCTGACCGCATGAGCGAGGACAAGATCCGCCTTGGCGGGATGGCGCTGCTGAACGGCGTGCTCGTGCACGGCCCGAACGCCTGGGCTTGCGCGGTCCGCACCGAGGACGGCGACCTCCAGGTGGTCGGCGAGATCAAGCCGCTGCGCGCCAGCAAGGTCTCATCCCCGGTTCTGCGCGGCCCTGCGCGCTTGGCGGAAGTGTTCCTGCTGCTGCCGATGATCAAGCGGCGCCTGCCGGAGGCCCGGCTGCCGTTCCAGCGGCGCGGCGTGCTCGCGGCGATGATCGCGACCGCGGTGACGGTGCGCGTCGTCAAGTCCTCGCGCAGCCTGAACCCGTTCGCCCGCGAGCTCGTCGGCGGGCTGCTCTCCGCGGTGCCGGCGGTGCTGGCCTTGCGTGGCTCGGATCTCGCCGCCTACCACGGCGCGGAGCACATCTCGATCGGCAGCTACGAGCACGGCGCACCGCGGGCGCGCGAGCACGAGCGCTGCGGCTCGCACATGCTCGGGCCGATGATCGCGAGCTCGGCCGTCGCCGGAGCACTCGCCACGCGCGCTCCGGCACACCTGCGCGCGCCGGCCCGCATCGCCGGGCAGCTCGGAGCGATGGCGGCCTCGACCGAGATCTTCGGCTGGATGGTGCGCAACCCGGACAACCCGCTCGCCCAGGCCCTCGCGAAGCCGGGCCACGAGCTCCAGCACCGCATCGCCACCGCCGAGCCGACCCCGGAGCAGCTCGAGGTCGCGGAGGCCGCGCTCGCCCGCTGCCTCGAGCTCGAGCGTGAGGCCGATGGAGAGAACACGAACTAAGCGGCTCCCGCCGGAGGTCTTCGAGCTCCCCGTCGAGAAGATGCGGGAGGGCTACTACACCGACGCCTACTTCAACCACACGCGCGAGATGCTGCTGCGCGACGGGCGCCATCCGCGGGTCGTCATGCAGGCCTTCCAGAAGAAGCACTCGTACCTCGGCGGGATCGACGAGGCGATCGCGGTGCTCAAGCTCTGCGCTGACGACTGGGACGACCTGACCGTCCACGCGCTCCACGACGGCGACCGGCTCGAGCCCTACGAGCCCGTGCTGACGATCGAGGGCGACTACACCGGCTTCGCCCACCTCGAGACCGTCTACCTCGGGGTGCTCGCGCGGCGAACGCTGATCACGAGCAACGTCGTGCGCGTGCTCGAGGCGGCGAATGGCAAGCCGATCATCTTCATGCCGGCCCGGCACGACCACCACCGCGTGCAGACGGGCGACGGCTACGCGGCCTACGTCGCGGGCCAGGTCTGCGGGACGGAGATCGGCGTCACCTCCGACGCGCAGGCCTCCTGGTGGGGCGGCCGCGGCGTGGGGACGGTCCCGCACGCGCTGATCGCGTCCTACGGCGGGAACACCGTGCTCGCCGCGACGAAGTTCGCCGAGCACTCGGATCCGGGCATCAACCTGACGGTGCTGGTCGACTTCGAGAACGACTCGGTGCGGACCGCGCTCGAGGTGGCGCGGGCGCTCGGGCCGCGGCTCTGGGGCGTGCGGCTCGACACCTCCGGGCAGCTCGTCGACCGTTCGCTCTGGGACGAGCTGGGCGACTTCGAGCCGCGCGGCGTCAACGAGCGGCTCGTGCGGAAGGTGCGCGAGGCGCTCGACGGCGACGGCTTCGAGCACGTCAAGATCGTCGCCTCCGGCGGCTTCACCGTCGATCGCATCCGCGAGTTCGAGCGCCTCGGGGTACCCGTCGACTCGTACGGCGTCGGCTCGGCGCTGATCCGCGGCGAGAACGACTACACCGCCGACATCGTGATGACCGACGGCCGTCCGTCGGCGAAGGCGGGTCGCCACTACCGGCCGAGCCCGCGGCTCGAGCTCGTCGACTGACGCGCCCGGCCTAGGCGCGGGCCGAGGCGGCGATTCCGGGCCAGCTCTCGATCGGTTCCGTCGAGCGGACGACGTGCATGCCCGCCTCCGCGAACCGGCGAAACGCCGCATCCGCCTCGTCCGTGTAGTCGACGACTCCCGGCACGACGACCGGGGAAGTGCAGTCCTCGAGCAGGTAGACCTTCTCCGCGATGCCTTCGTAACGGCGAGCTGAGCAGGTCGTCGATCGTCCACGCCACGCAGTGGCTCTTCGCCTGTCCCGCGATCACGACGGCGTCGTATGAGAACAGCTTCTCGAGCAGAGGCGAGTTCTTCTCGCCGAGCAGCTCGCCGTCCGGCCCACGCGTGACCTCCGGGCCGAGCACCGAGTAGTGCTCCGTGAGCGGCAGCCGGCCCTTCGGCTCGAAGTCCGGCTGCGAACGGCGGGCGATCGCGTGGAAGAAGATCGCCTCCTCGACCGCGGACACGAGCGCGTGCCCGATCCCGCCCAGCATCGCGTGGTACGGCCAGATGGTGAGCTCGTACCTGCCTGTCTCCGCGAGCGCGCTCGTGTAGTGCGCGAGGTGGCGCTCGGCGTACGCAGGATCGAGGCCCAGCGCCTCCGCGACGCCCGGGTCGACGTGCCACCGCCCGGCGGCCACGTCCTCCGCCGAGATCAGCGTGTACGGCTCGGGATGCCGGCCCTCGTCGTCGACGAGCCAGACGGCGTGGAAGACCTGCATGGCCTGGTGCGTGTCGAGCGTCGGCACGACCTGCGTGATCGCGTCCAGGTTCCGGTAGAGGAACTCGCAGAGCCGGCGGTTGTCGTCGACCGCCCCCGTCCCCGAGCGGCCGGCCACGAAGAGCTCGAAGTCCGGGACACAGAAGGTGTTCTGGACGTCGACCGCCACGAGGCAGAGACGCAGCTCGTCCTCCGAGGCCGGCTGCAGCGAGTGCTCGCGCGCCCACTCTTCGCCCTCCTGCGCGCGCTCCTCGTACGGGACGCGCCAGACCTCGCCGACCCTCTCCGGCTCGAAGTGGGAGGGAACCGGGAGCACGCGGCCTAGTCTAGAGACGTGCAGGAGCCTGCCCTCGTCACGCGGGCGCTCGAGCTCGAGCGCCGGCTCGGGTTCACGCACTCGTCGATCCCGGAGGTCGGGCGCCTCCTGCACGTCCTGGCCGCCCAGCGGGGCCGCACCAGGGTCGGCGAGCTCGGCACCGGTTGCGGTGTCGGGGCGGGGTGGATCGTCTCGGCGCTGCCGCCCGGCGTTCCCTTCGTCACGGTCGAGCTCGATCCGACGCTCGCCGCGGCGTCGGCGGAGCTCTTCGCCGAGGACGAGAACCTTCGCGTGCTCCAGGGCGACTGGCACGAGCTGATGCCGCCGGAGGCGCCGTTCGACCTGCTCTTCTACGACGGCGGCGGCAAGCAGCACCCGGAGGTCGACGGCGAGCAGGTCGTAGGGCTGCTCGCCCCCGGCGCGACGATCGTGATGGACGACCTCACGCCCGGCCGCGAGACGCACGACGTGGTGCGCGAGTTCTGGCTCAACCATCCCGAAATCGCGGCGCTCGAGCTCCTGACGACGCCCGAGACCGCGGCGATCGTCGGCACGCGCCGCGGTTGACGCGGGCCGGAAACCCGCACATAACGAGACAGGATGGATTGGTTGGTGACGTTCCGCGACGAGTTCGCGAATTGGCTCCCGCTGCTCTTTGGGGTGCTGCTGACCCTGATGGTCTACATCCTCTGGCGCACGCTGCAGGTGATGCCGCGCGTGACCGCCGCGAAGACGATCACGTCGGACTCGAAGGTTTCCTGGGACGACGTCGCGGGGCTCGACGAGGCAAAGAACGAGCTCCACGAGGTGATCGACTTCCTGCGCGAACCGGCCCGCTTTGGCCGGCTTGGCGCGCGCGTCCCGAAGGGCATCCTGCTCTACGGTCCTCCTGGCACCGGCAAGACGCTGCTCGCGAAGGCGATCGCGAGCGAGGCGGGCGCGAAGTTCTTCGCGCAGAGCGCGTCGGCGTTCGTCGAGATGTTCGCCGGCCTCGGCGCGGCGCGGATCCGCAAGCTGTTCGAGGAGGCGCGCAAGAACGCGCCCTCGATCGTCTTCATCGACGAGCTCGACGCGGTCGGAAGCCAGCGCACCGGTCACGGCTTCTCGCGTGAGCAGGACCAGACGCTGAACCAGCTCCTCGTCGAGCTGGACGGCTTCGAGGCCCGCGACCAGGTGATCGTGATGGGCGCGTCCAACCGGCTCCAGGATCTCGACTCCGCGCTGCTCAGGCCCGGGCGCTTCGACCGGCAGGTGCTGGTCGCGACGCCCGACCTCGCCGGCCGCGAGGCGATTCTCGGCGTCCATACGCGCGGCAAGCCGCTCGCGGACGACGTCAACCTCAAGTCGGTCGCGCGCCAGACCGCGGGCCTCACCGGCGCCGAGCTGGAGAACATCGCGAACGAAGCAGCGATCTTCGCCGGCCGCAAGGAGCAGACGGTGCTTCACCAGATCGACTTCGAGGAGGCGATGGAGCGGGTCGTCGCCGGCCTCCAGCAGCGCAAGGTGATGACCGAGAAGGAGCGGCGGATCGTCGCCTACCACGAAGCCGGCCACGCGGTCATGTCGCACCTGACCGGCGACCTGCTGCCGGTGCACAAGGTGACGATCGTCTCGCGCGGGAACGCGCTCGGCTACACGCTCAACCTGCCGAGCGAGGAGCGCTACCTGCACACGACGGAAGAGTTCGAGGACCTGCTGAAGGTCTTCCTCGCCGGCCGCGCGGCCGAGCAGGTCGTTTTCGGGCGGGTCACGAACGGCGCCGCGAACGACCTCGAGAAGGCGACCGAGCTCGCCCGGGCCATGGTCTTCGACTACGGGATGTCCAACGCCGCGGTCTCGCGCACCATGCGCGCAGACAACTACGCGCTGTCGGAAGAGACGAAGGCCATGCGCGACCACGAGCAGGCGCGACTGACAGACGAGGCGTTTTCAGAGGCTTTGCGCCTGCTGGTGAAGCACCGCCCGTCGCTCGACCGGATCGCGCTCGCGCTGCTCGAGAAGGAGACGCTCGACAAGGACGAGCTCGCCGAGCTGCTCGAGGGGACCGCGGCCGAGTCACAGTCGTCTGAAACGGTCGGCACCGTCCGCATCGTCGCGGCGGAGTAGCGCGGCTGACTAACATCGCGGCGTGGAGCCGCGCGGAATCCATCACCTCGGCATGGCGGTCGAGGATCTCGACGAGGCAGTCGCCACCTACGAGCGGCTGCTCGGCGCGCGGCTCGAGCATCGCGAGCTCGTGCCGGACCAGGGCGTCGAGGCGGCCTCGCTGCGCGTCGGCTCCGGCCGCGTCGAGCTGCTTGCCTCGCTGGGAGACGAGACGCCGGTCGGCAAGTTCCTGGCCAAGCGCGGGCCCGGCATGCACCACGTCGCCTACGAGGTTGACGACGTCGGGGAGGCGCTCGGCGAGCTCTCGGCCGGGGGCGCGGAGCTGATCGACGAGCGGCCGCGGCGCGGCATGTTCGGGCTCGAGGTTGCGTTTGTCCACCCGGATTCGCTGCACGGAGTCCTCGCGGAGATCGTGAGCGATGGCTGACGAGCAGGTCAGGGTCGAGGTCGCCTTCGACGGCGGCCAGGTGCTGTCGGTGCTCGTGCCCTCGAAGATGGCCAACCAGCTGGAGCGCGCCCTGGACGGCGCCGCGGCGGGCGGCGCGTTCGCGCTGGAGAGCGAGGACGGCCGCTATTCGGTCGCGCTCGCCAAGGTCGTCTACGTCAAACGGTTTTCGCGTGAGTCTCGTGTTGGTTTCACGCCGTAGTTAGGCCCGCACCCTCCCGGGGCATGCCTAAGGTAATGGCGGTGTCCGCACCGAGCCCGACGGACCGTGCCGCAGACGTGCGTGAGCTCGTAGCCCGCGCACAGGAAGGCGAGCGGGATGCGTTGGAGGAGCTCTATCTCCTCCACTTCGACCGCATCTACAGCTACCTCCACCTGAGCGTCGGCAACCGGCACGACGCCGAGGACCTGACGACCCAGACGTTCCTCAGGATGCTCGAGGCGATCGGGCGGTTCCGCTGGAAGTCGGCGCCGTTCTCCGCCTGGCTCTTCCGGATCGCGCACAACCTCGCGATGGACCATTTCCGCGCGACGCGCCGCTGGCAGCCGGAGGAAGAAGTGCCCGAGCCGCTCGAGGCCGAGAGCTCCGCGGAAGAGGCCGCGTTCCAGTCGATCGGCCGCAAGAGCATGCTCGAGCTGATCGAGAACCTCTCGCACGAGCAGCAGCAGGTGCTGACGCTCAAGTTCGTCTTCAGCTTCTCGAACGGCGAGGCCGCGACGATCCTCGGCAAGACCGAAGGCGCGGTGAAGTCGCTCCAGCACCGCGCGCTCGCCTCCCTGCAGAAGCAGATCTCGTCAGGCTAGAGGCGTGCTTCGTGTTGGGATCGTGGGGCTGCCCGGCTCCGGCAGGTCGACGCTGTTCGCAGCGCTGACGGGCGGCGGGCACGGGCCGGTCGGGACGGTTCCGATTCCCGACGAGCGGCTCGAGCCTGTCGCCCGGATCGAGGCCTCGGCGAAGATCACGCCTGTCGCGCTCGAGCTCATCGACGTGCCGGGAACGGGGCAGACGCTGCTCGGCAACCTGCGGCAGACGGAAGCGCTCCTCGGCGTCGTGGACGCGTTCTCCGGGACGCGTGACGCGGCCGCCGACCGCGAGGCGCTCCTGCTCGAGCTCGTCGTCTCCGACCGCGACCACGTCGAGGGCCGGCTCGAGCGGGTGCGCCAGCAGGCGAAGTCGGGCGATCCGCGTTTACGCGACGAGGTCTCGGAGCTCGAGCGCGTCCTCGCTCACGCCGAGGCCGGGCACCTGCTTTCCGAGTACCCGGGCACGCTTCCGCGCGAGCTGGAGCCGCTGACGACCAAGCCGCTGGTGATGATCGAGAACGGGCCCGGCGGGATCGATCTCAAGCTCGAGGCCGAGCTGGCCGAGCTGCCGCCGGAGGAGGCGGCGGAGTTCCGTGACGGGCCGTCGGCGCTCGAGTCCGTGCTGCGGGAGATCTTCGCGGCGGCCGACCTGATCACGTTCTTCACGGCCGGGCCGACCGAGACCCGGGCCTGGACGCTGACGCGCGGCGAGACGGCGCTCGATGCCGCAGAGGCGATCCACACCGACATCGCGCGGGGCTTCATCCGCTGCGAGGTGATCCCCTGGAAGGAGTTCTCCGAGGCGGGCTCCCGCGCCGAGGCCCGGCGCCAGGGCCTCGAGCGCGTGGAGGGCAAGACGTACGTCGTCGCGGACGGTGACGTCCTGAACGTCCGCTTCAACGTCGGCTAGCAGCACGCCGCCGCCGCAGCAGTCGTCGCAACAGCTCATGCGTCCTCCTTTCGATCGCTGGGCGCATGATACATTGATAAACATCAATGCAAGCACAGCTCAAGATCCTGAACCAGCCGTGTTGCTCGCCGGGCGCGCCGCCGTTGCCGAGCGCAGAGGCGAAGCGGCTGGCCGCCCGCTTCAAGGCGCTGGGCGACCCGGCCCGCGTGGCGATCGTCAACCGGCTCGCGGGCGCCGAGGACGTCTGCGTCTGCGAGTTCCGGCTCGGCCTGTCGCAGCCGACCGTCTCGCATCACCTGCGGATCCTGCGAGAAGCCGGGCTCGTCGAGGTCGCTAGGAAGCGCGGAACCTGGGTGCACTACCGGCTGGTGCCGGAAGCGGTCGAGCAGCTCGCGTTCGCCCTTGGCGGGCCGGGTCAGTCGACCGGGCGCGTGGCCGCAGTCGCGTCGAGCTGATTCGCGTGGTAGAGGACGCTCGCCTCGGCGGTTCTGGCGGCGCGCGCGTCGTGGTGCGCGGCGACGGCGTGCAGCAGCTCGGCCCGCGCGTCCGCCTCCAGCGCGGTCGCGCGCTCCTCGATCAGCCGCAACCCGAGATGGACGTGGCCGAGCAGGCGGCCCTCCTCCGTCTGGCGGAAGGTCGGGCCGCGTTCGAGCTCGCGCGTCCGGCCCACGTCGTGCAGCAGCGCGGCCGCGAGCAGGAGATCCGTTCGCAGGCGCGGGTGCAGCTGAGCCGCCTCGCGGCAGAGCGTCGCGACGCCGACCGTGTGCTCGAGCAGCCCCCCGGCATAGGCGTGGTGCGTCTCGGCTGCCGGTAGCCCGCGCAGGGCCGCGCGCAGCGGCTCGTCGGCGATGAAGCGCCCGACCGTCTCGCGCAGGCCGGGATGCGCGATCTCCGAAGCGAGGAACTCGAGGAAGCCGTCGAGCTCCGCGGCGTCTCTGCGCATCGCGGGCGCGAGCTCCGCCGGGTCGGCCTCGGCCGCTTCGAGGGAGCGAACGTCGAGCTGGAGCCGGTCGCGGAAGCGCTCGACCCGGCCGAGGACGTGGACGGCATCGCCCTCCCCGAACCGTGCGTCGAGCAGCTCCACGTCCGACCAGACGCGCGCCTCGATTCGCCCACTGGGGTCGACCAGCTCGAGCGCGAGGTAGGGCGCGCCGGCCTTCGTGCGCCGCCGCTCCTTGCGCGCGACCGCGTAGACGCCCTCGACCACCCGGTCCTCGGCGAGGGATGCAATCGCGCTCACGCGCCGAGTCTAGGCCCGAAGCCGGATGAAATCGCTCGGTTCCTGGGCCTTTGCTGGTGGTGCGATGCCGGAGGGGACAGTGTTCTTAACACGGCCCCGGAGAGCAGCGTGCCGCCAGCGAAGGCAGGCGGGGAGGGGCCGGGCTCTGCCCGGACAGGCCGCGCCGGCCAGGGATCGAGCGATGCTAGGCTCGGCCCGCGATGGCCGAGGTCAAGCCGTTTCAGGCGGTCCGCTACTCCGAGGCGGCAGGGCCGCTCGGGAGCCTCGTCGCCCCGCCTTACGACGTGATCTCGCGCGAGGAGCGGGAGCGCTTCCTTGCCACGAGCCCGCACAACGTCGTCAACCTGACGCTGCCGGACGACGAGGCCGACGCAGGCCGGCTGTGGCGCGATTGGCTCGCCGAGGGAGTGCTCGAGGAGGAGCCCGAGCCTGGCTTCTGGTGGCTCTCGCAGGACTACGTCGGCCCGGACGGGGTCGCGCGCACGCGCGAGGGGCTCGTCGCGGCTCTGCGGGCCGAGCCGTACGAGCAGCGGGTCGTCCTGCCCCACGAGCGCACGCACCGCGGTCCGAAGGAGGGCCGCCTCCGCCTGCTGCGCGAGACGCGTGCGCAGCTCGAGCCGCTCTTCTTCCTCTACGAGGGCGAGCCGGTCGCGCGGCGGCCGGAGCGCGACCCGGATCTCGAGGTCGAAGGCGCGCGGCTCTGGCGGCTCCCGCCCAATGGGATCGAAGAGGCCTTCGCCGAACGCCAGCTGCTGATCGCCGACGGCCACCACCGTTACGAGACCGCGCTCGCCTACGGGCCGGACGTCGACGTCCTCGCGGTGCTCGTCAGCCTCGACGACCCGGGCCTGACGATCTTCCCGACGCACCGGGTCTTCGAGCGCGCGCCGCAGGAGCAGTTGCCGGCGGCGGAGACATTGGCCGATCCCGCCACGGCGCTGGAGGCGTTGGAGGCCGTCCCGCATGAGCGCGCTGCCGCGGTGGTCTACCGCGACGGCCGTTCCGAGCTGGCGGTGGATGGGAACGAGCTCGACGTGCAGCTCGTCGACCGCCTTGGCCACGAGGGGATCAGCTACACGCCCGACTGGCGGCAGGCGGTCGGCGCGGTCGACGCAGGAGACGCCGAGGTCGCGGTGCTGATGCGCCCGACGCGGATCGAGGACGTCTTCGCGGTCGCCAAGCGCGGCGAGACCATGCCGCAGAAGAGCACGTACTTCTACCCGAAGCTCGTCTCCGGCCTCCTGTTCCTGCCGCTTGGCTGACGACTGGCTGAACGTCTGCCGCGCGGCGGTCGAGGACGTGCACGCCGTGCTGCGCGAGCTGCCGACGCGCGCCGAGCGCGAGCCGGTCGTCGGTGCGGGCGAGGGCGGCGACGAGACGATCGCGATCGACGCGGCCGCGGAGCGGGTGATCCTCGAACGCCTGCGCGTGATCGACGGTGCGACGATCGTCTCCGAGGAGGTCGGCGAGCTACGCGGCGACGGGAACCTGCGCATCGTCGTCGACCCGATCGACGGCTCGCTCAACGCGAAGCGCGAGATCCCGTTCTTCGCCCTCTCGATCGCAATCGCGGAGGGCGAGACGATGGACGACGTCGTCTTCGGCTTCGTCCACGACTTCGGCTCGGGCGAGGAGTGGACGGCCCGCCGCGGCGAGGGCGCCCGCTTGAACGGTGCCGAGCTCGGGCCGACGATGCCGCGCGAGGAGATCGAGATCCTCTCGTTCGAGGCGACCCTCACCTCGTCCGTTGCCGAGAAGGCCGCGGCGATGGTCGGCCTCGCCTATCGCCTGCGGATCATGGGCTCGCTGGCGCTCTCGCTCTGCCACCTCGCGGCGGGTCGCGTGGACGCCGTCTGCTCGCTCAAAGGCGCCCGCTCGGTCGATATCGCCGCAGCCCAGCTGCTCGTGCGCGAGCGCGGCCTCGCGATCGACCTGCCCGAGGCGCCGCCCTTCGGCGCCGCGCCGCTCGACGTCGAAGGCCGCTCGCGCGTCGTGGCAGCGGCGACGCCGGAGGTTGCCGCAGAGCTGTTCGCCCGTCTCAGCGCGTGATCCGCATCGGCTGCTCGGGCTGGAACTACCAGCACTGGCGGAACGGCGTCTTCTATCCGCCGCGCTTCGCGCCACGGCGCTGGCTCGGCTTTTACGCCGAGCACTTCGACACGGTCGAGATCAACATGACCTTCTACCGGCTGCCTCGCGAGACCGCGGTCGCGAAGTGGGTCGACGAGACGCCGCCGGACTTCCTCTTCGCCGTGAAGATGAGCCGCTACGTGACGCACATCAAGCGGCTGCGCGACCTGCCGCCGAGCCTCGACCTCTTCTACTCGCGGATCCGGCCGCTCGTCGGGACGCAGAAGCTCGGGCCGGTGCTCTGGCAGCTGCCGGGCACCTTCCGGCGCGACGACGAGCGACTCGCCGAAGCGCTGGCGCAGCTGCCGCCCGGCCGGCACTGCTTCGAGTTCCGGCACGAGAGCTGGTTCGTGCCGGAGGTCTACGAGCTGCTCCGCGCCCACGGCGTCGCCTTGGTGATCGGCGACACGCCGAAGCGGCCTTTCCAGGCGCACGAGCTGACCGCCGACTGGACGTTCATCCGCTTCCACGAGGGCACGCGGGGCCGCTACTCGAACTACTCGAAGACCGAGCTCGAAGAGTGGGCGCGGCGGATCGAGGAGTGGGCCGCCCAGGGAGACGTCTACGCGTACTTCAACAACGACCGGAACGGCTATGCGGTGCGGAACGGTCTCTGGCTCAAACGCCGGCTCAGCTAGGCTCAACCGCGGATGGAAGCTTCGCGAGAAGAGATCCTGAAAGCGCTCGAGCAGGTGATCGACCCCGAGCTCAAGCGCAACGTCGTCGAGCTCGACATGGTTCGCGAGATCACGATCGCCGGCGGCGACGTGACCGTCGAGATCGCGCTCACGGTCGCAGGCTGCCCGCTTCGGTCGAGCTTCGAGGAGCAGGTCGGCCGCGCGCTCGCGCCCATCGACGGCGTCGACCGTGTCCAGCTCGAGTTCGACGTCATGACGCCCGAGGAGCGCTCGGCGCTGACCGCCCGCCTGCGGGGCTCGGTGACCGAGCGGACGAAGGGGATCGCGCTCGACCGCTCCACGCGCGTGCTCGCGATCGCGAGCGGCAAGGGAGGCGTCGGCAAGTCCACGCTGTCGGCGAACCTCGCGGCGGCGTTCTCGAAGCTCGGGCAGCGCACCGGGATCCTGGACGCGGACGTCTACGGCCACTCGATCCCGCACCTGCTCGGGATCGACCAGAAGCCGGTCGCCGTCGACCGGATGATCGTTCCGCCGGTTCGCGGCGACCTCAAGCTGATGTCGATCGGCTTCTTCCTCGACGACAACCAGCCGGTGATGTGGCGCGGGCCGATGCTGCACCGCGCGCTCGAGCAGTTCCTCACCGACGTCCACTGGGGCGAGCTCGACACGCTCGTCGTCGACATGCCGCCCGGCACCGGTGACGTCTCGATTTCGCTTGGTCAGCTGCTTCCGCGTGCCGAGGCCGTGATCGTGACGACGCCGCAGCCGCTGGCCCAGGAGGTCGCGGCGCGCGCGGCGCTGATGGCGCAGAAGACGAACATGCGGCTGCTCGGAGTGGTCGAGAACATGAGCGGCGAGGCGTTCGGGACGGGCGGCGGCCAGCGCCTGGCCGACGATCTCGGGATCCCATTGCTCGGGCGCGTGCCGCTCGACGCGCGGCTGCGCGAATCCGGCGACGCGGGCGAGCCGCTGGTCGAGAGCGATCCGGACGCGGAGCCTGCGCGAGCGATCACGGAGATCGCCGAGGCGATCGCAGCGACGAAGCGGGAGCAGGGCATCGGCATCGTCAAGGCGCTGCCGGTCCTCCAATAGGCGAAAGACGCCCCCGGAGAGGCGCCTTCCGCTTCCAGCGGACCCCGGGGCTTCTGACCGTTGAGCCCCGCTGAACAATCACTTAGACGTTCGCCGCACCGAAAAAGCGGTGACCGTCGGTAAGGATTTCGTGAGAATGGTGCGCGAGCGGCTCATGACACTCGGGTTCTCCGAGGCGGACGCGGAGACGCTGGCCGCGCACTTCCTCGACGCCGAGCGGCGGGGCAAGCAGGGGCACGGGCTCTCGCGCGTGGACTGGCTGGAGACCGGTCCGGTCGGCTTCGACCCCGCCGCACGTGCCGCGGCGGCTCCTCTCCGAGCCGGGCTACGAGCGGTGGGACGGCAACGGCACGCTCGGCTACCTCACCCTGGCCGCGATCGTCGAGGCGCAGCTGGCCGAGCCACCCGAGCACGCGCGCCTGGTTGTCGCGCAGCGCTGCTTCCCGACCGGCATGCTCGGCTACTGGGGGCGCAAGCTCGCCGAGGGCGGTCTCGTCGCGGCGCTGACGGCGACGTCTCCAGCGCGGCTGGCTCATCCCGAAGGCGGGCCGAAGCTGGCGGGGACGAACCCACTGGCGATCGCGATCCCGAGCTCGGAGGGCGACCCGCTGGTCGCGGATGTCTCGATGGGCCGGGTCACCTACGGGGATGTGATCGCAGGCCTCGCGGACGAGGACGAGCTCGTCCCGTTCGGGGGCGAGCATGCGCACAAGGCCTTCGCGCTCGCGCTGGGCCTGCAGCTGCTCGTCGACTCCCTCGTGGCCGAGCTCGGCTACGGCGCGGTGCTGCTGGTCGCGCGGCCCGAGGCGGACCCGGTGCCGGCGCTACGAGCCGGTGCCGTTGGGGTCCGCCTGCCCGGTGATCGCTAGGAAGCGCGGATCGTCGAACAGCGGCGCGAGGTCGGAGTCCTCGGTGGCGTACTTCGCGACCGCCTCGCGGTCGATCTCCGCAGCAAGCTCGAGCTGCTCGAGGGCTGCGTCGAGGCTTCCGAGCTTGGCCTCGGCGCAGGCAAGGTTGTAGTGGCCCTGCCACGCGCCCGGGTGCGCTCTGAGCCCGGCCTGGAACTCGGCGCGAGCCTCCTCTTCCTTGCCCTGCGCGAGGAGCGACATGCCGACGAACGCCCACTCCCAGCCCGACGGCTCGAAGACCTCGCCCGGCTTGGCGCCGATGCCGAGCACCGTCGTTCCGGGCTCCGCCGCGATCGCGCCGCGGAGCGTGCCGGGCGGGCAGTGGACGAGCGTGCCCGCGGGGGCGTCGTGCTCCTCGCCGTCGACCATGAAGGTCGCGCGGCCCGAGACGACGACGTACAGCTCCTCATGGCCGTCCTGCTCTCGGTGCTCCTCGACCACGCGCTGGCCGGCCTCTTCCGCCGTGTACGCGTTGACGCCGAAAGCGCGGATGTCGAAGTGCCGCCTGACCGGCCGCAACGTCAGGCCCTCCTGGCCCTCGATCGGGTACAGCTCGAGCTCGGAGATGTGAACGACGCGTCCGCTCACGTCTGCCTTCTCAGCTCTTCGAGCACGACCGGGTCGACCCGCTTGACGCCGTCGAGGCGCTCCTCGAGATTCTCCTTCCCGGCCCAGGCAGAGAACGATTTTTCGAGGTCGCCCTCGTAGCCGAGCTTGGCCAGGCGCTCGCGGAGCTCGCCGGCGAGCTCGTCGTCGACTTCCAGCCAGTCTTCCCACGGCGTCTTGCCGAAGATCGCGTCGTGCAGGCCGTAAAGGCGGCGGAGCTCCTCCAGCGGGCGCTCGTGGTCCTCGACACGCAGCTCGACTACGACGTCCGACAGCGACGCGTAGCCGCCGTCCTGCTCGACGATCAGGAGCGCCGCCGACTGCTGGCCGCGCCGGTCGCCGCCCGCCGCCTGGGCCGCGTCGAGGGAGTCGAGCAGCCGCGTTGCGAGCGGGCCCGAGCTCGACTCGAAGGTCTCGGCGATCGCGTCCACGGTCTCGGCCGAGACGAGGATGTTCCCCTGCGCCGCATAGCACTCGCCGGTCCGGCCGCCGGCCCACTCCATGCACTCCGAGCCGGTGTAGCTCGCGCCTCGCCCCTGGCCGTCGACCACGCCAAGCTGGCGGTGGTCGCGTCCGTCATCGGCAGCGGTGAGCCGTTCGACCACTTCCTCGGCGCTCAGGCCTTCGCGGAGCAGCGTCAGCCCGTTCGGGCCGTAACGGGGGTTCGCGTAGGCCTGCGTTGCGATCGCGCCGACGCCGGGCTCCGCCCACGGGACGACCGAGCCGACCGCGAGGAACTTGGACTGGGTCGCGACGCCCCACTGGCCCGCGTCGAGGTCGCAGGCGGCTATCGAGTACGTGGCGACGCGTCTAGCCATACGTCAGCTCGGTCAGGTCGAGTTCGAGCAGCTCGCGGTGGTCCGGGGGCACGAGCACGCAGGCGACCTCGGGCCGTGCGAGCGCATCCCTGATGGCTTCCGCCGAGCCGGCGCGGACGACCACCGGCCGTCCGGCCTCGTGCGCAGCATGGAGTGCATCCATGTCGGAGACGTCATCGAGCACGAGCGCGTCGCCGAGCTCCAGCTCGCCCTCGACCGCGATCTCCGGCACCCGCCGGCCGGTCGCGCCGAACCAGCGCTCTCTCAAACCGTCGTCGTCTCCCCCGGCTCGAGCTCGAGCACCTCGACGCCCGGAGCTTGCTCGCGCAGTTCGTCCGGCGTGCCGGCGAGGAGCGGGAACGTGCCGTAGTGGCAGGGGATGCAGCGCTTCGTCCCGAGCAGCTCGAGCGCGACGCCGGCCTCCCGCGGGTCCATCGTGAAGTGGCCGCCGATCGGAAGGACCGCGACATCCGGCGAGTAGATCCGGCCGATCAGCTGCATGTCGCCGAAGACGCACGTGTCGCCTGCGAAGTAGAGCTTCGTGCCGTTCTCGAGCTCGATCACGATTCCCGCGGCCTCGCCCAGGTAGGTCAGGTCGTCGCTGGAGCTCGAATGAAAGGCGTTCACGAGCGTGAACTTGACCCCCGCGGCCTCGACCGTGCCGCCCTTGTTCGGGCCGGGCATGTCGCCGGTCCTCGCTCCCTGCCCGCCGAGCCAGCCTTTCAGCTCGACCATGGCGACGATCTCGGGCTCGAACTGCTTGCTCAGCTCGACCGTCTCGCCGACGTGGTCGCCGTGCCCGTGCGTGAGCGCGATCACGTCGATCCGCTCCGGTTCTTTCTCGGAATCCGGGCACTTCGGGTTGCCGAGCCAGGGGTCGACGTAGATCCGCTTGCCGCCGGGCGAGTCGATGCGGAAGCTGGCGTGGCCGAGCCACGTCACGGACACATCGGGCATGCGCGCTCCTTTCTCACTGGGTGGCGTGAGCGTAACGAAGGAGCGGCGGCGCGCACGCCGAACCTCCGGCCATGACTCGTCGGTGGATTCCGGTCGCGCTCGTGCTGGCGGCCGCGGCGGCGGACGGGGCGGGGATGCACGGCGTCGCGTTCTACGCGCTGCTGGCGGCGGTGCCGGCCGCGGCGGTGGCCGCGCTGGAGGCGTTCGGCGACTCGCTCGAGGACGGGGGCGCTCGGCTGCACGCCCTGCTCTGGGGAGTCGTGGTCGCGCTGACGGTGACCGGAGCCGCGGTGCGCGCGCCCCGGCTCTCCGAGGGGACCGTGCCTGCGTTCGGCCGCTCGGCGGTGATCGCCTGCCTGGCGATCTTCTGCATCCAGGCGCTCGCGGGCCTGGTCGGCGAGCTGCGCCGCCGGCCCTCCTAAGCGGTCAATTAACCCCGGGTGGGTGGGGGTTTGGGACGGTACCGCGGAAGAGCGCACGCGTGTGTGACGCCTTCGTGCCGATTGTGTGACTTCTTAGAAGATCGAGTCCGCAGCCTGCTTCGCGACGTCGATCAGCGGCTGCACCGCGAAGAACGAGCCCACGGTCACCACGAGCGCAGCGGCAACCGCCCCCTGGAGCACCCGCTCGGCCGGCGGTGACCCGCCCACCACCGGCGCCAGCTGCAGCTCCGCGGCCGGGCGCATGAAGAGCGCCCGGATCACGCCCAGGTAGTAGTAGAGGCTGACCGCCGTCGCGGCGACGCCGACGATCACGAGCCACGTCCACCCGTGCTTGTACGCAGCCGCGAAGACGTAGAACTTCCCGACGAACCCGCCGGTCAGCGGGAACCCGGCGAAGCCGAGCATGAAGACCCCCAGCGACACGCCGAGCAGCGGCCGTTCCCAGCCGAACCCAGAAAGCCCCTCGACCGTCACCGGCCGGTTCAGCTCCCGCTCTCGCGCGGCGACGACCGCGAACGAGCCGACCGACATCGCCGAGTACGGGATCAGGTAGTAGAGCAGCGCCCGCCCGCCGAGCGCGTTGTTCGAGGCGATCGCGATCAACATGAAGCCCGCGTGCGAGATCGACGAGTAGGCGAGCATCCGCTTGACGTTCGTCTGCACGAGCGCCGCCAGGTTCCCCACCGCCAGCGACGCGCACGCCAGCACGGCGACGGTCACGGTCCAGAGCCGCGCCTCCTGCGGGAACGCGGTCACGAGCACGCGCATCATCAGGACGAGCGCGGCCGTCTTGGTCGCGGCCGACATGAACGCCGTCACCGGCGTGGGCGCGCCCTCGTAGACGTCGGGCGTCCACATGTGGAACGGCGCGGCCGAGGCCTTGAACCCGAGGCCGCCGATCATCAGCGCGAGCCCCGCGACGAGCAGCGCGTCGTGGCTCAGGTGCTGGGCCGAGACCGCGCTCGCGATCTCGCCGAAGCGCAGCGCCCCGGTCGCTCCGTAGACGAGCGCCGACCCGAACAGCAGCATCGCCGAGCCGAAGCCGCCGACGATCAGGTACTTCAGGCCCGCCTCGAGCGACCCGACCAGGTTGACGTCGATCGCGCAGAGGATGTAGAGGCTGATCGAGAACCACTCGAGCCCGAGGAAGAGCGTCATCAGCGAGCTGGCGCTGACGAGGAACGCCATCCCCGCGCCCGCCCACGCCAGCAGCGCGTAGTACTCGGCGATGTGGTCGTCGGTCATCGGCTCGGAGTACGAGGTGCCGATCGCCAGCAGGCCCGCTCCGGCGATGATGACCGCCGCCATGGCGGCCAGCCGGTCGCGCTGGATCGCGCCGCCGATCACGCCGTGCCCGTCCGCCGAGTGCGTGTAGAGGATCACCGCGAAGACGATCGCCGCCGCGAAGCCGAGCGCGCAGACCGTCGCGCCGAAGACACGACGCCAGCTGCGCGGCGTCAGCACCGCCCCGAGTAGGCACACGCCGCCCGCCGCGAGCAGCGAGAGCGGCGCCGAGATCGCGAGCCAGTCGACGTGCGGCGTGGGGATCACGGCGTCCTTCCCTCGGTCATCGTGAAGCCCGGGTCGTCCTGCGGGGTCGCGAACTGCTGCCCGGTCGCCACCGCGGGGCCGCCGACGAACGAGCGGTCGGTGATCGCCGCCGGCCAGGCCGAGAGCACGAGCAGCAGGGCAACGAGCGGCACGAGGAAGCCGAGCTCCGCCGGCCGAAGATCGAGCGCAGCCTCCGTCACCGCCGGCCCCGGCGACAGGTGCAGCACGGCGGAGATCAGGCGCAGCATGTACATCGCCGCGAGCACGATCGCCACCGCGCCGACGACCGCGTAGCCCCAACCGGTGAAGAAGACCCCGGAGAGGATCGCGAACTCGCCCGCGAACGCCGTCGAGCCAGGCACGGCGAGGGCGATGATCCCGGTCGTCATCAGCAGCGTCGCCAGAGCCGGCCGTCCGCGCGCCATCCCGCCCAGGCGCGCGAGCTCACCGGTCGCCGTGCGCCTCTCGATTCCGCCCGCGAGCAGGAAGAGCGTCGCCGAGATCAGCCCGTGGTTGACCATCTGCAGCACGGCGCCGTTCAGCCCGAGGTCGTTCACCGCGAACAGCCCGAACGTGATCAGCCCCATCTGCGCGAGGCTCGAGTACGCGATCACGCCGCGCAGGTCGGGCGCGCGGAACGCCAGCAACGATCCGTAGACCAGCCCGCACGCGGCCAGCACCAGGATCGGCGTCCGGAAGTCCGACACCGGCCCCGGGAACTTCGCGATCGCGATCCGCAGGAAGCCGAAAGCCGCCACCTTCGAGACGACGCCCGACAGCACTGCCGCCACCTCCGGCGGGGCCTCGCGGTACGCCGGCGGCAGCCAGGCGTGGAGCGGGAAGAGCGGCGCCTTGACCGCGAACGCCGCTACGAAGCCGAGGAAGATCCAGTCGCTCCCGTTCGTGCCGGTGCCGACGAGGTCGAAGGTCCCCTGCGAGAGCCCGAGCACGATGATCGAGGCCAGCATCAGCAGCGAGCCGACCATCGTGTAGATCACGAACAGCAGCGTCGCCCGGAGTCGCCCAGGCCCGCCCCACACGCCGACGAGCACGTAGAGCGGGATCAGCATCGCCTCCCAGAAGACGTAGAAGAGCAGCAGGTCCTGAGCCACGAAGACGCCGACGAGCGCGCCGGTCAGGAGCAGCATCAGCCCGTAGTACGCGCGCGGCCGGTCGCGGCCGGCCCAGAAGGCGTAGCCCACCGCGGCCGCGAGCACGATCACCGTCATGCCGACGAGCCAGAGCGAGAAGCCGTAGAAGCCGACGTGGTAGGAGACGTTCAGGTCGGAGAACCAGCTCGTCTGCTGGTCGAGCTGGAGGCCCGGCTTGGAAAAGTCGAAGCGCGCGACCGAGTCGATCCAGAGCGCGACCTCGGCGAGCGAGACGAGGAGCGCCGTCGAGCCCACCGCGAACGGGCTCAGCGGCAGGATCCAGATGCAGAGCGCCCCGCCGATCGGCAGCAAGACCAGCGCGGTCGCGAGCCAGTGCATCAGCGCACCACCACGAAGACGACCATCACGACGGCGAGGCTCGCGGCGATCGCGAGCACGTACGTCCGCACGAGCCCGGTCTGCAGGCGGCGCGCGCCGAGGCCGAGGTCGCGGAAGCTCGCCGCGATCTCGCCGACCGAGCCGAAGACGAGCGGCTGCTCGATCCAGCGCAGCAACCCTTGCGCCAGCAGTACCACGGGCCGGTAGAAGAGCGCGTCGTAGGCCTCGTCGAACCAGAACTTGCGCTCGAGCACCCGCCACGACCGCGGCGCCGTCGCGCGGCGGGCGCCGTAGATCCACCAGGCGACGCCGATGCCCGCGAGCCCGAGCAGCACCGCGACGACACTCGAGATCGCCTCCTGCGCTCCCGATGCGTCGACCAGCGGCGGGGCGACCGGATCGAGCCAGTTCGAGATCGGCGTCCAGAGGTCGGCGAACTGAATCCAGCCGCCGAACGCGGCCAGCACGGCCAGCACGGCGACCGTGGACGTCATCGAGAACGGCCCCTCACCGGCGTGCATGTGCGTCTCGTGCCCGTCGTGCTCGGCGTGGCCTTCGCGCGCGTGCGCGTGCGAGCCGGTCATCAGGTGCTCGCGGACGAACGGCGACGGCTCGCCCCAGAACGCGAGGAAGATCATCCGAAAGGCGTAGAGGCCGGTCAGGAACGTTCCGGCCATGCCTACTACCCAAAGGACGTAGCCGTACCACCCGCCGTCCGCCAGCGCCGCGGCCAGGATCGGGTCCTTCGAGAAGAAGCCCGACAGCGGCGGGATGCCGGCGAGCGCAAGGGCGCCGATCAGCGAGACCCAGTAGGTGCGCGGCATCAGCGACCGCAGACCGCCCATCTTGCGCAGGTCCTGCTCGCCGGCGAGCGCGTGGATCAGCGAGCCCGGCCGCCAGGAAGAGCAGCGCCTTGAAGAAGGCGTGCGTCATCAGGTGGAACATCCCGTTCGCGTAGGCGCCGATCCCGACCGCGAGGAACATGTAGCCGATCTGCGACATGGTCGAGTAGGCGATCACGCGCTTGATGTCCGTCTGGACGAGCGCGATCAGCCCGGCCATCAGCAGCGTCGCGGCGCCGAGCCCGGCGGCCAGCTCCTGGACGTGCGGCGCCACCTCGAAGAGCGCGTGCGTGCGGACGATCAGGTAGACGCCCGCGGTCACCATCGTCGCGGCGTGGATCAGCGCGCTGACCGGAGTCGGGCCTTCCATCGCGTCCGGGAGCCAGGTCTGGAGCGGCAGCTGCGCCGACTTCGCGACCGCGCCGCCGAGCAGCCCGAGCGCGATCAGGTTCGCGGCCCAGCCGCCGAAGGTGCCGGCCTGCGGGAATACCTTCTCGAAGTCCAGCGAGCCCGTGCGCTGGATCAGCAGGAAGAGCGCGAGTGCCATCGTCGCGTCGCCGATCGCGTTCATCACGAACGCCTTCTTCGCGGCCGCGATCGCGCTCGGCCGGTCGTGCCAGAAGCCGATCAGCAGGTAGGACGAGAGCCCGACGAGGCCCCAGCCCGCGAGCAGCATCAGCAGGTTGCCGCCCTGGACGAGCAGCAGCATCGAGAAGACGAACAGCGCCATGTACGCGAAGTAGCGCCGCTCCTCGTCGTCTCCGTCCATGTAGCCGATCGAGTAGGCGACGATCAGGCAGCCGACGCCGGAGACGATCAGCATCATGAAGACCGAGAGCGGGTCGACCAGGATGCGCAGGTCGAAGTGGTACGGGCCGGCGGTCAGCCAGCGCCAGAGCGTCGACGGGTGCGAGCGGTCACTCGGCGAGTCGCCGAGGAGCAGCGCGAAGGTCACGACCGCCGCCACGAACGAGGCGCCGACCGACGCGGTGGCGAGATAGCCGGCGCCGCGCCGGGTCAGCCGCTGTCCCGCGAGCGTGATCGCGAGCGCCGCGCCGAGCGGCGCGAACAGGCAGATCCAGGCGGCGACGATCACCCGCGCAGGGTCCGCAGCTTGTCCACGTCGAGCTCGAGCTTGCGCCGCGACATTGCGACGATCAGGCCGAGCCCGACGACGACCTCGGAGGCCGCGACGGCCATCACGGTCAGCGCGAAGATCTGCCCGTCACCGCGCCCGTGGAAGCGGGCGAAGGCGATCAGCGCGAGGTTCGCGCCGTTGAGCATCAGCTCGAGCGAGAGCAGCACGATCAGCGGGCTGCGCCGGATCAGCACGCCGAGCGCGCCAGTGAAGAACAGGAACGCGGAGACGCAGAGGTACCAGACGACGTCAGGCCCGTCCATCCGCCTCCACCTCGCGCGAGTGGCTGCCCAGGATCACCCCGCCGACCGCCGCGACCAGCAGGACGATCGACGTGATCTCGAAGGCGAGCAGGTGGTCGGTCAGGAAGAGCTGGCCGATCGTCGCGGGGCTGCCGAAGAAGTAGTCCGTCGCCGGCGCGTGCGACAAGCGCCCGCCCGTCTTCAGCCCGATCACGACGATCACCTCGACGAGCAGCGCCGCCGACGCGGCGACCGCGCCGAGCGTCTGCCAACTCGGCCCGCCGGCCCACGGCGTGTCGGCGTGCCCGCCGAGGTAGGCGATCACGAACAGGAACATCACCATCACCGCGCCCGCGTAGACGAGCACTTGCGCCGCCGCGACGAACTCGGCCGCCAGCAGCAGGTAGAGCACCGCGAGCGAGGCGAGGTTTCCGATCAGCGAGAGCGCCGAGTAGAACGGGTTCGAGAACGACACGACGGCGATCCCGGTGCCGAGGCAGGCGAAGGCGGCGACGACCCAGACGATCCAGACGAGGATGTTCCCCGCGTCGGCCGCGAGGATCACGAGTGTTCCTCGTAGTAGGGGATCGGCGTGTCGTAGAGGTCGCGATCGGCGACCGGCACCTGCTTGATCGGCTCGGCGAGGAGCATGTCCTTCGTGTAGATCAGGTCGTCGCGCGAGTACTCGGAGAGCTCGAACTCGTTGCCGAGCGTGATCGCGTCGAACGGGCAGGCGAGCTCGCAGTAGCCGCAGAAGATGCAGCGGCTCATGTTGATCTCGTAGATCCGCGCGTAGCGCTCGCCCGCCGAGACGCGGTTGTCGGACGTGTTCTCGGCCGCGACGACGCGGATGCAGTCGGCCGGGCACGCCGCCGCGCAGAGCGAGCAGCCGACGCACTTCTCGAGCCCGTTCTCGTGGACGTGGAGCCGGTGCCGGCCGCGGAAGCGCGGGTAGACGGGCCGCTTGTACTCCGGGTACTGCTGCGTGATCGGCTTCTTGAAGATCTGCTTGAAGGTGACCCCGAAGCCCTTGAAGCTGTCGAACGGCTGCGGCATCAGATGGCCACCACGAGCGCGGCGGTCACGACCGCGTTGATCGTCGCCAGCGGCAGCAGGACCTTCCAGCCGAGCCGCATCAGCTGGTCGTAGCGCAGGCGCGGCAGCGTCGCCCGCAGCCACATGAACACGAGCAGGATCACGGCCAGCTTGAGCACGAACCAGAGCGGCCCGAGCGGCGCCCACGGCCCGTACCAGCCGCCGAAGAACAGCGTCACGGCCAGCGCCGAGAGCGTGATCAGGTTCACGTACTCGCCCATCTGGAAGAGGCCGAAGCGCATGCCGCTGTACTCGGTGTGGTAGCCGGCGACGAGCTCGGTGTCGGCCTCGGGCAGGTCGAACGGCGGGCGGTTCGTCTCGGCGACGCCGGCGATGAAGAAGATCACGAGACCGACGAATTGCGGCACGAAGAACCAGATCGTGGCGTCCTGCTTGTGGACGATGTCGACCAGCGAGAGCGACTGGCCCATCAGCACGACCCCGAGCACGGCGAACGTCAGCGAGACCTCGTACGAGACCATCTGAGCGCAGGTGCGCATGGAGCCGAGCAGCGAGTACTTCGAGTCGGAGGCCCAGCCGCCGACGATGAAGCCGTAGATCCCGAGCGAGCTGAGCGCGAACAGCAAGATCAGCGAGATCGGGACGTTCACGACCTGCCCGCTCACGTAGTAGCCGCCGATCGTCCAGCCGGGGCCGAACGGGATCACGCTGAAGGCGAGGAGCGCCGTGAAGCACGAGAGCACCGGCGCCGTGATGTAGAGGATGTCGACGGCGGAGGCCGGGAAGAACGCCTCCTTGCGGATCAGCTTGACGAGGTCGGCGATCGGCTGCAGCAGCCCGAACGGGCCGGCGCGGTTCGGCCCGTAGCGAAGCTGCATCCGCGCCAGCACCTTGCGCTCGAGCCAGGTCATGTACGCGAAGGTGAGCATCACCAGGTTGATCACGATCGCGGCCTTGATCAGCGAGACCCACCAGACCTCGGTCACGAGGCCCGCTCCCGGCACCGGCAAAGCCGGTGCCTCCGCTCCCTGATGAGCTCCGTCGAGCCTACGCTCATGTCACCTCCACGCGGCCGCCGAGCTCCCCGGCGTGCTGCTGCGCGATCCGGACGACGCCTTCGCGCACGCTGCTGCTGACCCGGGCACGGAGCTCGACCGACGTGCCGTTGTGCGAGACCGTGACCGTCTCGCCGCCGGCGATCTTGCGCTTCCCGGCGTCCGCGGGCGAGAGCTCGATCTCGGGCTCGGGGCGCTGGAAGTCGAGCTCGGGCACGCGCTCGACGGCCGGTCCCGAGAAGAGCGGCCGGTAGCGGACGAGCTGGAGGCCCTTGCCCTTGGCGGCCGGCGGCTCCTCGGGCAGCTCGGGCGAGGGCGCCTCGCTGCGGGTGCGGAGCTCCGCCTGCTCGCCCACCTCGCCGAACGGCAGGCCGTCGTAGATCAGTGCCGAGAGCTCGGCGAAGACCGCGGAGGCGTAGGGCGCGACGGTGACGTCGAAGCGCTCCGCCAGCTTCGAGATCCAGGCGAGCTCGTCCGGCGCGGGCGGGATCACGGCGCGGCGCAGGCGCTGCAGGCGCCCCTCGAGGTTGACGTAGGTGCCGTCGCGCTCGAGGTAGCTCGTACCCGGCAGGACGAGGTCGGCCCAGCCGACCACCAGGCTGCGGAACATCGAGATCGCGAGCACGTGCTCGGCGTGCTCGGCCAGAGCGCGCACGTTCGGGTCGGCGGCGGCCTCGTCGCCCGAGACGATCAGCAGCGAGATCGGCTCCGGGTTCTCGCCTTCGCCGTCGGAGGCGGCGGCCCACGCGTCGGCGGCGCCGCGCCCGTTGGCCGTGCGCGGCAGGTGGAAGGCGCCCGAGCCCGGCTTGCCGGCGAAGCCGAGCTTGTGCGCGAGGGCTGCGCAGTGGGCTCCGCCCGCGCCTTCCTCGCTCGACCAGATCACGATCGCGCGCTCGCTCTCGCGGAGCCGCTTGCCGAGCTCGTCTTCTTCGCCCGAGAGCCGGCGGCAGGCCTCGAGCGCGTCTCCCGCGTGGGCGATCTCGGCTCCGTTGCGCCGCGCCGCTCGTAGCCAGAGGTCGACGATCGGCGCACGCTCCGCGACCGGCTCGTCGCCGAGGATCGCCACGAGCTCCGCGTCGCGGATGGCCGAGAGCGGCAGCCGGAAGGCGTCGAGCGCGGGGCTCGTCTCTTCCGGCAGCACCGCCGAGTGAGCGCCGAGCCCTTCGCGCAGCAGCCGCCCGAGCGCGTAGGCCTGCTCGACGGTCTCGGAGCCCGACAGCGCGGTCACGATCCGGCCGCCGGCGCCGCGCAGCAGCCGCTCGGCCTCGTCGAGCGCGTCGTCCCAGCTCAGCTCCTCGAAGCCGCGACGACGCACGCGCCGGAGCGGGTCGGAGATGCGGTCGCGCGCGTACAGGTGCGTGAACGCGAAGCGGCCCTTGTCGCAGAGCCAGCCCTCGTCGACCTGCGGGTGGTTGCGCGAGAGCACCCGCTTGACCTTGCCCTCGCGCGTGGTCGCGTGGATGTTGCAGCCGACCGGGCAGAGGCCGCAGACGGTCGGCACGTTCTGGATCTCCCAGGGACGCGCCTCGAAGCGGTACTGCGTCGAGGTGAGCGCGCCGACCGGGCAGAGCTCGATCACGTTCCCGGAGAACTTCGCGCGGTACGGCTCGTCCTGGAAGGTCGCGATCAGCGACTGCGCGCCGCGGTTGAGCGCGACGAGCTGCCCGTCCTCGGCCACGTCCGACGAGAAGCGCGTACAGCGGTAGCAGAGGATGCAGCGCTCGCGGTCGAGCGCGATCGCCGGCGAGACCGGGATCGGCTTCTCGAAGGTTCGCTTCGGGAAGGTCATCCGCGTGTTGCCCGGGCCCCAGCGGAAGGTCAGGTCCTGGAGCGGGCACTCTCCGCCCTTGTCGCAGACCGGGCAGTCGAGCGGGTGGTTGACGAGGATGAACTCGAGCGTCGCCTCCTGCCCTTCGGCGGCGCGCTCGGAGCTCTGGGCGGTGCGGACGATCATCCCGTCCTGCGTCGTCATCGTGCAGGCGGCCTGCAGCTTCGGCATGCCCTCGACCTCGCAGAGGCACATCCGGCAGGCGCCGATCGCCGGCCCGAGCCGCGGCTCGTAGCAGAAGACGGGGATCTCGATCCCTGCGTGGAGCGCCGCCTCGACGAGCCCGAGCCCAGCGGGGACCTGGATCTCCCGCCCGTCGATCGTGACCGTGACGAGCTCGGGCTGGCTCACGCCGGCACCTCTGCGACGGGGCTGTGGGTGTGCTGGTCGACCGGCGCGAAGATGCCCTCGAGCGACGACTCGCCGCCGAACGGGCAGCCGCCCTCGTCGATGTGGCGCTGGAACTCGTCGCGGAACGCGCGCACGTACTCGACGACCGGGCCGGCCGCGAAGTCGCCGAGCGCGCAGAGGCACTTGCCCATCACGCGGTCGGCGACCGAGAGGAGCAGGTCGAGCTCCGACTGCTCGGCGCGGCCGTCCTCGAGTTTCTGCAGCAGCTGCGTCATCCAGCGGGTTCCCTCGCGGCACGGCGTGCACTTACCGCAGGACTCGTGCATGTAGAACTGCGTCGAGCGGAGCGCCAGCTGCACCATGCAGGCGCGGTCGTCGATCACGATCACCGCCGCGGCTCCGAACTGCGAGCCGACCTCCGCGACCGAGTTGTAGTCGAGCGCCGTGTCGATCAGGTCCGGCGTCATCACCGTCGTCGACGACCCGCCGGGGATGATCGCCTTCAGCTCGCGGCCGTCCGCGATCCCACCGCCGATGTCGTAGACGAGATGCTTCAGCGGCGTCCCGAGCTCGAGCTCGTAGTTCCCGGGCCGCTCGACGTTCCCGGACAGCGAGAACACGACCGTCCCGGGTGACGTCTCCGGCCCGATCGACGCGTACCAGGCCGCGCCGTGCTCGATGATCGGCGGCACGGTCGCGATCGTCTGGACGTTGTTGATCAGGGTCGGCGAGCCGTACAGCCCGCTCACGGCAGGGAACGGCGGGCGCGAGCGGGGCTGACCGCGCTTGCCCTCGAGCGACTCGAGCAGCGCCGACTCCTCGCCGCAGATGTACGCGCCGGCGCCGCGGTGGAGCACGATCGTCACGTCGCCGAGCAGGCCCGCCTCGCGCGCGTCGGCCAGAGCGGCGCGCATCACCTCGAAGACGTCCAGGTACTCGCCGCGCAGGTAGATGAAGACGTTCTGCGACTCGATCCCGTGCGCCGTGACGAGGCAGCCCTCGATCAGCCGGTGCGGGTTGCGCAGCATGATCTCGCGGTCCTTGAAGGTGCCGGGCTCGGACTCGTCGGCGTTGACGCAGAGGTACGTCGGCTTGCCGGTTCCCTTCGCGAGGAAGCTCGCCTTGCGGCCCATCGGGAAGCCGGCACCGCCGCGCCCGCGCAGGTTCGACGCGATCAGCTCGTCGATGATCGCCTGCGGCTCCATCCCGCGCGCCTTCTCCAGCGCCTTGTAGCCGCCGATCGCCTGGTACTCCGAGAGCTTCGTCAGGTCCCGCTCGTCCGCGTGCGCCAGCGTGATCTCGTCAGCCACCGCGCACCTCCTCCGCGATCGCGGGTACGTCCTCGGCGCGAACCGGCTCGCGGTAGCGGCCGTCGACGACGACCACCGGCGCTCGCCCGCAGCCGCCCGCGCACTCGATCGTCCGCAGCGTGACCGCGCCGTCCTCGGTCGTCTCGCCCGGGCGCACGCCGAGCTCGCGCTCGAACGCGTCGACCACCTGCTGCGCGCCGACCAGTGCGCACGAGAGATTGGTGCAGACCTCGACGAGGTGCCGGCCGACGGGCTCGAGGTGGAGCATGTCGTAGAAGGACGCGACCGCCTCGACCTGCGCCGGCGCCAGCTCCAGCGCCTCGGCAACCTCGCGCAGCGCCTCGGGCGGCAGCCAGCCGCCGTGCTCATCCTGCGCCAGGCGCAGCGCGGGCAGGATCGCGGAACGCCGGTCGGGGTAGTCCGCCAGGACAGCGTCCAGCTTCAGCGGTCGACCTCCCCCATCACCGTGTCGAGCGAGCCGACGATCGCGATCAGGTCGGCGACGAGAGCGTTGGACATGCACGTCGCCGTCGCCTCCAACGCGACGAACGACGGCGCCCGGAACTTCACGCGCCACGGCCGAGGCCCGCCGTCGGAGACGACGTAGCAGCCGAGCTCACCGCGGGCCGATTCGACCGCGACGTAGATCTCGCCCTCGGGCACGCGGTAGCCCTCGGTCACGATCTTGAAGTGATGGATCAGCGACTCCATCGAGGTGTGGAGCTCCTCGCGCGGCGGTAGCACGACCTTGCGGTCGTCGGCGATCCAGGGCTCGCCTGCCATCCCCTCGAGCCGGTCGAGGCACTGGGCGACGATGCGGGTCGACTCCCGCATCTCGTCCATGTGCACCTTGTACCGGTCCCAGACGTCGCCGTTGAAGTAGACGGGGATGTCGAAATCGACCTGGTCGTAGGCGAGGTAGGGCTCAGCGCGCCGCAGGTCCCACTCGACGCCAGACCCGCGCAGCACCGGGCCGGACTGGCCCAGCGCCAGGGCATCGTCCGCCGACAGCAAACCGAGCCCTTTCGTCCGCTCGAGCCAGATCTCGTTCCGGTCGACGAGTGCCTCGTAGTCGTCGACCGCCTTCGGCATCCAGTCGACGAACTTGCGCGCCTCGGGGAAGAACCCGCTCGGGATGTCCTCGGCCAGGCCGCCCGCCTGGAAGTAGCGCGTGTGCATGCGCGTCCCGCAGACCATCTCGAACAGGTCGAGGATCGTGTCGCGCTCGCGAAAGCAGTACCAGAACATCGAGATCGCCCCGAGCTCGAGCGCGGCCGTCGCGAGCCAGACGAGGTGCGAGTGGATCCGGTTCAGCTCGGCGAGGCACATCCGCATCCAGGTCGCCTTCTGCGGCACCTCGAGCCCGAGCAGCTGCTCGATCGCGAGCACGAAGACGAGCTCGTTGTTCTGGAAAGAGAGGTAGTCGATCCGCTCGGGGTACGTGATCCCCTTCCACCACGTCTTGGCCTCCATGTTCTTCTCGAAGCCCGTGTGGAGGTAGCCGATCACCGCCTCCAGCCCGACGACGTCCTCGCCGTGGAGGTCGATGATCAGGCGCAGAACGCCGTGCGTCGACGGGTGGTTCGGCCCGAAGTTGACCTGCAGTAGGTCCTGCGAGCCCTGCAGCTCCTCGGGGATCACCAGCAGGGTCGGAACCGGCGAGGGGATGCGCGTGCCGTCGTAGATCCGCGGCTTCTCGGGCGCGACGGCCATCACTCGGCCTCGGAGAAGCGCACCGGCTCGCCGCCGATCGGGTAGTCCTTGCGCAGCGGGTGGCCCTCCCAGTCGTCCTCCATCAGGATCCGCCGCAGGTTCGGGTGCCCCTCGATCCGGATGCCCATCAGGTCCCAGGCCTCGCGCTCGTGCCAGTCCGCGGTCGGCCAGATCGTGATCACGCTCGGCACAGGCTCGTCCTCGTCGAGCCAGACTTGAACCCGGACGCGGCCGCCGCCGGGCACGCGCAGCAGCTGATAGTTCATCGAGAAGCGCTTCGGCTTCGGGTCGGGCAGCTTCGCCAGGCCCTGCGAGCCCGGGCGGTTGAGGTCGCGGCCCCCGGCGTTGCCGATGTAGCCCGCCACGCCGCGCTGGCCCCAACCGAGGTAGTCCGTGGCGGCGATGTCCGAGAGGAAGTTGAAGCCTTCGTCGTCCCGGAGGTGGGTGCAGGCCTCGACGAGCCGTGCGGGGTCGACCACGAGCGTCGTCTCGCCGTGCGCCTCTCGCGTTTCCACGAGGCCGGGAACGCCCTCGTAGGTCAGCTGGCCACTCCGCGGATCTCGTAGGCCGGCGGGACGCCCGCCTTGATCTTCTCCTGCAGCCGGACGATCCCCTCGACGAGCGCCTCCGGCCGCGGCGGGCAGCCGGGCACGTGGATGTCGACGGCGACGATCTTGTCGACTCCCTGCAGCACGGCGTAGTTGTTGAACATCCCGCCCGAGCTCGCGCAGGCGCCCATCGCGATCACCCATTTCGGCTCGAGCATCTGGTCGTAGATCTGGCGGAGCGGCGCGGCCATCTTGTGCGCGACGCGGCCGGAGACGATCAGCAGGTCGGCCTGGCGCGGCGAGGAGCGGAAGACCTCGGCGCCGAAGCGCGCGACGTCGTAGCGCGCGGAGACGATCGACATCATCTCGATCGCGCAGCAGGCGAGCCCGAACGTGTCCGGCCAGATCGAGCTGCCTTGCGCCCACGCGACCGCCTTCTCGACGGTCGTCAGGCCGAGCCGAGACTCGAGATCGCCCAGCTCCTGCTCGAAGACGCCGGGGCCCTTGCCCTGCCAGAGCACCCGCTCCGACTTGAGCCCGTGGTCCTTCAGTGCCATTCCAGGGCCCCCTTGCGCCAGATGTAGACGTAGGCGACCGCGAGGATCACGAGGAAGAAGAGGAACTCGACGAAGCCGAACCAGGCGAGCTCGTGGAGGATCACCGCCAGCGGGTAGAGGAAGACGATCTCGATGTCGAAGACGATGAAGAGCATCGCCGTCAGGTAGAAGCTGATCGTGAAGCGGCTCTGGTGCGGCGGCCCTTTGGAGACGCCGGACTCGAACGGGATCGTCCGGGCGCGGGTCCGCCGGCTCGGGCGCGTTGCGAACACGAAGGACATCGCGATCATCGAAGCCGGGATCGCGAGCGCGAACAGCGCGTAGATGAGGAAGGACAACCAGCTGTTGAGCACCGCGCTCCTCTGCCTCGACCGCGCCGGACGCTAGCAGAGCGCGGGCGATCACGAGCAAGGAGGAAAACGGCTCAACCAAGCGTGTCGCAGCTGTTACAAGCTGACCGCCCGCGAGGGGGATTCAGACCGCCGGAGGACGTTGCTACGATGCGTCTGATGGCGACCGTCGAGCATCCCACCACCCTCGTCTCGTTGACCGAGCCGGCGGCCGCGAAGATCAAGGACCTGATGGCCGAGGAGCCCGCGGGCGAGGCCGAGGTCCTGCGCATCGCCGTCCAGGGCGGCGGCTGCTCCGGCTTCCAGTACGCGCTCGGCTTCGACCGGGGCCCGCAGGAGGGCGACCACGAGCTGTCGAGCTACGGCGTCCCCGTCGTCGTCGACCCGTTCAGCGCGCCGTACCTCGCCGGCACCGAGATCGACTGGGTCGAGGGCCTGCAGGCCGGCTTCGCGATCAACAACCCGAACGTCTCCGCCTCGTGCGGCTGCGGCCACTCGTTCCAGGTGGAAGAGGGCGAAGCGCCGGAAGGCGCCGCCGGCTGCGGCTCGGGCTGCTCGCACTAGGACTGTTCCCGCACCCGGGTTAGACTCGCGCGTCCTCAACTGCGGGAGGTGCTGGCGTGAAGACCGTCTATCGCTATTGGATCACCATCGTCTGGCTGGCAGTCGTCGTTCAGATAGCCGCCGCGGCCTACGGCGCCTTCTACTCGGCGCAGAAGCTCGGCGACCAGCACGGCACGGACGAGCAGAAGATGATCAGCGCGAAGGTCTTCGACCACGGCTTCGGCGTCCACACGGGCCTCGGCTACCTGATCTTCCTCGGCGCCGTGCTGCTGCTCGTGATCGCCCTCCTGGCGCGTCTCGGCAAGCGCGGCGTGCTGTGGGCGCTGGCCGTGCCACTGCTCGTCGCGCTGCAGATCGTGCTTGCGTGGATCAGCGAAGCGGTCCACGGCGTCGGGATCCTGCACGGGCTCAACGCGCTCGTGCTCTTCGGATTGACCGGGTACCTGACCGGCGAGGCGTGGCGGACGAGGCGTGCGATGACCGCCGCGCCGGTCACAACCCCGGCCTCGTAGCCGTCAGTAGCATTGCGGCGCGTTGAGCGCTGACGGTGTAGTCGACATCACCATCCTCGGAGCGGGCCCGGCCGGGCTCGCCGCCGCGTACTACGCGGGCCACCGCGACGCCTCGGTTCGGATCGTCGAGAGCCTCGAGCAGCTCGGCGGCCAGGTCGCCGCCGTCTACCCCGAGAAGCACGTCTACGACGTCGCGGGCCATCCGAAGATCCTCGGCACGAAGCTGGTCGAGCTCTGCGCCGAGCAGGGCCTGCAGTACGGCGCCGAGGTGAGGCTCGGCGAGGAGGTGCAGAGCCTCGAGCGCGTGAGCCAGAACGGCGAGGAGCTGCTCGCGATCAGCACCGACAAGGGCGGCCCATACGTCTCGCGCGCGCTGATCATCACCGCCGGTCACGGCGCATTCGAGCCGCGAAAGCTCGGGGTCGACGGGATCGACGAATGGGAGGGCAAGGGCCTCCACTACTTCGTCCGCGAGAAGGCGGTCTTCGCCGACCGCACGTGCGTGATCGTCGGCGGGGGCGACTCCGCGCTCGACTGGACGCTGGGGCTGCAGGACACGGCCAAGCATCCGATCGCGCTCGTCCACCGCCGTGACACCTTCCGCGCGCTCGAGTCCTCCGTCAGCGAGGCTCGTGCGCTCGAAGGTCAAGGCCGCGTGCGGATCATGACGCCCTGTGAGGTCCGCGCGGTCCATGGCGACGGCACCATGGAGTCCGTCACGATCGAGAACACGAAATCCGGCGAGAGCGAGCAGGTCCCGTGCGAGGCGCTGATCACGCTGCTCGGCTTCCACTCGCATCTCGGCGCGATCGCGGAGTGGGGCCTCGAGCTCGAAGGGAAGCGCCAGATCAGGATCGAGCCGACCACCTGCGAGACGTCGCTGCCGGGGGTCTACGCGGCGGGGGACGTCGCGGGCTACCCGGGCAAGATCACGCTGATCACGATCGGGATGGGCGAGGCCGCCATCGCCGCGAACAACGCGGTCGCCCGGATCCGCGGCGAGAAGGTCCAGCCCAAGTACTCGACGGACTGAGCCCATCCCTCGATCGAGGGTCATCGCGGCGGCGGCAACGCCGATCTCACGGGCGAGATGGCGTCGCTTCGAGCCGAGTGCCTGTACTGCGGTGAGCTGAGGGTTCTCCACCCGCTCGCGCACGAGCACCTCGACGGCGGAGAGTGCCCGCGCTGCCGCTACGTCGGCTGGGCGCCGACCGCCGAGGTGAGCGAGGCCACCCGCAAGGCGCTGCGCGAGCGCCCGCTCGAGCGCCGCCGCCTGCGCGCTGCCTAATACACTCGACGCATGGCGCGAACCGAGGAGCGACAGGAGCTCTGGGGCGCGGAGACGCGCAAGGCCGTCGAGAACTTTCCCGTCAGCGGCGAGCCGATCCCGGCCCCGGTCGCGCGCTGGCTGGGGCGAATCAAGGCCGCCGCCGCTCGGGTGAACGCCCAGCTCGGCCTCCTCGATGCGGACAAGGCGGTGCGGATCGCCGCCGCGGCCGATCGAGTCGCGAACGGCGAGCTCGACGACCAGTTCCCGATCGACGTCTTCCAGACCGGCTCCGGCACCTCCTCGAACATGAACGCCAACGAGGTGATCGCGACTCTCGCCGGCGAGGATGTCCACGCGAACGACGACGTGAACATGGGCCAGTCCTCGAACGATGTCTTCCCCACAGCCGTTCATCTGGCGGCGCTCGACCAGATCGCGCACGACCTGCTGCCGGCGCTCGGCCGCCTTGCCGACACGCTCTGGGCGAAGGCCGGCCAGTTCGACGACGTCGTCAAGTCGGGGCGCACGCACTGGATGGACGCGGTCCCGGTCACCCTCGGCCAGGAGTTCCGCGGCTACGCGACGCAGGTGCGGGAGGGAATCGCGCGCGTCGAGGATGCGCTGCCGCGGCTCGGCAAGGTCCCCCTCGGCGGCACCGCCACCGGCACCGGCCTCAACACGCACCCGGAGTTCGCGTCGCTTGTCCGCGAGCGTCTGCAGGAGGACACGGGCCTCGAGATCTCGGCGCCGGCCGACCCGTTCGAGTCGCAGGCGGCGCGCGACGGCATCGTCGAGGTCTCGGGGGCGCTGAAGACGGTCGCCGTCTCGCTGACGAAGATCGCCAACGACGTCCGCTTCATGGGCTCGGGCCCGCGTGCAGGCCTGGCCGAGATCGCCCTGCCCGAGCTCCAGAAGGGCAGCTCGATCATGCCCGGCAAGGTCAATCCCGTGATCCCGGAGGTCGTGACGCAGGTCGCGGCGCAGGTGATCGGCAACGACCAGGCGATCGCGATCGGGGGCATGCAGGGCCATTTCGAGCTGAACGTCTTCGTGCCGCTGCTCGCGCGCAACCTGCTCGACTCGATCCGCCTGCTCGCAGCGGCGTCGCGGCTCTTCGCGGAAAAATGCGTCGACGGGATCGTGGCGAACCGCGAGACCTGCGAGCGCTACGCGGAGCTCACGCTCTCGGCGGCCACGGCGCTGAACCCGTACATCGGCTACGACAAGGCGGCGGAGATCGTCAAGGAGGCGGCTGCCTCCGGGCGGTCGCTCCGCGATGTAGCCCGGGACGCGGGCGTCGAGCAAAGCGTGCTCGACGAGGCGCTGGACTACCGCAAGATGGCCAAGCCACACGGCTGACGGCTGCCGCAGGCGTAAATCGCGGATCCAATTTCTCGGCCGAGAACGTGTTACTCTCCCGCGGTCACCGGGACCGAGGGGCGCACAGAGGCGCTCCCGGGGAGAGAGGAGAAATTATCTTGCGTAGACATCACCGGAAGCGCGTGACGCGCGGCCTGATCGTGGCCGCTGTTGTCGCGTTTGCAACCGGCCTGACGCTGCTGCTTGCGATGACGAGTGGGTCGTCGCAGGCGAGCAAGGGCCACGTGTTCGCCAGCAAGCTGGCGGCCGAAGAGGTCGTCGGGAACCGCGGCGAGCAGGAACGCCAGCCCGACGGCGCCTCGATCGAGTTGGCCGCGTCGGCCGAGGAGTATGCCCAGCAGGCCTATCCGGCCGCCGGGATTCCGCTCCAGGCCACGCTCAACGCGCAAATCGCCTGGTCGCGGGCAGAGAACCGCGGCCAAGGCCGCGCCAACAACCGCGTCGGCCCGTGGGAGCTCGCCGGGCCGGACCAGGCCAAGTTCCCGGACGTGCTCACGTTCTCGGGCGCGAAATACACGACATCGGGCCGCGTGACGGCGCTCGCGCTCGATCCCAACAACTGTCGTCTCGATCACTGTCGTGTCTGGGTCGCTGCCGCAGGCGGCGGCATCTGGACGACCGACCACATCAACGGCGGCAAGCAGAACTGGAAGTTCCTGTCCGACAGCTTCGCCACGAACGCGATCGGCACGCTGACCTACACGGGCGGCGTGCTCTACGCGGGCACCGGCGAGCCGAATGCGTCCGCCGACTCCGAGGCCGGCATGGGCCTCTACAAGTCGACCGACGGCGGGAAGACGTGGACGCACCTCGCGTCGCACGTGGGCCCGATCACGACGGTCACGCCGGGTGTCGGCACGAACGGCACCTACGAGGGTGACGCGTTCCTGGGCCGCTCGATCAGCTCGGTCGTCGTCGACCCGACCAACCCGAACCACATCTACGTCGCATCGGCGCGCGGCGTGCGCGGTGTCAGCTCGGTCTCGAGCGGCGGCGCGACGTCCAACCCGCCGACTCCGAGGCCACCGTTCGGGCTCTTCGAGTCCACCGACGGCGGCGCGAACTTCAACTTCATCTGGGACGGCGGCGCTTCCTGCCCGGCGACCTGCAACGGGACGGACCCGATGGCGTCGATCCGCGGCGTCCACGAGGCCGCGCTCGACCCCGGCTTCAACGGGACGACGAACCGGACCATCTACGCGGCCGACTTCCCGGGCATCAGCGGCGGCGGCGGCGTCTGGCGCTCGACCGACGGCGGTTCGACCTGGACGCAGATCAAGACGGCGCTGAACGCGGCTGCGAACACCGACCGCGCGTCGTTCGCGATCACGATGGCCGGGGGCAACCTCCGGATGTACGTCGGCGACGGCAACGCCTCCGACTCCGGCGCCAACCGTGCTCGCTTCTACCGAAGCGACGATGTGCGCGCGGCCTCGCCCGTGTTCACGGACATGACGACGTCGCAGAACATCGGCTACTGCACGGCGCAGTGCTGGTACGACAACGTCGTCTACTCGCCCCCGGGCAAGCCGGACGTCGTCTACCTCGGCGGCTCGTACTCGTACGGCACGTACGGGCACAGCACCAACGGTCGCGCGTTCATCCGCTCGGCCGACGCCGGCGCGTCGTTCACCGACATGACGTGGGATTCGACCACGCAGCCCGACGCCATCCGGCAGCTGCTGCCAGCCGAACCCGATCGCCCCGAACGGGCAGCATCCGGACTCTCACGCGATCGTCGAGATCCCGGGCACCGACGCGGCGATCTTCGGCGGCGACGGCGGACTGATGAAGTCCGACGGCCAGTTCCGCGACATCTCGTCGCAGTGCACCGCCCGCGGCCTGACGGGCGCTGACCTCGCGCTCTGCCAGCAGCTGCTCTCGGCCGTGCCGCACAAGCTCAAGGGCATGAACAAGGGGCTCTCGACGCTGCAGTTCCAGAGCCTGTCCGTCGATCCTCAGAAGGCAAGTCACCTGCAGGGCGGCACGCAGGACAACGGCACGTTCGAGACCGATGGCTCGAAGGCCGTCTGGCCGCAGATCATCTACGGCGACGGCGGTCAGTCGGGCTTCAACGCCTCGGACAGCCACCTGCGGTTCAACTCGTTCACCGGGCAGTTCCACGACGCGAACTTCCAGGACGGGGCGCCGACCAAGTGGGTCATCATCTCGGCACCGATCGCGGGGAGCCCGGAGGGCTCGTACTTCTACGCCCCGATCATCGCCGACCCGACCGCGGCGTTCGCGGGCTCGATCTTCCAGGGCTCGCAGAGCGTCTGGCGCACGCAGGACTGGGGCGGAAACCAGGCGTACCTCGAGGCGAACTGCCCCGAGTTCACGACGTCCGGTACCCAGGCCGGCTGCGGTGACTTCGTCCAGATCGGCCCCACGGGGAACACCGACCTGACCGCGGCGTCCTACGGGACCCGCGCCGGCGGATTCGTCGCCCGGATCACCAGGGCTGCGCAGAACACCGGGACGATGTGGGTCGCCACGGGCACGGGCCGCGTGTTCATCACGCAGAACGCGAACGCATGCGGCCTCTTCGGTCACGTTCACCCGGCTCGACTCGCTCGCGACGAACTCGCCTGGGCGGTTCGTGAGCGGCATCACGGTCGATCCGGCCAACGCCAACCACGCCTGGATCTCGTACTCGGGGTACAACTTCAACACCCCGAGCCAGCCGGGTCACGTCTTCTCGGTGACGTACAACCCAGGCGCTGGGACGGCGACGTGGACGAGTCTGGACGGGAGCGGCGCCACCGCGTTCCCGGACTTCCCGGCCACGGACGTCGCCTTCGACAGCCGCACGGGTGACCTCTACGCGTCGAACGACTTCGGCGTCCTGCGGAAGGAGGCCGGCTCGTCCAGCTGGACGGTCACCGGCGGCATGCCGCAGGTCGAGGTCGCGGGCCTGACGATGTCGGCTGATGGGCGCTCGCTCTACGCCGCGACGCACGGCCGCGGCGCGTGGGAGCTGCGGCTGCACTAGCCGCCGCGAAACACCACAGCTCGAGAGAAGGCCGCCTCCGGGCGGCCTTCTCGTTTCCTACTGCGCGATGCAGGCGGGCGGTGGAAGCCGCTTCAGAACGACGCGGCCGCCGCCGGAGCGGATTGCGATCACGCGGAGCCGATCGCAGCGGCTCGACCCGACCGGGAACGTGACTATGAAGGTGCCGTGGCCGTCAGCCCGAGTGTGGGTGCTCGTGCGCTGGCGCCCGAGGAGCGTGAGCCGCACGTTCTCATGACGAGCGAACCCCGTTCCCCTGACGGTCAGGGGCTGGCGCTCGACGAGCCTCAAAGCCGCGCCCGCGCTCGAGCCGGCCGCTCCGCAGGCGACGGGCACCGCCCCGATCAGGACAGCGGTGAGAGCGAAGAGCCTCATGGGCCGAGTATGCCGAACAGGCTTGCGCTGGCATCCACCCTGCGCGAGGTTCCTATATTTGAGAAAATCGCGCGCGTCACCGGCGCCTTGCTCAGAGGCGCCCAGACGAAAGGGGGGCGAGTGTTGGAGAGACACTTCCTCGGAAGGCGTCGAGTGCTGCTCTACTCGGCGCTGCTCATCGTGCTCACGGCGCTGGCGGTTGCCGGCGCCGCGCTGGTGCCACAGACTGCGAGCGGAAAGGCGCGGATCGGCAACAAGATCCTCGCGCACAAGCTCGCGGTCGCGCTTGGACAGGAGGCGCCAATAGGAAAGGAGATGCCGCTCTCCTCGGGCGTCATGCAGACGCTGTTGGAGGCGGCCGGCGTCAACGACCAGAGAATCGCCGCGTGGGCCCGAACGCCCCAGGGCAAGGCGGCGATGACGGGCCCGAACGCCCATGCGATCTCGAAGAACAAGACCGAGGGCTGTCAGAACGAGTTCAACGGTCACGGGCAGAAGAACACCCGCGTGAACCAGGATTGCTCGTTCAGGCGTCAGGCCGAGGAGATGGTCCAGCTCAATCCGCTGGACGAGAAGAACATCATCGCCGGCCAGAACGACTCGCGGATCGGCTTCAACCACTGCGGGTACGACTGGTCGTTCGACGGCGGCAAGAACTGGGGCGACCAGGTTCCACCGTTTTGGCAGTTCGTACAGCTCGACGGTCACACGGCGGATGCTTGCAGCGATCCGACCGGGGCCTTCGACAGCCGCGGCAACGCGTACGTCGGCGGCGTTTTCTTCGACATCTCGAGCGACGCGAACTCGGTGCTCGTGATGAAGTCGAACGCCGGCGACGGCGGGGCGTTCTACCACTCGCCTGCTGCGGGCGCGTTCCAGCAGTACACGGACACCCCGGGGGTCGTCTCGAACGACCTCACGAACTTCAACGACAAGGAGCTGATGACGGCGGACTCGCACTCGTCGAGCCCGAAGCGGGACAACGTCTACATGACCTGGACGGTGTTCAATACGGCCAACCACAGTCCGATCTTCTTCAGCCAGTCGACGGACGGCGGTGCGACGTGGTCGCCGGGAGTCGAGATCAGCGGCTCGAACGCTTCGATCTGCACGCTCCCGTCCGCGGGCCCGTGCAACGACGATCAGGGGTCCGACCCTGTCGTCGGGCCGGACGGAACGGTCTATGTTGCGTTCGCGAACGGCAACATCCCCGGGAGCGGCGAGCAGCAGGTGCTGATGGTCAAGTGTCCGGCGGCGGCCGACTGCAGCAACTCGGCCAGCTGGACGGTGCCGACCAAGGTCGGCGACATGCACTCGACGCACCCGGTCGGCGACCCGAGCCAGAACGGGTGCCCGAACCGGCAGTGCCTGCCACCTAACGGCTACCGCGCTCCGGACGAGACGACTGTGACGATCTCAGTCGATCGGCACAGCAACCTGTACACGACGTGGGCCGACCATCGCAACAACACGAACCCGCTCTGCCAGCTGCCGACGCACAACGGCAGCCCGCCGTGCGACCACGACGTGTTCTACGCGTTCTCGACTGACGGCGGGACGACGTGGAGCGCCACGCGCGACATCACGCCGCGCTCGCGCTTCGGTGAGAACGCACAATGGCAGCCGTGGAGCGAAGTGACGAACGACGGCTCGCGGCTGTGGGTCGCGTACTACGACCGCAGCTATGGCAACTGCGAGTTCACGGGCTGCAACGACATCACCGCCGCGGAGATCAAGGATCCCGCGTCGGGCAACCCGAACTACCGCTACGAGCGGGTCACGACCGACTCGATGCCGAACCTGACCCCGGCGAACAATCCGGTGCAGGCCGGTTTCCTCGGCGACTACATGTGGGTCACCACCGACAGCCACAACGACGCCCACGTCGTCTGGGCAGACACGCGTCCGATCAGGGGCACGGCTCCCGAGGAGGACATCTACTACGCGGAGGTGAAGCACCACTAGCATCGCCAAGCTCAGCATCAAACGAGAAGGCCGCCTTGGGCGGCCTTCTCGTTTCCTAGCTAGAACGGGTGATGGAGCCTCGCGCGCCGTGCGCCGACAACGTCAGCGGTGAAGCGGCTCACCTTTCTTCTTGCGGCATTCGCGGCGATCCTCGCGATCGCGGCTCCCGCGGGCGCGATCCAGTTCGGCGCGCCGGACGGCAACGCGCATCCGCAGGTCGGGCTCGTCCTCTTCTACGACGCGGCCGGCCGGCCGCTCTCACGCTGCACCGGCACGCTCCTCTCCCCGACGGTTCTCCTGACCGCGGGCCATTGCACGTACGGCATGGCCTCGGCGCAGGTGTGGTTCTCACGCCGGCCCGGTCACGGTCGCGAGCGGCTATCCCTTCACGGGTGGCGATTCGCTCGGCACGCCGTACACGCACCCGCTCTTCGACGACTTCGCGAGCTTTCCGGCCAACTACGACCTCGGCGTGGTCGTGCTGAGCACGCCTCAGCCGGGCCCCTATGCGTCACTCGCGCCGGTCGGCCTACTCGACTCGCTGAAGAAGAAAGACGTCACGCTCGACCTCGTCGGCTACGGCTTGCAGAACGCGCTGCCGCCGACGATCACGGCCGACCGGACGCGCTACGCCGGGCACGCAAAGCTCGTCAACCTCAAGAACACCGCAGACCGCCGGCTACAACGCGCAGCTGACGGCGGCACCCGGCACGGGCGGCTCGGTCTGCTACGGCGACTCCGGTGGGCCTGACTTCCGCGCGGGCACGCTGCAGATCGTCGCGGTCAACTCCTTCGTCCAGAGCGCGTTCTGCATGGGCGCGGCGTTCTCGTACCGCGTCGACACGGCAGATTCGCGACGCCTTCATCTCCAGTTTCCTCCCGTAGCCTCACCCGGCTTCCGCCCTCGTAGATTTGGCAATATCGGGATCCGAGGGACGTCTGCCAGGAAGGCGTCCGGGAGGAAAGGGGAGAAGGAGTGAGGAGACAGCTCTTCGCCGTGCTCGTTTCGGCGCTGGTGGCGGCCTTCGTCTTCGGGGGCATCGCATCAGGATCGAAGCGCGTGCGGCCTGTGCACCACCAGAGCGTGCTCGTGCAGGCGGCGCTCGGGAAGATCCGGGCCGCGAAGATTCCGATTCGCGTCCATCGCAACGGCCACACGGTCGTCGTCCAGAGGAAGCTGCCGTTCTTCTCGGCGGGAGAGCTCGCCGCGGTCTACGGGGCGATCAAGCCCGGCGACAAGGCCGGCGAGCTGCAGGGCCCGGATGCCGCGCATCAGATCCAGGGAAACGGCTCCAGCAACGGAACGCTCGGCTGTAGCAACCGCGACAGCAACGGCAACGTCCGTGTGAACCAGGACTGCTCGTACCGTCGGCAGGCCGAGGAGGACATCACCTACAACCCGGTCGACCACAACAACCTGGTCGGCGGTCAGAACGACAGCCGCGTCGGGTTCAACCAGTGCGGCATCGACTGGTCGACCGACAACGGCTCGCACTGGGGCGACATGCTGCCGCCGTTCCGGCAGCGGTTCAACGACCCCCAGGACATGGGGCCGACTGGGGACGACCCGAACGACAACTCGATCGGGCACGATCCCGGTGACTTCCACACGTATGACGCCGCCAGCGACCCGGCGAACGCCGTCGACGCCTACGGCAACGCCTACTACAGCTGCGTCGTCTTCCAGGCCGTTGCCGACTTCGCGTCCGGCGTATTCGTCACGCAGTCACCGCACGAGGCCCAGGGCTCGTTCTACTACAACGTCCCGTCGCCGCCGTCGAAGATGTTCATGGCGGTCGAGGACAACAGCGTCGAGATCGAGCACGACAAGAACATGATCTCGGCCGACCGCTACCAGCAGAGCCCGAACGCGGGCAACGTCTACCTGACGTGGACCGTGTTCAGGTTCAGCCCGAACTGTGGTCACCCGCCGAACGGCGACGAGAACTTCTGCGCCTCGCCGATCTTCGGCTCCATGTCCACAGACGGCGCCAAGACGTGGTCGACTCCGGAGGAGATCAGCGGCACCGCTCCGGGCCTCTGCTTCTTCGGGGACTTCTTCGACCCGAGCCGCAACCCGAGCGACTGCGACTTCGACCAGGGCTCGTACTCGGTCGCGCTGCCGAACGGTGACCTCCAGGTCATCTACAACAACGGCAACACGCCCAGCGGGTGACCCGAATGCGCAGCAGCTGGGCGTCCACTGCCATCCGACCGGGAGCTCGACGGACGGAACCGCGCAGCTCAACTGCATGACGCCGGTGAAGGTCGGCGACGACATCGTCACCGGCGAGCCGGCCTGCAACTTCGGCCGTGGCCCGGAGGAGTGCATCCCTGGTGCGTACATCCGCACGAACGACTTCCCGCGGATCACCAAGGACAACACGCAGAACAACCACGTCTACGCGACCTGGCAGGACTACCGCAACGGCGAGTACGACATCCAGCTCGCGCAGTCGACCGACGGCGGGCTCACGTGGCACGAGGGCGGGACGGTCAACCCCGACACCGGTCTCGACCACTACATGCCGGCGACCGACCAGAGCCCGCAGCAGGGCGACCGGAACGGCGCCAGCTACTACCGGACCCAACGTGTCCCGAACGAGAACGGCGGAGGAGTCTTCGCACTCGGCGACCCCGGTGTCGGCGAGGAGAACTCCGACTACGTCCTCGCCGGCGGGCAGGGGGACAACACGCCGTACGCCTTCCGCGTGATCTCGCCGGTCTTCCCGCCGCCTGACGGGAACCAGACCGGGTTCAACGGCGACTACAGCGGGCTGACGGTCAACCACGGAAACGAGGCGCATCCGATCTGGTCCGACACGCGCAACGTCAACCCGTTCCCGCTGAACGGCGTCACGCATGACGAGGACGTCTTCACGGACAAGGTCGGCCTGCCGAACGGCCACGGCCACCACGGCCACGGCCACCAGGGCCGAGGCCACATCGGGAGCCGCCGGACAACGAGGCGCTAGCTCCTCTGATCGACGGAAAGGGCCGCCTCTCCAGGCGGCCCTTTCCCCTAACGGTGGCGTGAGTGCTCACGCGCCGGATCGATTCTCGTTTGACAGGGCGATCTACGAACACATATAAGGCCGGTGCTCGATCCGTTTTATGCCCACGCGCTCGCGCATAACCGAGGACCGAGAGGGCCCGCGCGCCGTCGAACTGGGTCGGCGGGGCGGGACCAGGCGAGATAACGCGGGGCCGGCACGTCAGACGGCTTCGGCCACCTACAGCTATGCAGGGGGCCGACGGCTTCCTGCGGGGGAGAGGAGACAATGATCAGAGCTCGACGAAGCATCCTGGTCACGATGGTCCTACTTGCCGGGGCGCTTGCGCTGTCCCTGGTTCTGCTCGCACGGGGCTCGTCAGGGTCCCGTTCCAGCTTCGCCGGAAAGCTCGGCGTGGCGCAGGGGACCGAGAGTGCGGCCGAGACCCCGGGTCTCGGGCCGAACAGTTACGAGGCCTACCTGCAGGCGGAGCGCACATACCCGGCCAACGTGATTCCGCTGTCGATCTCGCGACGGGCAAAGGCGACTTTCACGAAGATCGCCCGTGCCGATGCCAAGCGGATCCGGCAAGGCCGCGGCTTCATGGGGGCGCAATCCAACGGCCACTGGAAGCTCTACGGTCCGAAGACCTACGGCGTCCAGCCGGGCGTCACCTCGTTCTCGGGCGCAACCAACGTCACCGCCAGTCGCATAACGACACTCGTTGCGGATCCGGACTGTACGTCGCACCATTGCAGGATCTGGGTCGGCGCCTCAGGCGGGGGCGTCTGGGAGACGGACAACGCGCTCGCGCCCGATCCGACCTGGCAGCAGCTGAGCCCGAACGACCTCGACCAGAACTCGGTCGGCTCGCTCGTGCTCGATCCGAACGACCGCCACCACAACACGCTCTACCTCGGCACGGGCGAGGCCAACCACTGCTCGTCCGGGTGCGAGGCAGGCGTCGGTGTCTACAAGTCGACGAACGGCGGCCACAGCTGGCACAAGCTCGCCGACAGGTGCGTCAGCAACGCGACGTTTACCTGCACGACGCCGAACGCGGATGCGTTCCTCGGCCGGGGGATCAACTCGATCGCGATCGACCCGAGCAACCCGCACCACATCTTCGTCGGCTCGGCGCGGGCCGTCCGCGGCCTCTCGCATGTGATCGGCAACGGTGGCCAGATCACCCTCGAGCCGGGGCAAACCCGGCCGGCCTCTACGAGTCGACCGACGGCGGTACGACGTTCACCGAGGTCTGGGACGGCGCGGCCGGAAACTCGTACGGGGTCACGAAGGTCAAGTTCGCCCCGAACGACCCGACCACCGTCTACGTCTCCGCATTCGACGAGGGCCTCTGGCGACGTTCGCCGACGCTCGACGGGTCGTTGACGCAGTTCGACTTCCACCAGCTGTTCGCTCCGCAGTTCCCGGCACCGGACCGCACGATGTTCGACCTGACCCGCAAGAACGGGAACACGCGGATCTACCTCACCGACGGGACCGCGAACGGAGGCGGAATCGGCGGGGTCAACGCGGCGAACTTCTGGCGGACGGACAACGGCGACCAGCCGGCTGCGGCGCTGCTTGCCTCGCAGGCGGCCGGCCTGGCACCGCCACCGGACACGACGGTCTATCCGCAGACGTACAGCGGCTGGCAGAACCTGACGTCGAAGATGACGGCCAGCCCGTACTTCGCGACGGATGACTTCTGCACCGGGCAGTGCTGGTACGACGAGGACGTCTACACGCCGGCCGGAATGCCTGACACCGTCTACGTGATCGGCTCTGAGGTGTACGGCGAGTTGCCGTGCGACACGAAGGGCGTCGGGTGCGGCAACGGCCGCTCCAACGGCCGCGAGGTGCTCTACTCGACGACCGCCGGCGATCCGGACGGCACGGCCAACAGCCGGACGTTCACCGACCTCTCGTACGATCACACCGAGCGGCCGGCACCGTGGTGCGCGTTCCAGCCGTACTTCAACCAGGGCTGCCTCCACGCGTGGGGCGGGATCCATCCCGACCAGCACGCGATCGCGATCAACCCGGGCAATCCGACCCAGATCTTCGAGGGCTCGGACGGCGGCGTGATCCGCACCAGCGGCACGTTCGTAGACGCCCAGGCCGACTGCGACAGCCCGTACCGCAACGGCGGCGGACCGCTGCCGCCGACGTCCGGCAGCTACCTGGCCTGCAAGCGGTTGCTGTCGCGGATTCCGGTCCAGCTCGACCACATGGACAAGAACCTGAGCAGCACGCTCCAGTTCATTGGCGTGACGATCAACCCGACGAAGTCGTGCCAGGTCATGGGCGGAACCCAGGACAACGGCACCTGGGCGACCGACAGCCACTGCGACAGGAACACCTGGCCGCAGGTCATCTACGGCGACGGCGGCAATGCCGTGTTCGACTGGCAGAACGGGTCGTGGCGTGCGCAGGAGTACACGGGCTGCTACGGCGACTCGAACTTCGAGAACGGCGAGCCGACGAAATGGGTCATCGCCACCGGGCCGATCGTCGCCAGCGGTGAGGCCTGCGCGTTCTACTGGCCCCAGGCCGGCGATCCCAACCCCGTGCCGGGCACGCACCCGATCTACAACGGTGCGCAGCACGTCTGGCGCAGTTGGGCGTTCGGCGCCGGCACGCCCGGCGCAGTCCCGCAGGACACGACCCCGAACGTCGCCGACTACGAGGCGCGCTGTCCGGAGTTCGTGACCCCGGGCAACGACCCGACGTGCGGCGATTACCTGCCGCTCGGCGGGCCGGCCGGCGGCAACCAGCCGGGTGATCTGACCGGCACCGTGTACGGAGCCGACCGAACAGGCGGCTCGATCTCGTGGATGGCGCGTGACGGCGCCGACCACGGGACCATGTGGGTGGCGACCTCCGCCGGCCGCATCTTCGTGTCGCACAACGTGGATGCGACCGATCCTGCGACCGTTACCTGGACGCGCATCGACAGCTCGACGTCGGGCAACTCGCCGACGAGGTTCCCCAGCAGCATCTACGTCGACCCGGCCAACGCCGGCCACGCGTGGATCAGCTACTCGGGCTACAACGCCGTCACTCCAAGCACGCCGGGTCACGTGTTCAGCGTGTACGAGAACGGCACCTTCACGAACCTCAACGTCGAGGCGGGAGCGCAGGCCTATGACACGCCGCTCTCCGACGGCGACCTGCCGGTCAGCGACGTCGTGCGTGACGACCAGACGCACACCCTGTACGTGGGCACCGACTTCGGCGTCCTGCAGGGCGACAACGACGGCGCGAGCTGGCACGTCACGATGGGCATGCCTCGCTACGAGATCATGCACCTCGCGATCCAGCCGTCGAACCGTGAGCCGACGTGCACGGGCGGCGGCCACTGCAAGCGGATCCTCTACGCCGCGACGCACTCGCAGGGCATCTGGGAGATGAACCTGGGCGGTGACCACGGCCACCACGGCCACGGTCACGGCCACTAGCCTCCAGACCCGCTGAGTCGGACGGGGCCGCCTCCGGGCGGCCCCGTCGTTTTCCTACGATTCCGGGGTGAAGCTCTTGATCGTCCTTGTCCCGGTGCTGCTGGTGGGCTGCGGCGGTGGCTCGGCCGCTGGGGGCAGGGGCGTCCTCTTCGGCACAGTCGCCCGCGGGTCGGGCGGTGCCTGCCCGTCGCAAGGGCCGTGCTCGATCCCGGCCTCCGGGATCACGCTTAGCTTCTCGCGCGCGGGCGCGCCGGCTGTCAGCGCGACGACGAACGCGACCGGCCACTACCGCGTGCGCCTGCCCGCAGGCCGCTACTCGGTCGAGGGACCGCAGCCGCTCAAGCCCAGGCACGTCGATGTGCCGGCCGGCGGCTCTCTCCGGGTCGACTTCGCCGTCGACTCCAAGATCAGCTAGTAGGCCACCGCGCCCCGGCCGGTGGCGGCCGCATGACGCTGCTCGTCGGCGCGATAGGAGCTGCGCACGAGCGGGCCCGAAAACACGGAGCCGAAACCGAGCGCCTCGCCCTGCTCCCGGAACCAGCGGAACTCGTCGGGGTGCACCCAGCGGTCGATCTTCGCGTGCTTCGCGCTCGGCTGGAGGTACTGGCCGATCGTGACCACGTCGACGCCGTGCGCGCGCAGGTCGCGCATCGTCTCGACGACCTCGTCGTTCGTCTCGCCGAGGCCGACGATGATCCCCGACTTCGTCAGCACCGGATAGCCGGCCGTCTCCTTCGCGCGCCCGAGCAGCCAAAGCGCCTTGTCGTAGCTCGCCTTCGCGCCGCGCATCCGCGCGTGCAGGCGGCGGACGGTCTCGATGTTGTGGTTGAAGACGTCGGGCCGCTCGGCGAGCACGACGCGGAGCGCCTCTTCCTCGTGGTCGAGGAAGTCAGGCGTCAGGATCTCGATCGTCGCCTCCGGGACCTTGTGCTTGAGCGCGCGGATCGTCGCCGCGTAGTGCGCCGCGCCGCGGTCCGGCAGGTCGTCCCGGTCGACGGATGTGACGACCACGTGCTTGAGGCCCATCTTGGCCGCCGCCGCCGCGAGCCGGAGCGGCTCGAGCGGGTCCGGGGGGCCGTCGGGCTTGCCGGAGTGGACGTAGCAGTAGCGGCAGGCGCGCGTACATGTCTCACCGAGAATCTGAAAGGTCGCGGTCCCACGCCCCCAGCACTCGGCGATGTTCGGGCAGCGCGCCTCTTCGCAGATCGTGGTCAGGCTCGCGCCGTGGATCAGCTTGCGGACGTCGAAGTACTGCGAGTCCGCGCTGGGCGCGCGCACCTTCATCCACTCGGGCCGGCGGGGCCGCTCGGCGACGGGCAGGGAGCCCTTCATCGCCTTGAGTCTATGTATCTAGGTGGACTTCCAGGGATCCAGATAGACGTCGTCGATCTGGTAAGCCGCGCCGGTACCGACCGGCGTGAACCGGAAGGCGACCGCCTTCGTCCCGAGGAGGCTCGTGACGTTGCTGAGCAGGAGCTCGAGGCGCGGCGAGGGCGTCCACGTCCCGCCGCTCGAGACCGTGCCTGCGTCGAGGATCGTGAGGAGGCCGCCGAGCAGGCTCGGAACGATGACCTGCACGCGCAGCGTGCCGCGGGTCGAGCCCACGTTTCGCATTACGAAGCGCATGTGCCAGTCGCCGAGCGCGAAGCACACAGTGCCGCTGTACGCGGAGCTGCCGGCGGGGAGGAGCAGCGAGTTGACGCCGCTCCCGTTGCCGCTGAGGTCGAATGGCTCGTTTCCCGAGACGATGCGCGCGCCACCGGAGAATGACCAGCCGAGGCCGCCGTTCTCGAAGCCGTTGTTCAGGAGCCGCGCATAGAACGCGCTGTCCCCGAAGGTCGCGAATGCCTGCGTGGCGGTCGGGTCACAATAGGAACCGCTGCCCGTGCCGAGCAGGCCGGCCTTCGCCGTCGAGCTCAGAGCGAGCGCCGCGATGATCGCCACCCCACAGAAGACCGCTGTTCCCCTTCGTACGGCCGCAACTGCCACGCTCTCACCTTCGTTGCGTTCCGTGTCCTTGCATCACCCAAAGGGGTGGTCCGGGCGAGCCTGCATCGCTCGTTCGAGTGAACGTGGGCCATCTCACGTCAAGCGCGCTCAGCAGCCGGCCGATGAGCTTCGAAATGTCGACTGCGGCCAGCTCGACTCCTCGCTCGATCCTGCTGGATCCCGACGAGCAACGCGTGATCGAGGAGCGCCGCGCGCGACGGCTCCAGCGTCTCGCCCACCGCGAGCTGCTGACGATCATTCTGTTCGCGGGCGGCTTCCTCGTTGTTGCCGCCGCACTGGCGGAGTGGCTTCCTTCGCAGCGCAGCCCGAGTGGTCTCGCCGTGCTCGTCCTGATCTTCGCGTACGCCGCTGCCTTCAGGGTCGACTTCGAGATCGGGACCGGATCCGCAGTCCCCACGGAGCTGATCCTCGTGCCGATGCTCTTCGTCCTGCCGGTCGGGCTCGTGCCGCTGGCGGTGGCGGCAGGCATCGTTCTCGCCAGCCTCGACGAGTCGGTGCGTGGCTCGCTTCGCCTCGCGCGTGTTCCGGTCCGGATCGTGAATGCCTGGCATGCGGTCGGCCCGGCGCTGGTCCTCGGCCTTGCCGGCGAGCGCGCGCCGCGCCTCTCGGACTGGCCGATCTACCTCCTCGCGTTCTTCGCGCAGGCCGCCTTCGACACACTGGCCGGCGCTGGCCGGGAATGGCTCGCGCTCGGGGTCCGGCCGGCGGTGCAGCTGCGGGCCATGGTGCTCGTCTACGCGATCGACGCAGGCCTTGCGCCGGTCGGGCTTGCCATTGCCTTCTCGGCCCAGTCCTCTCCGTATGCCGTTCTGCTGGCGCTTCCGCTGATCGGCCTGCTCGGCGGGTTTGCGAGTGAGCGCCGCGTCCGGATCGACCACGAGTTCGAGCTGCGCGACGCGTATCGCGGAACGGCGTTCCTGCTCGGAGACGTGGTCGAGGCCGACGACGAGTACACGGGCGTCCACAGCCGCGCGGTGGTCGACCTCACGCTCCGCGTGTGCCGGAAGCTTCGCCTGAGCGCACGCGAGCGGCGGGACGCGGAGTTTGTCGCGCTCCTGCACGACGTCGGCAAGGTGCGCATGCCCAAGGCGATCGTGAACAAGCCGGGGCCGCTCACGCCCGAAGAGCGGGCGGTGATGGAGCGGCATACGCTCGAAGGCGAGCGGCTGCTCCTGCGGGTCGGCGGTCTGCTCGGGGAGATCGGCCGCATCGTCCGCTCCTGTCACGAGCGCTTCGACGGCAGCGGCTACCCGGACGGGTTGCGCGGTGAGGAGATTCCGCTGCTCGCGCGGATCGTCGCCTGCTGCGACGCGTTCAACGCGATGACGAGCGACCGCTCCTACCGCAAGGCGATGCCGGTCGCGGACGCGGTCGCGGAGCTACGGCGTGTCAGCGGGACGCAGTTCGATCCAGCCGTAGTGGACGTGCTCATCGCCTCGCTCGACGGCTACGTGGCGGATTCGGCGGTCGCGGCGCCGCCGAAGATCGAGCTCTCGACCACGTAGAACAGCACGATCACCCCGTAGAGGACGATGCTCGCGACCGGGCTCGCGAACGCGACGAGCGTCGCGGCCAGGTAGATCCACGGGCCGGGGATGTACGCGCGTGTGATCCCGCTCACGATCGCGGGGTCGGCATCGGGGCGCAGCAGCCGTTTCCCGATGGCCGCATAGAACCAGGTCACGTTGAACATGATCGCCGTCCCGACGGCGGTGAGCCCGTAGGCCAGAGCGGCAGCCTCGGCGCCGTCGCCGCGAACGTGCTCGGCGACGAGGCGCGTCGTGAACGGGAAGAACGCGATGCAGAGCAGCAGCAGGATGTTGGCCACCAGGAAGCGGCGGTCGGCGCGCTCGACCTGGCTCATGATCGTGTGGTGGTTGATCCACATGATCCCGATCGTCACGAAGCTGGCCGCGTAGGCGACGTATGACGGCCAGATGTGCAGCAGCCGGTCACCGAGATTTGGCGCGTCGCGCACGACCTGCGCGTCGACGTTGAGGATCAGCAGCGTCGCGGCGATCGCGAACACGCCGTCCGCGAACGTCTCGAGCCGCGCGGTGCTCACACGGCGAGTCTGATCCCGGCCTCGGCTGGAAGCTCCTCGAAGGCCAGGTCGAAGACTTCTGCAAGTGCGGCTGTCGCGTGCGGGACGACTTCGTCGACGGAGACCGGGCGCCCGAGCTCGCGGGCGATCGTCGTGAAGGCCGTGTCCTCGAGCCCGCAGGCCGTGATCCAGTCGGTGAACGGCGCCGGGTCGAGGTCGACGTTGAGCGCGTAGCCGTGCGTCGTCACCCACTTCGAGATGTGGATCCCGATCGACGCGATCTTTCTGGGAGGCGCCTCTAGCCAGATGCCGGTCAGGCCCTCGATCCGCGTCGCCTCGACGCCGAGCGGCGCCATCGTCCGGATCAAGCGCCTCCTCGAGGTCGCGGCAGTAGCGCTTGACGTCCTGCCCGTGGCGCGTGAGATCGAAGATCGGGTAGCAGACGAGCTGGCCGGGCCCGTGGTAGGTCGACTTGCCGCCGCGGTCGGTCTCGACGATCTCGACGTCGGCCCCTTCCGGGACGTGCAGCTCGCCCGGCTCGGTCCGCCGGCCGAGCGTGACCACCGGCGGATGCTCGAGCATGACGACCGTGTCCGGCAGCTCGCCGCGCTGAACGTGCTCGGCGAGCGAGCGCTGCAGCGTGAGCGCCTCGCTGTACGGCGTGGCCGGGAGACGAAGCAGATATCCGGGCCTCACGGCCCCGACTCTAGAGGACGCGACGTGTGCCACGATTGCCGTCGATGACCAGCCGCGATCTACCCACCGGCACCGTGACGTTCCTCTTCACCGATCTCGAGGGATCGACCAGGCTGCTCAAGCGCCTCGGCACCGGTTACGGAGCCGTCCTCGGGCGCCACCACGACCTCGTTCGCGAGATCGTCGGCCGCCACGCCGGATACGAGGTCGACACGCAGGGTGAAGCGTTCTTCGTCGCCTTCCCACGGGCGAAGGACGCAGTTGCCGCCGCGATCGATCTGCAGCGGACACACGCGAGCGAACCGTGGCCGGACAGCGTGGAGGTCCGCGTACGCATCGGAATCCACACCGCCGAGCCCGAGCTCGCGCAGACGGGCTACATCGGCATGGGGCTGCATCGCGCCGCGCGGCTCTGCGCTCTCGGTCACGGCGGCCAGGTCCTGCTCTCACGCTCGACTGCCGGCCTCGTCGACGAGGACGAGACGGCAGAGGTCTCTCTACGCGACCTGGGCGAGCATCTGCTCAAAGACCTCGAGCGCCCGGAGCGCGTGTACCAGGTTGTCGCCAACGGGCTGGACGAGCGGTTCCCGCCGCTGAAGTCCGTGACCGAGCTCGCGCGCAAGGCGGAAGCCGCCGACCTGCCGACCGGCACGGTGACCTTTCTCGTCACGGATGTCGCCCACTACTCGGAGATCGTGCTCGGGCTGGGTGCCGCGGCGATGGGACCCTGGCTCGACCGGTACGACGCGGTCGTGAAGGCGGTGATCGAGGAGCACCGGGGCAAGGTCCTCGAGCTCGTCGGCGACTCCGCGGTCGCCGTCTTCGCGCGGCCGGGAGACGGCGTGGCGGCCGCGGTGCGACTCAATGAGGCACTCGACGCGGCGGAATGGCCAAGCGACCCTCCCACGCTCCAGACCGGGGTTCACACGGGCGAGGCGGAACGCTGGGCGTCGAGCACGCGCGCGGGGTACGTCGGCGCCGCGATCCTGCGCGCCGTCGCTGTCTGCGGAGCGGCCGGCCTCGGGCAGGTTGCCGTGTCGCCTGCGACGGAAGCGCTCCTCGACCCCTCCTCCATCCCGGGGATCGCCGTCCGCCCGATCGGCGAGCGCGAGCTGCGGCAGTTCGGCCGGCCGGTTCAGCTGTACGAGGCCGTCGCCGAGGTCACGCTCGCCTAAGCCGAAGGTGCCTTCACTGCAGCCCGGGGCCGGTCGAGCACGCCTGCGAGCCAGCCGTTCACGGCCTCGGCGACCTCCTCCCAGTCGGGGGCGACCATGTGGAAGTGCGGCCGGCCGGCGAACTCGAGGTAGTCGGTCGGTGCGGATGACTTCTCGTACTTCTTGTACTGCGCCTTGGCCAGCGAGGCGGGCACGGTCTGGTCCTCATCGGCGCCGACGATCAGCAGCGGAGCCCGCTCGTCGCTCTTGAAGTGAACTTCGGTCGGCGGGTGCAGATGGAAGTTCGCGAGCCCGGCCTCGTAGAAGATCTGGCCGGTCTCGGGAACGGCGTAGCGCTCGTAGGCCGCCGCCGCATCTTCCGGTGAGAACGTGTTGACGAAGCTGTAGGTGAACTCGTCGAGGGTCAGCGTGACGACGCCGTGCCATTTCGAGGGATGCGCGAGCGCCGGCGAGCCCGACTTCAGCGTCTTCAGCGGCAGCTTGAGGATCCCCTTCGGCGGGGCCGGGCTCAGCGCGACCCCGGCGCGCCCGTGGCCGCGGTCGAGCAAGAGCTCGACGAAGAGCCCTCCGTACGAGTGGCCGATCAGCACCGGCTCTTCACCGAGCTGCTCGATCTCGTTCTCGTAGTGATCGACGATCTCCTCGACGCCGAGCCCGGCGAGGTCGGCCGCGTCGCCGTCCTTGCGCGGCCACTCGGGCGCGGAGACAGCGAACCCCTGCTTCCCGAAGTAGTCGGCGTAGTTCTCCCAGCTCTGCGAAGTGAGCCAGGCGCCGTGGATGAACATGATCGAAGTCCGGTCGCTTGCCATGTGCCCTCCCTGATCGGTGACGCGACCGACCCTACGCTTATCCGATGCTCAGAACCGGCTCCGCGCCGAGGAAGGCCCCGATCCGCTCCGCTTCGCCCTCGAGCTCGCGCCGCTCGGCCGCCGTCAGCTTCCTCGCGGGCTCGACCGAGAGCTCGATCCGCGTGCCGCGCTTGGCGCGTCTCCAGATCCCGGCGACTACTCCGTCGATCACGAGCGTCGGAACGCCGGCGATCCCCTCGTACTGTCCTTTGCCATGCCGCTGGAGGCGCTCGTGCACGGCCATCGGGACGAGTTGCTTCCGTTCGCGGAAGCCCATCACGTAGCAGTCGTACTCGGGCAGCAGCCGCAACGGGCCGGGTGCCCGCTGTCTCAGCGCCGGTTGGGGGAGCTCGCCGAGCGATTCGAACAGCGCCCGCGCCGCGGGCGGCTTGATCCCGAACCAGCTCGCGAACTCCTTCGGGCCCACGGGCCCGTACGCCGCGACGAAGCGGCGGCAGACCTCGGTTAGCGCCTCGTGCGGATCGACCTCCTTCCAACCGACCCACTGGTCGGTGCGAACGAACGTGACCTTGTTCCCGCGCGGCGGTCCGTGGCAGAGCTTCCCGACCGCGGCGGCCGAGCCGATGATGTAGCCCCAGCCGGAGGCGATCCGCTCGCGTGTCCACGCGCCCGCGCGCCGCGCCACCTCGTCGGCCAGCTCCTCGCGGAGGAGCGCCCGCCCGTCGAGCGCCTCGCCGATCGCGTCGAGCACCTTCTCGCCCTGCTTCGGCGTCAAGTTGTAAGCCTCGTACCAGGGCGGCGCCACCGCGCGCTTGGCTGCCGTCCACAGGGGCAGCTCGTCGGCCGGGTGCAGGTGAAGCGTGCCGCGAATCGTCCAGGTCTTCGCGAGCGTGCGCTCTTCCCAGAGCGCCTCGCGCACGTGCTCCTGCGTCAGGCCGCGGACGCGCGCCGAGAGCGCGAGCTCCGCGGCCCCCATCACCTGCGCCTGGATGCCGCACACGTCGCGGACGATCTCGACCAGCCGCGAGCGCGACGCGGGCTTCAGCAGATGACTACGAGCTAGCCGGCCGCGGTCGGACCGGCTCCCACGAATCAGTAGGCGCTTTCGTCCCAGGTTTCGAGGTTCTCGCGCAGCTCCTTCATGAACTGCGCGGCGTAGGCGCCGTCCACCAGCCGGTGGTCGTACGAGAGGCAGAGGTTCATCATCGGCCGGATCCCGATCACGTCCTGGCCGCTCTCGTCCTGGACGACGACCGCGCGCTTGACGAGCGCCTCGATGTCGAGGATCGCGACCTGCGGCTGGCTGATGATCGGCGTGCCGATGATTGCGCCCCAGCCGCCCGGGTTGGTGATCGTGAACGTGCCGCCCTGAACGTCGTCCGGCGTCAGCTTCTTGTTGCGCGAGCGGTCGGCGACGTCGGCGATCGCTCGCGCCAGGCCGAGCAGGTTCAGGCCCTCCGCGTTCTTGATCGCCGGAACGATCAACCCCTGCCCACCGCCGAGCGCGACGGCGATCCCGAGGTTCACGTAGTTCTTCCGCACGATCTGCTCGCCGCGGATCTCGGCGTTCACCCAGGGCCAGTTCTTGATCGCCTCGATCGTCGCACGCGCGATGAACGCGAGATACGTCGGGTTGACGCCGTAGCTCTTCTCGTACTCCGGCTTTAGCTTCTTGCGCAGCGCGACGACCTTCGACATGTCGATCTCGAAGACGGTCGTGACATGGGCGGAGGTGTCGAGGGAGCGGCGCATGTGCTCGGCGATGCCGCGGCGCATCGCGGTCATCGGCTCGATCGTCTCGCCTGCGCCGGCGGCAACCGGCTCGGGCTGCGGTTTCGCCGGCGCCGGTTTCGGCGGCGGGGGTGCGGCAGCTGCGGGCGCTGGCTCGGGCGGTGCTTCGGGGACTGCTGCGGGCTCGGGCGCCGGGGCCTCGGGGGCGGGCGCAGCCGGAGCGGGAGCTTCCTGCGGGGCTGCGACCTCGCCGGACTCGACGAACGCCATGATGTCCTTCTTCGTCACGCGGCCGCCGCGGCCGGTGCCCTGCACTTGCCCGACGTCGACCCCGTGCTCCGAGGCGATTCGCGCGACCACCGGCGAGACGAACGTCTTCTCACCGGCTCCGTCGGCGCCGTTCGTAGGCGCGGGAGCCGCCGGTGCAGGCGGCTGCGCAGGCTCCGGCGCTGCCGCGGCCGGCTCGGGCTCGGGCTCCTCGGCGGCCTGGGGCTCCGGCGCGGGGGCGGGCGCTTCCTCGGGCTCAGGCGCGGGCGCCTCGGCCGGAGGAGCCTCGGCCCCTGCCGGCACGATCACCGCGAGCTTCGTCCCGACGTCGACCGTCTCGCCCTCCTGCACGAGGATCTGCTGGACGACCCCCTCGCCCGGGCTCGGCACCTCGGTGTCGACCTTGTCGGTCGAGATCTCGAGCAGCGGCTCGTCGGCGGCGATCTCCTCGCCTTCCTGCTTCAGCCACTTCGTGATCGTCCCCTCGGAGACCGAGACGCCCATCTGGGGCATCACGACGTCGGTCGCCTGGGTCGTCGCCACGGTTCCTAGTACTCCGCGAGCTCCCGCAGCCCTGCGGCCACGTCGTCGACCTGCGGGATGTACGCCTTCTCGAGCACCGGCGAGAACGGCACCGGCGTGTCCGGCGCGGAGATCCGCTTGACCGGCGCGTCGAGATCTTCGAATGCCTCCTCGGCGATCGTCGCGACGATCTCGCCACCGAAGCCGCCGGTGTGTGTGTCCTCGTGCAGGACGATCACCTTCGACGTCTTGCGGACGCTCTCGAGCACGGCCTTCTTGTCCCAGGGGATGAGCGTGCGCAGGTCGAGGATCTCGACCGAGATGCCGTCGCTCTCGAGCTGCTGCGCGGCTTCGTCGGCGGTCCAGACCATCGCTCCCCAGGTGATGACCGAAATGTCGTCGCCCTCGCGGTGCACGCGTGCCTCGCCGAAGGGCGTCGTGTAGCGCTCGTCCGGGACCTCGGCCTTGATCCGGCGGTAGAGGTGCTTGTGCTCGAAGTAGAGGACCGGGTTCGGGTCCTGGATCGAGGTGGCGAGCAGGCCCTTGGCGTCCTCGGGCGTCGCCGGGCAGACGATCTTCAGGCCCGGGATGTGCGCGAACGAGCTCTCCGGGTTCTGCGAGTGGAACGGCCCGCCCGAGAAGCCGCCGCCGGACGGGAGTCGAACGGTCAGCGGGACGGGCGTGCCGGCGCGCCAGCGCTGCTTGGCGGCGACCGTCACGAGCTGGTCCCACGCGCAGGAGATGAAGTCGGAAAACTGCATCTCGGCCACGGGTCGCATGCCCATGATCGCGGCGCCGGTGCAGCCGCCGACGATCGCGGTCTCGGAGAGCGGCGCGTCGATCACGCGCCACGGCCCGAACTCCTCCTGGAAGCCGAGCGTGACCTTGAAGGCGCCGCCGTAGACGCCGACGTCCTCGCCGATCACGAACACGCGCTTGTCGTGGCGCATCTCCAGACGGAGGCCGTCCGAGATCGCTTGCAGGTAGGTCTTCTCGGCCATCGCTACTTGTGGTGCGGCGTGTCGAGGTCCTCGGGCGACGCGAACACGCCCTCGGCGAGCGACGACGGCTCGGGCAGCGGCGATTCGTCGGCGCGGGAAAGCGAGTCGTTCAGCAGCTTCTTGACGCCGGAGGTGATCTCGTCCTCTTGCTCGTCGCTCAGGTCGGCGTGCTCGTGGAGCCACATGCGGAAGCGCTCGATCGGGTCGCTCTCGGCCCAGCGCTCGAACATGTCCTTCGGGACGTAGAACGCGTCGTCGTGGACGGCGTGGCCCTCCATGCGGAGCGTCAGGCACTCGATCAGCGTCGGGCCGCCGCCCCGCCGCGCCTTCTCGATCGCGCGCTTCGCCTCGCGGTAGACGGCGAGCACGTCGGTGCCGTCGACGACGACCCCTTCGAAGCCGTAGGCCTCGGCGCGGTCGGCGACGTGCTCCGTCGCGTACTCGAGGTAGGTCGGCGTCGAGTACGCCCACTGGTTGTTGTCGCAGATGAAGACGACCGGCAGCTTGCGCACGCCTGCGAGGTTCATCGCCTCGTGGCAGTCGCCGCGCGCGGAGGCGCCTTCGCCGAACCAGCCGACGGCGACGCGCTTCTCGTCGCGGATCCGGAAGGCGAGCGCGCAGCCGACCGCGACCGGCAGCATCGCCGGCAGGTGGCTGACCATCGCGAGCAGGCCCAGGCGCGAGTCGGCCATGTGGACGTTGCCGTCCCTGCCGTGCGTCGGGCCGTCGGCGCGGCCCATGTACTGCGCGAAGATCCGCCAGGGCTCGACGCCGCGCGTGATGTGGACGCCCATGTCGCGGTGCAGCGGCGTACCCACGTCGTCGTCGCCCATCGCGGTCGCGACGCCGACGGACGCGGCCTCGTTCCCGCGGCCCGTGTAGAACGAGCCGGGGATCTTGCCCTGCTTGTAGAGGATGTGGCCGCGCTCCTCGATCCCGCGCGTGACCAGCATGTTGCGGTAGACGCCGAGCAGGTCCTCGTGGTCGAGGCCGGCCTCCTTCACTTCCTGCAGCGAGCCGACGGGCTCGGCTTCACGGGCGATCGCCATCGAGGCCGAACTCTAGCGACTGGACCTTTCGGCTCACCCGGTGCTTCGCGCGGGCCGGAGCATGCGTACTTCGCCGCAACGCGATCAGAGGCGTCCCCGATGGCTTTTCCACAGTCTTGACCGATAGTTGAGACGAACCCGGCCGACCCGGGGTCCGTCGGCTGGGCCAACGGAAAGGAGGGTCGGAATGAGCACCATTCCGAGGGAGGTCAACGGGCGGAAGACGATGCCGCCCAGGTTCGAGTACGAGGAGGACATCCGGTACGACTATCCCACCGAGAAGGGAACCGGCTGGCTGACCTTCGCCGCGGTCATGCTCGGCTTTGCCGGGGTGCTCGGGCTCATCGACGGGATTGTCGCCCTCTCGAAGTCGTCCTTCTACGTGGCGAACGCGCACTACGTCTTCAGCGACCTGCACACGTGGGGCTGGATCATGCTGGTCGTCGGCGTGGCGACGATCGCCGCGTCGTTCGGCGTCGTGACCGGCTCCGAGCTCGCGCGCTGGACGGGCATCACGGTTGCAGGCCTGCAAGGGCTGGCCCAACTGATGGTCATCCAGGCGTATCCGTTCTGGTCGCTCTGCGTGTTCGCGATCGATGTGCTCGTGATCTACGCGCTCGCGGTCTACGGAGGCGCACGGGCACGACGGCTCACCTGAGCGCCGATTCTCGCCGCGGCGGTCGGAACCTCATCGGCCGCCGCGGCGCCCGAGTACGGTTCAGTCTGTGAGCAAGGCGCGGAACTGGATCCAGGAGGAGCGCCGGAAGACCCTCGGCGACTGGGTCGCGGTCTGCCTCGGCTGCGGGTTCGCGCAGCGCTACTTCGAGGAGTACGAAGCCGAGCTGCCGGCCGCGTGCCCGCAGTGCGCCGGGGAGATGCGCTGGCGCTGCCCGGAGTGCGGCGCCCGCTTCACGTCCGCCTTCGACGTCGAGTGCGATGCCTGCGGGGGCCAGCTCCGGCCGGCCGAGCAGTTCGGCGTGAGGATCAGGCGTGCCTGACGAAGCTCCCCTCGTCGACTCCGGGGCGGGGCTGGTGCCGCAGGGCGACGGCTGGTTCGTCGTCAACGTCGCCGACGCGCCGTGGCTGCGGAACGACTACTTCGGCGCGCGGACGAGCTTCGAGGTGGGCGGGCGCCTGGCCCGTGCGCTCCCGGATCTGGAGGAGCGTCCGTTTCCGGACCTGGGAATCAGCGTCTACGTCCTCCCGCCTGGAAGGCCGAGCACGATGTACCACGCCGAGACGGCGCAGGAGAGCTTCCTGGTGCTCCAGGGCGAATGCCTTCTGATCGTAGAAGGGCAGGAGCGCCGGCTCGGGGCGTGGGACTTCTTCCATTGCGCGCCGAACACGAAGCACGCGTTCGTGGGAATCGGCGACGCGCCCTGCGTGATCCTCATGGCCGGAGCGCGTCCCGCCGAGGGGTCGATCCTCTACGCGCGAGACGAGACGGCGTTGAAGCACTCGGCAGGTGTCGAGGAGGAGACGCCTTCGCCGGACGAGGCCTACGCGCCGTTCCCGCACTGGCAGCTGGGCCGTCCGGACGGCTGGGACGAGCTGCCCTGGACTAGCGCGACTAGCCGCGACTAGCCGCGAATCTCGGAGAAGCGGATGACCGTGACGAGGTCCTCGCCCGAGACCTCGCGGTTGTAGAGCTGGCCGAGGAAGCTCGCCATCTCCTCCGGCCGGCGGATCTCCGGGTTGTCGTGCTCGATCTCGCGCGGCGAGAGCTCGCCCAGCTGCTTCACGTCGACCTTGTCGATCACCGCGTCGAAGATCTTCTGCCGCGGGCTGTAGCGCGTCCCGGCGAGCACCTGGACGATCATCCCCTTGCGGTACTTGCGGGACTTGTCGCCGAGGCGGATGGTCGCCGTCTTGCGCCCGCTGCGGAGCTGGTCGGCCACCATCGGCGAGTAGAAGTTCAGGGCATACATCGCGTGTTCGTCTCCTGCCACTGGGCGGGCGCAATCATAGTGCGCTCACGGCGGAAATCGCCTTCTTCGCCATCTCGCGCTCGCCACCGTAGGCGAGCAGGCGCGGCGCCTCGCCGAGCGGCAGCCAGCGCGCCTCGTCCACCTCGTGCGCCGTCTCGGGCGGCAGGTTGCCCAGGCGCCCGCGCGAGTAGCGGAGCAGGTAGAAGCTGACGACCTTGAAGATCCGCTCGCCGTCCCAGGTGTAGACGTAGCGCACGTCGCCGAGCTTCTCGACCAGGCGAGCCTCGACTCCGGTCTCCTCCGCGACCTCGCGCAGCGCGGCCGACTCGGGCTTCTCGCCCGCCCCGATGTTCCCCTTCGGCAGCGCCCACAGCCCGGGCTTCTTCCCCGCAGGGCGGATCGCGGCCATCACCCAGTCGCCGCGGAGCCGCCTGACTACGACTCCTCCGGCCGAGAACTCCCTGCGCACAAACCCTTTGTAACAGACTGTTACTTTTCCGGCTCCAACCCGTTGCACGGCCAGGCTCAGAGCGGCTATCATGCCGCTGGCACTCAGACCCCTAGAGTGCCAGAAGCTGTCACAAAGTCAGAGAAGGAGGAGGCTGGATGGATTTGCAGCCGCTGGGCGACAGATTGATCGTCGAGACCCTCGAGGATGAGGAGACCACGATCAGCGGAATCGTCCTTCCGGACACCGCCAAGGAGAAGCCGCAGCGCGGTCGCGTGCTCGCGGTCGGCCCGGGCGCCCGCAACGACAAGGGCGAGCTCGTGCCGATGGAGGTCGCCGAGGGCGACGAGATCATCTTCTCCAAGTACGGAGGCACGGAGATCAAGCTCGGCGTCGACGAGGTGCTGATCCTGCGCGAGTCAGATGTGCTCGCCAAGGTCACCACGTCGGGCGCCAAGAAGACCAAGAAGAAGGAGCTGGCGGGCGCAAGCGCCTAGCCGGGAGACGGAGGTAACTGAATGGCACACAAGGAACTGAAGTTCAGTGAGGACGCGCGGCGCTCGCTCGAGCGTGGCGTGAACATCCTCGCCGACGCGGTCAAGGTCACTTTGGGGCCGAAGGGCCGCTACGTCGTGCTCGACAAGAAGTTCGGCGCGCCGACGATCACGAACGACGGCGTCACCATCGCCCGTGAGATCGAGGTCGAGGACGTGTTCGAGAACCAGGGCGCGCAGCTCGTCCGCGAGGTCGCGACCGAGACCAACGACAAGGCCGGCGACGGCACCACGACGGCGACCATCCTCGCCCAGGCGATCGTGCGCGAGGGCCTGAAGAACGTGGCCGCCGGCGCGAACCCGATGGCGCTCAAGCGCGGCATCGAGCAGGCCGTCGAGTCGGTCGTCGCGAACCTGCAGAAGCAGTCGAAGGAGATCTCGGGCAAGGAGGACATCGCCCGGGTCGCGACGATCTCTTCGCGCGAGCGCGAGATCGGCGACGTCATCTCCGACGCGATCGAGAAGGTCGGCAAGGACGGCGTCGTCAACGTCGAGGAGGGCCAGACCCTCGGGCTCGAGCTCGAGTTCACCGAGGGCATGCAGTTCGACAAGGGCTACCTCTCGCCGTACATGATCACCGACGCCGAGCGGATGGAGGCGGTTCTCGACGAGCCGTACATCCTGGTCGCGAACCAGAAGATCGGCGCGGTCAAGGACCTCCTGCCCGTGCTCGAGCAGGTGATCCAGTCCGGCCGCCCGCTGCTGATCGTGGCCGAGGACGTCGAGGGCGAGTCGCTCGCGACGATCGTGGTCAACAAGCTCCGCGGCACCTTCCAGGCCGTCGCGGTCAAGGCTCCCGGCTTCGGCGACCGCCGCAAGCGCATGCTCGAGGACATCGCAATCCTCAGCGGCGCCGAGGTGATCACCGAGGAGATGGGCCTCAAGCTCGAGAACACGAAGCTCTCGCAGCTCGGCAAGGCCCGCCGCGTCGTGATCGACAAGGACTCGACGACGATCATCGACGGCGCCGGCGACTCCGACGCGATCAAGGGCCGCATCAAGCAGCTGAAGGCCGAGATCGAGAACACCGACTCGGACTTCGACCGCGAGAAGCTCCAGGAGCGGCTCGCGAAGCTGGCCGGCGGTGTCGCGGTCGTCAAGGTCGGCGCTTCGACCGAGACCGAGATGAAGGAGAAGAAGCACCGCGTCGAGGACGCGCTCGAGGCAACTCGGGCGGCGCTCGAGGAGGGCATCGTCCCCGGCGGCGGTGTCGCGCTCCTGAACGCGGCCGCATCGATCAAGGCCGACTTGACCGTGGATGACGAGCGGACAGGCTCCGCGATCATCCGGCGCGCTCTGGAGGAGCCACTCCGGCAGCTCGCCGAGAACGCGGGCCTCGAGGGCTCGGTCGTCGTCGGTCGTGTCCGCGACGCGAAGGTCGGCCACGGCCTGAACGTCGACAGCGGTGAGGTCGAAGACCTCGTCGCCAGCGGCATCATCGACCCGACCAAGGTCACGCGGCTGGCGCTGCAGAACGCCGCGTCGATCGCGAAGAACATCCTGACCACCGAGGCGATCGTCGCCGAGCCGCCGGAGAAGAACCCGGTCGGCGCCGGCGCCGGCATGCCGGACATGGGCGGGATGATGTAAGGAGCACGGGGAAGAACACGGGGGAAACCCGGTTTCCCCCGTGAGCCACCTCGTAAGACCAAGAAGGGCCGGCAAAGCCGGCCCTTCTGCTTTCAAGTGACAATCACCGTCGCCCAGGCGACGGTGCTTCTCCGCCACGTGCGGCCTGAGCCGGGTTTCGTGCGCGTAATGGTGGGATCGCGGTAGCGTCCCGGAGGTGAAGCTCGCGAAGGCGGACGCGCGTCGTTTTCTCGTTGCGCGACAGCTCCTGGCACCTGCGCGCTCGTTCGCGGGCGGTTCGGACGGCGTGCTCCAGGTTCTACGTAGGCTGGGCTCGATCCAGCTCGACCCGGTCGAAATCGCGGGTCGCAGCCATGATCTCGTGCTGCACGCGCGGGTCGCAGACTACGACCCTGTTTGGTGCGACGAGCTGTACGAACGCCGCAAGATCGTCGAAGCGTTTAACAAGGGGCTCTCGCTCGTGGCGGCGAGCGAGTTGCGTGGTTCCGTGTTCGTCGCAGTGCCCGCTGGCAGAAGGTGCTCGACGACAACGCAGACGTGGCGAAGCGGGTGTTGGAACGGGTCCGCGCGGAGGGGCCGCTGTCCTCGGTCGACTTCGAGCGAACGTGGACCAAGCCAAGGACTGGTTCGGGGCGTCGATGAACGCCGTCCGCGCGGTGCTCGACGCATATGCACGGATCGGCGTTCTAGGCATCGCCAAGCGGGAGGGCAATCACCGGCACTACGACCTGCCCGAGAGATTTCTTCCCCCCGAAGCTCGCGCACGACCTCACGCTGCACGAGCAGCTGCGCCACGAGATGCTGTCGCGGTATCGCGCGCACGGGCTGGTTGGCGCGAGCGGGCATGGGGAGGGAATCTTCGAGTTTCTCGGCCCGGCCAATCCAGATCCGCGCTATCCGGGGTTCCCCGGCCGCAACGCACTGCGGGAGGAGCTCGTCGAGCTGGGGGAGCTGATACCTGTCGAGGTCGAGGGTGTGGCCGGCAAGCGGTACATCGTCCGCGACGATGTCGAGCTGCTTGAGGTGCCGCCGGAGCTGCCGCCGTCCGTCGCGTTCATCTCCCCGCACGACGCGTTTGTCTGGGACCGGAGGCTACTCGGGAGCCTGTTCGATTTCGACTACGTCTCGGAGCTCTACGTGCCGCCAGACAAGCGGCGCTGGGGCTGGTACGTCTTGCCGATCGTCTTTCGCGACCGTCTCGTCGGCAGGATCGAGCCGCGCATCGCCCCCGCCGAGGGCACGGTGGAGGTTCTCGCCCTCTGGTGGGAGGACAGCTTCGAGCCACGCCGAGCCGAAGGGTTCGTCGAGGAGATGCGCGAGGCGCTTCGCGCTTACCTCCGCTTCGCCAAGGCGGGCCGCATCAACTGGCCATCCGGCCTCGGCACCGAGAAGCGGCTCTTCGGTACGGCGGCGCTCGCGGCGTCGTAAAGGTCAGGAACACGAGTAGCGCTCTGGTGACATTCCGGAACTCTGGCGCAGCCGACCGTTTCTCCCGACTGGGTGGCTTGAAGTAGGGCATGGAGGCCGCTAGGCGGAGCGTCGCTGAGGTCTAGGCTGGGAGGCGTGCCCACGGGCCCGGCAGTGAAAGCGGTCGTTCCGTTCGCGGCCAGGTCTGTCCTCACCTTGGTGGTGCTGAAGTGCGTCCTGGAGTTTGCTGTCGCTGGGCGGTACGGCTGGCACCGTGATGAGCTGTATTACGCGGTAGCCGGGTTGCATCTTCAGGGCGGGTACGTCGAGTTCCCGCCGGTGACGGCGCTGCTCGCGGCGTTGTCGCGCGAGCTGTTCGGCTGGTCGTTGGTTGGCCTGCGTGCGGTCACGATTCTCGCGAGCGCAGGCACGGTGCTGATGGGCGCCTTGGTTGCTCGCGAGCTCGAGGGGAGTCGGCGTGCGCAGACGCTTGCAGCCGTGTTGATCGGCTTCGTGCCGGGGATGCTTGGGACGAACCTGCTTTTTCAGCCGGTCGCGCTCGATCAGCTGGCGACGATGGTCGTCCTCTGGCTCGCGCTGCGGCTCGCGCTTGGGCGCGGCTCGTGGCCGTTGCTCGGAGTTGCCGCCGGTATCGGGCTGGAGACGAAGTACACGCTAGCGATCGTCCTCGTCCTGCTGATCGCGACGTTCTCTGTCTGGCGTCGCGACTTACTGCGGTCATCGGGCTTCCCGCTTGCAGTGGCGATCGCGGCCGTTCTGCTCGTCCCGAACCTGGTCTGGGAGGCGGGGCATGGCTGGACGAGCGTGCACTGGTTCCTCAACCCGCCGCCAAGCGCGAGCGACGAGACGAGGCCGCAATTCATCGTCAACGTGGTCCTGCTCACGGCGGTGGCGTTTCCGGTCGCCGTCGCCGGAGTCGTATCGCTCGTCCGCAGTCGCGCGCTGCGTCCGCTCGGCTGGACGGTCGTGGGCACCGTCGTCGCGTACTTCGTGCTCGGAGGGAAGTCGTACTACGCGCTGCCGGTGCTGCTGTTCGCGCTCGCCGCCGGTGCGATCCCGCTCGATCGCTGGGCGACAGGTCGCCGTCTCCAACTGGCGGGCGCCGCGTTCGTCGCGATCGGCCTCGTGACCCTGCCGCTCGCGCTGCCGGTACTGCCGCTGCATACAGCCGTCCGACACGGAGTCGTGAAGGCCCGCAGCGACTATCAGTCAGAGATGGGCTGGCCCGCATACGTGCGCCTGGTCGAGCGGCACGCGGAAGGCGCGGACGCGATTGTCACGGACAACTACGGCGAAGCCGGAGCACTCGAACTGTTCGGCCGCAGCCTCCCGCCGGTGGCCTCGGCAGACGTGACGATGCGCTACTGGCGCCCACAGGCGGCCGGGCGGCGGGCGCTCGTGATTGGCTACTCCCGCGGCGCCGCCCGCTTCTGCAGCGGCTACCGCGTCCTTGCACGCATCTCCTCGGCGAACGACAGCGATGAGGGCGGCCAGCCGATCGCGCGCTGCACACTGCGCGGCACGCTCGCCCGGATCTGGCCGAGCGTCGTCGCGACACATAAGAACTAGGTCGGCCGAGTAGGTTCAGGCGTCATTTGCGAACGCTGGCGCAGGCGACGCTACTTGATTGGTGGCACCATCTGGACCCGCGCTGTGTCACTGCGATGGGCGCCCGGTCAGAGGATCCCCGCCCCCGCCATCCCTCGGCGCATCAGGTCGCCTCTGACGCGGCCTGCAGCGGCGGGGATTTCGTCGGCAAGAGGGGGTCGGGTATCCGGTTTCCGAGTCGAAGGAAGCCGACACCCGTCACTGCTAGAGCAGCGGCGCCGCCCCACCAGATGGTGTTGGGTGACGTTCCGAGCAGCACGCCGCCGACCGCGGGGCCGAGAGCCACGCCGACCATGAAGCTGAGCTGGTAGAGCGACATGTAGCGGCCGAGCAGATGCGGCGGCGCGATTTCCGCGACTAGCGGGCCGAGCACGATGAATTGAGCACACTCAGCGACCGCGATCACGATCGCCACCCCGGCCAAGACGGTGGTAGCGGCGAGCGTCGAGTGCGTGAGCGTTGCGAGCAGGACCGCGAGCAGGCCGCCTGCGAATATGGCGCTGGTGGCGAACAAAGCGTGAGTGCGGCGCATCCGCGCCACCACCCGTGTCGCCGGTACCTGCGCTACGACGATGAAGAAGGTGTTGATGAAGACGACGACACCGATCCCAACAGGCCCGACAGGTGTATGCGCCTCCGCAAACGGCGGCAGGATGTTGGAGAAGAACGCGCCGCCGATCATCACAAGCGCGAGGTTGCCCGCGATCAAGGCGAGCAAGAGCCGATCCCGAGCAACAGCTCGGAAACCCTGTGCGCCCTCGCTCGCCGACGGAGCATCCGCGAGGCCAGGATCCGGGATCCAGACGAGCACAACCAGCGCGAAGACGACGAACGTGACTGCGTCGAAGAGGTAGAGGCCCTGGAACGCCTGGAGGTGATGATGGGTGGCCGCGACGATGAAGCCCGCAACCGTCGCGCCGAGGCCGAGACCGAAGTTGCCTGCGACTCGTCGGAGCGCGGTCGATGCGGCGCGCTGCTCCGCCGGGACCAGGGTCAAGGTCAGGACTTGGCCGGCGGTTCCCACGAATCCGAAGCCGGCACCGCCGACGGCCGAGCAGACGAAGCCTTGCCAAGGACGGTCGACAAACGCCAAGCCCCCGTAGCCGAGTGCGTTCACAACATTGCCCGCGATCAGGATCCGTTTCGCACTGAAACGATCGAGGAGCGCACCCGAAGGGAGCGTTACCACTGCGGCCGTGCCCATGACCGTCGCCAGCACCAGCCCCGCGGTCGCCGTCGAGAAGCCACGGACCGCGTGGAGGTAGATGATCTCGAAGGGAAGGATCAGTCCGCTGCCGAAGTAGTTGAGCGCGTTCCCGCCCTGAAGAACGAGGACAGGCCTCGGTAGGCCCGTACGCCAAACGGCGAACACACGTGCGAGCGCGCTGCCCCAACGTTGCTTCTGCATCAGCTCATCTCCGATTCGCGGTTGTGTCGATGTCAAAGACACCGCGACGCCGCGGAACGGACCGCCGGTCCGTTTCCAACGGACCTGGTGTCATTGACGCGATGACCGTCGATCTCGAGCGGGCCAAGGCAGGCGACGAGCGCGCGTTCGCGATGCTGGTCGAGCCGTTCCGGCGCGAGCTCCAGCTGCATTGCTACCGGCTACTCGGCTCCGTGCAGGACGCCGAGGATCTCGTCCAGGAAACACTGCTCGCCGCCTGGCGCGGGCTCAACGGCTTCGAGGAGCGGGCGTCGCTGCGCTCCTGGCTCTACCGGATCGCAACCAACCGGAGTCTCAACGCGATTCGCGAACGCGGGCGCCGCCCCGCCACGGAGGACACCATGAGACCGTCAAGAACCCGCCGCGCCGTCGAGCCCAGCTGGCTCGAGCCTTACGCGGACAGCGCGCTTCCGGATCCCGCTCCCGGACCTGAAGCACGCTACGAGCAGCGCGAAGCGATCCAGCTCTCGTTCATCGTCGCGCTGCAGCAGCTGCCTGCGAAGCAGCGCGCAGCGCTCGTGCTGCGCGACGTGCTCGGCTTCCACACCGACGAAGCCGCCTCGATCCTCGAGACGACGCCGCAGTCGGTCAAAGCCGCGCTCCAACGCGCACGCGCAACGCTCGACTCGTACACCGTCGAACGCCAGCAGGCGCCGCTTCCCGACTCGCCGACCGAACGGAACCTTCTCGTCATCTTCAGCGACGCCGTCGAAGCCGGCGACACGGCGCGCCTCCTAACTCTGCTGAGCTCCGAGGCTCGTGTGACCATGCCGCCGCAACCGCTCGAGCTCATCGGACACGAAGCGATCGGCGTGTTCCTCGACGACCGCGCCGAGGTCCGCGGGGCCCCGCTACAGCTACGCCCGACCCGCGCCAACGGCCAGCCGGCCTTCGGCTACTACCTGCGCTCGCAGCCCCGGGGCATGATGGTGCTCACATTGAGCGGCAGCAAGGTCGACGAGATCACCTTCTTCGCCGACCCCGCGCTGCCCGGCCGCTTCGGTCTTCCCGAACACATCTAGCCGACAAGGATGGGTTCGACGTGAAATGGAGGCCGCCGTTCAGGGGTCATTCCGGAACACTGGCCAGTCGGGCCTTTCGTCCTGCGATGGAGCTGCGGATTTCCCACACCAAACGCCGCACGCAACACCGATGCGCTGTCGCGATCGCCGGGGCATGCTGGCGGTGTCTTCATGAAAGGCGGCAAGGATGCGTGCTGCGCCGACGCCACGTGGCCCCTACGACGCAGAGGTGCGCTGGTTCGGCGCTCGCGCGAGAAGGGAGGGGCAATGACGGTCGCCCCAACACCAGTCCACACCGGACGCGAGGTGCACCGCTCGCGATGGGTGCTCGCCACGATCATCGCGTTTCTCCTGGGTGGACTTACGGTTTCAACGCTGTATGAGTCCCACGTGTTCGAAAGCTCGTCGACCTCGGGCACCCAGGGATCCGGCGTGCTCGCCACGCAGACCCGTCACCTGCCCTCGTTCACGAGTGTCGAGCTCGCGGGGAACAACAACGTCGTGGTTCGCGTCGGCGAGAAGCAGTCGGTCGTCGTGAAGGCCGATGACAACCTCATCGACCGCGTGACGACGAAGGTGCAGTCGGGAACGCTCATCGTCGGCAACACTCGCGGCAGCTTTTCGACGAAGAGCCCGATGCGCGTCGCTATCGCCGTCCCGACGCTCGACGCGGTGACGCTCACCGGCAACGGCAACATCGTGGTGGACGGCATCGAGGCCGAGAGCCTCAAGGTGGACATACCAGGGAATGGCACGATCACCGGGAACGGGACGGCCACGGGTCTCGATGTCACGGTCAGCGGCTCGGGAGTCGCGCGGTTCACAGAGCTTGTCGCGAACGACGTGCAGGCGGCCGTGAGCGGCTCGGGAAGCATCTTCGTCACCGCGACGAAGAGTCTCGATGCCTCCGTCTCGGGATCCGGCGCGATCCTTTACGCAGGCAATCCGCAGCACGTAACGAGGAGCGTCACCGGGTCGGGCGTGATCACCGGGCGCTAGCGAGACAAGACGGGGTGGGTGCGGCTTGTACCGCCGGATCGTCCTGGCCGGTTCGCTGCTGCTCGGGTGACATTGGCGCACGCTGGCCCACGCAACCGCTCATACGCAAGGTTCGCGACTTGCACCGATGCGGGCTGCACCTTGATGCGAGAATCCAGGTGCAATGCCTCCGAGCGGCGAGCCGCCACTACGTGAGCAGGCGCCGGGCCGGCAACGGCCGGGGCTCCTGAGCGGCCTCGTCGGCTTCGAGGTCCTGCTCTACGCAGCCGTCGCCCTTCTCCTGGCAGCCGCTGCCGTACTGGTCTTGGTCGGAACCGTGCACGAACTCGCGCACGGGATCTCCTCCGGAAGAAGCGCCGTCGGTCTTGCGGTCACCGTGCTCGACCGGATCCTGCTCACGCTGATCATCGCGGAACTCGTCTACACGCTTCGCTTCGTCCTGCGGACACACCAGATCGCCGTCGAGCCCTTCCTGTTCATTGGCCTGATCGCCGTCGTTCGGCGGATCCTGATCGTCACAGCGCAGTTCGAGCGACCTCCGCTCGCAGGGCGAGCGCTGACCAACCTCCTGCTCGAGTTGGGCTTGCTTGGTTTCCTCGCCCTGGCGCTCTCGCTGGCTGTCTTCCTCGTCCGGCGTGGTCGGAGCGTGGACAGCTTCGAGTGACATTCGCAACACTGGCCCACTTCACGTTCCTCACCGCACCCGGCCTCGTTGCGGTTAGCCGTGATCAAGACCGGCTAAGACAACCAGGCAGGCGCACGATGAGCAAGAGAAGCGCAGCCCGGCTCGATATATCGGTGGTCGCCGTGGGCGAACTTGCATCGGGCGATCCTGTCGGAGCTCTGTCCGCCAAGAGCTGCCCAGCCCGATCGACGAAGATGTGCATGTGGCGCAGGAGCCGTTTGTCCCGTCCCGATTCATCGTGCCGCTCGCTCTCGCGACGGAGCAATTCAGGCTCGAGCCACTCGGGCCGCAACACAACGACTCCGACTATGAGGCGTGGTCGACCTCGGTGGATCACATCCACATGACGCCCGGCTGGGAGACAAGCTCCTGGCCTGACGAACGCAGCCTGGAGGACAACCTGCGCGACCTGCAGAGGCATGCCGACGACTTCGAGAAGAGGGCGGGTTTCACCTACACCGTCCTCGATCCGGCGGTAGGCGACGTGATCGGCTGCGTGTACATCTATCCCGACGACAGCGAACAGCACGACGCGCGTGTGAGCTCGTGGGTGCGAGCGAGCCGGCCCGAGCTCGACGCGCAGCTGTGGCGGGCGGTCACAGACTGGCTCGCTGACGAGTGGCCGTTCGAGCGTGTGGCTTACGCCGAGCGCCCCAACGAAGACTGACGCGCGACGTTGGGCCAGGCACACTGGCCCAGCCCACGCTTGCCGTGGTCTTGACGGGATGTGGTTGGCGGGCTATAGCTCACGTCCTGGGTACGGGGCCGCGGGACCCACCTGCAGGCCATCGCTGAGGAAAGGGGGTTGGTAGGGGTGACTCTCGATCGACACTCGCGCGGATCGCGCTTCCGTGGCGGCTGCCGCGTCACCCGCGTAGAGCACGACTGATCGACTTTCGAGCGGAGGGAGGCGCCACACGCGGCCGTCTTCCTCCGCAGGGCCTTGAAGGCTCGGCGGCTTTTTCGTACCTTTTCGAGCAGCGGCCTGCAAACGCTCGAAAGGGGCTTTCCTTGGACACATACCACTACGTTCTCTACATCCACCTGCTCTCGCTCTTCGTCGGGATCGGCGCGGCTGCCGTTCTCTCCGTCTGTCTCTTCCAGCTCCGCGGTGCGAGGGAGCTCATGGAGGCGCTGCCTTGGGGTCGCGTCGCCGGCAAGACGGGACGCATCTTCCCGATCGCCATCCTCGGGCTCTTCGGCTCGGGCGCGTACCTGACGAGCGACGTCTGGACGTGGAGCACCGGCTGGATCCAGGTCGGGATCGCAGCTCTCGTGGTCCTCGCGATTCAGGGACCGGTGATCGCAGAGCGTTCGGGCAAGAAGCTCGAGCACGCCCTGCGCGAGAACGGACCGGGACCGCTGGGCCCGCACGCGCGCCGGATGACGCGCTACCCGGGGTTGTGGGTGACGGAGTTCAGCGCGATCGGCCTCGTCCTCGCGATCGTCTGGAACATGACGACCAAGGCAGGCACCGGTACAGCGATCGCCGCCGCGATCATCGGCTACGGCGTTGGCGCGGCCTTTGGTTTCGCGTTCACGAGGGCGCCGGAAGGCGAGGTCGAGGCTGCGGTGTCGCCCTCGAGCACGTAGGGCTGCTTTTCGGCGGTTGAGCGGCGGTCGGCCCCTTGCCGATCGAGATCGCGTGCGCAAGACGCTTGCGCTCGTGCCACCGGTCTTGGTCGCCTGCCTTCCGCGTTCTCGTTACTGGTGCCTCCCGATCGAGTTTTCGATACAACACACTCCCCAAGCCTCGGCACTCCGCTGATGAGGGAGAGAGGAGGAGTCAGATGACGCTTCGGTATTCCGTGGCGTTGCTCGTGGCAGCCGCCGCCTTCGCCTGGGTTGTTTCGGGCGGCGCCGCCAGTACGGGGAAGGCCGGATCCGCAGACTCGGGAGGGCTCGGATCCGCCTGCATTGCGCATCATCCGAACTACGTCGAGGACGTGTTCGAGCCCCTCTACGTGGCCGGTTGCACGGGCCACGACGAGCCCGAGCTCGATCCTGTCTCGAGCGCGCCGGGCTCAGCGAAGAACCTCACCTGGAGGTTCGTGCTGCCCAGCGACGGTGCGTACCCGGTGTCCGCGACCGGTCCGGCCTTCTGGTTCGGCGGCACGGTCACCGACCCGAACAGCCTGTTCAACCAGGCATTCCTCGAGGTGCAGTTCTATCCGGACGCGCTCGTCCGGAACTGCACGCCGAACGGCGGCTTCGTGGTGTCCTACGCGCCGAACACCTACACGGTCTGCTCACCGGTGTGGAGCATCCACACGACCGGCCAGAAGCCGGTCTACCACGAGCCGGCCGCGTTCAACGCGATGCTGACGAACGGCTCGCGCCGCCAACCACTCGTGATGCACGCGGGAGACACGATCGACCTCCACTTCCACGTCGTCTCGCAGAACGAGGGCTGGCACATCGACGTTCTCGACGAAACGACGAGCGAGTCGGGGACGATCGTCCTGAACAGCGCCGACGGGCCGCTCCTGCCTGCGTTCGACAAGCAGGAGATCGGCAACGCGCTCGGCTGGGGGCTCGTGTACGACACGCCGAACTCGTTCGTGTGGGAGATCGGGCACACGTCGCCGTTCACGCACCCGGCCTCGCAGTTCTGCATCCCGGGCCAGCCGATCTGCCAGTCGTTCAACGCGCCCGCGTGGGCCGGGACGTCTCCGATCCAGATCCAGTCGGTCACCTTCGGAGACGGCTCACAGCCGACTCAGTGGGCGACCGTCTCTGACACCGGCGGCAAGGCCGAGGTGCTCGGCAACTCGTGGGTGGGCCCGACTCCCTGCGGCACGAATTACGGGGGGCCGTTCTGCATCTACCCGTGGTACACGCTCGGATCGAGCGGGTTCCACTACGGGGTGGACTACCCGGACGAGGTCGACCCCCTCGGCGGCGTCGACCAGTTCGCCCAGACGCTGGAATGCGGCGGGCCGTTCGGCGACAACAGCACGTACTGCGACACGGTCGTCTATCCGTAAGACCGGCGGTGGGTGGGGGCGCTCCGGCGCTCCCACCCACGACGCTTAGCGAGCCGACGACTCGGTGGCGGGAGCCGCTGCCGGCGCCCGCATGCGCATCAGCGTCGCGGCGGCGAGCGCGCCGATCGCCACCGTGACGCAACCGACGATCAGGATCGCGTTGAGGCCGCTCACGAACGCGACCGACGCGGCATGCGCGACTGCGGGCTTGCCTCCGGCGGCCCGGACCCCGGTCGAGGCAACGGCCTGTCCCAGGTCGTGGCCGCGTGGGCCGAGGCTCGAGACGAGCGAGCTCGTCGCCCGCCGCTCGAGCACTGCTCCGAGCGCAGCCACTCCGACGGCGACGCCCGTCAGCCGGAAGGCGTTGTTGACGCCGGACGCCATTCCGGTCCGAGCCGGGTCGACAGTTCGTAGCGCCGCGGCGGCGATGGCCGGGTTCGCGAGCCCGATCCCGACCCCCCCGACGATCAGGCCCGCGAGGAGCGCGGTCCACTGCGAGCCGGCCGTGAGGCCGTACATCAGCAGCAGTGCGACGGCCGTGAGCCCAAGGCCGACCGCGAGCTGCAGCGAGAGCGAAGCGTTCGGAAAGAACTTGCGCATGACGATCGGGACCGCGAAGACGAACGCGGTCAGCGGGAGAAAGCGAACCCCCGCCCCAAGCGGCCCGTACCCGAGCACGTCCTGCAGGTAGATCGAGAGGTAGGGAAACAGGGCGAACATGCCCGCGCCAATGCAGAAGGTCGCGATCGAGACGCCGAGGAAGGCGGGCCGGAGGAACAGCGTCATGTCGAGCATCGGCCGCTCTTGCATCAGCTCGACGAAGACGAACGCGACCAGCAGGGCGGCTCCACCGATCAGGCACGAGAGGATGAGCGCGCTGCTCCAGCCGCTCGAGTTGCCGCGCAGGAGCCCGAACACGATCAGGAACAGCCCGGCCGAGAGCGTGAGCAGTCCCCAGAGGTCGGCCCGGACAGCGCCTTCGTCGCGCGACTCGTTCATTCGCGTCAGCGCCACCACCAGCGCGAACGCGCCCACGGGCACGTTCACGAAGAAGACCCACTGCCAGCCGAGCCCTTCGGTCAGGAGGCCGCCGACGAGCGGGCCCGACGCGACCGCGGCGCCGATCGTCGCTCCCCAGATCGCGATTGCGCCGCCGCGCTCGGGGCCGCGGTACTCGTGGCCGATCAGCGCGAGGGCGGTCGCGAAGAGAGCCGCGCCGCCGACGCCCTGCACGGCCCGCGCGATGTCGAGCGCGACGATGTTCCAGGCGAGTCCGCAGACCAGCGAGGCGCTCGTGAAGACGATCACGCCGATCATGAAGAGCAGCCGCCGGCCGTAGCGATCGGAGAGCGCGCCGGCAGTGAGGATCAGCGCGGCGAGCGTCAGCGCGTACGCGTCGACGACCCATTGGAGCCCGGTCAGGCTCGCGCTCAGGTCCCGCTGGATGCTCGGCAGCGCGACGTTCACGATCGTGATGTCGAGCAGCAACATGAACGTCGTCGTGCAGACCGCGACGAGCGTCCACCTGCGGGACCGGGCGTCAGCCTCCATCGGCGGGGATCCTAGAGAAAGAGAAAGGGCCGGCTCAGCGCCGGCCCATTCTTAGTGACCCTTGACGACGAAACGGCCTAAGTGGCCGTTTCGTACGAGGGGGATGGGGAGGTGGGTCGCCCTAGGTATCGGCGGCCCACCTGCTCCCTAAGTCCCTCAATCGGGTGATCCGTTACGGCGTCGGGTCGAGGTACGAGCCGCCGTAGATGTCCGTGTTGCCGAACGTTGCGGGACAGTCCTGCTGCACCGCCGGCGGGGTGCCCGGCGTCCCGTCGACCAGCGACTGGCGGTATGCGTCCTCCGCCGTGCAGTCGCTGGCGTTGCGCCCGTCGTTCCAGACGGCTACGCCGAACGCATTCGTCGCGAACGCGTAGTTGTAGTCGCCGAGGAACTCGCTGTCGAGGGCATTCGCGCTCGAGCCTCTGGCATCGCCGGTCGGCCCGCGGTTGAGCTCCGTCCAGTTCCCGAAGTTGCCCGAGTTCAGGACGTCCGCGTGCCGGACGACACCCTGGAACAGCCGAGGGGTGGCCGTCGTGGACTGGTACGGCTGCAGGAAGCTCATGTACGTCAGGTAGAGGTCCTGTCCATTCGGCGAGATGGCGACCGCCGGGAAGTCCGGCCGGTCGCTGGCCGGTGAGCCAACGCCGCCTGACTGCCAGCTGTTGCCGCCGTTTCGCGAGTAGAGCAGATGCACCTGCTCGTTTGGCTGGCTCGGGTTCGTCGGCGTCGGGCCTTCCGTCCAGCCCACCACGATCTCGTCGGTCGCTCCCGTGCCCGTCGGCGCGCCGTTGGCGATGTCGACCGTCGGGAAGGAGCCGTCGCGGGCACCGGCGACACCGTCGTTCGTGAGCCCGCCGACCGGGTCGAAGATCCCGGAGCCGACGAAGTGCGTGACGATCCGCGCCGGGCGCTCGAAGGTGTTGCCGCCGTCGTGGGAGCGGATCATGTAGATCGCGTCCATGTTGGCCCGCTTGTCGTAGCCGTCCCAGAAGACGTAGAGCGTCCCCTGGCTGTCCGTGTTGACGGCGCAGTCCTGGCGGCCGCCGTTGACGTTGTTGTCGACGGCCGGCGAGACCTGTCTCGTGCGCCAGGTGTTCCCGCCGTCCGAGGACGAGTTGACGACGATCGGCTCCGGGAAGCCGCCGATCTCCTGGCTGCGGAACGCCGCGTTGCAGACGTAGACGTTGCCGAAGAACGGGCTCGATTCGACGCGTCGTCCACAGCGACCATCTCGTGGTCCGAGAAGAGCGCGGCGTTCTGGCGCGACACGATCACCGGCGCCTTCCAGGCGTCGTTTTGGCCGGCCTTCGCAGCGTCGTAGTTCTCGCTGTCGAGCCGCGAGACCGCGATCGCCTCGAAGCCCTTGAACCCTTGCTCCGAGCGCTCCGCGCTGAAGTTCGCCGTCAGGTTGGCGTAGTAGAGGCGCCAGCCGTTCGACCACGAGAAGTTGCCGTTCGCGTCGGGCTTTGGGCCGAAGCCCACCGCCGGATCGCCGTCGGAGACGAGGCCGTTCTCGTAGTAGCTTCGGCAGCGTCCCGATCGAGCCGACCTGCGGATTGCAGTTGTCGGCCGGGTTGTTCGGGTCGTAGCCCAGGACGCCGAGGCAGTCTCGGGCGGTCCAGCCGGTGTACGTCGGCTGCATCCAGTCGGACCCGGAGTTGTCGGAGAAGTAGACGCCCGAGACGCCTACGCCCTGCGTGAACGGACAGGTGTTGTCGGTTCGGTTGTTGCAGGCCTCCATGTCGACCTCTTCGTTGACCCCTGCGGCGGCGATCGTCGGGTCGATTGGGTTGACGGCGACCGCCGGCTCGTTCTGCTTGTTCTGCGAAAACGGCGACGGCGGGCTGTTCACCGTCACCAGCGTGTCGCTCCCCGGCGGCGTCGCCGCTGCGAGAGCGACCGGGATGAGCAGCGCCACCGCTACGACCAGGGCGGCGCGGACTAGGCGATTCATTCTCTCCCCCTTCTCTCGAAATCGAGGATCGGATCTTACGCCTACACTGGATTGGATGGCGATCGCAGCGACCACGCTTGTTCGACTCGACCGCGGATACGTCCGTGTCGCGGGCCCGGACGCCGCGGACCTGCTCGAGCGCATGCTCTCGAACGATGTTGCGTCGCTCGCGCCGGAAGAGGCCCGCCAGGCGCTCCTGTTGACGCCGAAAAGCCGGCTCGTGGCCCCGCTTCGAGTCGTCCGCGAAGATGAGCAGTCGTTCCTGCTGATCACCGAGGCCGAGCTCGCGGAGGCCGTCGCGGGGAACCTCCTCCGGGCGCGGTTCGCGGCGAAATGCGAGATCGAGGTGAAGCCCTTCTACGGGTTCCTTCGGCTCGGCCCGGGCGACGGTTTCCGCAACGACGACTACGGGGTCGAGGCCTACGAGGGTTGGAGCGAGGAACCCGTCGAGGCGTCGGATCCGGCCGAGCTCGAGGCGCTGCGGATCGACGCGGGCACGCCGGCCTGGGGAAAGGAGCTCGACGAGAGCGTGCTGCCGGCGGAGGCCGGGCTCGACGAGACGCACGTCTCCTTCACGAAGGGCTGCTACCCGGGCCAGGAGCCGATCGCCAGGCTCCACTACCGGGGCCGCCCGAACCGGCGCCTGCGACGGCTCGAGGTCGCGAGCGCGCAGGCCGGCGACGAGATCCGCCTTGGCGAAAAGACCGTCGGCCGCGTGACGAGCGCGGTCCCCGGGAAGGCGCTCGGCTACGTCAGGCGCGAGGTCCCGGACGACGCCGAGCTCGAGATCGCCGGCAAACCCGCCCGGCTACACTGACCTCCTCTACGCGCCCGTAGCTCAGGGGATAGAGCGCTGCCCTGCGGAGGCAGAGGTCGCAAGTTCGAATCTTGCCGGGCGCATGAGCCGCGAACCGTGTAGCCGTGCGGGTTTGCGGCTCCGGTGATGCCGCACCGGAATCGCCCGCCGTGCCCCGCAAGTGCCCTAAACGTCGCCTACTGCCCCGTGATCCGGTGCATGAGTTCCATCGCGAAGCGCCGGACGGCTCCGACGCGGTAGATCGCGGCGAGCAGCAGCGCCGTCCCGATGGCGGCCGCCGCGAAGGCGAGGATGCCGTAGAGCAGGCAGGTTGCGAGGCCGACTGCGAGGCCGACAGAAAGCGCCGCTCCGAAGATCACGACAAAGCCGGCCATCCGCGCCTCGTTCACGCCGCGCTCGACGGTTGCCTCAACGGACGCGCTCACACTGGTCGCCACTGTCGCGCTGGCTTCGTGCGTGCGAGCCAACGAACCGCAATTCGGACAGGGCTGCCGCTCGCGCCCGGGCTCGTCCGGCGGAACCTCAGCGCCACACTCCGCACACGTCGTCATGGCGTCCCGCCCGTCCCGCTCGCCGCCTGCTCCAGCTCGGCTTCCAGCGCGTCCAGCCGCCCAGCGATTCCGGCGTGAGCGCCGCCGATCAGCGTCCCGTAGCTGCGCTCGATCATCGTTACGCTCGTGCCCATCAGCTTCGCCAGCTCGAAGACGGTGATCCCGGCCGCGAGCGCGTTTGAGGCGAAGGTCGAGCGCAGGTCGTGAGCTCCTCGACCGCGTTCCAGGAGGCGCCGCCGTTCGCCATCACCGTGGCGAGCAGCTCGTCGGCGATCGTGTTGTCGTCGCGCTCGCCCGTCTCCTCGACGCTGAAGCCCTCGCCGTCGGCCCAGGCGAGCTGAAGCGTCGTTGCGGGCCACGGCTGAGGCAGCCGCACGGGGGCGCTAAGAAAGAGGCCGCCACGAGGGCGGCCTCTGTCATTCCTTCTAGAGAGGAGATCGGCGCTAGACGAGCGCCTTGAAGAAGGTCTTGACCTCCTCTGCGGGGAACGTCTCGGTCTCGAACAACTCGAGCTTGGCGATCTTGCCGAGAACGCGGAACGCGGTCTCGAGATCGGGATACTCGAAGATGCCGAGGTACTCCCACGGGCCCATGACTGCGAAGAAGTGCTCGACAGTCCCGCCCTCGTCCTCGACGATCTTGTAGATCTTGTCGAAGTACTCGGGGGTCTTGTCGAGGTGCTCCCGCGCGATCGGGGCAACCCTGAAGAGCCCGACATAGGTGAACATGCGTCACCTTTCCTTTGGGGGCATCGCTAAGAGCCCCAGCAAGGGGCTAGTGTCTCTCGCCAAGCATCCAGGCGCATCCGGGAACTCTCGGAATCGGCCGCTCGAAACTACGTATGACAGCGGCCGGGCCATGGCCGAAAGAGCGACAGCGGCGGCGGGAAAGCGGCGTAGCGTGAGCCGCGGGCCGGGTCGCGTTGCAGCACCCGCGCGCGAGGGCGTTCGGCTCGCCGCCCGGCCCTCAAATAAGACCGTCAGTGGTCGTGGCCGGCGCCTCGCACCGTCCACCAGGCGTCCCAGGTGACCTTGAGGATCACGAGCGTGATCACGAGCCCGATGATCGGATCTGCGATCGGCACGCCCGCCGCGACGACGGCAGCACTTCCAATCACGCCGACCGAGACGAACCCGTCGACGCGAGCGTGGTGGCCGTCAGCCACGAGAGCCGGGCTATGCAGCTTGCGCCCAGCACGCAGCCGTACTTGCGCCGCGATCTCGTTGCCGATGAACCCGATCAGGCCCGCCGCCGCCAGGAGCCAAAGATGCGACAGCGTGCGCGGGTTGATGAAGCGCTCGATGGTCTGACCGAGGGCGACCAGGGCGCTGATGAAGATCGCCAGCACCACCGCCAGGCCGGCCCAGCGCTCGCCACGGGCGCTCTGGAGGAAGAAGGCGATGCCGAGCGGGATCGCCGTGAGCGCGTCGCCGAAGTTGTGGATCAGGTCGGCGAGCAGGGCGACACTCAACGTCTGCTTGTAGATGAGCGCCTGCGCCAGGGCCGTCAAGGTCAAGACGGCGAGGCTCCACGAGACGGCTCGGATACCCGACCGCGAACGGACGATCGACGGATCGATTAGCCCGTGCGAGTGTCCGTGGTCGTGGGTCTCCGCTACGGGTTCTGACGGACGCAACAGCAGTGCGAGGTGACGATGCGTGCCCGTGTGCGGATGGCTATGGACGCGGTGCCCGTGGCGATGCACTACGTCAGCGGTCATCTACCTAAGACCGTAGCGAGCGATGCCTACGTTGTGAGGCCGAGCGCTACAGTTCAACTGTGAGGCAGATCTGGACTGGCAGGGTCGCTCAGGTCGCCGGAAAGTACGGCGAGAACGCTCCGGCCGCCGCTGTCTGCTGCAACGCCTGCCGAACCTGCGTCACGACGAACCTGATCGCTCTAGCGACCGCCGCTGTGGGCTCGGTCGGCTACAGCGCTGCTCGCCTCGCACGGCGGACTCTTTTCACGAAGCCTTCCTAGGCGTTCGGCTCGCCGCCCGGCCCAGTTTGTCGGCCTGCCCCATTCATGCCCCAAACGTCCCGAGACGTGCTCGTGGAGCGAAGCGGCTATTCGGTACCGCATAGCCCGCAACCCGTGGCGGAAAGCGGGCTCGGGTGGCCGGCGCCGTCCGGGCGTGTTTTCGTCGGCGTGCCCTGCGGAGGCAGAGGTCGCAAGTTCGACTCTTGCCGGGCGCATGGCTCACCCAAGCGGAGTTTCCGGCGTCTTTGCACCCGACAGAGCGAGAGTTGCTCCTTGGGGGCGTCAGGGTGTTTCGCGGAGTGCCTCGACGGCGTTCTTCACCCGTAAAGGAGGTATCGGTTCCCCGTCTCCTGCTGACGCTCCGCCGCCTCCGGCGAAGAGTGCTGCGGCGCGGGTGAGATTTTCGCACGTCCGGTCGAGCGCGTCGGTTACCCCCGCGGGGAGCAGCGACCGCACGGCCGCAACTGAACGTTCCTCCGGCGGCTCGTAGTCATTCGGGATTCCGAGCTGCGGGAACGCCGCCCCGAGCGCGTCGATGCACCGGTGCGCCAAGTAAGTGTCGTCGAGGAGCCCGATCGCGCCGAACTCGCTCTCGGGTAGAAAGTCGTCCTCGTCCACGAGGTAGAGCAGCACGCTCCCGGCCGCGAAGGCGACGCCTCGTCCCACCTGAGGGTCCTTCACCATCTTTGTCAGCGCCGAGACAGCATCCGGGAGACTGTTCAGGTACCGCTCGAGGACGGCGGAGAGCTCGCGCAGCTCCCCCGGTGCCCGATCGCCCGCGTCTGCCGCGAGAGCGGCCTCCACGTCGGCTGCCGAGGCCCGTCGAGCGAGCGCATCCGAAAGCGCCGTCTGCGCGGGCGTCATGCTGCCCACCCGGCCATGCCGGCCATCGCCCGCTGCCCAGCCTGGTCGCCCGCGCTCTTGGCGAACGCATGGACGAAATCGAGGACGATGCTCTTCACCTGTCCCTCGTTCGCGTGCTGCGGCGCCTGAACGACCGGGGCGACGAGCTGCCCCTGGGCCTGCTGCGGCGGCGGGCTGGCGCCGGCGAGGTACATCCACTGCACCGCGCCGCAGCGCATGCAGGTGAAGTACGGAGGCATCACACCGCAAAACCCGCAGGCCGGCCCGAACGGCGACGGCTCGGCGGGCATCGGCATGTGTGGCATGACCTGCCCGGCGCACCACAACGGCCCGATCGACCTGCAGGAACTGCAGCCTACGAAGAGCATTGACGGCCAGCCCACAATAGACCTTCTCGCGGCATAAGTCACGTGCCCGGAACGGCCGCGCGGTAGTTGCGTCAGCGAGCCGCAGCCGCGCATGTCGGCTGCGGCGGCGATTGGGTTTCAGCCTGAAGCATCCGCGGCGGTTAGCCGCTGTGGCCTGGGATACCGACGCGGGGCTCCACGGCTCGCACCGACAGGAAGACCGGGCCGGCCTTCGAGCAGGCTCGGAAGCTGAACGGAACCCCGGCGGAGGTCGTCTCGTCCGGCGGGATCACCTTCAGGCCGAACGCCGTGACCGGGGCGCACTGCGAGCGCGAGAAGTTGCCGACGTCGGTGATCTGCAAGACGGTGTGCGCGGTCTCGCCTGGGAGCAGCGTGACCGTGTGCTCCGGGACAGCGTGGCTTCGCTGAGCGGCCGAGCCGAGCAAGTGGCCGCGCCAGGCCGAGACCCCGGGAAAGCCGCGCAGGTGGCACGCCCGCTTCGAGATGTTCGTCAGCTCGAGCGGGTAGTAGGTCGAGCCGGCCGTGTTGCCGCCCTCGCCGAGGCCGAGCCAGACGGCGAGGTTCGCCGTCGTGCAGCGCGGCGTCGCGGCCGCGGTTGCTGTCGAGAACGTCAAGGTTGCCGTCGACGTAACCGTCGTACTGCTGCTCGCCGCGCGATGCGTGCTGCTGCCGCAACCCGCGGCGACGACCACACCGGCGAGCAACGGAAAGACCGCGAACCTGGTCACCAGCTGGATCGTGCCGTATGCTTCGGTCGTCCCGCGAAGAAAGGAGGTTCGACGATGACTGAGTCCTTCCGCCGCCGAGCCTCCGGTTGCGCTCGCTAGCAGCGTTCTCCTGAGGCTCACCCGTGCGCCCAGCGACTCATTGAGTCCGGGGCGCTTTTTCGTTCCCGAAGCCAAAGGAGATTGCGTTGAACCTGCAAGGCGTGCTTTTGAAAGACCTTGGCTGGGACGCGTTCTTCGCGGACGCCTTCCGGCCCTACGAACAAGACAACCTGATCCCGGCGCGCGTCGCGGCGCGCCACCACGGGCCGTGCGAGCTGTTGACCGAGCTCGGTCGGCTCGGCGGCGTGCCCGCCGGCAAGCTCACCGACGACGAGCTGCCGGCCGTCGGCGACTGGGTCGTTGCCCGTCCGCTCGACGGCGAGCGCAAGGCGGTGATCGAGGCGGTGCTGCCGCGCAAGACGTCGTTCACGCGCAAGGAGTCGTGGCAACGAACGGTCGCGCAAGTCGTGGCGGCGAACGTCGACACCGTCTTCCTCGTGACGGCGTTCGGGCACGACCTCAGCCCGCGGCGGCTCGAGCGTTACATGACGGCCGCCTGGGACAGCGGCGCGAATCCCGTGATCGTCGTGAACAAGTCCGACCTCGCCGAAGATCCGCTCGCCGAGCTCGCGGAGGTGGAGGCGGTTTCGATCGGAGTCCCGCTCCACGCGCTCAGCGCGGAGGGCGGCGACGGTCTCGAGCAGCTCGAGCCGCACCTCGTCCCCGGTCGCACGGTCGCCTTGCTCGGCTCCTCCGGGGTCGGTAAGTCGACGCTCGTCAACCGGCTCGCCGGGCGTGACGAGATGCACACGGCCGAGATCCGCTCGGACGGGCGCGGCCGGCACACGACCACGCACCGCGAGCTCATCCCGCTCGAGTCGGGCGCGCTGCTGATCGACACGCCCGGGATGCGGGAGCTCCAGCTCTGGGCCGGCGAGGAGGTGCTCGACTCGACCTTCGCCGAGATCGCCGAGCTGGCGGGCGAGTGCCGCTTCTCGGACTGCTCGCACGAGCACGAGCCGGGCTGCGCGGTCAAGACGGCGATCTCGAACGGGTCGCTTCCGGCCGAGCGCTTCACCAGCTACCGCAAGCTCCAGCGCGAGATCCGGGCGCTGGAGATCCGCAAGGACGCACGGCTCAAGTCGGAGTCGCGCAAGGAGATGCGTCGGTTCGCGAGGAGTAGGCGCAAGAGTTCGTACTAGGCAGAGCCGTCCGCCAAACTCTGCGCGTGACCATCACGCTGCAGGTTCTGATCAGCGGGCTCGCGGCAGGCGGGGTCTACGGGCTCTTCGCCGCCGGGCACTCGTTGATGTACCGGCTGACCGGCATCGTCAACTTCGCGTTCGGCGACCTCGTCGGCCTCGGCATCTTCGCGACGCTGCTCGTTCTGGCGGGGACGGCGCCGGTCACGCAGTCTGGCGCGCACGAGCCTCGCTTCCTCGGGGCGCTGCTCGTCGGGCTCATCATTTGCGTCGCCGCCGGCGTGGGCACCTACGTCGGGATCGTGCAGCCGTACCTGGCGCGCGGCTCGACGATCGGCTGGGTCGCGGGAACCGCGGCCGTCGCGTTCGCGATCCGCGCGGTGATCGGCGCGACCTTCCAGCGCTCCTCGTACGTCTTTCCCGACCCGCTGCCGTTCCACCGCGTCGGCCATGACGGGTTCATCCACCTCGGCGGCGCGCAGGTCGAGGCGCGCTCGTTCTTCGTGATCGGGCTCGCGCTGGCGCTCGCACTGGGCTCGGCGTGGCTGCTCGAGCACACGCGCTTCGGGCGCGCACTCCGCGCCGTCGCGGACGATTCCGAAGGGGCGCGCGTCGTCGGCGTCCCGGTCGACCTGTTCGTCGCGCTCGCGTTCGGGCTCGTCGGAGCGCTCGCGATGATCGCGGCGATCGCGGCCGCCCCGGGCGAGGCGGTCAGCGCCAACACGGGGACCCTGCTCGGGCTGAAGGGCCTCGTCGCCGCGCTCGCCGTGCGGTTCGGGCCGCCGCTCCGCGCGTTCGCCGCCGGGCTCGTGCTCGGGGTGGTCGAGGCGGGGATCGCGAACGTGCACCTCGGCTCGTGGCAGCTCGGGCCGTCGTACCGCGAGGTGCTTCCGCTCGCCTTCGTGCTGCTCTTGATCTCTGCGTGGCCGTCGCGCGACGCCCTGGAGGAGCGCGAGTGACGGCCACCGCGCTCGCGCGGACTCGAAACGGAGTTGCGCCGGGCCGTCGCCGAGGCGCGCTCGGGCTGGAATACCGGCGCGTGGATCGCGGTCGGGGCGGTGGTGCTCGCGGCCGTCGTCCCGTTCCTCTCGCTGCCGGGGGTGCGGACGGACGCGCTCGCGAACACGGTCTACCTCGCGGTCGCGGCGACCGGGCTCGGACTGACCGTGGGCGCTGCCGGGCTGCCCTCCCTCGGGCAGGGGGCGTTCGTGGCGGTGGGCGCGTTCACCTCGGCGCTGCTGATGGCGCGCGAAGGCTGGCCGCTCGAGGCGGCCGCGCTCGCCGGTGCCGCGGCGGCGATCGTGGCCGGGCTGCTCTCGGGTGGGGTCGTCCGGCTGCGGCCCGCGTTCGTCGCCGTCAGCACCTGGCTGCTCGCCTGGCTCGTTTGGCTCTTCCTGCTTGCGTTCCCGTCGGTCTCCGGCGGCTCGCAGGGGCTGATCGTCCCGGAGCGGAGCTTCCTCGGGCTCTCGGCCACGCCGACGGTTCACTTCGAGGTCGCGCTCGCGCTGCTCGTGATCTCGGCGGTCGCGATCGCGGCGGTTCGGCGCGGTGCGCCCGGGCTGGAGCTCTCGGCGCTGCGCCAGGCGCCGCCACTCGCGACGTCGCTCGGCGTTCGCCTCGGCCGGCGCCGGATCGGCGCATTCGTCGCGTCCGCGTTCCTGGCCGGGCTCGTCGGAGGGCTCTCGGTGCAGCTCTCGGTGGTGGCCGACCCCGCGGCGTACGACCCGTTCTTCTCCTTCAAGCTGCTCGTCGCCGTGCTCCTCGGAGGCGCGGCGGCGACCCTCGGGCCGGCCGTCGGCGTCGCCGCGCTCGGGCTGATCGGGCTCGCGGCCGACCCGCTCGCGCGCTTGCTGCAGCTGCCGGTGGAGCGGTTCGACACCGCGATCGCGGCGGTTCTTCTCCTGTTCGTCCTCGCCCTCGGCGGCGGCGGGATCGTCCCCTGGCTCGAGCCGTACCTCGACCGTCTCCGGTCACGATCAGGGCGCTCCAAGCGCCAAGTAACAGTCTGTTACAAGGAGGGTGAGGCGCCGGGACATTCGAGTCCGGCGGTTGCCTTGCGGGCAGAGGGGTTGCGGAAGGCGTTCGGCGGGGTGATCGCGCTCGACGGGCTCTCGCTGGAGCTCGCGCGTGGGGAGACGGCTGCGCTCGTCGGCCCGAACGGGTCGGGCAAGACGACGGCGTTGCGCCTGCTGTCAGGCGCCGAGCTGCCCGACGCGGGGCGAGTCCTGCTCGGCGAACGCGACCTCGCGGACGCGACGACCTACGAGCGGGTGCGGCTCGGGCTTGCGCGCACGCTGCAGTCGTCGACCGCGTTCTCGGAGCTGACCGCGCTCGAGAGCGTCCTCGTCGGCCGGAGCGTCCGCCGCCGGCACGGGGGCGCGATCAAGACGGCTCTCGCGACGCCGAACGCCCGCGAGGAACAGCGCGCGGCGGAGTCGGCGGGCCTCGAGGCGCTCGCACTCGTCGGGCTCGAGGACCAGGCGGACACGGTGGTGCCTGAGCTGACGAGCTCGCAGCGGCGTTTGGTCTCGCTGGCGAGCGCGCTGGCGAGCGACCCTCAGGTGCTGCTCGTCGACGAGCCCGCGGCCGGAGCCGGAGCCGAAGAGCTCGACCGCCTCGCCGAGATCGTCGAGCGAATCCGCGGCCGCGGGATCGCGGTCCTGCTGGTCGAGCACAACCTCAGGCTTGTCCGGCTCGTGGCCGACCGCGTGATCGTGCTCGATGCAGGCCGTGTGGTCGCCGAAGGGCCGCTCGCCGAGGTCGCCGAGAGCGACGTCGTCCGGACGTCGTATCTCGGGGCACAGCGTCTGTAGTCTCACGGCCATGCGCCGGACCGTCGTCGTGCTCGCGGGGCTGGCGCTGCTCGCGGCCGGCTGCGGCAAGAGCGGCCACCAGACGTCCGGGAACGTCGTGCTCGCGGTCGACGTCCCGGTGACCGGCAGCCCGTACATCGCGCAGACGATCAAGCAGGGCGTCGAGCTCGCCACGTCCGGGATCAACTCGGGCGGCGGCCTGATCGTCGGCAAGGACAGCTACCGCGTCGCGGTCAAGGTCTACGACAACCACCTCTCTGCACGCACTGCCGTCGAGGACATGCGGAAAGCGCTCGACGCGGGCGCAGCCGGGATCATCACCGACGGGACCGGGGTCGACGCAACCTGGCAGATCGCGAACCAGGAGCACGTGCCGATCGGCATCGTCTACGACGGCGGCTCCGGCTTGGTCGACGCCGAGCAGCGGCCTAACGTCTTCCGGATCGCGCCGACGAACCACGGGATCGCGTTCCGCTACGCCGAGTACCTGATCCCGAAGCACCTCAAGGTCGGCCTGCTGCACGACGACAGCGCCTACGGCCAGAAGGGCGCCGCGGACCTCGGACGCGCCTTCTCGGAGAGCCCGCAGTCGGTCGCGATCCGGATGACGCTGCCCGCCGGCTCGTCCGATCTCTCCGCGCAGATCCTGCGGGCGCGCCGCTCCGGCGCGACGGCGCTGCTCGTCTGGGCGCAGCCGCCGACGATCGCGGCCGTCCTCACCGCGGCTCGAAGCCTCGGGTGGAACGTCCCGGTCTACACGCCTCCCACCGGCGCCGACCCGTACATCCGGCAGCGGCTCGCGGACCATCCGGACTGGGTCGACGGGCTCACCTTTGCCGGAGGGCGGCTGACGGCCGAGGTCGGGACGGGGCCGTTCGAGAGCTTCCAGTCGCAGTACGAGTCGACGTACGGGGCCGACCGCGTCGGCGTGCGTACGGCCGAGGGCAAGCAGGTCGTCCAGCCGCCCGAGTTCGCGATGTACGCCTACGACTTCGCGCACGTGCTGATCGCCGCGCTCACCCGGGCGGGCACGCTCGATCACGCGAAGGTGCTCGCCGCGATGAACCAGGTGACGACCCAGGGTGCGAACGGGGACGAGCGCGGCTTCAACCAGTCAAGCCACGAGGGCGTCGTCGACGACGACGTCTACTTCGCGCGCTTCCACGACATGACCTACGCGCCGGTCAAGGACGATCCGCTCTCGTCGACGCTGCCCTCGATCCCGCAGACGCGATGAACCGCCGCAGAGGCCTGCTCCTCGCCGCCGCCGCGTCGTCGGCGCTCGCGCTCCCGGCGGTCGCAGTCTCCGCGGGCCAGCCGCAGCAGGTCGTGCTCCCCGGCCCGGTCCCGTACGCGACCCCGGTCCCGCCGCTCGTCGGCCGGTCCGCGCTGCCGCAGGTCTACATCGCGCCGCGCCTGCACATCTCGAGCGAGCAGCGGGTGATGGTCGGGATCGGGCCGGATGCCCAGCCGGTTCGGATTCGTGACCGGCAGCGCCTTCTCGTCCACGGCAAGGGCGACTACCAGCTCGCGATCGGGGGCCCGATCGAGGACGTCCGGCCGGCGCCGGGAACGCAATCCACGCCGGGGCTTCGCACCGACCAGCTGCTCTGGGCCGGCTTCTCGCCGGGCCGCAAGGTGCTGGCGGCCGACGCATTCCTGCGGGCGCGGGCCGCCGCGCCGTACCTGCCGCTGCGACTGCACCTCGAACGCCGGGGCGACCGTTCGGTGCTGACGGTGAGCAACGCAACCACATTCGCGCAGCCGGTCTACACCGGCACCGCCCGGCTCCCCGAGCTCGCGCGGCTCCTGGACGACTCGCGGCGTGCGTCCCTCGCGGGCGAGCGGCTGACCGGCACGTTCGCCACCTTCTACGGCGAGGTCAAGACGCTGAAGAAGCGGCCCAGGATCGCCGCGCCGCTGCACGTTCGCGGTGAGCTCGCGCTCCCGGGCCAGGCGCCGGTCCCGTTCGACCGGGTCCTCGGCGACGGGCGACCGCTGAGCTTCCGCGTCGAGGCGCACGGTGCCGGCGTCCCGCACGTGCGGCTGGAGGCGAGCCCTGCTCCGGTCGTGCGGCTCCTGCGTCCGCCCGGCGCCCCGACCTGGGCCAAGGCGGTCAGGCGGCACCCACTACCGGTCGCGGACCTCGTGTTCAAGCTGATGACGACGCGGCTGGCGCTCGTGCGCTCGGACCAGTACGAGACGTACCTGACGGATCCGGACGCCGACGGCCGCAGCCGTTCGGTCTACGACTACGAAACGGTCGCGTTCAAGCCGCACCAACCCGTGCCCGCCTCGACCGGCGGTGGCGGCGGCGGAAGCGACGCGCTGCTGGTCACGCTGGCCGCGGTCGGCGCGGTCTTCCTGGCAGGCGGCGGCCTCGTCGCCTGGGCGCACTCCTAGCAGGAGCAACCGGGCGAGCAGCGAATCGCGCCGCATGGCGGACGTGCCCGACATGCTCGTCCTCAAGCGCGACCGTGACCTCGAGGGCCGGCGGAACGAAATCTGGATCCGCCGCGGGCTGATGGGGCTCGTCGCCGTGGTTCCGGTCGTCGCGCTCTTCAACGTCTTCGGCCAGCGCCCGGACACGACGACGCTCGTCTCCCCGGCTGCCTCGCTGAAGATCTATGCGCCGTCCAAGCTCCGCGGCGGGCTGCTCTTCGAGGCGCGGTTCCATGTGACCGCGCGCCAGGAGCTGAAGGACGCGTACCTCGTACTCGGCACAGGCTGGGCGGAGGGCATGTCGATCAACACGATCGAGCCGAGCCCCGTCAGTGAGACGAGCAACAACGGCAAGCTCTCGTTCGAGCTCGGCCACATTCCCGCGGGCCAGAGCCACATCCTGTTCATGCAGTTCCAGGTCAACCCGACGAACGTTGCCTTCGGCCGCCGCCAGACCGTCTGGCTGAACGACGGCAAGACCCGGCTGATCACCTACGAGCGGGACCTGACGGTGTTTCCCTAATGGACATCGTCGCCCGCGCAGTCGTCCTGTTCAGCTTCATGTTCCTGCTGACGCGGATCATCGGCCGGCGCGAGCTCTCGTCGCTCGAGCCGTTCGACCTGATCCTGCTGATCGTGCTCGGCGACTCGATCCAGCAGGGGCTGACTCAGGACGACTACTCGATCACAGGCGCCGTGATCGCCGTGGGGACGATTGCGGTGCTACAGCTCGTCGTCTCGTTCACGTCGTTCAAGTTCCGCTGGGCGCGGAGCTTTCTCCACGGCGACCCGATCGTGCTGATGCAGGACGGTGAGGTGATCGAGCGCAACCTGAAGCGCGAGCGGATGACGCTGGAGGAGCTCGCCGAGTCGGCGCGCGGCCAGCAGATCGCCTCGCTCGAGGACGTCCAGTGGGCGGTCTTCGAGCCGAGCGGCTCGATCAGCTTTATCCCGAAGAAGCAGTAGCCTCGCGGCGATGCCGCTGTACCTGACTGAGGCCGAGGTCGCGGAGCTCCTCACGCCGGCGGAGGCGCTGGAGGCGGTCGAGGGCTCGTTCCGCCGGCTGGCCGAGGGCGAGGTCGAGAACCTGCCCCGCCGGCGCGCTCGCCTCGAGCACGGGCTGTTCGCGCTGATGGCCGCGGTCGACAACGGGCTCGGCTTCGCCGGGTCGAAGTCCTACGCGTGGACGGAGGACGGGACGCCGTTCGTTGTCGTCCTCTTCGACACGCAGAAGGGCGCGCTGGCGGCGGTGATCGAAGCCGACAAGCTGGGCCAGCTGCGGACCGGTGCGGCCAGCGGCGTTGCGGCCAAGTACCTGGCGCGCGAGGGCGCTACGTCGCTCGGGATCATCGGCTGCGGCTGGCAGGCTCGCAGCCAGGTCGCGTGCATTCGCGAGGCGCTCCCCGGGATCGAGCGCGTCGTTGCCTACTGCCGCAACGGGCAGCGCTTGGGCGAGTTCTGCAGGGAGACCGGCGCCGAGCCGGGTGAGAGCCACCGCGACCCGGCTGACCAGGACGTCGTCGTGACCGCGACGACCTCGCCCGATCCCGTGCTGCGCGGCGAGTGGCTGCGCGACGGCGCTTTGGTTTGCGCGATCGGGGCGAACGATCCGCGCCGGCGCGAGCTCGACAACGTCGTTCTGGAGCGCGCGGCCTTCGTCTGCTGCGACTCGACCGAGCAGGCGCGGTTGGAGTCGGGCGACCTGATCGAGCCGGTCGAGGCCGGCGTGCTCGACTGGCTCGAGGTGCACGAGCTCCAGGAGGTGGTCGCTGGCGAGCTTCCGGGCCGTCAGGCGGACGACGACATCGTCGTCTTCAAGTCGAACGGCCTCGCCGCGTGGGACGTAGCGATCGGCGCGGCGGCGCTCGAGAAGGCCCTCGCGCAGGGCGTCGGGACCCAGCTCTAGCGGCGCTCCAGCGTTCTGACGTCGCGGATCAGCAGGATCAGCAGCGTTGCGCCGGTGACGAGGGCCGCGGCGCCGAAGAACGTCGCCTGTGTGCCGATCGCTGCCGAGATCGCGCCGGCGGCGGCGAGGCCGATCGGGATCAGCGCGAACGAGCCGAGCGCGTCGTACGAGTAGACCCGCGAGAGCTTCTCGGGCGGGATCTCCTGCTGCATCGTCGTGTCCCAGAGGACGCCGAACGACTCGATGCCAAGGCCGCCCAGGAACGCCGCGACGACGACGGCCGGCAGCGGCAGCGGGACGGCGAGCGCGATCAGCACGAGCGGCACCAGCAGGATGCCGAAGCTGGCCGTGAGGAGCATCCGGCGAGGCCGCAGCCGGAGCATCGCGAGCCCGCCGCAGACGAGGCCGATCGCCTCGGCGGCAAGCACCGCGCCCCACGCCGCCGCTCCGCCGAAGTGCTCCTTCGCAACTGCAGGCCCGAGCACGTTCATCGAGCCGGCCTGGGCCGCGTTCACGATCGCGAACTGCAGGACGATCGCCCAGAGCCAGGTTCGAGAGCGGAACTCGAGCCAGCCCTGCCCGAGCTCGGCGAGGAAGCGCGAGCCGGGCTGCCGCTCGCGCGGCGGCAGGCGCAGCAGGCCGATCAGCAGCGCGGCGACGAAGAACGACAGCGAGTCGACCGCGATCGCCCAGCCCGGGCTCGCCGCTGCCACGACCAGCCCGCCGAGGGCCGCGCCGGAGATGTAGCTCGCGTTCAGGCCGAGCCGCAGGAGAGCGTTGGCAGGCTGGAGCAGGTCGGCCGGGACCGTCTGCGGGATGATCCCGCTCGAGGCCGGGAAGAAGAACGCCGAGCTCGTTCCGTTGATCGCGGCGAGGACGATCAGCTCTTCGAATCCCGCCGAGCCGGTCAGCAGCAGGACGGCGAGCGCCGCCTGGCTCGCGCCGCTGATCACGTTCGAGCCGACCATGACGAGGTTGCGCGGCAGGCGGTCGGCCCAGACGCCGCCGACGAGCAGGAAGACGACCTGCGGCAGCGCGCGGGCGGCGAGCACGTAGCCGAGGTCGGCCTTCGAGCCGGTCACGTCGAGCACCGCGAACGCGATGGCCGTCACTGCGAACGCGTTGCCGACGAACGAGACGGTGCGGCTGAAGAAGAGCAGCCGGAAGTCCCGCTGCCTGAGCGGAGCGAGCGTCGCGTGCACGCTCGTGAGTTCTAGTTCAGGCCCTGCGTTCCCGCTCGGGAGCGACGATGCCTTCGCCGAGCGCGTGCACGACCTCGGGCCGGTCGAGCAGGCGCGCGACCTCCGCGTCGCTGCAGCGGTTGCGGACGTACGGGTCGTCGAGGATCTCGGCGAGCGGCCGGCCGCGCTCGTGCTCCCGGATCACGTACGCCGCGGCCCGCTCCTCGTGGCGCGTGGGCGCGAACAGGAACGAGAACGGATACCGCCAGAAGTCGGAGAGCCGGGCCACCCGGCGGATCCTAGTTAGAGTCGCGCCGTGAAGAAGCGATCGCCGGGGCGATTCGCGGAGCGCGAGGTGAACGGTGTCGACGACCGCGGCGACGCCGAGCGGGTCGTGATCTGGATCGAGCGCCTCCCCGGTGCGCAGTGGGCGGTCGGCCGCGCGGTCAACCCGCAGTACCGCCGCAGCGACGAGGCCCGGCGCGACGACTACGTCTTCCAGGGCCACGAGCTCGCGGACGCGCTGACCGCGGCAAACGAGGCGCTCGAGGACGACGTCGTCGTCTCGGAGGCCGACGGCCGCGCCGAGAAGGTCCGGCCGTTCGTCCGCGAGGAGCTGCTCGGCCCGCTCGAGCGTTGGTTCTTCGGGCGTCAGTAGTCCGCGCGCAGCTCGTGGAGACCTTGCGGCGGATGGCCGAGGGCGGGCTCGTGCAGGGCACCGAGGGCAACGCCAGCGCGCGCGCCGGCGAGCTGATCGCCGTCTCGCCGAGCGGGCTCGCCTACGAGACGCTCGGGCCCGAGGACGTCTGCCTCGTCACGGCCGAGGGCGAGCTGGTCGAGGGCCCGCAGCCGAGCGTCGAGCTGCCGATGCACCTCGCGGTGCTGACGGCCCGCAGTGACGTCGGCGCCGTCGTCCATACGCACTCGCCGCACGCCACCGCGAGTCCGCCTGCACCGGTTGCGGTCGGCCGCTCGGGAACGCCCGAGCTGGGGGCCGCGGTCGTCGAAGCCGCCGCCGGCGGCCACGCCGTCGTGATCCGCGACCACGGCCCTGTCTGCTTCGGCACCGACTTGGCCGACGCCCTCGCGCGCGCGTTCGCGATCGAACGCGCGGCTACTTAGGCCACTGCAGGTCCGCGTTTGGGATCGGGTCCCCGTGCGGGTCGTGCGTCGGGTAGCCGAGGGCGCTGTCGATTCGCGCCTCGAGCTCCTCCGAGAGGACGTGCTCGAGCCGGTCGGCCTCGTCGTGGACGGCGTCGACGTGGAGCCCGAGCGTCTTGGCGAGGTAGAGCTCGAGCAGGCGGTGGTGGCGGATCACCTCCACGGCCACTTTCTCCCCGTCCGCAGTCAGCCGCACGCCGCGGTACGGCGCGTGCTCGACGAGCCCCAGCGCGGCCAGCTTCTTGACCATTCCGCTCGCCGACGCGGGCGCGACCTTCTGCTCACGGGCCAGCGCGGTCACCGAGACTCGCTCGCCGTCTTGCTGCAGGTGGTAGAGCGCCTTCAGGTAGTCCTGGATCGCGTCGCTCAGCGTCGGCGTCGGCATCGCCGGTCCAGTGTACGGCGCGTTTCGTCCGCTGTTAGCCTGCGGCCGCCTTGCAGATTCGTCTCGGACACAGCCCCGACCCGGACGACGCGTTCATGTTCTGGGGCCTCGCCTCGGGCGAGGTCGACCCGCGCCAGTTCGAGTTCGAGCACGTCCTGCGCGACATCCAGACGCTGAACAGCTGGGCGCTCGACGGCAAGCTCGAGGTGACGGCGATCTCGCTCGCCGCGTACCCGCTCGTGCAGGACCGCTACGTGCTGCTGCCGCATGGCGCGTCCATGGGCTCCGGCTACGGGCCGATCGTCGTCTCGAAGCGGGAGATGGCCATGGCCGACCTGCGCGACCTCGAGATCCTGGTGCCGGGCGAGCTGACGACCGCGTTTCTCGTCCTGCGGCTCTGCCTCGGGAACTTCCGCTACCGCGCGGTTCCGTTCGACCAGATCAGCGAGGAGATCCTCGCCGGGCGCGCCGACGCCGGCCTGCTGATCCACGAGGGCCAGCTCACCTACGAGCGCGAGGGCCTGAAGAAGGTCGTCGACCTCGGCGAGTGGTGGCTTCTGGAGACGGGGCTGCCGCTGCCGCTCGGCGCCAACGTCGCGCGGCGCGACCTCGGCGCCGACACGCTCTTCGAGCTCTCCGACGTGCTGCGCGACTCGATCCAGGCCGGCCTCGACAACCGCGAGGAGGCGATGGAGCACGCGCTCCAGTACGGCCGCGGCCTCGACGCGGCGCTCGCCGACCGCTTCGTCGGGATGTACGTCAACGAGCTCACCTGCGACTACGGCGAGGAAGGCCGGCAGGCGGTGCGCGAGCTGCTCAGCCGCGCCGAGGAGCTCGGCACCTACGACCAGCCCGTTCGGGTCGAGTTCGTCGGATAGCGTTGGCGGCGTGAGCCGCGCGGTCGTTCTCTCTGCCGTTCGGACGCCAGTCGGGCGCTACGGGGGCGCGCTCGCCGGAGAGCGGCCGGACGACCTCGCCGCACTGGTGATCGCGGAGGCGGTTGCGCGGGCGGGGGTTCCGGCCGGCGAGATCGAGGACGTGTGGTTCGGCGCGGCCAACCAGGCCGGCGAGGACAATCGGAACGTCGCGCGGATGGCGGGCCTGCTCGCGGGGCTGCCGGACTCGGTCGCCGGCGTGACGGTCAACCGGCTTTGCGCGTCGGGTCTCAGCGCGGTGGTCGGCGCCTGCCATGCGGTCGCCGCGGGCGACGGCGATCTCTTCGTCGCGGGCGGCGTCGAGTCGATGTCGCGCGCGCCGCTCGTGCTGCCGAAGTCCGAGACGCCGTTCGCGCGCGGTAACCGGACCGTCTGGGACACGACCCTCGGCTGGCGCTTCCCGAACCCGCGGATGGAGAAGATGTTCCCGCTCGAGTCGATGGGCGAGACCGGCGAGAACGTGGCCGAGCGCTACGGCGTCTCGCGCGAGGACCAGGACGCGTTCGCGCTCCAGTCCCAGCAGCGCTGGGCGGCGGCCGACGAGGAGGGGCGCTTCGCCGACGAGCTGGTCGCGGTCGGCGAGGTCGAGCGCGACGAGCACCCGCGCCCGACGACGAGCGCCGAGAAGCTCGCCGCGCTGGAGCCGGCCTTCCGCGATGGCGGCACGGTCACCGCCGGCAACGCGAGCGGGATCAACGACGGCGCGGCTGCGCTCGTGGTCGCGAGCGAGGAGCGGGCGCGCGAGCTCGGCGCAGAGCCTCTCGGGACATTCGTCGGCTCGGCCGTGGCGGGCGTCGATCCGCAGGTGATGGGGATCGGGCCGGTGCCGGCTGTGCGCAAGCTGCTCGACCGCGCGGGGGTCGAGGTCGGCGATCTCGATCTCGTGGAGCTGAACGAGGCCTTCGCCTCGCAGAGCCTGGTCGTGATCCGCGAGCTCGGGCTCGATCCGGAGCGCGTCAACGTCAACGGCGGCGCGATCGCGATCGGACACCCGCTCGGCATGAGCGGCGCGCGCCTCGTCGTGACGCTGCTGCACGAGCTCCGCCGCCGCGGCGGGCGCTACGGCCTCGCGACGCTCTGCGTCGGGGTCGGGCAGGGCCAGGCCGCGCTGTTCGAACGATGAGCACGAGCGTAGGCTCGACGGAGCTCGAAAGAGAGCGGAGGTGCCGGCTTTGCCGGCGCCGAGAGCGGGAATGACGGTCTCGGAGCGGTACCTCGAGCTCGGTCTGCGGCTCGGCCGTCACATCGACGGGCTGGTCGACGCGTACTACGGCCCGGCGGAGATCAAGGAGCGGGTCGACGGCGAAGAGCCGCGCGCGCCCGCCGACCTGGCCGGAGACGCCGCGGCGCTGCTCGGCGAGCTCGACGGCGGCGAGCACTGGTTGCGCGCCCAGTTGGTCGGCCTCGAGACCGTCGCGCGACGACTCGCCGGCGAGGAGATCCCGTTCGCCGAAGAGGTCGAGCGCTGCTACGGGATCGCGCCCGAGCGCGTGCCCGAGGAGCGCTTCGAAGCGGTGCACGAAGCCCTCGAGGAGGCGCTTCCCGGCGATGGCTTGCTCGCCGAGCGCTTCCAGGCCTGGCGCGACACGAACACGCTCCCGGGCGACCAGCTCTCGCGTGTGATCGACTCGCTCGGCGCCGACCTGCGCGGCCGAACCGAGCGGCTCGTCGGCCTGCCGGAAGGGGAGTCGGTCGAGTTCGATTACGTCACGGACGAGCCGTGGGCGGCGTACAACTACTACCTGGGCGGCCTGCGGAGCCGGGTCGCGGTCAACACCGACACTCCGCTGACGCCGACGTTCCTGATCGGGCTCGTCTCGCACGAGACCTACCCCGGCCATCACACCGAGCACGCGTGGAAGGAGCGGGTTCTCGTCAAGGAGGGCGGCGTGCTCGAGGAGTCGATCTTCCTGATCGGGACGCCGCAGTCGCTCGTCTCGGAAGGAATCGCCTCGCTCGCCCCCGAGCTAGTGCTCGGCGAGGACGGGCAGCACGTCGTCGCCGAGCACATCCGCGACACAGGTGTCCCGTTCGATCCGGAGCTCTCACGGACGCTGCACGAGGCCGCCCGGCCGCTCGAGGGCGTCGGGACGAACGTCGCCCTGATGCTGCACGAGGAGGGTCGCTCCGAGGACGAGGCGTTCGCATACCTGAAGCGCTGGGGCCTCTCGTCCGACCGGCGCGCGCAGCAGGCCATCCGCTTCACGACCGACCCGGTCTGGCGCACCTACATCACGACCTACAGCGACGGCTACCGGATCTGCAACGCGTTCGTCGCCGGCGACCCGGAGCGCTTCAAGCGGCTGCTGACGGAGCAGCTCACGCCCGCCGACATCATGGCGGCCACCTGAACGCGGGCGAGCGATACGCCGAGCTTGCGGTCGCGCTCGGCGAGCACGTCGAGGGGCTCGTCTTCGGGGCGATCGACGTCGAGCTTCGCAGCCTCGGCCGGGAGGAGATCGCCGCCGAGGCCGAGGCGCTCCTCGACGGGCTGGGCGAGGTCGAGGACGTGCAGCGGCGCGGCTGGCTGAAGGCACAGCTGCGAGCGTTGCTGGCGATCGCGCGCGAGGAGCAGTTCGACTCGCTCGAGGAGGAGGTCGAGACGCTGTTCGGCGTCGAGCCGCGGCCGATCGAGGAGTCCGACCTTCGCGCGGCGCACGCGGCCCTCGACGAGGCGCTTCCCGGAGGCGGGCCGCTGGCCGAGCGCTACCAGCGCTGGCTTGCCGAGACCCTGATCCCGGGCGACCAGGTGCCTCGTGTGCTGCGAGCGGTCGCTGACCTCATGCAGGCACGGACGCGCGAGCTGGTCGGCCTGCCCGACGGCGAGGCGCTCGAGATCGAGGTCGTGACGAACGAGCGCTGGGTCGCGTTCAGCAGCTACCTGGGCGGGCTGCGCAGCAAGTTCCTCTACAACGCCGACCTGCCGCTGCCGGCGGCCGACGCCCCGTTCCTCGCCGCGCACGAGTCCTACCCCGGGCATCACACCGAGGACTGCTGGAAGGACATCGAGCTCATCCGCGAGCGTGGCTGCGCTGAGTTCAAGGTCAGCCTCGCCGTAGGCATCCAGCCGGTGATCGCTGAGGGAATCGCCCAGGTCGGGCCCGAGCTCGTCGTCGACCAGGAGAGTCACGACCTCGTGGCCGAGCTCGCGCCGGCCTACGACCCCGAGGTCGGCTTCCGCGTCGCCGCGGGCCGGCGCGCGCTCGGACAGATCAGCGCCAATCTCGTCCTGCTCCAGGCGGGCGGCGCCCCTCGCGAGGAGTTGACCGAGTACGCGCGCGAGTGGTCGCTCCACCCGCCTGAGCGCGTCGCGAAGACGATCCGGTCACTCGAGACGCGGCCCTTCCGTGGGTCGCCCTACTGCTACACGGAGGGTTTCGCGCTCTGCAAGGCGTTCGCCGGGAACGATCCGGAACGGTTCAAGCGGCTGCTGACCGAGCAGCTGACGCTCGACGATCTCAGGTAGTGCCTTGGGTACACATTCGTCTGTGCGCAGAGTCTTGGTCACGGGAATGTCGGCGACGGGGAAATCAACGGCGCTCGCCGAGCTTGCTCGGCGCGGGTTCGAGGTCGTCGAGACCGACGTGCCTCCCTGGAGCGAGTGGTCGGAGGGGGCGGGCGGTTACGTCTGGCGTGAGGAACTCGTGAGCGAGCTGCTGGCACGGGAGCTGAGGACGACCCTCTACGTGTCGGGAGCCGTGTCGAACCAGGGACGCTTCTACCCGCAGTTCGACGCAGTCGTGCTCCTGAGCGCCCCTGAGGACGTGCTGCTGCACCGGCTCGCCGCGCGGACGAGCAACGAGTTCGGCAAGACGGCCGAGGAGCGCGAGCGGATCCTCGCCGACATCCGAGAGGTCGAGCCCTTGCTCCGCGCGAGCTGCACGCACGAGATCGACGCGACGAAGCCGGTCGCCGAGGTGGTCGCCGAGCTGATCGCGATCGGCAGCTACGGAGGGCTTGTCAGAGCCCGCTGAAGGTGATTCGCTCCCGCTTCAGAGCCGCGGGTATGTCGTTGCCGTCATCGGAGATCCATCCGTGGGGCCCGATCTTGCGCGGGACGCCCCACGTCATGAACCCCGCGTGCGAGCGGATCTCAACCTCGAAGTTGACCCAGCCGCCGCTTTCCTCGGCGAGCTTCCGAATGATGGGGACGGATTGTGACTGCCGGACTGCGAAGCGTCCCGCGGAGTCGGTGCGGCCGCTCGCGAGCATGATGACCGGGATGGTGTCTCCGACCTTCGCGTTCGCGTCGTCACTCGCAGTCATCTGGATCGTCGCGTCCGCGACGGGTTTCCCCGAGCTGTCCATGAGCACGCCCGTCAGAACGATGGGGTCGGCTGCGGAATCTGCGCTTCCCTCGGCGTTCCGCACGAGCGCATAGGTCACGCCCGCGGCATTCGCGGCGCAGAGGACGCCGAAGGCGCCAGTCAAGACGAGCGACCGAGGCGGGCGGCGCATTCCGCTAAGTGCCTCCCAGACCACGTCGATCGACCGGTCGAGGCCCGGGAGCGGCAGGGAGCCGGCCTCGGCCTCGATCGCGGCACGCGCTCCGCGTGAGAGGCGTGTCCAGGCTTCGACCCGCACGGTGTGCTGCGCCCGTCTCCAGGTGCCGCGGATCTCGCCGTCGACGAGGAGCGCGCCCGGCCAGACGCGGGACGTCCAGAGCCGCTCCCGCTGATCCTCGCGCGGAACCAGCAGCTCGCGGTCCGCTCCCCAGAGCAGGAAGTACGCGTCGCCGCTCGGGAGCAGGCGCGCGGGCGCGGCGGCCGTCGCGGCGGTGCGGATCGCCTGCTCGTCCTCGGCGAGCAGCCACTCGTCGCCGAGCGGTGACCGGACCGGCAGCAGCGACCCCTCGAGCGACGCGAACGCATCGGCCGCGGCGCGATGGGAGATCCCCGCCCACTTGGCGAACCCGTCAACGGTCGCCGGCCCGAAGACGTGGAGGTAGCGCCGGGCGAGCTCGTGCCGCGCGTCGGCCGGGCTGATCTCCGGCGCGGGAACCGTCCAGACCTCCGGTGCCCTGGCCCCACCCCAGCGGATCGCGATCGTCCCGGTGGTCGTCGCATACCTCATCGAGTTGCCGATCCCGAGCTCCCCACCGAGCTCGCGATCGGTGATCCGCCTGCCACGGAGCTGCGCATGGAGCCGTTCCGCCGTCCGCTCCGCGCGGACGCGGCCCTTCTCGTTGTCGGGCAGGCGCGCGAGCGAGAACAGCGCAAAGTCGTCCTTCGCGACGACGTAGACCTGGTAGCGCAGCCCCCAGAGCTGCATGAGCGATGAGTCCTCCCACGTCGAGGGCTCGACCTCCTCGACCCGCGCGTGCAGGGAGAGCAGCGCGGCTCTCGGCATGCTGTCCTGGAGGCCGGCCCACGCCGCCCGGCGCAGCGACTCCGGGCCTTCAGGCAGACGCTGGTCGAGGGCGCCGACCCGTCGCCGGAACGCCAGGATCTGGGGCCGCGTGACCCTGAGTCGCGCCGGCTCGGCCATGACGGCATTCCTAGCAGGCCGCTGCGTGCGACTCAGGACGGGTCGTCGTCGCCGCCGGCCGGGAGGGTCGGCTGGTCGGTGGGATAGACGCCGACTGCGAACCCGTACACGGTCTCGCCCGACCGCGGAAGTCGCTCGAACTCCGCCACTAGCTCGGCCATCCGCTCCCAGAACTCCGACGCCTGCGCCTCCGAGATGCGGGCGTGCCGAATGAAGCCCCATAGCTTCCCGTCCCGATACGCCTCGTCCGACTCCCGAGCGGCGACCTCGAAATCGTTGAAGTCCAGAGGGAGCTCGCCGCCGCCGGGGTTCCGCTCGGCGCTGACGTAGAACATGCGCGCGGTGCGGCCGTAGAAACGCTCGTCGATCGCCCGTACTCGCCGGGTCCTCACCACCTGCAACAGCCCGGCCTCGTTGAGCACCTTGACGTGGTGGGCGACCGTGCTCTTGGGCCGCTCGAGCGCGACCGCCAGCTCGGTTACCGTCGCCGCACGCTCGTGGAGCAGCCCGAGGATCGTGGTGCGGAGTGGATGGGCGATCGCCTTCACCTGCGAGGGCTCGGTGAGCGCGATTCGGTCGGCGAGGTCGTAGTCAGGGGGAGACGGGTTGCGAACCATTCCCGAATAGACTAACCTCGCAAAATGTTCCAAATGTATGGATCAATCGTCCAGGAGGATCGAAGATGACCGAGGTTGTGCTGTACCACAGCGTCCAGGGACTGACCGAGGGAGTGCGGGCGTTCGCCGACGAGTTGCGGCAAGCGGGGCACACCGTGCACACGCCTGACCTGTTCGACGGGCGGACGTTCGACACCATCGAGGAGGGGATGGCCTTCGCACGCGAAGCCGGCTTCGGCACGCTCGCCGACCGCGGGGTCGCCGCCGCCGAGGGGGTCGCTCCTGAGGCCGTCTATGCAGGCTTCTCTTTCGGGGTCATGGTCGCCCAGCAGCTCGCGCAGACCCGGCCCGGCGCCCGTGGCGCGCTGCTCATGTCAGGTTGTCTCCCCGTCTCGGAGTTCGGGGACGCCTGGCCCGAGGGCGTCCCGGTGCAGGTACACGGCAAGGTCGCCGACCCGTTCTTCGCCGAAGACCTCGAGGCCGCCCAGGCACTCGTCGACTCGACAGATCAGGCCGAGCTCTTCCTCTACCCCGGTGAGGAACACCTCTTCGCCGATTCCTCGCTCCCCACGTACGACGCCGCCGCCACGGCGTTGCTCACCGAGCGCGTGTTGGCTTTCCTCGAGGCGATCGACGCCGATAAGACGCCGATGACGCGGAGTGAGGCCGCAGGCCGTCTAGCTCAGGGGCGGGCGGACGTAGATCACGCCCTCGTGTTTGATCGGGACGAAGTTCGCGCCTATCCGCATCGTCACGTCCTCGACGTGGGCGAAGACCTCGTCACTAACGTCGCCCTCGTCGCCGACGTGCACCGCGATCTCGAGCTCGTCCACCGGACGCGCGTCGAGACCCGCCTCGCGCAGTTCCCGGATCAGCCTGTCCCGGTCAGGGATCCGTGCTGCCTCGACCTGAAGGGGATCGCTCATCAGCCCGGATTATCCCTGACGAGGCGGCCGCGAAACTCCGTAGAAACCCGCTATGTTCAGGGCGCGATGGCGGTCGCGACGCGTGAGTACGGTCTCTTCATCGGCGGCGAGTCCGCCGAGCCGGCTTCCGGCGAGACGCGCGACCTCGTCGAGCCGGCGACCGGCGCCGCGCTGGCGACCGTCGCGATGGCGAACGAGCAGGACGTCGACCGGGCGGTCGACGCGGCTCGCGGAGCACTCGACGGCGACTGGGGCAGGACCCCGCCGAACGAGCGCTCGCGCCTCCTGCACGCGCTCGCGGACGCGCTCGTCGCGAACCGCAAGGAGCTCGCCGAGCTCGAGGCGCGCAACGTCGGCAAGGCGATCTCGTCGGTCAAGGCCGAGCTCGCCCAGGCGATCGAGAACTTCCGCTTCTACGCCTCGGCGATCGCGACGATCGCGGGCCGCTCGAATCCGATCGGCGGGTCGCTCCTCTTCTACTCGCTGAAAGAGCCGGTCGGAGTCTGCGGCCAGATCGTCCCGTGGAACTACCCGCTGATGATGACCACCTGGAAGCTCGCGCCTGCGCTCGCGGCCGGCTGCACGATCGTGCTCAAGCCGGATTCCGCGACCCCGCTTTCGGCGCTGCGGATGGCCGAGCTCGCCAACGAGGTCGGCTTCCCGCCCGGCACCATCAACGTCGTCCCGGGGCCGGGAACGGTCGTGGGCGCGCACCTCGTGCGGCACCCAGGCGTCGAGAAGATCGCCTTCACCGGCTCGACCGCGACGGGCGGCGAGATCATGCGGCTCGCCTCCGACGGGATCAAGCGCCTGATCCTCGAGCTCGGCGGCAAGAGCCCGAACCTCGTCTTCGCCGACGCGGAGCTCGACGACGCGGTGCCGAGCTCGGTCTGGTCGATCTACTACTCGGCCGGCCAGAGCTGCGAGGCGCGCTCGCGGGTGCTCGTCGAGCGGCCGCTCTACGACGACTTCGTCGCGAAGTTCTCCGAGCTCGCGTCCGGCCTGAAGGTCGGCGACCCGCTCGACCCCGAGACGCAGGTCGGCTCGCTGATCTCGCAGGAGCACCGCGACCGCGTGCACGGCTACGTCGAGACCGGCCGCGAGGAAGGCGCCGAGGTCGCGACCGGCGGCGAGGTGCCCGACGGCGACGGCGCGTTCTACCCGCCGACCGTCCTCGCGCAGGTCGACAACTCGATGAAGGTCGCGCAGGAGGAGATCTTCGGGCCGGTCGTCACCGTGATCCCGTTCGAGGACGAGAAGGACGCGATCCGGATCGCGAACGAGAGCCGCTACGGGCTGATGGCGACGGTCTGGACGGGCGACCCTGCGCGCGGTCACCGGCTGGCGCGGCGCATCAAGGCCGGCACGGTCGGAATCAACATGCCGTACACGGCGTTCCCGGGGATCCCGTTCGGCGGCTACAAGCAGTCGGGGTTCGGCCGCGAGCTCGGCCTCGAGACGCTCGAGCTCTACCTCGAGACGAAGAGCGTGATCGTCTCGACGAGCCCGAAGCCCTTTAACCCGTTCGGGCTGTAGCCGCGGTCAGCCGCTACCGCTGGCTCGTCCTCGCGGCGGGGACGGCGGCGCAGACGTCGTACTCGGCGGTGCTGATCGGGCTGCCGGTGCTCGCGCCGCAGATCCGGCACGAGTTCGGGCTCAGCCTCGTCGAGGTCGGGTTCGTGCTCGACAGCGTCTGGATCGGGGGCCTGCTGACGCTGCTGCCGTGGGGGCTCCTGGCGGACCGTGTCGGCGAGCGGCTCGTGCTCGCGCTGGGGCTGGGCCTCTGCGCGGCGGCCCTGGTCGGCGCTTCGACGGCGGGCGGCTTCGGTGCCCTGCTCCTCCTGCTCGGTCTTGCAGGTGCGGCCGGCGCGAGTGTGAACGCGGCCAGCGGGCGGGCGGTCATGTACTGGTTCCCGGCCGCCGAGCGCGGGCTCGCGCTTGGCGTTCGCCAGACAGCGATCCCGCTGGGCGGGTTCATCTCGGCGCTGGCGCTGCCGGCGCTCGGGGTCGACAACGGGCTCCTGCTGCTCGCTGCGCTGGCAGCCGGGGGCGCGATCTTCGGGGCGGCCGTGATCCACGACCCGGAGGGCGCCGAGGACATCCTCCAGCCGCGCCGGCTCGGCGACACGCTCCGCGACGGGCGGCTCTGGCTCCTCTGCAGCGGCAGCAGCTTCTACCTCGTCGCGCAGCTCGCGATCACCGGGTTCCTCGTGCTGTTCCTCTACGACGAGCGAGGGTTCTCGCACGGGCGGGCGGCGCTCGTGCTCGCGGGAGTGCAGGTGCTCGCGGCGGCGTTCCGGATCGGCGGCGGGCGCTGGTCGGACCGGGTCGGCTCGCGCGTGGGGCCGTTGCGGTTGGTCGGGGTTGCGAGCAGCGTCACGCTCGCGCTCGTCGCCGTGCTCGTCGATGCGCCCGCGCCTGTGCTCGTCGCCGCGCTCGTGCTCGCGGGTGGGTTCGCGATGGCCTGGAACGGGCTCTCGTTCACGGCTGCCGCCGAGATCGCGGGCCGCGCGAGGAGCGGCGCGGCGCTCGGAATGCAGCAGACGGCGCTCGCGGCGACGGGCGCGGTGTTGCCGCCCGTGTTCGCCGCGGTCGTGGCGGCGACGTCCTGGCGCGCCGGGTTCGGGCTCGCGGCGGTGTTCCCGCTTGCAGGGGTCCTGGTGCTGCGTCGTCTCAGCGCTTGAGGGTCAGCGCCGCCCCGGCCGCGAGCAGGACGATTCCGAGCATCCGGGGCCAGTGGATCGAGACGCGGTCGACGCCGAAGAGTCCGAAGCGGTCGATCAGGACGCCTGCGGCCAGCTGGCCCGCGATCAGGATCGCGACCGTCGCGGCGACGCCGATCCGTGCGCCGGAATACGTGATCGTCAGGACGATCAGGAGGCCCATCACGGAGCCGCTCCAGAGCCAGACGGGCTGGTGCGCCGCATCCGCGATTCCGCCTGCGCCCTGCCGCACGACGAGCAGGAGCAGGAACGCGAGCCCGGCCGTCAGCATCGTCGCCCACGCGAGCGCCGCGAAGATCCCGACCCGCTCGCCGAGCCGGGCCATCACGGCCACCTGAACCGAGCCCGCGAGCCCGGCGATCACGGCGAGGAACGTTGCGAGCGCTGCCACGGCGCGAGCATCGCACGGATCCCGGACACGAAAGGGGCCGGCGCGCGACCGGCCCCTTTCGCTCAGCTGTAGGTCGGACTAGCCCATTGCGTTCGGCGTGCCGTCCACCGTGGCGTTCTGGCCGAAGACTTCGACCTCGGCGACGTGCACCTCGTTCGCGCGTGCGCTGGAGAGGCAGTCCGCATTGTTGGTCGGGTCGTTGTCCTGGTCGCCGTGGTAGGACGACTGGCCCGTGCACTGGTTGCTCGTCACGACGAACTTGACGTGCGTGCCGACGATCGGATGGTCTGCTTCGAAGTACCGCAACGCCAGGTCCGGCGCCACGGGCCGCGGGTTGACGGACGGGAAGGCATCCGTTGGCGCGGACACGAGCCTCGTCCAGCCGGTGTCGATCGAGCCGTCGCACGTCTGGTTCCCCGGCGTCTTCCCGGCCCGGCAGACGTAGGCGTCGAACGAGCGGAGCGCCGTGAAGCGGTTGTTCCCCGGCACGAGCTGTGCCGAGACGCCCAACCGCTTGATCGCCGAGCCGTTCGGCCCGACGCCGCCGAGCCGGATCACGATCCAGCGGCCGTTGACCGGAGCGCCGGTCTGGCCGTCGATCGTCCCCTCGTCGTCGTCCAGCACGTTCGGGAGGTTCGCGTTGGTTCCGGCGTCGCCGGTCGCGGTCGCACCGTTCGTGGCAGACGCGAAGTTCGGCGCGAAGTGGATCGTGATGTTCCGCGTCTCACCCGCCTGTAGGTTCCTCACGCGGAAGCGGACGATCCCGTAGCCGGGCGCGACCGCGGTGAAGTTGTAGTACGTCCAGCGTGGATCGTCGCCCGTGAGTGAGCCCGCACCGTTCGGGACGAACTGCGCGGTGTTGTCGAGGTTGCCCGTTCCCGTCGTGCCCGGATCGGTGTCGGCCACCTGCGTCGACCTGGCCCGGTAGTCGCCGACGTAGATCTTCGCGCTCACCGGCACCTCGGTGCTCTTCGAGTCGGCGGAGAAGTTCAGCGTCGCGTTGTTCGCCAACGGCGACGAGAAGTCGGGCACCGGGTCGGTGTCGTTCGCGTCCACCGTCGACTGGAACTGGCCGAAGCCGCGCATCGCGAAGCCCTGCCAGAGCAGGTCCTGGTTGGCTCCGCCGAAGCGACCCTGGTCGGCCGCGAGCATCGCGTCGCGGGCGTCGATCATCGTCGGGCGCCGCGGCATCATCACCATCGCGTCGTAGTAGTCCTGCATCCAGCGCCGGTCGCCCGGGCAGTCCGAGGCGAGGCGCTGGCCGCGGACGCACGCGATGTCTTCGTCCGCTCCGCTCGACGGGTATCGCTGCAGGAAGAGATCCCGCAGGTCCATCTGAACGGCGACCCAGATCTCGCCGTCGGCGTGCACCTCAGGCCCGGTCAGGTCGAACCCGAAGTCGCCGTAGTTGAGCGGGTCGGTGTCGGGGTTCCGTCCGGGCTGCGGGAACTCGCCGCCCATCGGCCGCCCCGCTAGGAAGTCGCGGATGCCGTTGTACGGGTTGCCGGTCACGTAAGCGCCCTCGGTGTAGCGGTCGGAGCCGGGGACCGGGGCGATGTGAAGCGCGTTCATGGCCTCGAGCGCGTCGAAGTCGCCGAACGCCTCGCCCATCGCGCCGGCGGCGTTGCCCTGGCGGGCTCCGACGCCCTTGCCGATCAGGCGGTTCTCAATCAGGTGTCCGAATTCGTGGCCGAACACGCTGAAGTCGAAGTCGCCGTCGACGCACGGCGCGTAGAACGAGCCCGGAAGCGACTGCCAGAGGAACATGTTCGTCCGCGGGTGACCGCCGTCGCCGCCGGTGGACATGTTCGCGTTGTCGCGGCTTCCGGTCGCCGCTCCCGACTGCGAATTTCCGAGCAGCCCGTCGTTGCCGACCGGAGGGGCGACCGTCCCGCCTGGGGGCGGATAGCCGTCGACCGTGGAGACACCGTTGTTGTATTGCTGGGCGTTCCAGTGGCCCTCGTCGAAGCCGAGGTAGTACGAGTAGTCGTGCATGATGTTGTGCCCGACGAACAGGTTGACCGTGGCCGCCTCGATGTCGTTCGCGGCCGGGTTGTTCACGGGGTCGCTCACGAGGGACGGGTCGCAGCCCGAGGTGAACCAGGCGTTCGTCCACGAGGGCTGGTAGTCGCGTGTCGGGCTCGTGTCCCGGAACAGCGATGGATCTCCGTAGATCAGGTGAGTTCCGCTCCAGAGCCGGGCCTCGTCGACGTTGTTGCCGGTCGTTTGCGTCGTGCCGAGGTCGTTCCCGGCCGAGTCCAGCTGCACGTCCCACGGGAACTTCGAGGCCACGCCCATCGGGTCGACGGTCGTGGCGTCCGAGACGACGTCCGCGCAGCCGGCGGTTGCCGTCCAGCAGTAGAGCTGCCGGATGTCGGTGCTCGGGTAGTTCCACGGGTAGGCGTTCATGGGATTGAACCCCGGAGCGGCCGCGAATCCGAGCCAGGTCGGGTTGTTGCCCAGGTTGTCGACCAGGTTCTGCCGGTAGAGCAGATTGCCGGTCGCCCCGTCGACGATCACCCGGTAAGAGCTCTGAGCGCCCTGCGTCGACTGGGTCACCGTGGTGTCGTAGGCGCGGATCGCGCCGTGGCGCGGGGTCCCGAACAGCGTCGGCCTCACCGTCTGCAGCCCGCTGAAGCCTTGGGCCGAGAGGCCGAGCGCCCCGTTCGCGGTCGTGCCGAGCAGCGCCACGCCCTGCACCTTCGCCCCGGTCGCGCGTGCCGCCTGTCGCCATGCGGCCACGGGCCGCAGCACGCGCCGGCCGGTGACCTTGGTGTCCGGAGTCAGGCTTGACGAGGCGTAGACAACCTTCCAGCTGTGCTTCGCCTTGACGACCGTGACGGTCACGACTCCATCGGCCGAGAGCACTCCGTCGAACGTCTGGCGGAAACTGACCGCGTGGACGCGGCTGCCCCGCAACGGAGCTGAGGTCTCGAGTCGCAGGTGCGAGACCGAGCGCAGGCGGAAGAGCTGCTTGTGGGCGGCGAGCCAGGACGCCGCCGCGGAGCCCGCGGACGGTGCCGTGACCCCGGTGGCGAGGTAGCCGCCGTAATGGATCACCGAGGCCGGCGTGCCGAGCGAGCTCCAGGAGACGTGGCCGTGGAGCGAGCGGGCCGCCTCTAGCTGCGCTTTGGTGGGCGCGACCCTCGCGCGAGCGTCGAAGTCGCGGAGACCGGGGTGCTGCCCCTGGATCTGCACGACCGCGAGGCTGCTCGACACGAGCGTCAACGCGAGGACTGAGAGCCCGGCGAGGGCCAGTACCGAGGCCGTTGCTGCTCGCCGGGGCCGGACGCTGAAGCGTCTCATCTTCTCCCCCCAATCGGGTTGCTTCTGGGTCAGCAGCCCCGGCCGCCGCAGTAGGTCAGCGGCTGCGGCTGCGTTCTACCACAGTCGCGCCGTGGCGGTCGGGCCGAGGAAGTTAGGCTCCGCTCCGTCCGACGAAAGAGAGGAGTCGCATGATTCGAGTCTTCGTTCTCTACTCCGAGCAGCCCGATCCGGAGCGCTACGAGCAGCACGTCGCGCTGTCGCGCGAGCTGGTCCCGGGCGCGACGATGCGTCACGGCCGCGTGCTCGGCGGCATGCCGGATCCGGACGCTGCGTACTACTTCGAGCACGAGTTCCCGGATCGCGATGCGTGGAAAGCGGCGCAGGACGGGCTGATGGCGGCAGCCGAGGACGCGCAGAAGATGGGCATCGAGTTCCGCGCCTACTTCGCGGAGATTCAGTGAGCGAACCGGATCGCCCGGCTCCGCTCGCGCCGGAGGAGCTCGGCTTCGAGCGGATCGTCTACGAGAAGGCGCCGCCGCGGGCGACGATCACGCTGAACCGCCCGGAGATTCTCAACGCGTTCGACTTCAAGATGCTGCGGGAGATCGCGCGGGCCTGCGAGGACGCGTCGTGGGACGACTCGATCCGCGTGGTCGTCGTCACCGGCGCGGGGCGGGCCTTCTGCGTGGGCGCGAACCTGCGCGAGTGGGCCGACGGCTACGTCGGCAAGCCGAACGAGTACTGGAAGTGGTTCGGCGCGTTCAAGGACATGCACGACCGGCTGCGCGAGGTCGGCAAGCCGACGGTGGCGCGGATCAACGGGATCGCGGTCGGCGGCGGCAACGAGCTGCAGATGGCTTGCGACCTCGCGGTGATGGTGGACGACGCGTTCATCCGGCACGTCGGGCCCGAGCACGGGTCGGTGCCGGCCGGCGGGGCGACGCAGTGGCTGACGATCATGGTCGGAGACCGGCGCGCCCGGGAGATCGTGCTCATGTGCGAGGAGATCCCGGCCGTCAAGGCGGCGGAGTGGGGGCTCGTGAACTGGGCGGTGCCCGCTGCGGAGCTCGACGCGAAGGTGGACGAGGTGGTCGAGTCGTTGGCGCGGAAGCTGCCGCAGACGACGCGCTACGCCAAGCAGCACCTCAACTTCTGGCGCGACCTCGCCTGGCACGAGACGATCAACCACGCCCGCGATTGGCTCGCCCTCTCGATGGCGACGGACGAGCCAAAGGCCGCGATCGAGAAGTTCCTGGAGAAGAAGATGAGCCTCGTCGCGGTCGAGCGCGACGGCGCTGTCGCGCTCGTCCTGCTCAACCGGCCGCAGCAGCTGAACGCGCTCTCGGACGAGCTGATGGACGAGCTCGTCGCCACGCTCTCCGAGCTCGACCGCGACGAGCAGGTGCGGGCGATCGTGCTCGGCGGCTCGGAGCGCGCGTTCGCGGCGGGCGCCGACATCGGCGAGCTCGCCCAGTCCTCCGCGATCGACCTCTACTACCAGCGCCGCGTCGAGCGCTGGGACGCGATCCGAGCGCTCTGGACGCCGCTCGTCGCCGCGGTCTCGGGCTACTGCCTGGGCGGCGGCTGCGAGCTGGCGATGTCCTGCGACCTGATCGTCGCGTCCGAGACCGCCGAGTTCGGCCAGCCGGAGACGGGCCTCGGGATCATCCCCGGCGCCGGCGGGACGCAACGGCTCACCAGAGCCGTGGGCAAGGCGACGGCGATGGACGTGATCCTGAGCGGCCGCAGGCTCTCGGCCCGCGAGGCGCTCGCGGCCGGCCTTGTCGCCCGCGTCGTCGCGAAGGAAGCCTGGCTCGAGGAGGCGAAGCGCGTCGCCCGCGACATCGCGGAGAAGGGGCCCGTCGCGACGCGCCTGGCCAAGGAGTCCGTCAACCGCGCGTACGAGACGACGCTCGCCGCCGGCCTCGAGGCCGAGCGCCGCGCCCTCTACCTGGCGTTCGCCAGTGAGGACGCGAAGGAAGGCCTGACCGCCTTCACCGAAAAGCGGAAGCCAGAGTTCAAAGGGAGGTAGCCATGCCGAACGTCGATGAGCTGTTGCAGGGCGCCCGCGACGCGATCACCGTCAAGCGCGTGTACGGCGAGCCTGTCGAGCGGGAGGGCGTGACCGTGATTCCGGCCGCCGTCGTGCGCGGGGGTGGCGGAGGGGGCGGCGACGACGAGAACAACGGCGGCGCCGGCTTCGGCCTCATGGCCCGCCCTATCGGCGCTTACGTGATCCGCCCGGACGGCGAGGTCGAGTGGAAGCCGGCGATCGACGTGTCGCGGCTCTTGCTGGCGATTGCCGTCCTCGCGCTGGTCGTCTTCCGGCGCCGGTAAGGAGGGCTTGACGAAACCTGGTCTGAGCCGCCGGGCCGCGCTGTCCGCCCCGAGGCGGCGTCCTCAGTCGGCCCAATAGCTATCCACTAGTCCAGCTCGGCCGGGACGAGCGAGAGCTCGAGCTCCCGGCCTTCGCGCAATAGCCGCACCGGCACTGGAACGCCGATCTTTTCGACGACCATCTGCCGTTGGATGTCGCCGACGTCGCTCACGGGCGCGCCGTCGAGCTCGACGATCAGGTCTTCCGGCCGCAGCCCCGCCTCCGCCGCCGGAGTTCCCTCGACGACCTGCACGACCTCGACGCCGGCCTCGCGGCCGAGACGGCGTGCCTCGCGTGGAGGCAGCGGGCGGGTCCCGCCCGCGATTCCGAGGTACGCGCGCCGGAAGCGGCCCTCGGTCATCAGCGCGCCGACGATCTGCCGCGTCGCCGAGTTGACCGGCACCGCGAGCCCGAGCCCGACGCCAGCGACGGCGGTGTTGATCCCGACCACCCGGCCCGAGCCGTCCGCGAGCGCGCCGCCGGAGTTCCCGGGGTTCAGCGCCGCGTCGGTCTGGATCACGTTGTCGACCACACGTCCGCGCTCCGTCGGCAGCGAGCGGCCCAAGGCCGAGACGACGCCTGCGGTGACCGAGCCCGCGAACCCGTTCGGGTTCCCGATCGCGACCACGAGCTGCCCGACGCGCAACCGCTCCGCGTCGCCGAGCTCGGCGGCGACGAGGTCGTCGGCGTCCGCGCGGAGCACGGCCAGGTCCGAGTGCACGTCCGCCCCGACGACGTCGAAGCGCAGCTCGCGCCCGTCGACGAACGAGGCGCGCCCGCCCTGCCGCGTCCCGTTGACGACGTGCGCCGACGTCACGAGAAACCCGTCCGGCGTGATCACGACCGCGCTGCCGCCGCCCGACCGCCGTCCGCGAGTCACGCGCAGGTTCGCCACCGACGGAGCGAGCCGCTCGGCGACCGTGATCACGGCGTTCGAGTAGGCGTCGAGCGCCTCTTCCTCCGACGAGATGAACGTCAACCCGGCCACGGGTCGAAGCTAGCAAGCGGGTTGTAGGCTGCGCCGATGGCCGAGGTCGAGACCACCCGCGACGGCGCGGTCCTGACGATCACGCTCAACCGGCCTGACGTCCTGAACGCCTTCAACGCGGACATGCACCGCGCGCTTGCGGCTGCCCTGAAGGAGGCGCGCGCGCCGGAGGTCCGCGCGGTCGTGATCACGGGCGCCGGCCGCGGCTTCTGCGTCGGCCAGGATCTGACCGAGTTCCGCGAGGCGCGGGGCGACATCGGCTCGCGCCTACGCGGCACCTACCACCCGAACATCCTCGCGCTTCGCGCGCTCGAGAAGCCGGTGATCGCCGCCGTCAACGGCCCTGCTGCGGGCGCCGGGCTCTCGTTCGCGTGCGCCTGCGACCTCCGCATCGCTGCCGACTCCGCCACCTTCGTCCCGGCCTTCATCAACATCGGCCTCGTTCCCGACTCCGGCGGCACCTACTTCGTCAGGCGCCTCGTCGGGACGGCCCGCGCCTTCGAGTGGCTCACGAGCGGCCGCCGCCTGACCGCCGCCGAGGCGCACGCGTGGGGACTCGTCTCGGAAGTCGTCGAGGCCGACACCCTCCCCGCCCGCGCCGCCGAGCTCGCCGCCGAGCTGGCCGCGCTGCCGACGCGCGGCATCGCCATGACGAAGCGCCTGCTCGACCACGCCGAGCACACCACGCTCGAGGAGCAGCTCGAGCTCGAAGCGCAGCTGCAGACCGCCGCAACGGAGACGAACGACTTCCGCGAAGGAGTGGCCGCCTTCCTCGAGAAGCGCGAGCCGCGCTTTGAGGGATCCTGAGCGCTCGTTAGGATCGGCGCATGGAATCCACAGCCAGCACAGCCTCCACGCAACACACGCACCCCATCCGCCTCGTCGTCAACGACGACCTGCAGCGGACCCGCCTCACCGTCTTCTTCCGCATCATCCTCGCGATCCCGCTCGTCCTCTGGGCCGTCCTCTGGGCAGTGATCGCGCTCCTGGCATGGATCGCGAACTGGTTCGCGACCCTCGTCAAGGGCCAGTCGCCCGAGGGCCTGCACAACTTCCTCGCGTTGTTCCTGCGCTACACGACGCACGTGCGCGCCTACGTCCTGCTGATCGCCGACCCGTACCCGAGCTTCACGGGCAAGCCCGGCTACCCGATCGACCTCGAGGTCGACCCACCGCAGCCGCAGAACCGCTGGACGGTCTTCTTCCGGGGCATCCTGGCGCTCCCGGCACTGTTCGTCGTCAACATCCTCAGCAACCTCTCGCAGCTGCTCGCGATCTTCAGCTGGTTCATCGCGCTCGTGCTCGGCCGCGTGCCCGAGGGGATCCGGAACTTCGCGGCCCTCGCCCTGCGGATGGAGACGCAGACCTACGCCTACGCGATGCTGCTCACGGAGCGGTACACGAGCTTCAACGTCGGCATCCAGGAGTAAAAACGTAACGCATCGGTTACACTTCACGGGCAAATGCCCGAGGAGTGCTCACTTCGTCTCATCCGCCGCTACGACGAGCCGCCGGCCGACGTGTGGCGCGCGCTGACCGAGCCTGAGTCGCTCGACCGCTGGCTTCGTCCCGGCTTCCCCGTGCCGCAGCGCGAAGTGGAGGCCGAGCGCGTGCTCGAGCTCGACTGGCGCCCGCCCGGCGAGGAGCCGTCGGTCGTACGGATCGAGCTGGCGCCTGACGGCTCCGGCACGACGCTCGTGCTCGACCACGCTCGAATCGAGGCCGTGCACGGAATGGCCGCGATGCGCTTCTGGTTCGCGGCGCTCGCGAGCTTCCCGCTGGAGGCGCGATGAAGGCGCTAGAGGCGCTCGCCGACCCGACTCGCCGGACGATCGTCGAGCTGCTCGCCGAGCGGGAGCTCAGCGCCGGTGAGCTCGCCGCGAGCTTCGAGACGAGCCGACCGGCGGTCTCGCGGCACCTGCGCGTGTTGCGCGAGCAGGGTCTCGTGCAAGCGCGAGTCGAGGGCCGCCGCCGGCTCTACTCGCTCGACCCCGAGCCGCTCGAAGAGCTCGACGAGTGGCTCTCGCACTACCGCAAGTTCTGGACGAACCGGCTCGACGCGCTCGGCGTCGAGCTGAAGCGACGACGAAAGGAGAACCGCTGATGCAGACCGTCAATCCGTATCTGCTCTACGAAGACTGCGAGGGCGCGCTCGACTTCCTCGCCCGCGCCTTCGGCTTCGAGGAAGTGCTCCGCTACACCGGCGAGGGCGGCTACGTCAACCACGCAGAGATGAAGGTCGGCGCAGAGGGCCGGATCTTCATGGGCGACCCCGGTGACGACTACAAGAGCCCGAAGCGCCTAGGCCAGGAGACCGTCGGGATCTACATCTATGTCGACGAGGACGTGGACGCACTCTTCGAGCGGGCGCGAGAGGCGGGCGCGACGATCAGGGAGGAGCCGACCGACCAGGAGTACGGCGAGCGCCGCTTCACGGCCGAAGACCTCGAGGGCCACGTCTGGTACTTCGCGCGCCAGATCAAGCAGGTCGCGCCCGAGGAGTGGGGAGCGCAGGTCGCGTCGTAGGCACACTGCCTGCGTGCGCAGGCCCAAGCCGGTACGCCAGGCGCTCTTCAGATATCTCGTCCTCGGCCTCGCCGCCGTCGTGCTCGTCGGGCTCCTCGGAGCCTGGCTGGCGCGGCGGGCCGGCGAGGCCGAGGCGATTCGCGACGCGAAGGCCCAGGTCCACCTCGCCAAGGACGGCTCCATCGAGCCGGCCCTGACCGACGCTCTTGTCCGCGGCGACCCGAAGGCACTGGATGCGTTCGACCGCGTCGTCAAAGAGCGCGTGCTGAACGACCCTTCGATTGCGCGCATCAAGCTCTGGGACCGCTCTGGGCGGATCGTCTACTCGGACGACCCGCGCCTGATCGGAGCTCGCTACCACCTCGGGCCGAACGACCTTGCAGAGTTCCGCGGCAGTCGCGCGCACGCCGAGGTGTCCGACCTCTCGAAGCCCGAGAACCGGCTCGAGCGTGGGCTCGGCAAGCTGCTCGAGGTCTACGTGCCGGTGAGCACACCGAGCGGCCGGCCGCTGCGCTACGAGACCTACTTCTACTCGAGCTTCATCTCGGCTCGAGGGCGGCGCATCTTCGGCGAGTTTGCGCCCGGCCTGCTCGGCGCGCTGATCCTCCTCGCGCTGATCCAGCTCCCGCTCGCGTGGCAGCTTGCGAAGGGCGTCGAGCGGGGCCAGCGAGACCGCGAGCGCCTGCTGCAGCGTGCGATCGAGTCGTCCGACCTCGAGCGGCGGCGGATCGCGCGCGATCTCCACGACGGCGTCGTTCAGGACCTGGCCGCGGTCTCGTTCTCGCTTGCGGCGTCCGCGGAAGGTGCTCCGCCTCCCTACGACGCGGAGCTGCGCACCGCCGCGACGGAGACTCGCCACGGGATCGGGCAGTTGCGGACGCTGCTCGTCGAGATCTATCCGCCCGAGCTTCACCGCGCCGGGCTCGAGGCCGCGCTCGGCGACCTGCTGGCCGCCGCGTCGGCGCGCGGGATCGAGACAAGCCTCGAGGTCGAGCCTGCTTCGCTGGAGCCGGACACCGAGGCGCTGTTCTTCCGCGTCTCCCAGGAAGCCGTCCGCAACGCCGTCAAGCACGGCAAGCCGTCCCACCTGCGCGTCCACGTCGGCTCACAGGACGGCCGCGCGCGGCTCGTGGTCGAGGACGACGGCCGGGGCTTCGATCCCGGCGAGGCGACAGGCGAAGAGCACTTCGGGCTGCGCATCCTCGAGGACCTGGCTCGCGACGCTGGAGCCACGCTCGAGCTCTCGTCGCAGCGGGGCGAAGGCACGAGAGTCTCCGTCGAGGCGGAAGCGTGATCCGCGTTCTGCTCGCCGAAGACCACGGTCTAGTTCGGGCCGGGCTGGAGCGCCTGCTCGCAACGGTCGCCGACGTCGAGGTCGTGGGCAGCGCCTCGGACGGCGCCGAGGCGGTCGAGCTCGCGGCGGAGACACGGCCCGACGTCGTCCTGATGGACCTGTCGATGCCCAACGTCGACGGGATCGAGGCGACAAGGCAGATCCTCGCCGCGGGCGGCGAGGCCCAGGTCGTCGTGCTCACGTCCGTCAGCGACCGCGAGCGCATCCTTGCCGCGCTCGACGCCGGTGCGATCGGCTACCTGCTGAAGGACGCCGAGCCCGACGAGCTCATCGGCGGGATCCGTGCGGCGGCGCGAGGCGAGTCGCCGCTCTCGCCGAAGGCCGCCCGGGCCCTGCTCACGGCGCGGGCGGAAGGAGAACGAGCCGAGCTGAGCCCGCGCGAGCGCGAGGTGCTGCGCTGCGTCGCCGAAGGAAAGCCGAACAAGCTGATCGCCCGAGAGCTCGGAATCAGCGAGAAGACGGTGAAGACGCACCTGACCAGGGTCTTTCAGCAGCTCGGCGTCACCGACCGCACGCAGGCCGCTCTCTGGGCGAAGGCGCACGGCCTCTGAGAACGCCGAGACCGGAGGCGAGTGGCCTCCGGTCTCGTTGCTCGGTGAGGGATTCCGCTAGAGGACGAGCGCTGCGCGGCAGATCTCGCCGGTCTGAAGCGACCGCGCGGTGGCGGCGATCCGCGTGCCGGCGCCGCCGGCCAGGAGCCGCCGCACGTCGAACGAGCCGCTCGGCGCCGTTGTCGTGCGGATGCCGTTGAATGCGACCGACCCGTTGCGCTTGAGCGTGACGTGCCAGCGCTTGCCGACACGGTTCTGGTCTACCTCGAACTCGGTCTCGATCCGGCCGTCGTCGGCCTTTGCCTTCAGCTTCCAGTGGCTCGAGCCGCTGCACGTGCCGGTCTTGACGATGCCGGGGTTGCCCTTCTTCCCGCTGGCGAGAGCGCTCGACGCGACGACGAAGAGCAACGCCACGAGGGCGGCAAATCCGGTGAAAGCAACCTTCTTCATGTCTCCTCCTTGGGTCTCGACTGGACGAGATCCAGGCTGACAGCGGCCCGGTCCAGGCCGCAATGAGACATGGGTCGTAGGACCCGCTAAGCGCGCACGCGGGCAAGTAGGGCGCGGGCAACCCGCACCTCAGCCGCCGCGATGGCCGTGCGCGCGGTAGCCGGAGCACTCGTGGTGAGCGTCAGCTCGGTTCGGCTCCGCCCGACGAGCACGAGGTCGATCACGACCAGCATGCTCTGTCCCTGTGCCCGCACCTTGATCAGCATGCGGTACGCGGCTGCGTACTGGGCCAACCGGGGGAATGCGCGTCTCTGGAAGGAGACGAGACGCTCGCTCGACGGCAGCTGCTTCGCCAAGGTGTGACGAATGCAGTCGAAGGCTCGCGGGTCGGTGACGCTTCGCTGCCAGTCACGAGCCACCATCGACCGGGTCTTCAGCACCTGCGCGTCGGTCTGGAACGCGACGCCCGTGCTCTGGAAGCGCGATTCTGCGGCTCCGGTCAGGACGAGGTCCGATTGCTTCGGCTCGTAGCCGGGGCACGTGACGCTCGACGGGGGAGCAGGCTTCCTGGCACCGCCGACCCAACCTGAGCCGAGATCCCTGTGACGGAGAACGGCTGCGTGTGCGGCCGCCTGGTCGGCCGCGTTGAGGCGAACCTGTTCGCGGTTCGACGTGCCGGACTGCGAGGCCGGCGACGCAGCGGCGGTCGTGACTCCGGCCGCGAGTACGGCGAGCAGAGCTGCGAGAACGAGGCGGCGCATTCCTGTCAGGAATCGCCCTTCCTTGGCCGAGCCAACATGCCTCGAAAGGAGGGACAGTCAGATGGTCTTGAACTGCTCGAACGGCTGCCTGCAGGAGCGGCAGTAGCGGAGCGAGCGGCACGGCGTGGGGCCGAAGATGTTCTCCAGCGCCGTGTCGCTCGAACCGCAGTACGGGCAGCGGAAGGCGTTCGACTCGAGCTGGACGAGCGTCGGCTTACCCGCCTCGCGCGGAGCGGGCGGGGCGAAGCCCGCGGCACGCAACTTCTCTCGGCCGGCAGGGGTGATCCGGTCGGTCGACCACGAGTCGTCCTGGATCACCTCGACGTCGGGCTCTCCGCCGAGCTCGGCGATCTTCGCCGCCATCTGCGCGCGCATCACCTCGAGCGCGGGGCAGCCGAGAAAGGTCGGCGTGAACTCGACGTGCACGCGGCCGTCCTCGACCTTGACGTGGCGGACGACGCCGAGATCGACCACCGAGATGACCGGGATCTCCGGATCCTCGACCTCGGCCAGCACGTCCCAGACCTGTGCCTCCGTCAGCACTCGAGCTCCTTCCGCATCCAGACGCCCGGGTTCGGCACCGGCGCGCCGACGTACTTGAAGTCGTCGCTCGCGAAGGCGGCGTAGCCGAGCCGCTCGTAGAGGCTGCGAGCCCGCGGGTTGAAGTCCTCGACGCCGAGCACGATCCCGTTGAAGCCGCGCCGGCAGACGAGCTCCTCGGCCGCGCCCATCAGCGCCGTCCCGATCCCTCGGCTCCGCAGCTCGGGCTTGACCGCGGCGGCGACGAGGACGGACTCGCGTCGGGCGGCGCGCGTGACGAAGTCGAGGTGGAGCTTGCCGATCGGGAGGTCATCGTCGTCGACCGCGACGAGGATCGCGACAGCCTCGGGCCCGCGGGCGAACTGCTCGCGGCAGTAGTCGAGGTGGATCGGCGCGCCGAAAACGCCGAAGTGCTCGAGGTCGCGCTCCTCGCACGCGCGAATCGAGACGGCCTGGGCTACCACGTCGCCCCCGGGACCGAGCGCCGCACCTCCGTCATCTGCTCCCAGATCTCGGCGAGCTCGGGCGTGTGGCCGTTCCGCAGCGACGGATCGGCGACGGCTGCCACGAGCGGCCGCAGCTCGTCGAGCGCGGCGGTGAAGCGCGGCTCGTCTTTCAGGCGGTCGAACCACATCTGCGCGTGGAGGCGGTGGTAGGCCTCCTCGCGATCGATCTTGGCTGCGAGCCCGGCGACCTCCTCGTCGTCCGAGGCCTTCAGCTGGTCGAGCCGCTCGGCGTCGGCCTGCTCGTAGAGGTAGTGGCGTGCGATCGTCCGCTCCCACTCCGGCAGCCGTAGCTCGACGAGCTGCGCGCAGCGGTATTCGTCCGGCTTGCGGTCGAAGGCGAGCTCGTCGGCAGTCGTGCCGAGATCCTTCGCGGCGAGCTCGTAGAGCGCCCGCGCGTGGCCGACCTCGTTCTGCGCGATCGACGAGAAGGCAACGTCCTCCTCGAGGAACGGCGCGATCCCGGTCCACTCCGAGTCGCGCCAGCCGAGGATCAGCTCGTCGTCAGCGATCGCGAGCAGCAGTGCCGTCCGCTCTTGCACGAGCCTCCCTCAGTTTCTCTTTCAGCGGATAGCCGTCGACGCGGTGGTAGTTCCGGTTCAGCTCGTCGACGAAGTCCTCGATCGGATGGATCGCCCCGCGCTCGACGACCCAGAGCGCTGCCGACTCGCCCCGCCGGCCGTACTGCTCGCGCGCGTAGGCCTCGGCGAACTGCGCATCCGGCGCCTCGACGGAGCCCGCGTGCTGGAACGCCTGGCCCTTGCGCTCTTGCCGGAAGACCTCCCAGATGTTCGTCACGTTTCCAGCCACCTAGTAACAGTCTGTTACAAGGCTCAGGCGGCCTCGGCCAGGACGACCGAACGGATCCAGGCGCTGCTCTCGCGGGCCTTGCGCCGGAGGTCGAGCCGCTCCTCGCTCTTGGGGCCGTGGCCGGTGACGACCGACATCAGCTCGTCCCAGTCGGGCTCGGTGTAGTGCCAGCGGCCGGTCTCCTCGTCCTTGCGCAGCTTCGGGTCGGGCACAGTCAGCCCGAGCTCCCAGATCTGCGGCACGTAGCCGTCGAGGAACTGCTGGCGTGCCTCGTCGTTGCCCTGGCTCTTGATCCGCCACTGGAACATCGGGTCGTCCTCCGGCGGGATCGGGTTTCCGTGGAACTGCATCAGCGGCCCCCACCAGCGGTTGAGCGCCTCCTGCACGAGCTCGCGCTGCTCGTCGGTGCCGAGCATCAGCGTCAGGACGACGTCGCGGCCGTGGAGGATGTGGAACGACTCCTCCCAGCAGATCTTCTTCATGATCCGCGCGTACGGCGCGTAGGAGCACTTGAGCAGCGCCTTCTGGCTGATGATCGCCGCGGCGTCGACGAGCCACGCGATCACGCCGACGTCGCCCCAGGTCTTCGTCGGGTAGTGAAAGACGTTGTGGAACTTCGACTTGCCCGAGATCAGGTCGTCGAGGCACTGCTCGCGCGACTTGCCGAGGTCCTCGACGACGCGGTAGATCAGCTGGGCGTGGCCGACCTCGTCCTGCACCTTCGCGGTGAGGGCGAGCTTGCGCTGGAGCGTCGGTGCTCGGAGGATCCACTCGCGCTCCGGAAGCACGCCCATCAGCTCCGAGTTGCCGTGCATCTCGATGAACTTACGCAGCCGCGCGCGGTACTCGTCCGGCATCCAGTCGTCGGTCTCGACCTGGCCGCCGGACTGGACGTACTCGAGGAAATCCTGCTCTCTTTGCTCCATTGGGCGCCTCCCAACCGAACGATCGTTAGGCTGGAAGTGTAGTGGCTGTTGGCTCGGTCGGACTGCTTCATCCCGGCGAGATGGGAGCCGCGGTCGGCGCGGTCCTGCGGGCGCAGGGACTTCGGGTCGTCTGGGCTTCCGAGGGTCGCAGCGACGAGACGCGGGCGCGCGCGGAAGCGGCAGGGTTGGAGGACGTAGCGGTGCCGGCGGAGGTAGCCCGCAGCGAGGTCGTCTTCTCGATCTGCCCGCCGCATGCCGCGCTCGACGTGGCGCGCCTGGGGCCGTTCGATGGCATCTACGTCGACGCGAACGCGATCTCGCCGGCGCGGGCGCGCGAGGTCGCGCAGGCCGCAGGCGGCGACACCGTCGACGGCGGGATCGTCGGCTCGCCGCCGCGTGAGCCGGGCACGACGCGGCTCTACCTCTCCGGGCCGAACGCGGCTGCGGTGGCCGAGCTGTTCGCAGGTTCCGCGGTCGACGCGCGCGTCGTCTCGGACGAGATCGGCGCGGCATCGGCGGTGAAGATCGCCTACGCGGCGTGGACGAAGGGGACCACGGCGATGCTGCTCGCGATTCGGGAGCTGGCGCGCGCCGAAGGCGTCGAGGAGGCGCTGCTCGCGGAGTGGGACCTCTCGCTCCCAGAGCTGCGCGACCGCCACGAGCGCGCGCTCCGCTCGGCCGAAGCGAAGGGCTGGCGCTGGGTCGGCGAGATGGAGGAGATCGCGGACACGTTCGAGGCGAACGGCCTGCCCGGCGGCTTCCACCGGGCCGCGGCGGAGGTCTTCCGCACCCGATGAGCGCGCGCCGCGACGAGCTGACGCGCCAGGCAGCCCGGCTGTTCGCGCAGAAGGGCTACCACGGCACCTCGATCGGCGAGATCGCGGAGGCGCTCGGGGTGCAGAAAGGCTCGCTCTACGCGCACATCTCGTCGAAGCAGGACCTGCTCTATGAGACCATGCGCGAGGGCGCGGCCGCCTTCCACGCGGGGCTCGACGCGATCCCGGAAGAGCTGCCGGCCACCGAGAAGATCCGCTCGGCGCTGCGATCCCACCTGCGGGTCGTCGCCGACCAGCTCGACGTCGCGACCGTCTTCGTGCAGGAATGGCGTTACCTCGAAGGCGAGCGCCGCGACGAGATCCTCGGCGAGCGGCGCCGTTACGAGGAGCGGATCAAGGCGCTCTTCCGCGAAGGCCGCGAGCTCGGGGAGCTGCGCAGCGACCTCGACGACGCGACCGCCGCGTTGCTCGCGCTGTCCGCCGCGAACTGGGCGTACACCTGGCTGAAGCCCGGGCGCGACACAGACGAGCTCGCCGACCGCTTCTACGCGCTGCTCGTCGACGGCATGCGTGGCTACGCAACGCCCTAGATTTTGGGCTGTAGGTTTCGACAGGTTTCGCCTGTAACCGCTTGAGCAGCTGCATCGGCCTCACCCGAATGCCGAGGCGCCGCGCCGCCTGAGCGACGGGTCTTGTCGCCCCCGCCGCTGCGGAGGCCGAGGAAGAGGCCGACCGCCAATGCGATCGCGAGCGCGGCACCGAGCACGGCGAGACGCCTCACGAGGCGGCAGCGTAGTGATTGGTCCGGCATACGATCTCCGCGTGCAGGCCGTCCTGATCGTGAATCCCTTCTCGACGAACGTGACCGAGTCGCGGGTGCGTCTCCTCGAGGAGGTGCTGGCGCCGAAGGTGACGCTGCTGACGGAGCACCCGGGCCACGCGACGGAGCTGGCGGCGGCGGCCGAGGCGGACGCGATCGTGGTCTTCGGCGGCGACGGCTCAGCGAACGAGGTGCTGAACGGCGTCGGGCCGGACCGGGTGGTCGGCTTCCTGCCGGGCGGCGGGACAAGCGTCCTGGCACGCGCCCTCGGCCTGCCACGCGACCCGCTCGAGGCTGCGCACCAGCTCGCGGAGGCGCTCGAGCAGGAGCGGACGAGGCAGATCTCGCTCGGCCGCGTGAACGGACGCCGGTTCGGGTTCGGGGCGGGGATCGGCTTCTCCGCGGAGCTCGTCCGGCGCGTCGACGCTCTGGGACGGGCCGACGACGGCCGCCGCCCCGGCGATCTCGCGTATCTCCGCACCGCGGCTGCTCTCGTCGGCGGCCGCGCCGCGCGCTTCGAGCCGTCGCTGGAGCTCGCGGGGCTCGGCCGCGCCGCCTTCGTGCTGGTCGCGAATTGCGATCCGTACACCTACGCCGGGTCGCTGCCCGTGCACGTCGCTCCCGAGGCGCGCTTCGAGCTCGGCCTCGACGTGGTCGCGCCAGTAGAGATCGGCCCGGCCGACGTGCCGCGACTGCTGCTCCACCTCTTCAGGGGCGGCGGGCAGCTGAACGCCATCGACGTCCGCTACGGCCACGACCTCGACTGGATCGCGGTGCGCTGCGACCGCCCGCTGCCGCTGCAGGCCGACGGGGAGGACCTTGGCGACGTGGAGGAGGCAGTGTTCGAAGCCGAGCGCAGCGCAGTGTAGCGTGCTGGTCTAGGGTTCCCGCATGAGCGGCGCGCGCAGGCTCATGCTGGGCGGGGTCGGGCTGATCGGCCTGCTGGCGCTCGTCGCCGTCTCGAGCCGAGCGCACAAGCCCGGCGGAGGCAGTGGCGCAGCGGCGGCGCACCCGCCGCAGATCCTGTGGGAGTACCTCGCGAGCATCATGGTCGTCCTGCTGCCAATCGGGACGATCCTGATGGTCTGGGGCATGGCGTACGGTCGCCGGCAGAAGGTGCTCTCCGGAGAGCGCAACTGGCGGAAGACGACGGTCCTGTTGCTCGCGATGATCCCGCTCTTGATCGGCGCCCATTTCGCCGTCCGGGAGCTCCACCCGGGCCAGAAGCCGCTTCTGCCGGCGAGTCCGTTCTCGAAGACGCCGAAGGGGAAGAGTGCGCGCTCGCCGAAGGCCGCACCGCTACGGACCCGGAGACCGGCCGAGTTCCAGTGGCTGGGCGCGCTCATCTTCGGCTCGCTCCTGCTCGCCCTGGCGGTCACGGTCGTCGGCACCACCTACTGGCGCCGCCTGCATGGCGAAGAATGGGACAAGGAGGCGGCCATGCTCGAGGCGGTCGACGAGGTTCTGGCCGACTCGCTCGACGACCTGCGCGCCGAGAAGGATCCGCGCCGCGCCGTGATCCGCACCTATGCACGAATGGAGCGGACGTTCGCCGCCTACGGCGCCCCGCGCTGGGAGGCTGAGGCGCCGCAGGAGTACGTGGGCCGCGTGCTCGACCGGCTCGGAGTGAGCAGCTCCTCGGTGCGCCGTATCACGGATCTCTACTCACGGGCCAAGTTCAGCCCGCACGAGATCGACGCCGGGATGAAGGACGAGGCGATCGACGCGCTCGTCGGCCTGCGCGCGGAGCTCGAGCACAAGGAAGGCGAGCAAGCGGCGTGAAGCGGCTCGTGGTCGGCCTCTCCCTCGGCGCAGGGCTGGCGACGGTCGCGCTCGTCCTCGCGCTCGTGCTCGAGCCGGGGCAGCGGGCGCTCGAGCTCGACGTCTTCGTGCTCGCCGTCGGCGGGATGGCGGTCCTGACCGGCGTGCTCGCAGTCCGCAGGGCGTACCCGCTCGCCAAGCGCTCGGCGCTCGCCGATGCGCTCGAGGACGAGCTGGAGCCGCCGATCCGCCCGCCCGACCTCGACCGGACCGAACGCGTGCTCTCGATGTCCACCACCGCCGCGTTCGACGTCCACTTCCGGCTGCGCCCGATCTTGCGGGAGATCGCCGAGCAGCGGCTCGCGGACCGCAAGGGCCTGCGGCTCGACTCCGGCGACAGGCGCGTGCGGGAGGCGCTCGGCGAAGAGCTCTGGGAGCTCGTCCGGCCCGAGCGGGAGCAGCCGGATAAGCGCTTCGGCGCGGGCATCGAGGCCGGGCGGCTGGCGCGCGTGGTCGACCGGCTGGAGGCGCTATGAGGAGAACAAGCAAGTGAGAATCGATCAACTCTCCGAGCGCTCGCAGCAGATTCTCGACGAGGTCGAACGCGCGATCGTCGGCAAGCGCGAGGCGCTCGAGCTCGTCCTGCTCGGCATGCTCGCCGACGGCCACGTCCTGCTCGAGGACTTTCCCGGCCTGGCGAAGACGCTGATCGCCCGCGCATTCGCGCAGGTGACCAGCATCGGCTTCACGCGCATCCAGTTCACGCCGGACCTGATGCCGTCGGACGTGACCGGCTCGTCGATCTTCAACCAGCGCGAGGTCGACTTCGAGTTCCGGGCGGGCCCGATCTTCACCAACCTTCTCCTCGCGGACGAGATCAACCGCGCGCCGCCGAAGACCCAGGCCGCGCTGCTCGAGGCGATGCAGGAGCGGCAGGTCACGATCGAGGGAGTGACGCACGCGCTCGAGCGGCCCTTCCTCGTGCTCGCGACCCAGAACCCGATCGAGTACGAGGGCACCTACCCACTGCCCGAGGCGCAGCTCGACCGTTTCCTGCTGCGGATCGGCGTCGGCTACCCGGAGCGGGAGCAGGAGTGGGACGTGCTCGAGCGCCGGCTCGACCGCGCGGAGGACGAGATCGAGCTCGACTCCGTCGTCGGGCGCGAGGAGCTGCTCGAGATGCAGGGCGCGATCGAGCAGGTGCACGTCGACCGTAGCGTCGGGCTCTACATGGTCGACCTCGTCGCCGCGACGAGGAATGCCTCGGGCGTGCAGGTCGGCGCCAGCCCGCGCGGGTCGCTCGCGCTGCTCAAGCTCTCGCGCTGCCGCGCCGCGCTCCAGGGCCGCGACTACGTCATCCCCGAGGACGTGAAGGCGGTGGCGGTGCCGGCGCTCGCGCACCGGCTCTCGCTGCGCCCGGAGCTCTGGGTGCAGCGCCTGCGGCCCGAGGACATCGTGACGGAGTTGCTCGACCAGGTGCCGACGCCGAAGGCCGTGGTCGAGCAAATCGGCGAGCAGGCCGGCGAGCAAGCCGAGCCAGTCGCCGAGTGACGTGAAACGGACGGCGACGCCGAAGCTCGGCGCCTACGCGGCGCTGACCGGGATCGGGCTCGTCGCGGCGCTCGTGCTCGGGCGGCCTGAGCTGGTCGCGCTCGCGTCGCCGTTCGCGGTCGTGCTCCTGTTCGGCCTCGCGCTCGAGCGGACGCCGAAGCTCGACGCGACGTTCGAGCTGTTCGGCGAGCGGATCGTCCAGGGCGGCACGGTGGAAGCGGAGCTCGAGGTGCGCTCCGACAGGCCCGCCGGCCACGTCCAGCTGCTGCTCGACCTCCCCGAGGGTCTCGAGGTCGAGCAGTCGAACCCACAGCTGATCACGCTCCAAGCGAACGAACGGCGGACGATCGAGCACGTCATCCACTGCGTCGACTGGGGCGGCTACCTCGCCGGGGACATCGTCGTGCGTGAGCAGGACGCGTTCGGGCTGCTCGTCCACGAGACGACGCTCGAGCGCCGCCGGCCGCTCAAGGTCTACCCGAGCGGCGAGACGCTGCGCCGGCTGTTGCGCCCGATGGAGACGCAGGCGTTTGCGGGGAACCAGGTGCCACGCGCCCGCGGCGAGGGGATCGAGTTCGCCGACCTGCGTCCGTTTGTGCCGGGCGACCGCGTGCGCCGGATCAACTGGCGCGCGACCGCCCGGCGCGGCGAGCCCTGGGTGAGCGAGACCCATCCGGACCGGAACTCGGACGTCGTCATCTTCCTCGACACCTTCCTCGAGGCCCGCGGCGAGGGCGAGGGGACGCTCGACCGGGCGGTCGGCGCCGCGGCCGCGCTCGCGACGCACTACCTCGGCGAGAAGGACCGCGTCGGCCTCGTCTCGTTCGGCGGCGTGACCAACTGGCTGACGGCCACGAGCGGGGTCACCCAGGTCTACCGCGTGCTCGACTCGCTGCTCGACTCGGAGATCTTCCTCAGCTACGCGTGGAAGGACATCGACCTTCTGCCTGTGCGTTCGCTGCCGTCGAGGGCGCTCGTGCTCGCGCTCTCACCGCTGCTCGACGAGCGGGCGGTGCGCTCGCTGCTCGACCTGCGCGCCCGCGGCTACGACCTGGCGGTGATCGAGATCTCGCCCGTTCCGTTCGCGTTCGCGGGCCCGAGCGAGCTCGACCGGCTCGCGCACCGGCTCTGGCTGCTGCGGCGCGAGGCCCTGCGCTCGCGCTACCTCCGGCTCGGCGTGCCGGTGGTCGAGTGGCGCGGCGACGTCCCCCTGCAGGCCGCGCTCGAGGAGGTGAGGAGATTCAAGCGCCACGCCCACGTAGCGCGCGTGTAGCGACCGCGCTCGCGGCGCTGTGCGCAGGCGCCTGCGTGACGCTCGGCGGGGTCATGCAGTCGGGGGAGCAGCCGTGGGCGCTGCTCGCGATCGGCGGGGCCGGGCTGCTCTGGCTCGCTCTCGGGCTCGCTGCGCGCTGGGGAGCGGCGCTGGCTCTCGGCATGGTCCTGCTCGGCGGCGAGCAGGCCCTGCGGCTCGAGCTCGGGCCCGGGACCGTCGATCCCTGGACGCCGGTGTACGCGGCCGGCCTCCTCCTGACGGCCGAGCTCGCCTGGTGGTCGATCGAGCCCCGCGTGCCCGCGTGGTCGGATGCGGCGGTCGTGCTGCGGCGGATCGGGACGATCGCCGGCCTCTGCGCCGCCGCGGCGGTCGTCGCGGCGCTGATCGTGCTCGCGGCCGGAGCGCCGCTGCACGGAGGCCTCTTGCTGGAGCTGGCCGGCGTGCTCGCCGCGATCGCAGCAGTCGGCGTCGTCGCAGGGCTGGCCCGGGTTCGGGTCGGGTAGATTCCTGCCGCGATGGCGGTTCTCCCTGCTGAGCGCGATCTTCGCCGGGTGATCGGCGACGGCGAGTCGATCCCGGACGGCGAGGTCGAGGGGCTCTCCGACGACGACCTGCTCGAGCTGCACCGCTGGCTCGTCCTGCTCCGCACCTACGACGAGCGCTCGGTCGTCTACCACCGCCAGGGCCGGATCGGCACCTACGCGATCTTCTGGAACCACGAGGCGATGCAGGCCGGCTCGGTCTTCGCGCTCGAGCGGGACGACTGGGTCTTTCCGAGCTACCGCGAGTCGGCGATCGGGCTCCTGCGCGGGATGCCGGCGTCGACGATCCTGTCGTGGTGGCGCGGCCACCCGGCCGGCTGGTGGAACCCGCTCGACTGGAACGTCGCCTCGATCTGCGTGCCGATCGGGACGCACGTGCCGCACGCGGCGGGGCTCGCCTGGGGGAAGAAGCTGCGCGGCGAGCAGGCCTGCGCGATCGCGTACTTCGGCGACGGCGCGACCTCCGAGGGGTCGTTCCACGAGGGCGCGAACTTCGCTGCGGTGATGCGCGCGCCGCTCGTGCTGTTCTGCAACAACAACCAGTGGGCGATCTCGACGCCTCTGTCCGCGCAGACCGCCGCGGAGACGCTGGCCGACAAGGCGGTCGGCTACGGGATGCCCGGGGTGCGCGTCGACGGGGCGGACGTGCTTGCCGTGTACGAGGCGACGCGCGACGCGGTCGCGCGGGCGCGGGCCGGCGAGGGGCCGACCTTCATCGAGGCGGTCACCTACCGGACGGCCCCGCACGCGACGGCTGACGATCCGTCGGCCTACATCGACGCGGCGCGCGTCGAGGAGGAGAAGCGGCGCGAGTGCCTGGGCCGCTACGAGTCGTACCTGCGGCGCGTCGGCCTGCTCTCGGACGAGGCCGCCGAGGCCGTGCGCGCGCAGGCAGCCGACCTGATGCGCGAGGGGATCGCGGCCGCCGAGGCCGAGCCGCCGCCCGATCCGGGGCTCGTCTTCGAGCACGCTCTGGCGAACCCGCCGGAGTCGTTCCAGGACGATCTCGCCGAGCTGCGGAGGGTCTTGGATGGCTGAGCTGACGCTGGTGGAGGCGGTCAACGACGCGTTCCACGTCGAGCTCGAGCGCGACCCGGACGTGCTGGTGATGGGCGAGGACGTGGGCCGCGCCGGCGGTGTCTTCCGCGCGACGGCCGGGCTGCGAGACCGCTTCGGGCCCGAGCGCTGCGTCGATACGCCGCTGGCCGAGGCCGGGATCCTCGGCTCGGCGGTCGGGCTCTGCATGGCCGGCTGGCGCCCGGTCTGCGAGATGCAGTACGACGCGTTCTCGTATCCGTGCCTCGACCAGCTGATCACCCACGTGGGGCGCTACCACTGGCGGACGGGCGGCGCGATGGACTTCCCGCTGGTCGTGCGGATGCCGTACGGCGGCGGGGTTCGAGCGCCGGAGCTGCACGACGATTCGCCCGAGGCGTACTACGTGCACACGCCGGGCGTGAAGGTCGCGATTCCGGCGACGCCGTCGGACGCAAAGGGCCTGCTGGCGGCGGCGATCCGCGATCCCGATCCGGTGGTCGTGCTCGAGCCGAAGCTGCACTACCGGACGATGCGCGGTGAGGTGCCCGAGGGCGAGCACGTCGTGCCTCTGGGCGAGGCAAGGGTCGCCCGCGAGGGGTCTGACGTGACGCTCGTCGCCTACGGCGCGATGGTGCCGCTGGCCGAGCAGGTAGCGTCGGCGCTCGAGGGCGAGGCCTCCGCAGAGGTGCTCGACCTGCGCACGCTCAAGCCGCTGGACGAGCGGGCATTGCTGGCATCGGCGGCGAAGACGGGCCGCGTGGTAATCGTCCAGGAGGCGCCGCGGACGGCGGGGTACGGAGCCGAGCTCGCGGCGATCCTCGCCGAGAAGGCGATGCTGGACCTACGTGCGCCGGTGGTGCGGGTGACCGGCTATGACGTCCCGTACCCGTACTGGCAGATCGAGGACGCGTACATGCCGTCGGTCGAGCGCGTGGTCGACGCCGTCCGGAAGGTGCTGGAGTTCTGAACGTGTTCCGGATCGTGCTCGTCGCCGGCGTCGCCGCTCTGGTACTGGCACCCGTTGGCTCGGGCGTGACGAAGCTGCGCGCGTGCACGGCGAAGGACTTGCGCGCGCACGGGCAGCTGCAGGGAGCGACTGGCTCGATGATCGGGCCGATCGTCTTCCGGAACGTCTCGTCGTCCGCGTGCCGGGTCGGAGGGCGTCCCCGAGTCACGATTCGCGATCGCGCCGGGCGTCTCCTCAGGACGAAAGAAGCACCGGTGCAGGCGAAGTCGATCGGCTACCGGCCTGTGACGAAGCTTCGAGCGGGACAGCGGGCGTCGCTCTACCTCTGGTGGAGCCAGTGGTGCGGCTCCTGGCCGCAAGGTGTCTACAACCAGAAGCTGATCCTGCACGTGTCGCTGACGACCGGGCGCAACGTGAAGGCGGGGTTCCAATCCGGCCGGCCGCGTTGCGACGTTCGCACCGGGTCGAAGCTCGGCGTCTCCCCGTTCGGCGTCCCGCGCTAGTTTGCGCGCCGTGACGGCGCCGCCCTACCGGATCGAGACCGACCGCCTGGTCGTGCGCTGCTGGGAGCCGCGCGACGCGCCGCTGCTGAAGGACGCGGTCGACTCCTCGCTCGAGCACCTGCGCCCGTGGCTGCCTTGGGCTTACGAGGACCCGCAGCCGCTCGAGGCCAAGGTCGAGTTGCTGCGCGGGTTCCGCGGCCGGTTCGACCTGGGACAGGACTTCGTCTACGGGATCTTCTCGCGCGACGACTCGGAGGCGCTCGGCGGCACCGGCTTGCACACACGGCGGGGCGAGGGGATCTTCGAGATCGGCTACTGGATTCGCGCGAGCCGGGCAGGCGAGGGTCTGGGCACGGAGGCCACCGCGGCGTTGACCCGGGTCGCGTTCGAGCTCTGCGGCGTCGAGCGGGTCGAGATCCGCGTCGACCCGGAGAATGAGGCGAGCAGCGCGATCCCGCGCAAGCTCGGCTTCGTCGAGGAGGGAACCTTGCGACGCTCGGCGCACGGGCGCGACGGGACGCCGCTGCAGGGCGACGCGGTGGTCTTCGCGCTGCTCCGCGACGAGCTTGCTGGGACGCCGTCCGCCGGGCTCGAGCTGCAGGCGTTCGACGCGGTCGGCGACCGGCTCCTCTAATCTCGCCGCGTCGTGGCGTACGAGTTCAAGCTCCCGGATCTCGGCGAGGGCCTCACCGAGGGCGAGATCTCCCGCTGGCTCGTCAGCGAGGGCCAGGACGTCGCCGAGGACGACCCGCTCGTCGAGATCCAGACCGACAAGACGACAGTCGAGATCCCGTCGCCGGCAGCGGGTGTCGTCGCGCGGATCCTGGTCGGCGAGGGCGAGGTCGTCCCGGTCGGCACGGTGCTCGTCGTGATCGGCGAGGACGGCGCGGCGCCCGCCGCGGAGGAGGAACAGCCGAGAGCCGAACCGCAACCGTCCGAAAGGGCCACCGTCCGGGGTCAGACCCCGGACAGGGGTGGAAGCGGACGAGTCCGGGCCACGCCGCTTGTCCGGCGGCTCGCGCAGGAGCTCGGGGTCGAGCTCGAAGGCCTGCAAGGGACCGGCCCGCAGGGGCGCGTGACCGAAGCGGACGTGCGCGGCGCGGCCACTGGCCGGGGTCAGACCCCGGACGTGTCCGCCGAGGGACGCCGCGAGCCGTTGCGCGGCGTTCGCCGGCTCGTCGCCGAGCACATGTCCCGCGCGCACCAGGAGGTTCCGCCGGTCACCTGGGTCGAGGAGTGCGATTTCTCGAACGTCGACCTCAAGCTGCTCGTCCCGCTGGCGCTGAAGGCCGTCGCCGAGAGCCTGCAGGAGTTCCCCGAGCTGAACGCGCGCCTCGAGGGCGACGAGATCGTCTACCTCGACCGGTACGACCTCGGCGTCGCGGTGCAGACCGAGCAGGGCCTCGTCGTCCCCGTCGTTCGCGGTTGCGACGAGCGGAGCCCAGACGAGCTCGCGCAAGAGGTCGAGCGCCTCGCCGACGCGGCCCGCGCCGGGAAGCTCAAGCCCGAGGAGCTGCGGGGCTCGACGTTCACGGTCACGAGTGCCGGCAAGCTCGGCGGACTGCTGACGACGCCGATCGTCAACCACCCCGAGGTCGCGATCCTCAGCATCGGCCGGATCGGCGAGCGTCCGGTCGTGCGGGACGGCCAGGTGACCGCCGGCCGCACCGGCTACGTCTCGGTCACGTTCGATCACCGCGTGATCGACGGCGCCCGCGCAGCCGAGTTCGGTCTCGCGGTGATCCGCAGGCTCGAAGCGCGCTAAGCGGCCGCGAGCTCGGGCAGGTGCGGCTCGAGCATCCGCTCGATCCGCGGCGCGCTGACCCGGCCCTCGAGCCGCCCGACGACGCGCTTGTCCTTGACGAGCACAATCGTCGGCACGGTCGTGACGCGGAACCGCTCGGCCAGCTCGGCCTGCTCGTCGACGTCGATCTGGTGCACCTTGAGGCGCGAGCGCTCCTTGCGCGCGAGGTGCGCGACGAGACTCTCCATCCGGCGCGCCGGCCCGGAGCGCGCGTTGTGAAAGAACACCAGCAGCGGCCTGGCATCGATCTCCACGGAAGACTCTTTCCCCTGCAAAAGTCGCGGTTAAACGCCGCGGCGAAAGGCGCGTCTACACTCCTCTCGGGATGTGGGAGATCTACCGAATCGGCCTCTCGCTCGGCCTCGGAATCGCGATCGGGTTGCTGCTCTGCGGGCTGCTCGCGCCGCGGCGGGCGCTCGTCTTCGTGGTCGCCGGGGTCGCCGGTGCGGCCGGGTTCGGCGTCGGCTGGGCGATCGGCGGGTGGCACGAGGCGATCGCCGGCGCGGCCGGCGGCGTGCTCGCGACGCTCATCGCCGGCGCCGTCGTCACCCGCACGATCGAAGGCGGCGGTACGAGAAGCGGGACGGCCATGCTCTTCCTCGCCTCCGCGCTCGTCTTCGCGGGGATCGCGCTCATCCCGTTCCTCGGTTACCTCGAAGTGGCGGCCGTTCCCGCCCTCGCCGCCCGTGCCCGCCGCCGCCGGCCGGACCGCTACGCCGGCCTGCGCACGCTGGCCCGCGACTAGTGCCCTCCAGGCAATACATGCCCGCTTCTGGCCCGCGATCACGCGGCGCCAGGAACCACCCTCGCCCTTGCCAAGGCAACCAGCCTTGGCCGCGGACGAGTGCGGCCCCTGGCTTGGTGCTCGCGACCCAGAAGCTAGACGGCATTACCTGAAGGGCACCTGTGTCCGAGCGCAAGAAGCTCATCCTCGTCGTGATCGACGGCCTGACGCCGGACGTCTTCGAGGACGCCGTCTCCAGCGGCTCGGCCCCGGCGCTCGCCTTCCTCGCCGAGCACGGCACGTACGGCCGCGCCGTCTCCGCCTTCCCGTCGCTGACCCCGGTCTGCCTCACGACGATTGCGACCGGCGCCCAGCCGGACGTGCACGGAATCCCGCACCTCGTCTGGTACCACCGCGCCGAGCGCCGGCTCGTCGAGTACGGCTCGTCGTTCGCCGCCGTCCGCGCGGCCGGCACGCGCAGGTCGCTCGTCGACGCGATCTTCAACATGAACGAGCAGCACCTCTCGCGCGAGGCGGTCACCGTCTACGAGGCGCTGGAGGACGCGCGCCTGACGACGGCCGCGGTCAACATCACCTGCTATCGCGGACGCACGCCGCACCAGGCCGTGCTCCGAGGCCTGACGCGCCCCGCCTACGGGCCGAAGGAGTTCTTCTTCTACAGCCTCTTCGAGTCGCAGCCCACCGGCGCGCCCGTCGCGGTCTTCGGCCGCTCGACCGGCTCGATCGACGCCTACGCCGGATACGTCGGGCGCTGGCTCGTGACGCGCGACGGCTTCGACCTGCTCGTCTACTACCTGCCTGACTACGACTTCGCCTCACACGTTCTCGGCCCCGGCGCGAACCAGGAGGCGCTCGCGCGCAGCGACGCCGCGATCGCTGTGCTGATCGAGGCGGCCGGCGGCCCCGACGAGTTTCTCGAGCGCTACGCGGTGATCGCGTGCTCGGACCACGGCCAGACGAAAGTCGACAGCCAGGTCTCGCTCGGGGCGACCTTCGAGGGCGTCGAGCACGTCGTCGTCACGGCGTCGAACCGCGCGGGCCAGGTCTACCGGCTGCCAGGCTGCAGCGAGGAAGCTGCGGAGCTCGCCCGGCGGCTCGACGGAACGGATGGGGCCGAGGTCGTGCTCTACCGCGAGGACGGCGAGGCAGTCGCGCGGCGCGGCGGCGAGGAGCTGCGCTTCGCGCCCGCCGACGGCGCCTGGCGGACGAGCGGTGACCTCGCGATCCTCGACCAACCGGACGCGCTCGAGCGAGCCTGGTGCGCGCTCGCGAACCCGAACGCGGGAGAGGTGATCGTCTCGCCGCCGGTCGGGGTCGAGTTCCTGGATCTCGCGGGGCGCGGCCACCTCGGCGGCGGCAGCCACGGCTCCCTGGAGGCGCCCGACTCGGAGGTGCCGATGCTGACCGTCGGGCTCGACGGCCGGCTCCCGGCGCGCATCGCCGACATCGCGCCGCTCGCGCTCGACCATTTCGGCGTGGAGCCTCCGGCCTACGCGCGGCGCCTGGCCGATGTGGTCTGACGGTCTCGAGTGGGCTCGCCGCGAGATGGTCGAGCGCCAGCTGCGGCGCCGCGACATCGTGGACGAGGACGTCATGCGGGCGCTGGAGCGCGTCCCGCGGGAGCTGTTCGTCGGGAAGCGAGAGCGCCGGCGGGCCTACGACGACGCGGCGCTGCCGATCGGGCACGGCCAGACGATCTCGCAGCCGTACATGGTCGCGCGGATCTGCGAGGCGCTGGCGGTGCGGCCCGGCCGGCGGGTGCTCGACGTCGGCACCGGCTCGGGCTACCAGGCGGCGGTGCTGGCGGAGCTCGGCGCCGAGGTCGTAACGATCGAGCGGATCCCCGAGCTCGCCGAGCAGGCGCGAGCGAACCTCGCCGCGGCCGGCTACGAGCGCGTCGAGGTCGTCGTCGGCGACGGTACGCTCGGCCTGCCCGAGCGCGCCCCGTTCGACGGGATCGCCGTCGCGGCCGCGGCCCCGGTCCTGCCGCAGACGCTGTACGAGCAGCTGAAGCCCGGCGGCCGGCTGGTCGTCCCGGTCGGCGGCCCGCGGGAGCAGCGGCTCGAGGTGGTCGTGCGCAGCCCGGAAGGGCCGGCCGTCATCCACTCGGTGCCCTGCCGGTTCGTCCCGCTCGTCGGCGCCGAGGGCTCCGGCAGGTGACGCCACCTCGACGCGTGCGCGTCCGGATCCGCGGGCGCGTGCAGGGCGTCTTCTTCCGGGCCGAGACTCGCGCGCGGGCCGAGTCGCTCGGCCTCGCCGGCTCGGTGCGGAACCTGCCCGACGGCAGCGTCGAGGCGGTCTTCGAAGGCCCGCCCGAGCGGGTCGCGTCGATGCTCGACTGGTGCGGGCGCGGCCCTGCCGGCGCAGCGGTCGAGGACGTGGACGTGGCGCCCGAGGAGCCCACCGGCGAGCGCGGATTCGCCGTCCGCTAGGCTCGCCCGCCGATGCCGACCTCGCCCGCCGCCACCCGCCCGCGCACCCGCGCCGGCCGCGCGTTGCGCAAGCGCCACAACTGGGTGCAGCTCGCGAAGTTCTCGGTCGTCGGCGCGACCGGCTACATCGTCAACCTCGCCGTCTACACGGCGCTCCTGCGCGGGGCCGGGCTCCACTACACGCTGGCGGCGACCTGCTCGTTCGTCGTCGCGGTCACGAACAACTACCTCTGGAACCGGCTCTGGACCTTTCGCGACCAGCGAGGCCACGTCGCCTGGCAGGGCCTCCGCTTCCTCGTCGTCGCGCTGGTCGCCTACGCCGCCAACCTCGCGATCCTGGCCGTCTTCGTGGAGTCCGGGGTCGACAAGGTGCTCGCCCAGGCGATCGCGGTGATCCTGGTCACGCCCCTGAATTTCGTCGGCAACAAGCTTTGGAGCTTCCGCCGCTAGGCTGACCGCATGGCTCGGGCCATTGCCGTGGCGGCCGCCGTGGTTGCGCTCACCGCGCCGTCGCTCGCCCTCGCCAAGGGCAAGCCGCTGCCGGCGCCGAACCAGCCGCCGCCGCAGCGCCTGACGAAGGCCCAGGCGACCGCCATCTTCCTCGCCGACCGCAAGGTCGCCGACTGGCTGCGCCGCTACCCGCGCAAAGGCCGCACCATCGACACGACCCTCGAGAAGGGCGTCTGGACGGTCAGCATCTGGTGGGGCGACGCCGGCGAGATCGCGACGGGCAAGGTCGCCGACACGACCGGCGTCGTCACGGAGGCCTGGACCGGCCCGCAGGTCGCGTGGAAGATGGCGCGCGGCTACCCGGGAGCCTTCGGCGGGAACGAGATCAACAAGGTCGCGCTCTGGCTCGGCTTCTGCGCGCTGTTCTTCATCGGTCTCGCGGATCTCCGCCGGCCGTTCAGCCTGCGCAATCTCGACCTGATCGCGCTGCTCTCGTTCTCGGTATCCCTCTGGTACTTCAATCGCGGCGACGTCTTCACGAGCGTCCCGCTCGCCTACCCGCCGCTCGTCTACCTACTCGTCAGGATGCTCTGGAGCGGCGCCCGCGGACGCCTAGCCACAGGCGCCGTGCCGGTCTGGCCCGTCTGGCTCCTCGCGGCCGCGGCGGTCTTCGCCGGCGGCTTCCGGATCGGGCTCAACGTCAGCTCCTCGAACGTGATCGACGTCGGCTACTCGGGCGTGGTCGGCGCCGACCGGATCGCGCACGGCCAGGTGCCCTACGGCAACTTCCCGGTCGAGGACACGCGCAAGGCCTGCGGCCCGGCCGACAGCTCTGGCGAGATCCGCAACCGGATCCAGCAGAACGGCCGCTGCGAGTCGGCGAACCCGCAGGGCGACACCTACGGCCCGGTCGCCTACGAGGCCTACCTGCCCGGCTACCTGATTCTCGGCTGGACGGGCAAGTGGGACGACCTGCCCGCGGCGCACTTCAGCTCGATCATGTTCGACCTGCTCTGCGTGCTCGGGATCGCGCTCGTCGGGCTCCGCTTCGGCGGGACGAGGCTCGCGGTCACGCTCGCGTTCGCCTGGATGGCGTATCCGTTCACGCAGTACGTCTCGAACTCGAACACGAACGACGCGCTGCCGCCGCTCTTCCTGATCTGGGGCTTCTGGCTCGTCACGTCACCCGCCGCGCGCGGCGCCGCGGTCGCGCTCTCGGGCTGGACGAAGTTCGCGCCGCTCCTGGTCGGGCCACTCTGGGCCTCGTACCCAGACGCGCGAGGACGCCCGCGCGAGAAGGCCGTGTTCGTGGGGTCCTTCCTCGCCGCGAGCCTGGTCGCCTTCTCGATCCTCCTGCTCGACGGCCACCCGCTGCATGCGGCCCACGTCTTCTGGACGCGGACGATCGGCTGGCAGATCGGGCGAGACTCGCCGTTCTCGCTCTGGGACTGGCGCCAGTACCACGCGGGGCTGCCCGACCTGCACATCCTCCAGCGCGTGCTCGAGGGCCTGCTCGCGGCAGGCGCGATCGCCGCCTACTTCCTGCCGCGCCGCAAGTCGCCCCTGCAGCTCGCCGCGCTGACGGCCGCGCTCCTGCTCGGCTTTCAGCTCGTCCTGACACACTGGTTCTACCTCTACCTGCCGTGGTTCTTCCCCTTCGCAGCCTTCGCAGTGCTGGCGCCGCTTCCCGAGCGCGAGCCCGCGCCAGCCTTCCAGCCGCTTGAGCGCCCGCGCCAAGAGCTGGTTGGCGTCGACTGAGCCGCAGCGAATCGTCTACGCCGCACTCGCGCTCCTCGTCCTCTCGCTGACGCTCCTCCACTTCGGCTTCTACCGGCACAAGCTGATCCTCGACACGGTCGAGTACCACCGCTACGGGATCGCGATCGTCGGCGGGAAGGTTCCGTACCGCGACTTCCGCGTCGAGTACCCGCCGGCGGCGCTGCCGGCGTTCGCGCTACCGGCCGTCGGGAAGCCGGGCTTCACGAGCTACCAGCGCCGGTTCCAGGTGCTGCTCGGGCTGCTCGCCGGCGCGACGCTGCTCGCGATGGCCTACGCGCTCCGCGAGCTCGGCGCGTCGAACGAGCGGCTCGCCGGTGCGCTCGGCTTCTTCGCGCTCGCGCCGCTCGTGCTCGGCTCAGTGGTGATCTACCGCTACGACCTCTGGCCGGCCGCGCTCGCCGTGGGCGGGCTGGCGGCGGTGCTCGCCGGGCGGCAGCGCTGGGGCTTCGCCGCGCTCGGCGTCGGCTTCGCGGCGAAGATCTTTCCCGCGGTGATCGTGCCGCCCGCGCTCGCGTACGTCTGGCGCAGGCGCGGCCGGCGGGAGGCGCTGCTCTGCCTCGGCTGCGCGGCGCTCGGGGTCGCGGTCTGCGTCGTCCCGTTCCTCGTGGTCGCGCCCGACGGCGTCTGGGAGAGCATCCGCCGGCAGGCGTCGCGGCCGCTCCAGATCGAGAGCCTCGGCTCCGGGATCCTGCTCGCCGCGCACCAGGTCGGCGGGCTCCATCTGAACGTCGTCACGAGCCACGGCTCGCAGAACCTCGCCGGCTCGCTGCCTCGCGGGCTCGGGATCGCCGAGACGGCCGTGCTCGTGGCGAGCCTGCTCGGGATCTGGCTGCTCGCGGCGCGCCCGCCCGCGACACCGGAGCGGCTCGTCCGCTTCTCGGCCGCCGCAGTGGTTGCCTTCGTCGCTTTCGACAAGGTGCTCTCGCCGCAGTTCATGATCTGGCTGATCCCGCTCGTGCCGCTCGTCGGCGGGCGGCGCGGGCTGGTTGCGTCGGCGCTCCTCGCGCTCGGGCTGCTCCTGACGCAGCTCTGGTTCCCGATCCGCTACTGGGATCTCGTGCTGGAGCTGAAGGCGTTCCCGTCCTGGGCGGTCTTCGCCCGCGACCTGACGCTGGTCGCTCTGCTCGCGGTGCTCCTCGTCAGGGAACGGGAACCCGTACCGCTTCGCAGCTGAGCGCGCGGCCGTCCGCGTTGCACTCGACGAGCACGCCCTCGATCCGGACGCCGCCCTCCGCCGGCTCGAAGCGAACCGGCATCCCCGTGCGCATGCGCGAGATCGCGAGCTCCGCCTTGACGCCGATCACCGAGTCGTGCGGGCCGGTCATCCCGGCGTCGGTGATCGCGGCGGTTCCGCCCGGCTGCACGCGCGCGTCGCTCGTCTGCACGTGCGTGTGCGTCCCGATCACCGCCGTCACGAGCCCGTCGAGCAACCGGGCCATGGCGATCTTCTCGCTCGTCGCCTCGGCGTGGAAGTCGACGACGATCACCTTCGCCCGCGAGCGCGCCTCCTCCACCAGCTCGTCGACGATCTCGAACGGGCTGATGGGCGTCGGGATGAACAGGCTCCCCTGGAGGTTCACGACCGCGACCGGCGTGCCGTCCTCCGCGTCGACCACCGCGAGCCCGCTCCCGGGCGCCGAGCTGCCGAGGTTCGCCGGCCGGACGACCCGCTCAGCGCTCTTTAGATAGGGCCCGATCTCCCTCCGCCGCCAGACGTGGTTGCCGAGCGTGAGCACGTCGGCGCCCGCGGCGAGCAGCTTCTCGGCGAGCTTCGGCGTGATGCCGGCGCCGTCGGCGACGTTCTCGCCGTTGACGACGCAGAAGCCGGCGCCCAGCTCCTCCTTCAGCGTCCCGAGGCGTTCCTCGAGCGCGGCGCGGCCGGGGGTGCCGAAGACGTCGGCGACGAAGAGGATCTTCAGCGGCCCGGGTTCCTAGGGGAAGGAGAGGGCGGCCGCGTTGTGCGCGGAGATCGCGACGTGGTTCCCGGCGTCCGCGGTGTAGTGGGAGAGCGCCTGCTGCTCGACGCCCGCGAGGTTGAGCACCGTGCCGACCTTCGACGTCGTCGCCGCCACCGTCGAGCCGACGGTCAGGCTCGGGTCTGGCCGCAGGTGGGTCAGAGAGACGACCAGCGAAGGCGTGCCGGTCGGCTGGATGTCGATCCGCGCGCCGTAGGTCTTGCCGTCGAGGACGTAGGGCGTGATCCCGACGATCGTGCCGTCGACCGGCGAGTAGACGTCCGTGCCGGGCGCCGCGCCGACGTCGAGCGTCGCCGTGGAAGGCCCGGTGCCGCCGCTGACGACGTAGTAGCTCAGGCCGTGCCCGCCGCCGCCGAAGAGCTTGTGCCCGAGCCGGTCGATCAGGCCCTGGTTGGCCTGGTGCCCGACCGGGTCGAGCGCGATCGCGCCGTCGCCGGAGGCGTGGTAGCCGATCGCGGTCACGCGGCCCTGGGCGATCGGCAGGTCGAGCCTGAGCGCGCCGCTGAGCGCGACCACCTGTGGCTGCGGCGGCCCGGACGGCAGCAGGCGGGCCGCTGGCGAGGGAGCCGTCGGGGCAAGCGGCGGCGCAGCGCCCTTGCCCGAGCCGAAAGCGGTCAGGAGCAGGGTGATCAGCACGACGGCAGCGAGCAGAAGAGAGCCCACCACTCGTCTCTTGCGGCGTGCGGCAGCCAACTCCGCCCGCCTACGCCGCACCGGTAGTGCGTGCCCGGAGGGTGGTGACATCCGGGGCACGGTAACGCACATCGCCTCGCGCTGCGGAACCGGCCGGGGTGCGAGCGCGAGCGCTCCGTCGGTGTCAGCGGCGTAGGCTCGACGGAGCCGCCCAGGAGCGGAGGTCGCGGCTTCGCCGCGACCGGGAGCGGGATCCCAGTCCCAGTCCCAGGCGGGCGGCTTGAGTGGTACGACCCGCGCGCTACGATGCGCCGCATGGCCGGGCCTCCTGCCGTGGCCGCGAAGATCCAGATACCGCGCTGGATCCAGCTCGTCGGTCTGCCGCTGCTGCTGCTCTTCCTCTGGGTGGTGGCCGGTGCCGCGCGTCACGTCGTCTTCCTCTTCCTGATCGCTGCCCTGATCGCGTTCCTCCTGAACCCGATCATCCGCGGCCTGACCCGGGTCTGGATCCCCCGCGGGTTCGGCATTGCGATCGTGTATGTGACGTTCGCGGCCATCGTGATCCTGGCGGGCGTCGCGCTCGGCACCGTCGTCGTGAACCAGACGAAATCGAGCGCGAGCCGCGTGAACAACTACTTTACGGTCGAGCACGGACAGGCCCACCGGACGCGCGCGTACAGCGACGTCGACCGCCTCCAGCACTGGCTCGACACCCACCGGCTCGCCTCGATCAAGATCCGGAAGCAAGGCCACGACGTGGTCGAGAAGATCCGCAAGAAGGACGCGACGAAGTACACAGGCAAGGTGATCAACTTCGTCGAGGGGGCGGCGGTCGGAACGGTCAAGTTCCTCTTCAGCCTCGTCCTGGTGATCGTGGTCTCGATCTACATGCTGCTCGGGATGCCGCGGCTGGCCGGCGCGGTGGACCGCCGCTTTCCGCCCGGGCCGGGCTCGCCGCCGCTGATCGCCCGGATCGAGCATTCGCTCGCGAGCTACGTGCGCGGGCAGGTGCTGCTCTCGCTGATCATCGGGACGAGCGCGGGCCTGGGGCTCTGGCTGCTCGGCACGCTGGGCTGGGCGCCGGGCGCCGACAAGTACGCCGTGCTGTTCGGCGCGTGGGTGGCCGTGACGGAGCTGATCCCCTACATCGGCCCGTGGCTGGGGGCGATCCCGCCGCTCATCTACGAGCTGATCGTGCACCCGATCTCCGCCGTCTGGGTGGCGCTGCTCTTCCTGGGCATCCACCAGCTCGAGGGGCACGTCGTCGTTCCGAACGTGATGGGCAACGCCCTGCGGCTGCACCCGCTGCTCGTCATCTTCGGGCTGCTTGCGGGAGGCGAGATCTACGGGCTGCCGGGCGCGCTGGTGGCGCTGCCGTTCCTGGCCGCCGGACGCGCGATCTGGGAGTTCTTCGGCGAGCGGGTGGCGCTCGAGCCGTGGCAGGGAGGCGGGACCGTGCCGATCGAGGTCGAGCTCGAGCCGGCTGAGACGCGCCCGATGGCGCCCGTCCAGCAGCCTCCCGAGCCGCCGGCCGCAGCCAGCCGGTGAGCTCGCGCCAGCCGCTACTCGCCGCGCGCGGCGCGGGGCGCAAGTTCGGCCAGACGACCGCGCTCGAGCCGGTCGAGCTGGAGATCTACGACGGCGACGCGCTCGCGCTCGTCGGGCCGAACGGGGCCGGCAAGTCGACGCTGCTCTGCGCTGCTCGCGGGCGCGCTCGAGCCGAACGCGGGCCGGATCGAGCGGCGCAAGGGCGTGCGCGTCGGCTGGGCGCCGCAGCGCCCCGCGCAGTACGGACGGCTCTCCGCGCGCGAGAACCTGGAGCTGTTCGCGAAGCTCGAGGGCGAGCCGGACCCGCAGGCCGCGGCGGCGCGCCTCCTGGATGAGTTCGGCCTCCCGGGCAAGGCGTCTCCGAGCTCGAACCTCTCGGTCGGCAACCGCCAGCGGGTCAACCTCGCGATCGCGTTCCTCGGCGATCCCGAGGTCCTGCTGCTCGACGAGCCGACCGCGGCGCTAGACCCCGAGCAGCGACGGCGCCTCTGGGAGCGCTGCGCGGCCCTGCGCGACGCGGGCGGCGCGGTCGTCTTCGCGACGCAGAACATCGACGAGATCGAGCGACAAGCCGTTCGGGTGGCCGCCTTGCGTGACGGGCGGCTCGTCTTCACGGGCAGCGTCGCCGAGTACGACCGCTCCCAGACCGACACTCTGTTCGCATGAGCGTAGGCTCGACGGAGCTCAACAAAGAGCGGAGGTGCCGGCTTTGCCGGCGCCGGGAGCGGGCTTGAGACGGGTTTGGCTGGTCTTTCGCAAGGACGCGCTGGTGCTGCGGCGGTCGCCGCTCCTGCTCGGGGTCGTGCTTGCCTACCCGGTCGCGATCGCGATCCTGGTCGGGCTCGTCGCCGGCTATTCGACCGCGAAGCCGCGTGTGGCGCTCGTCGACGAGGACAACCTCCCGCCGACGGTACTGGTCGGCGGCAAGCGCTTCCACGTCGACCACACGATCAACCAGGTGAGCAAGAACGTCGACCTCGTGCGCGGGCTCTCGCCGGAGGAGGCGCAGCGCGAGCTCGCGGACGGCAAGGTGGTCGCAGTCGTGACCGTGCCGCCGGGGTTCATCGCGACGCTCAAGGGGATGGTGCAGAGCCCGCAGCTGGAGGTTCAGCTCTCGCACGGGACGATCTCCTCGCGCGTCAAGCAGCAGGTGCAGGCCCTCGTCTACTCGCTCAACCGCCAGCTCCAGCAGGCCTACATCGAGACGAACCTGAAGTACGTCGGGCTGATCCTGCACGGCGGCAGCGGCTCGTTCCTCGGGCAGCCGATCGACGTGATCGGGCTCGAGCGGGCAGAGCAGGAGCTCGGGCGGATGCCGCAGACCCCGCGCGTGAAGCGGCTCGAAGGCTTCGTCCACGACGCCCGGCTCGCGCTCGCGAACACCGGCGACGCGTTGCGGGCGACCGCGCGGCCGATCGAGCTCGTCTACACGAAGGGCCGCGGCCGGACCACGCTGCTCGCGGCCAACGTCCAGGCCTACGCGCTCGGGCTGACGATCACCTTCCTCGCGCTGATGCTCGCCGCGGGCTCGCTCGCCGCCGAGCGCGACGAGAACGTGATCGGCCGGCTGGCGCGCGGGCTCGTCGGGCTCGGTCACCTCGTCTGGGCGAAGGTCGCGCTGGCCGCGGCGCTCGCGCTCGTCCTCGGCATGACGATCGCGGTCGCCTTCGGGCTGATCATCGAAGTCGGCGGCGTCAACGGCGGCGAGCCGTGGCGGCGCCTGCCGCTGGTCGTGATCGGGCTCGTCCTGGCAGGCGGCTCGCTCGGCGCTCTCGGCGCGCTGCTCGGCTCGCTCGCCCGCGAGGCCCGCTCGGCCTCGCTCGTTGCGGTACTGGTCGTGCTGCCGATCGTCTTCCTCGGCCTGATCCCGTCCGAGGTGGTGCCGCCCGCCGGCTGGGCGAGTGACGCGCTGCCGTTCGCCCACGCGGTGCGCTTCTTCAACTCGGCGCTCTACGACCTGAGCCCGTGGCGGCAGGTCGTGAGGCAGGCGGCCTGGCTCGTCGCGCTCGGCGGGCTCTTCGGTGTCCTCGCCCGCGTGTCAGCGCGTAGATTGTTGGTATGAGCTTCCCAGCTACGCGCCTGCGCCGGCTGCGCCGAAGCGACCGCCTGCGCGCGCTCGTGCGCGAGACGCGGCTCGACCTCGACGACTTCGTCTTCCCGCTCTTCGTCGGGCCCACGACGGAGCCCAACCCCGACTTGCCCGCGCTCGGCCGGCACGCAGTCGAGGGCCTGGCCGCCGAAGCCCAGGAGCTCGACCGGCTCGGCGTTCGCTCGGTTCTCCTGTTCGGGATCCCGGAGGAGAAGGACGCAGAAGGATCGGGCGCGTGGGACGAGGACGGCGTCGTGCAGCAGGCGCTGCGGGCGCTGCGGGAGGCCTCGCCGGGGCTCGTGCTGATGACCGACGTCTGCCTCTGCGAGTACACCTCGCACGGCCACTGCGGCGCGCTCGAGGGCGAGGAGGTCGACAACGACGCGACGCTCGAGCTGCTCGCCCGCACCGCCGTCAGCCACGCCGAGGCAGGCGCCGACGCGGTCTGTCCGAGCGACATGATGGACGGGCGGGTCGCCGCGATCCGCGCGGCGCTCGACGACGCCGACCTGGGTCAGACCCCGATCGTCTCGTACGCGGCCAAGTACGCGTCCGCGTTCTACGGCCCCTTCCGCGAGGCGGCCGAGTCCGCGCCCTCGTTCGGCGACCGGCGCGGCTACCAGATGGACCCGGCCAACGTGCGCGAGGCGCTGCGCGAGTGCGAGCTCGACGTCCGCGAGGGTGCCGACGCGCTGCTCGTCAAGCCGGCGCTGCCGAACCTCGACGTGATCCGCGCGGTGCGCGAGCGCTTCGACCTGCCGGTCGGCGCCTACAACGTCTCCGGCGAGTACGCGATGCTGAAGGCGGCCGGCGCGCGCGGCTGGCTCGACGAGCGGCAGGCCGCGCTCGAGTCGCTGACGGCGATCGTCCGCGCCGGCGCCGACCTCGTCGTCTCCTACTGGACGAAGGAGCTCGCAGGCTGGCTGTAACGCTCGACGTCTGGGAGACCATCGCGCAGGCGGCCGCGGCGGAGAGCCGGCTCTGGGCCGATGCCCTGCGGCCGGAGGACGAGCTCGAGCCGGAGCCCGTCTTCTCGCCGCTCGCCGACGAGCGGTACGCGCTCGGCCTCGAGACGATCTACGAGGGCTACCTGCTCCATTACGGGCGTGCCCGCCTGTTCGCTCCCGCCGACGGGGACACGGCGCTCCTGCTCGGGGACTATCTCTACGCGCACGGCCTCGTCCGGATCGCCGAGAACGGGACCGTCGAGGCCGTAGCCGAGCTCGCGGCCCTGATCTCGCTCTGCGCGCAGCTCCGCGCCGACCGCCTGCCCGGCGACGGGGAGGCGTGGGCGGAAACCGCGGCCAAGCTCGGCGGCGGGCGAGAGGCTCCAGCGGACCTCGTCGAGAGCGCGCTTGCCGCTCACAGGCGCCGTGTGGAGTAGCATCGCGCCGATGCTCCTGCCGCTCGCCAAGACAGCCGCCGAAGAAGGCAAAGACGTCATCATCTCGATGCTCGTCGTCGGCCTGATCTTCCTCGGCGTGATCGTGCTCGGCGAGCTCTCGAAGTGGCTTAGGCACCGCCGCTAGGCACAATCCGCGCGTGCGCGAACTGCCGCGCGGAACCGTCACGTTCCTCTTCACCGACATCGAGGGCTCGACTCGCCTGCTGCACGAGCTCGGCTCTGATCGCTACGCGGACGAGCTGGCCGGGCACAGGCGCGTTCTGCGCGAGGCGTTCGAGCGCCACGGCGGGGTCGAGGTGGACACCCAGGGCGATGCGTTCTTCGTCGCGTTCCCGACGGCGCCCGGCGCGCTCCAGGCGGCCAGCGAGGCGCAGGAGGCGCTCGAGCTCCCGGTTCGGATGGGCCTGCACACGGGAACGCCGCTGCTCACCGACGAGGGCTACGTCGGCCCCGACGTCCACCGCGCCGCCCGCATCGCCGCCGCCGGCCACGGGCGGCAGATCCTCGTCTCGGCATCGACCGCCGCGCTGCTGGAGCCAAGTAACAGTCTGTTACTTGACCTCGGGGAGCACCGGCTCAAGGACCTGAGCGCCCCAGAGCGGATCTACCAGGCGGGCGAGGGTGAGTTCCCGCGCCTGAAGACGCTCTACCAGACGAACCTGCCCGTCCCGGCCACGCCGTTCCTCGGCCGCGAGGACGAGCTCGCCGCGGTCGGCGAGCTGCTCGCCCGCGACGATGTGCGGCTGCTGACGCTCACGGGCGCGGGCGGCAGCGGCAAGACCCGCCTGGCGCTGCAGGCCGTCGCGGCCGCGGCCGACGAGTATCCGCAGGGCGTCTGGTGGGTTCCGCTCGCCGAGGTACGCGACTCCGGAGACGTCCTTCCTGCTGCGGCGCGCGCGCTCGGCGGCGGCGCCTCGCTCGAAGAGATCGTCGGCGACCGCCGGCTCCTGCTCCTGCTCGACAACTTCGAGCACGTGATCGACGCGGCCGCCGAGGTTGCGGCGCTGCTCGAGGCGTGCCCGCGGCTCGACCTGGTCGTCACGAGCCGAGAGCGGCTCCGGGTTGGCGGTGAGCAGGTCTACTCGGTGCCGGTGCTCGCGCGCGGCGACTCGCAGCGCCTCTTCGTCGCCCGCGCGCGGGCCGCGCTCCCGGAGTTTGAGCCGGACGAGCACGTGGACGAGCTCTGCGCGCGCCTCGACGACCTGCCGCTCGCGATCGAGCTCGCGGCCGCTCGCACGCAGCTGCTGACGACGGCCCAGCTCCTCGAGCGGCTCGGGAAACGCCTCGACCTCCTGCGCGGCGGCCGCGACGCCGAGGTCCGCCAGCGGACGCTTCGCGCGACGATCGAGTGGTCGTACGAGCTCCTGAGCGCCGAAGAGCAGGAGCTGCTCGCGGCCCTCTCGGTCTTCCAGGGAGGCTGGACGCTCGAGAGCGCCGAGCGCGTCTGCGGCGCGGACGTCGAGCTGCTCGAGTCGCTCGTCGACAAGAGCCTCGTCCGGCGGATCGGCTCGGGTCGCCTCTTCATGCTCGAGACGATCCGCGAGTTCGCCGGCGAGCAACTCGACTCGGAGCGGAGGGATGTGCTCATGCGGCGGCTGCTGGACGTGCTCGCCGAGACGTTCGAGGACCGCGAACCTCCGTCCAGAGAGTCCCGGCCGGCCGGCGATGGAGCGCGCGCAGGAGGAGCGGCCGAATGTCGACGTCGCGCTGGACTGGGCTATCAAAGCAGGCGAGCCGGCCGCTGGGCTGCAACTCCTGTGGATGCTCGAGATGTACTGGGCGACGAACGATCCTCTCCGAAGGCCGCTGTCGAGTCGACGCGCTGCTCGAGGAGGCCGGCGAAGACGTCGATCCTGCCGCATACGCTCGCGCGCTTCGCTTGCGCGGGGCGACCTACGATTTCACTCAGGCGAGCGGGGCGCAGGCCGAGCAGGAGTACGAGCGCGCGATCGAGGCGTTCCAGTCGATCGGGGACGAACTCGACGCAGCCCATCTCAGGCATCGCATCGCCTTACTGCGCAGAGCACCAGGGTGATTTCGAGCGCGCGAAGCGGCTCGCTGCGGAGGCCCTCGAGCTCGACCGGCGCACTGGCAACCGGCGCGACGAGGCGCTCGCGCTCAACATCCTGGGAATGGTCGCGTTTCAAGAGGGGGATCGGGAGAACGGGCTGCGACTCGCGCTCGAGTCGGCTTCGGTCGCGGGAAGCCTCGGCTTCATGTGGTTCCGCGGGGTGACGCTGCTTGGGGCGGCGGAGTGGCTGGTCGCCGCGAATGAGCCGGAGACGGCGGCGCCTGTCTTCCGCGACGGGCTTGGCGCGCTTCTCGCGGTCCAGGACCGTGTGAACCTCCCGATCGCGCTGGCAGCGGGAGCCGCGATCGCGGCCGGCCGAGACGACGCGGAGCGGGCCGGGACGCTCTGGGGCGCCGTCGAGGTTGCGTCGGAACGCGAGCCGAGGCCGACGACGACGCAAAACCTGCGCCACTACAGCCCATACGTTGAGCCGGTCCACGGGGCCGCGTTCGACCGTGGCCGTGGCGTCGGCCGGACGCTATCGCTCGAAGAGGCGGCGCGGTATGCGCTAACCGCGCTGGACTGAGTCCTCGTCCGGGCCGTATAACGCAGTCGTGCGCGAGCTTCCATCCGGCACCGTCACCTTCCTCTTCACGGACATCGAGGGCTCGACGCAGCTTCTGCGTGAGCTCGGCGAGGAGACGTACGCGGACACGCTGGCGGAGCATCGCACGGTGCTGCGGGACGCGTTCTCAAGGCACGGCGGCGAGGAGGTCGACACCCAGGGCGACGCGTTCTTCGTCGCCTTCCCGACCGCGCCGGGCGCGCTCGCGGCGGCGCGAGAGGCTCAGGCGGCGTTGTCGATCCCGGTCCGGATGGGGCTCCACACCGGCACGCCGCTGCTGACGCACGAGGGTTACGTCGGCGCTGATGTCCACCGAGCAGCCCGGATCGCGGCCGCCGGTCACGGCAGGCAAGTCCTTCTTTCGGCCGCGACCGCCGCGCTGGTGGAGACGGATCAGCTGTGCGATCTGAGTGAGCACCGGCTCAAGGACTTGAGCGCGCCGGAGCGGATCTGGCAGCTCGGCGACGGCGAGTTCCCACCGCTGAAGACGCTCAATCAGACGAACCTGCCCGTTCCGGCGACGGCGTTCGTGGGGCGCGAACAGGAGGTTGCCGAGGCGAGCCAGCTGCTCGTCGACGGTGTACGCCTGCTCACGCTCTCGGGCCCGGGCGGCACCGGCAAGACGCGCCTGGCCCTGCAGACCGCTGCGGCCGCCGCTGACGGCTACCCGGACGGGATCTGGTGGGTGCCGCTGGCGCCACTGTCGGATCCCGCGCTCGTTCTGCCCACGGCGGGCGAGGTGCTCGGCACGAAGCGAGATCTCGCAGTCGAGATCGGCGAGAAGCGTCTGCTCCTTCTGCTCGACAACTTCGAGCACGTGATCGACGCCGCACGAGGGGTCGGAGCGCTTGTAGCTGCCTGTCCGCACCTCACCGTTCTCGTGACGAGCCGCGAGCGGCTTCAGGTTGCGGGCGAGCACGAGTACGCCGTGTCCGTGATGGCGTCTTCCGACGGTCTGGAGCTCTTCGCCGCACGGGTGCGCGCGCTCGGGACCGAGCTGGGCGGCGACGAGTCGGCGCGCGAATTGTGCGAGCGGCTCGACAACCTGCCGCTGGCACTCGAGCTCGCGGCTGCGCGAACGAAGTTGTTCACCCCAGCCCAGCTGCTCGACCGGCTGGGGCAGCGGCTCGACCTCTTCAAGGGCGGGCGTGACGCCGACGCGCGCCAGCGTACGCTCAGAGCGACGATCGAATGGTCGTATGACCTGCTCACGCCGGAGGAGCAGCAGCTCTTCGCGCGCCTCTCGGTCTTCTCCGGCGGCTCTACATTCGAGGCGGCCCGGGCGATCTGCGACGCTGACGAAGACACCCTCCAGTCGTTGCTCGATAAGAGTCTTCTCCGCGGTCGCGAGGACCCCGGAGGCGAGCTGCGGTACTGGATGCTCGAGACGATCCGGCAGTTCGCAGCAGAGCGGCTGGCGGAACGAAGCGACGGCAACGCAATTGACCGGCGGCATGCCGAATGGCACGCCGAGCTGGCCGAGACTCTTCAGGAACGCGTGAGGGCCGGCGACTCCGCCGGGACGAGTCGGCTGACGGCCGACATCTCCAACATCCGCGCCGCGCTCGAGTGGCTTGCAGCGCACGGCGACGTGCGGAACGGGCTGCGGATCGTGTGGGGCCTCTGGTTCTTCTGGCTGACGAGAGGCCTCGCCGCCGAAGCATTGCGGTGGGCCGACTGGGCGGTGGCCGAAGCGCCGAAGGTTCCGCCGGCGGAGCGCAGGTTCGGACTGCTCGGCGCCAGCGAGCTGCACCGGACATACGGCGATCCCGAGCTCGCCGTGAGGCTCAAGCGGGATGCCCTACAGCTGATCCACGAGTTCGGTCCAGAGCCTCTAGTCGCGGCGGTCCTGGCCGACATGGCGGACCTGTGCGCCAATCTCGGTGACTTCGAGGAGGCGCGGAGCCTGGCACGTGAGGCCCTCGAGTTGCAGCGCAAGCTCGGTGCGCCGGGCGAAGGAATCGCGCACGCGCTCTCGAGCGGAGCGATCATCGAGTTCCGCGCCGGCGACTTCGGCCGTGCTCTTGCGCTGTATGAGGAGGCAATCTCGTACGAGGAGGAGCAGCGAGCTCCGACGAACCTCGCGGGGAACCTGCTCATGGCGGGTGAGTGCGCGCGTCGGGCAGGAGATCTCGCGAAGGCGGCAGGGCCGCTGCGGCGGGCGCTCGAGCTCTTTGGCGGGCTGGAGCACCGTGGTGACTACCCCGAGCTGTTCCAGGAGATCGGTGCGGCCAGCACCCGCCCGCGCGAAGCCGTTCGGCTGCTGGCCGTGTCCGAGAGGCTTCGAGCCGAGATGGATATCCCGCGGTGGGACCCGGCCGACTACGGGCAAAGTGTGGCCCGGCTCAGGGCGGAGCTCGGAGAAGAAGCCTTCAACGCGGCCTGGGCCGAAGGCTCCGCGCTCTCGGAAGGGGAGGCTCTGGCGCTTGCGGATAGATGCCTAGACTGACCTCGATGGCGCCGCCCCGGGACTTCCGCGAGTGGATCGCGCTGCTCGAGCGCGAGGGCGAGCTCGTGCGGATCTCCGTCGAGGTCGATCCACATCTCGAGATCACCGAGATCGTCGACCGCGTGGTCAAGTCCGGCGGGCCGGCGCTGCTTTTCGAGAACCCGAAGTCGAGCCACCCGCTGCTGATCAACCAGTTCGGCACCGAGCGGCGGATGTGCCTCGCGCTCGGGGTCGATTCGCTCGACGACGCGGGCAAGCGGGTCGGCGACGTGCTCGAGATGCAGCCGCCGCAGGGGCTCGCGGAGAAGGTCAAGGGGCTGCGCAAGCTGAAGTCGATCGCCGACTCGCAACCGAAGCGCGTCCGCAGCGGGCCGGCGCAGGAGATCGTCCTCACCGGCGACGACGTCGACCTCAGCCAGCTGCCGGTCCAGACCTGCTGGCCGGGCGACGCGGCGCCCTTCATCACGCTCCCGGCCGTTATCACGAAGGACCCGCGCACCGGCGGGCGCAACGTCGGCATGTACCGGATGCAGGTGCTCGACGAGCGCACGACGGCGATGCACTGGCAGATCCACAAGGACGGCCGTGCCGACTACCTGCTCGCCGACGGCCGGATGGACGTCGCGGTCGCGCTCGGTCTCGACCCCATCACCGCGTACACCGCCAGCGCCCCGCTGCCGAAGCACGTCGACGAGCTGATGCTCGCGGGATTCCTGCGCGGCGAGCCGGTCGAGCTCGTCCAGGCAAAGACCGTCGACCTCGACGTGCCCGCCAACGCGGAGATCGTGCTCGAGGGCTACATCGCCAAGGACGACCTCACCAGCGAGGGGCCGTTCGGCGACCACACCGGCTACTACACGCCCCCGGAGCTCTTCCCCGTCTTCCACGTCGAGGCGATCACGATGCGGCGCGACGCGATCTACCCGTCGATCGTCGTCGGCAAGCCGCCGCAGGAGGACGCGTGGCTCGCCAAGGCGACGGAGCGGATCTTTCTGCCGGCGATCCGGATGAGCGTCCCAGAGCTCGTCGACTACGACCTGCCCGTCGCGGGCGCGTTTCACAACTGCTGCATCGTCTCGATCCGCAAGAGCTACCCCGGCCAGGCGCAGAAGGTGATGCACGCGATCTGGGGGCTCGGCCTGCTCAGCCTGACGAAGGCGGTCGTGGTCGTCGACGAGTGGGTCGACGTGCACGACTACGAGGAGGTCTTCTTCCGCGTCGGCGCCAACGTCGACCCGAAGCGCGACGTGCTCATCTCGGAGGGCCCGCTCGACCACCTCGACCACGCGCCGTCGATGCAGTTCTACGGCGGCAAGATCGGGATCGACGCCACCCACAAGGGTCCCGCCGAAGGCGCGCGGCCGTGGCCGGACGAGATCGAGATGAGCGACGAGATCCGCCGCCTGGTCGACGAGCGCTGGGAGGAATACGGTCTCGGGGCCTCTGCGGAGGCGTTGCGCCAACTGTTACGTCGTTGACGCGGCAGACCTGCGACGATTGAATCCAGCGGCCAAATCGAGCCTGCAAAGAAGGAGGGGAGGCGCGTAGGGGTGGAAGACCCGCGGGGTGACATGGAACAGCACCAGCCGCCGCCTAGCCTCTGGCCTGTCGGCTTTGCCGTCGGCATCGTCTGTCTTCTCGTCGGCCTGATCGTCAGCTGGGTCGCCGCTGCGATCGGCGCCGCGATCGCGGTCGTCTGCGGGTTCCTCTGGGCGCGGGACGTCATGCGCGGGCGGCCCGCCCCCGCGGTGGCCGCTCCTGCTACCGCTGAGGGCCAGGCGGCCGACGCTCCCGCGATCCCGGCCGACAAGGGCGAGGCCGCGATGCCGGAGCCCGAGCCGGGCGAGCGCTTCCCGCGCAACAAGTTCCTCGAGGGCGCGACCCTTGGCCTCGGCGCGGTCATCGGCGGCGTCGTCACGCTTCCGGTGATCGGGTTCGCCGTCATGCCGGCGTTCTTGAAGCAGCACAGCCACGAGGTCGACCTCGGCCCGCTCGAGAACTTCCCGGAGGGCCAGTACGTCGTCGCGACCTTCCTGCGCGAGCCGTCACAGGGCGAGGTCTCGCGCCGCACGGCGTTCATCCGCAACAACGGCCTGCTCCACAGCACGCCGAGCTTCACCTGCATCTCGAACCGCTGCGCGCACCTCGGCTGCCCGGTGCAGCCCGGCGGGCCGACCTTCGACAAGAAGACGAAGCAGGTCACGACGGCGAGCGGGCACGTCTCGCTGATCCCGTCGCTGCCGGCGGCCGGCTTCATCTGCCCGTGTCACGGCGGCGCCTACGACCAGGAGGGCAACCGCATCGCCGGCCCGCCGGTCCGCGGTCTCGACCGCTATGAGTTCTGGATCCGCCACGGGCACCTGATCCTCGGCAACACCTACAGCGTCGCGAAGGTCACCGGTACCGGCGCGAACGCGCAGATCAAGCGCTACACACTCGCCGGCCCCGGCCAGCACGTCGACGGCATCGAGTCCTGGCTCTACCCGTTGCAGCCGCCGCACTGATGGCCCGCAAGAAGTCAGCCCGGATGCAGAACCTCGAGCGTGCGGCGATGTACCCGGTCGACTGGCTGGAGGAGCGCTCCGGCCTCGTCGGCGGCCTCCGCTACTTCCTCTTCCGCAAGGTCCCGGGCGACACGAGCTGGTGGCACACGCTCGGCTCGGCGACGCTGACGGCCTTCCTCGTCCAGCTCGTCACGGGCGTGATTCTCGCCATGTACTACAAGCCCGACGTCAACTCAGCGCACGAGTCGGTGCAGCACATCCAGAACGACATCTGGGCCGGCTGGCTCGTCCGCGGCATGCACCGCTGGGGCGCGAGCGTCTTCATCATCCTGATGTTCATGCACATGGGGCGCGTGTTCCTGTTCGGCGCCTACAAGTACCCGCGCGAGCTGAACTGGATCATCGGCGTGCTGCTGCTCGCGACCGGCCTGTTCGAAGGGCTGACCGGTTACCTGCTGCCGTACGACCAGACCGCGTACTGGGCGACCGTCGTCGCGATCAACATCAACGGGACGGCGCCCTTTGTCGGGCCGTTCCTCGCGTCGCTCTTACGCGGCGGCGCGGAGATCGGCCCTGACACGCTGGCGCGCTTCTACTCGCTGCACATGCTGCTCGTGCCCGGCGCCTTGATCGGCCTGATCGGACTGCACCTGTATCTCGTCGTTCGGCTCGGCGTGTCGTCGCCGCCCTGGTCGCCGGAGGCAGCGGGCGGCTCCGAGCCTGAGCCCGAGCCGTCGGCCGCTCGGTCGGGTCTCGTGCAGCCGCGTCCACGGGCGGGCGTACGGGGGAGGCCGGAGTGAGCTCACTCGACGAGCGCCGCTCGGGCTTCCAGCGCTACAAGGAGGACGTCAAGCGGCGCGGCAAGCCGTTCTACCCGTACGCGATGTTCCACGACACGGTGATGAGCCTCGTCGTCGTCGTCGTGATCGTGCTGCTCGCCGTCATCTGGAAGTACGGACTGTTCGGGAACGACCCCCTCGGCACCGTGCTCGGCGACAAGGCCGACCCCGGCACCCACTCCTTCGTGCCGCGGCCCGACTGGTACTTCTACTTCCTCTTCTATCTGCTCCGGATCTTCAAGTGGCCGGAGTCGGTGATCCTCGCGACGGTCGGGATCCCGACGATCCTGCTGATCCTGCTGCTCCTGCTGCCGTTCATCGACCTGCGCACCGAGCGGCGGCTGTCGCGCAGGCCGGTGGCGGTCGTCGCGGCGGCGCTGACCGTCCTCGCGATGGGCACGCTCACCTACAAGGGCGCGACCGCGAAGGAGGCAATCGCGAGCGAGGTCAAGGCTGCGATCCCGAGCTGGGCGCAGAAGCAGGGCTTCGCCAACAACCCGGAGGCGATTGCGGGCGCGAACTTATTCGCGGAGTCCGGCTGCACGAACTGCCACACCTACCTCGGCACCGGCTCGTCGAACCTCGGTGCGCCAGACCTCTCCGCCGAAGGGGCGAAGAACAAGGGGATCCAGTTCCAGATCAGCCACCTCGAGTGCCCGAGCTGCGTCAACTCGGGCTCGCCGATGCCGTCGTTCAAGGATCTCGGCCAGGACAACCTGCATAGGCTGGCGGTGTTCCTGGAAGCGTCCAAGGGCGGTTAGCTCAGTGCACATCTTCCTCGGCATCACCGGTGCGTCGGGAGCGCCCTACGCGGCCCGGTTGCTCGAGGCGCTCGGCGGCGCCGGCTGCGAGGTCGGGCTCTGCGCGTCGCGCGCGGGGCTCGAGGTCGTCGCGACGGAGCTCTACGGCGACGCGCGGCTCTCGCCAGACGAGACGCTCGCGCGCCTGACCGAGCCGGTGCGCGAGGCGGTCACGCTCTACGACGAGCGCGATTGGCACGCGCCCTACGCGAGCGGCTCGGCGAAGGTCGACGCGTACGTGATCTGCCCGTGCTCGATGGGAACGCTGGGGACGATCGCCTCGGGCGCGATGACGAACCTGATCCAGCGGGCCGCGAGCGTCGCGCTGAAGGAGGAGCGCAAGCTCGTGCTCTGCCCGCGCGAGACGCCACTCTCGCTGATCCACCTCGAGAACATGCTCCGCGTCAAGCAGGCGGGGGCGACGGTGCTCTTCCTCGCGCCGGGCTTCTACCACGGCGCCGAGTCGGTGGGCGATCTCGTCGACTTCATCGTCGGGCGCTGTCTCGACCAGCTCGGGCTCTCGCACGAGCTCGTGCGCCGCTGGGGCCAGGAATGAGTATTCGGGCAGGCACGCTCCCCGCGGACGGCGTGCGCGCGATGTTCGACCGGATCGCGCCGGTCTACGACGCGATGAACCGCGTGATGACGGCCGGGCTCGACGGACGCTGGCGCGCGGCGACGGCTGCGGCTGTCGTGCGGCCCGGCGATCGCGTGCTCGACTCGTGCTGCGGAACGGGCGATCTCGCGCTCGCGTGCCTGCGCGCCGGCGGTCAGGTGACGGGGCTCGACTTCTCCGAGCGGATGCTCGAGCGGGCGCGGGAGAAGTCTTCAGACGTGGACTGGGTTCAGGGTGACGCTCTGGCGCTGCCGTTCGAGGACGCGTCGTTCGATGCGGCCACGGTCGGGTTCGGCGTCCGGAACCTCGCCGACCTCGAGGGCGGCCTTCGCGAGCTCCGGCGCGTGCTGCGGCCCGGCGGGCGCCTGGGCATCCTCGAGATCACGCGGCCACGCGGGGTGCTCGCGCCGTTCTACCGCCTCTGGTTCGACGGAGTCGTCCCGTTGCTCGGGAAGGTGCTGCCCGGAGGCTCGGCCTACACGTACCTCCCGGCGAGCGTACGGCGCTTCCCCAGGCCCGAGGATCTCGCCGCGCTCCTGCAGACGGTCGGCTTCGAGGACGTGCGCTACCGGCGCTTCGCGGGCGGGATCGTGGCGCTGCACACCGGGGTGGCCGAATGAGCCTCGCGACGATCCGCGAGACACCCGGGCTCGACCAGTACTTCGAGGGGCTCGAGGAGCGGCTCTCGGCGGCGGTCGAGGCTTGTCCCGGTGTGGTCGCCACGGTCGGGGCCGAAGCTCTGGCCGCGGGCGGGAAGCGGCTGCGGCCCTTGCTCGTCTTCCTGACGGCGCCGCCGGGCTCGGATGCGCTGGCGGCCGGCGCTGCCGTCGAGCTCGTCCACACCGCCACGCTCGTCCACGACGACCTGATCGACCGTGCGGAGTACCGCCGCGGCCGCGCCGCCGCGTGGGCGAGCCACGGGCCGGCCGCGGCGAAGGCTGCCGGCGATTACCTCTTCGCGCGCGCCTTCGCGGAGCTCGCCGGTACCGGCGATCACGCTGCGGTCAGCGTGCTCGCTGGTGCGACGCTCGCGCTCGCGCGCGGCGAGGCGCTCCAACGCGCACAGACCCACGACCCCGAGACGAGCGTCGAGAGCTACCTCGAGCGCTGCGCCCTCAAGACGGGGAAGCTGTTCGAGGCGGCCTGCCTCCTCGGCAGCGGCGGCGACCGCGGGCTCGGCGAGTTCGGGCTCTCGCTCGGAATCGCGTTCCAGATCGCGGACGACATCCTCGACTGCACGGGCGACACGATCGAGACCGGCAAGATCGCAGGCACCGACCTGCGCGAGGGTACGCCGACGCTGCCGCTGATCCTCGCCGCCCGCGAGGACGAGTCCGTGCGGCGCGCGCTCGGCGGCGGCGAGCTCGACGGCGCGCTGATCCGAGTCGCCGAGACCGGCGCCCTCGACCGCTCGCGAATGGTTGCTCTCGACTACGCCCGCCGCGCCCGCGAGTGCCTCGACGGCCACGTTCGCCGCGACGAGCTCGAAGCCCTCACCGACGCCGTGGTGGACCGAGAGTCGTGACGACGTTTTCCACAGCCGAGAGCCATGTCCGGGGTCAGACCCCGGACGTGTCCAAAGGGGTCAAGTGATCAGGCTCGGACGGATCTCGTACGTGAACATGGCGCCGGTCTTCTACCGGCTCGAAGCCGAGGTCGAAGAGGTGCAGGGCGTGCCGACCGATCTGAACGCGCGGCTTCTCAACGGCGAGCTCGACCTCGCGCCGATCTCGTCGATCGAGTACGCGCGCAACGCCGACCGGCTGCGGCTGCTGCCGCGGCTCTGCGTCTCGTCCGAGGGCGCGGTCGACTCGATCCAGCTCGTCGCGCGGAAGCCGCTCGAGCAGGTGCGGACGGTGGCGGTCACGCCCGAGAGCGCGACCTCGGTCGTGCTGACGAAGGTGCTCTTGCCCGAGGCGCACCACGTCCCGCTCGGCGAGGAGGCGGACGCGAAGCTGCTGATCGGCGACGCGGCACTCAAGAGCGCCTTCGAGGACCCGACTCCGCACCACGACCTCGGCCGCCTCTGGCTCGAGCGCACCGGCCTGCCGATGGTCTTCGCCGTCTGGGCCTGCGCCGAGCCGCTTCCGCCCGGCCTGCTCGAGCTGGAGGCCGCGCTCGTCGAGTCGGTCCGCACAGCCCGCGCCGAGCCCGAGCAGCTCGCGTACGACTCGAGCGAGCGCTACGGCTATCCGGCCGGCTTCCTGGCGCGGTACTTCGAGAAGCTGCGCTACAGCTTCGGCCCGCGCGAGCGAGCCGGCCTACTCACGTTCCTCGAGCTGGCCCGAGACGTCGGCGAACTGAACGAGGTCCCGGAGCTCCGCTTCGTCGCACGCGCCGAAGCCACCGTCTAGCCACCAGGCGACAGGCGCCGTCGCCCACCCGACGAACGAGTACCCTCGATTCGACGATGCCGAAGAACGTGAGAGCGCCCGGTAACCGAAGCAGCGCGGGTGATGACTGATCCTGTCTCGTGGTTGCAGATCGGGCAGGGGTGGAACGTGATCACCTCGGATGGCGTCATCGTTGGCACTGTCGCGCAGGTTGAAGGCGATAAGCAGAGCGACATCTTTGACGGCTTGGCTGTCGAGTCCAAGCAACCCACACAGATTCGCTACGTGCCGGGCGAACAGGTCGCGGCGATCTATCCGGGCGAGGTGACCTTGAAGATCGCGTCCGCGGGCATCGGTGCGCTTGAGCCGTTTCAAGCGCCGCCTCCCGAGACGAAGTGGCTGCCGGGGGAAGCGCCCCTGACGACTCGGATGTCGAACTGGCTACGGGGAAGACGCTAGGGCACCCTCGGCGCGTCGCGTCAACCTCCAGTGACATTTCCTCACGCTGGCCCAGGGCGATAGATCCCACATCAGAGGCTCGCCGGCAGCGGCATACCGCACTACCGTGAGTCGGCGATGAACGAGTTGAAGCCTGAGTCATCTGGGCAGAGGCCGTCGTTTACCGGATCCGGATCAATGACCTACCCCGAAAGCGACTTGCGCTGGATCTGGGACGGACGCGGAATGAGGGGCCCCGGCGCGACTTGCTCAATCACGGACACGGAGATTCGCCTCTTGCCCCGCACGATCTTTCGTCACGTCCTCGGATGGCCTGAGCTTGTGATTCCACTTTCCGAGGTGAGTGGCGTGGAACGAGTCCTCCGCAGTCGCTATCGATTCCGGTCGGCCAATCGCACCATCGATGGGGCGTGCTTTCGTCCCAGCGGCAACAAGGGGCCTTTCGAACTAGCAATCGCTCGGACCGGCCTCGCCCTAAAGACACCTCCGGCGCGCGAGAAGTGGCGCTGGGAGCGACGGACGCTCTGGAATCAGATGCGCTGGGGCGGCCGTGGCCGAGCCCCGGGGCGCCGACGGCTGTTGCCATAGCTCAGTTACCGGCTCGCTCTGGTGACATTCCCGCACGCTGGCCCAACCCACGATCTGCGACCCTGACTGCGTGGGTGACCGAGGCCGCAGCCCGGCTGACAACAACGAGCGTGACGCCATTTCCTGACCTGAACGAACTCCTCACCGACTTCGTTGGCCGCGTCCAGTCGATCCTTGACGCGAACCTGGTCGGGGTCTATCTCGTCGGTTCATTCGCGCTCGGCGGTGGCGACGCTGCGAGCGACTGCGACTTCCTCGTCGTCACGACTGGTCGTGTCGGCGACGAACACGAGCATGCGCTTCGCCAGCTGCACGAGGAGATTCCGGCCTGGCCGGGCTACTGGGCGTACAACCTCGAAGGCTCCTACGCGCCAAAGGCCGATCTTCGGACGCTGTCAGCGCTCGGGCGACCATGGCTGTACGTCAACCGCGGCGCACGCGAAATGGCCTGGTCAGCGCACTGCAACACCGAGGATGTCCGCTGGGTGCTTCGCGAACGGCCAGTGGTTCTCAAGGGAGCCGATCCCCGCGACTTCGCCTGCGAAGTCCCGACCACCGCCCTGCAGCGGAAGATGCAGCCTCAGATCGAGAGCTTCCTCGACGATCTCCTTACCTGGGCAACACTTGAGATCTCTTGGACACAGCGCTACGCGGTCGAAGCCAGTAGCCGCATGCTCTACACCCTTGAACGCGGAGAGGTGATCTCAAAACAAGCGGCACTGGACTGGGCGACATCGACGATGCCCGGTGAATGGGGTGACCTGATCGACCAGGTTCGACAGGACCGGTTCGTTCGGTGGAACGATCCTCCGCGGCTGGAATCGGTAGAGCGGACGTTGGCGTTCATCGAGTACGTGCAGGAGCGTGCCCGCATGGGCGACGAACACCGCTCCCTCAGGTGACATTCCCGGACTCTGGCCCACCCGAGCGTTCGGAGAGTGTCGGGCGGCGCAGAACGGCAGATTATGTGCGGGCTGATCGTCGAGCGAGAAGGCGCGTTGGGCGCGTTCGCGAGCGTTCCTGAACGGCATATGCGTGGCACGATCGACCCGCGTCGAGGAGGATGGGTTCGCCGGGCGGACCCTTCGTCGGGTGCGCTGGTGGGCCATTGCCATGACCGGAATCGAAGCCTCGACCTCTCACCCTGCCTTGCCGCGCTGGTTTGGACCTAGAGCCAGCCCAGATGACCCGGCCGTCTCGGCCCTGATCGACCGCGTCGCGCGCGGGGCCGGATGGGCAGAGATCGGCGGTGGGTTCAACCTCAACCTGCGGATAGACGCTGAGCCGCCGGTTGTCCTCCGGGTTCACAGGCCCTGGGTCCGCCGCGGCCGGGTCGCGGGACTGCGGCGCCTGCGGGAACGGCTCCAGCGGACGCAAGTCCGCGTCGCTCAGCCGATTCCGATCTCCGGCGGCGACCTCCTGAGGGTCGCTGATCGTTGGGCTGAGCTTGAGGAGTTCATCGATCACGTCCAGCCACGGGCGGACGAGGACTCCTACGTCCGCCTATTCGAGGAGCTCGGACGCATTCACACTGCACTCCAAGCAGTCTGGGAGCCCGGTCTGCCCGAACCCCTCGACGACCACAGAACACTAGGGCAACTGCGTTACTCGGTCGGCTTCACACGCCGCAGGCTCGGACCCCGCAGCGAGCCGGTCGTGCGTCGGATGCGCCAACTGACCGGCGAGCTCTCCAAGCTCCGGAAGGAGGTCGAACTGCCATGCACTCCGATTCATGGGGACTACAAATTGGGCAACGTGGGAGAACTGTCAGACGGCTCGTGGGCCACCTTCGACCTGGATTTTGCGAGGGTCAGGGAGCGGCTGTACGACATCGCGGGCAGCCTGAACCACGTCGCACAGAGCGGCCCCGATGGCGTCGGGCCGCCCCTTGAATTGCTCGAGCCGCGACGACTGCTCGACGCCTACGAAAGCACGGCTCCGGAACCGCTGACTCGCGACGAGCACCGTTGGCTCCCCGGGGCTCTAGCCCTTGTACCCTTGCACTGGGCTGCCACCGCCGGGCTCGTGGGCGACGGAATCCACGAGGCCGAGAGCGCAATGACCGCCGCCGAGGCCTGGTGGTCGCGCCGAGCTGAACTCTCGTCGTAGCCCGGCGGCCGCGCCAGGGTGACAGGAGTTCTGAGGCTAGAGAACCGCACGGTATCGCTCCGAGCTGAACTGCCCCAGATCGCCGAGGCCACACCTCCCCACAATCTCGGTCGACGCGTCATGACTTCAGGCGCCATTCGTGAACGCTGGCGCAGGTGAGGCTCGCCGTCCCTTGCTCAGGGTTCGCGCGGTTCCCAGCGGACGTCATCCATCGAATAGCTGATTTGCCACGCCGCTCGCTTGGAGTCGAAGTGCGCCACTCCCTCCGCCACGACCTACGTCGGGTTGCCGTCTTCGTCTGCGTCGTAGTCGCAGACCGTCAGCGGTGCGCCTTCCACCAGGACGATGCCTAGCCGCTCGATATCCGCCATCGCCTCGGCGCTCAGGTAGGTCGTGTTCAGGTCGGAGACGATCCTTCGTTCGCGGTCGCTCACAAGTCAGACGCTAGCCATTCGTCGGGTGACATTCCCGCACGCTGGCCCGCGGCAGCGCGTGACGTTCGCCCAGCTTCAGGTCGAGGACGAGCGCCGTAGATACTCCTGCAAAACTGAGCAAGGAGGAACACGGTGGTATCGAGGGTGAACTTTCTCGAAACGACGCCCGATCGGATCGAGGACGTTGCGCGCGTCGTGCGCGAAGTCGTCCATCCCGGCATCAGTGGCGAGCCAGGCTACGTCGGCTACATCGTCCTCGGCGACCGCGACAGCGGCAATGCGCTTGGCGTCACCCTTTGGGAAACGGACGAAGCGCGCAAGAGTAGTGATGCGAAGGCTCGAACGATCAGGCCGCGCGTCGAAGAGGGCACCGGCGGAACGATGCGCGACGTCAGGCAGTACGACGTTCTTTTCTTCGACGTACGAGGGGACTAGGGCGAAGTAGGCGGCGGACGCTACTCCGTCGAGGCGCCTCGGCTCGCAAGCACTGGCTGCGGTGTCGCGTGTCGAGAACCGCGCTAGCGGTTGCGGCATCAGGTGACATTCCCGAACGGCGGCCCGACGCTGGCTCAATCCGTAGCGTCGGGGGACATTCCGGCACGCTGGCCCAGGCCAGCGCGCCCGCGTCCTGGGCTCTGGTAGAGGGTGGGGGTTTCCCCCAAACTCGTAACGCCGGGTGGCACCATTTCGGGGGGCTCGCTTGGCTGCAACTATCATCTGATCGTGCCGTTTGTCTTCCTGGTTGCTGTTGCGGCGGCGACCGTGTACCTCCTGCGGAGCAGGCGCCCGGAAACCGCAGCGGGGCCGCTCGGAGTCTTCTCGCCAGGCGGAATCCGCTCCGGTTCGGTGGCGCAACCCAACCTCGTGGGAATCGGGGGTTGGCTGTTGCTCTACATGGTCGGCTTGGCGGCTGAGCTCGCACACGGCCTCGCGCTGACCATCGGATCGCTGGTCATCTACACCAAGCCCTCACTGGTAGGCCTCCACTCCTTCATACCGGTGTGGGCGTTGCTGATCTACGTCATCAGCAACCTTGGCCTGGTGGCATACGGAGTCGTGCTGTTCGTCTTGATGTCGAGGGAACGGAAGGCCGCAATCGCAAACAACATCCTGTTTAACGCGCTCTCCATCGCCTTCCTAGTCATCTGGTTCTTCCTCAGCGCGAAGTCCCCAATCGGGACTGTCGTCGACTCGCTTCCCGGACTCGCCGCCATCGCCTACTTCTCTCGCTCGCGCCGAGTCCGGAACACATTTACGAACGCGGCAACGAACAACGACTTACACTGACGCAGAGGCTCAGGGGGTCATTCCCACACACTGGCCCACATCAGGAAGATTTCGCTTGGCTGCGAGAATCGGGCTCGTGGCCGAAGCGCGGCTTGAGGACTCCGGCTCGGGGCTCGCCCCGGTTACGGATGGCTGGTTCGTCGTCAATGTGCGCGATGCCGAGTGGTGGTTCGCGGAGAGCAGGGGAGCGGCGTGCAACTTCGAGAGCGAGTACGGCGAACCCCCGGTCGAGTTCGCGCAGCTCGGGATCAACGTGACCGTTCTCGAGCCGGGCCAGAGCGGCGTCTATCACGCCGAGTCGAATCAGGAGGCGTTCCTCGTCCTGGCCGGCGACTGCAGGCTCCTCGTCGAGGGCGAGGAGCGACGCCTCGGGCCCTGGGACTTCTTCCACTCGCCACCCTGGACGGAGCACGCCTTTGTGGGGGCGGGCGAAGGGCCATGCGTGATCCTGATGGTCGGCGCACGCTTGGGCCCTGAAGGGCGCTACCCGGTGTCGGAGCTCGCGGCGCGCTACGGCGCGAGCGTCGAGAAAGAGACCTCCGATCCGGAGCAGGCCCATGCGACGGCCCAACGGTTCCGGCGAGAGCGGTCTCCGTGCTGGTCCCGCCTGCCCTGGGGCTAGGTTCGTCGAGGGACATTCCCGGACTCAACGCCGCGAGGGCTGTGTTACGCCAGGCCCAGTTCGCGCATACGAACCGTGATGAGCTTCTTCACCAGGTGCTTGGGCAACGGTTTGTCGACCGCGAATCGCAATGCCCCCTTCGACGTCTCGTAGCCGACCACGTCGTCCGCGAGCGTCGAGAGCACCGAGCCACTGTGAGGCAGGTAGCTCAGATGGTGCTTGAAGGCAGCGAAGCCGGCCACCGTCTTACCGGCGACCTTGAACGCGGGCACGCCGTAGGAGATGCACTGCTCCGCCTCCGGCACGAAGTCCAAGATCGACTTCCGCAGTACCTTCAGCGTGCTTCGCTTCGGCTCGTCCAGCGCCGCGAGGTACCGGTCGACCTCCACTTTCGCCACGACCCGCACTTTCGCACGTGACTGGTGGCCGAAACGAGTACCTACCATCCCCTCATGAGCGAACAGCCACAGATCCAGAGCCTCGATGCCGCAAACACGAGTCAGATCGTGCCCATGGGTCGCGTCGATCTCGTCGAACTCGGCGGCATAGCGTTCGACCGAGCCACCTTTCAGCCGGGCTGGCGCTGGTCGGAGCACCAGGAGAGCGCCGGCGAAGGTCAGCTGTGCCCGCAGCGGCACCTCGGCTATCTCGTCTCCGGACGGATGCGCTTCCGGATGGACGACGGCACGGAGCTCGAGGCGGCTGCCGGTGACGTCTACCTGATCCCGCCCGGCCACGACGCCTGGGTCGTCGGCGATCAGGAGTGTGTCGCACTCGACCTTGGTCTTGCATGATCAGGGCGACCTAACCGGGCTCCTTTTCATCTGCACGCTGGCCCAGGCGGAACTGAAACGCCTTCGGGCATGATTCCGAGGAGCAGCCCGTCTACCGGCGGATCGCCTGCGCAACTTTGCGCGCGCGCCGGGTCACCGTTTGCCTGACAGCCGGATCATTGACGCTTGCTCGCGCTTTCGCGTACAGCTTCCGAGCCCGCTCGCTTTGAGCTACGTCGATCGCCGTGAGCCCGACAAAGAAGAGAAGCTTGCGTCCTCGTCTGGTCTTGGCCAGGACGAGAAGCGCTTTGAGGATCAACGGCATGGCGATCGTGATACCCGGCGGCCGCTCTCAGGCGGTGCGGCGCGCGAAGAAGACGATCAGCCATGTTCCCGGGCCGCCGGATCGCTAACCCCGTTTCGTTACGGCGTCACGAGAGCGCGCGCTCGAGAGCAGCACGGTCTGTCGGTGCTCCGTGCGTGGGCAACACGACCTCGAGCGGTAGCCGGAGCAGCGGCCGCAGGTCTTCCACCATCTGCTCGCGCGTGAGACCGTGCTGCAGCACCTCTCGCGGCACCTCGAAGCCGCAACCGAAGTCGACTAGCGAGTCTCCGGCGACAATCGCCGCCACGCGCCCGATCCACAGCACAAGGTCGTTGTGCGACCGCCCTGGGAACGCCTCCACGCCGATCGGAAGCCGATCACCTGCTCCGTACACATGGGCCTCACCGACGCCATCCACCAGCAGCCAGGCCACGTCGGGGCTGTGCCAGCCCTCCGGGAGCTGATCCGAAGCAACGCCGTACTTCCGCACGAGGTCCTCTGCGGTGTCGGGCGGCGGAGTGAACACCGTCGCGCCGAAGCGCTCGACCAGGCTCTGCGCGTCGCGTTCGTGCCACGGTGCCGTGAGGACCACCACGGGCTCGCGGTTGGCCGCAAGGTCGAGGATCTCCTCCGGCACGGCCAGCGGGTCGAAGAGGAGCAGCCGCGCCCCGTCGTCGAGTGCGTACGACGAAACTATCTCCGGCCACCATTGCTCCGCCGTCCACTCGGGATGCGGCGCCTGCCAGTGCCATAGCCCGTCCTGCAGCTCGCGCACAGGGCGATGCTATGGGCTTACTTCAAGCTGGAGGCGGTCTGCCACACTCCGGTGGAGAGCTAGTCGAAGGTGGCGCACTACATCCTCAACTTCGTCCGAGGGAACCCCGAACAGGCCATCGGATTGATGCGGGCCGGGATGTGGGGCGTCGACGCAGACGAGCCGCACCGCGACGCGCTTGCCGCCGGCGACCTCGTTCTCGTCTATCTGGGCGCGACCGAGCGGAAGTTCATCGGCCGCGCCGAGCTCGCCTCAGCGGCCCATGACTGGACACCGTCCGAGGCACAGGCGTACTCCGGCGATCTGCCTGGCGGCGTCTTGCTGACTCAGGTGGAGGAATGGGACCCGCCGGTGCCGATGAGCGCAGTGCTGTCGCAGATGGACCCGGCGGAGAAGGCCAAGGCCGACTTCGACGTGGGCGTGGTTCGAATCACCGAGGGCGAGTACGAGACCGCCCTTGCCGTGGCGGCCGGACGCGCTTCGCTCTCCTAGGCTTCAGCCGAGGCGATGACTTCGCCGACGCTGCGCTCCGTGTCGCCTGCGAGAAGCGGCCTGATGTTCTCTCTCATCCACGGTCCACCGACCTCCCGCGCGATGCGATCCGCGTCCTCCGCGGTGGCGAACTCGAGGATCAGGATCAGATGCCGCTCGTCCACCTTCGCGATGCGAGCCCGAGCGCGCCCGCATCGACGACGAGCCTCATCCCGCCTCGCGCTGCCTGCACGGTCTGGTCGCTCAGCGGGTCAACCAGGCGGAGGTGGTTGATGACGACGTGCACGACGCCGACGCTACCGCGCCTGGCGTGTTCCTGCCGCTTAGGCCGTGCGCAGCGCGTCGACCGTGGCGGTCTCTACGAGACCGGATACCGCCTGCGCCAGGTCGCCGTCGGACGTGACGAAGGCGTCGGCCTGTAGCTGCGTCAGCGCTACGAATTCGGCGTCGAACGTCGTCTCCCACCCCAGCTGATCGGCGACTTTCCACGCCGTCCGCTGGAGCACCTTGTCGCCGAGGAAGCGAACCTTGAGCGAGTTGATCCGCGTTACCCGCTCGAGCCCCTCTGGCGCCGAGATCTCTCCCCGGCGGGCCGCTTCGTATAGCGCCGAGAGCGCCTGTGAGCGAACGAGCGTCGGCGCGACGAGCTTGTGCTCGGCGGCGACCTCGATCTCGCCGGCGGCAATCCGGAGCAGCGTCTCGCAGTCGATCACGAACCGGGTCACGCCGCAGAAGCTATACGGGCGTCGTTCAGACGCGAAGACTCGGTTGCTCAATCGGCCTCATGGCCGCACCGCGACCCGTTCGCGGAGTCACCGCCGGGAAAGCATCCTCCGATGGCTTCGAGCTCGACTCTCGGAGCCAACTCTGGTCGAGCCATTCAGCGCGAAACGCTTTCGCGCCTACGTCGTCCGCTCGGAGCGCGCACGCATGCTCGTCACGGCGAGCCCCGGCGGTGTCGAACAGGTCTTCGTCAGCAAGGGCGTTCCCGTCACCGGCTCCGAGCCGCCGGCCGATGCGGTCATGCCGCCGATGGACGAGATGGTGCAGCTGTTCGCAGGGTACGGCTGCGAGATCGTCGGACCGCCGCTCTCGCTGAGCTAGCTGACGGCGCTCTCGTACGCCTAGGGTTGGCGCGGTCGATGGACGTCTGGACCGATGCGCGCTGGCTCGCCGGCGTCAACGATTGGATCGATCGGCGGCTCGAGGAGCTGGGCCTTCGGTCGACCGCTGCCGTCGAACAGCCGCACGTCCGGCCGTGGTCGACCGTGCTGCGCGTGCCGACGACTGGTGGAGACGTCTGGTTCAAGGCCAACATGCCGCTGCTGGTCTACGAGGCCGGCGTCGTGCGCCTGCTGGCCGCGCGGAGGCCGGACCTCGTTCCGGCGCTGCTCGCGACCGATCTCGACCGCGGTTGGATGCTGATGGCGGACGGCGGCGAGCGCCTGCGCGAGGTCGTCGAGCGCGAGCGCGACCTCGGCCGCTGGCTGGACATCCTGCCGCTCTACGGCCGTCTCCAGCTCGACCTGGCGGACGATCTCGATCGGTTCCTCGGCGTGGGCCTGCCCGACCGCCGTCTCGAGACGCTCGCAAGTCAGTACGAGGAGCTCGTCGGTCGCGTCGACACGCTGACCGACGACGAGAACCGCCGGCTCCGCGCGCTCGTTCCGACGATCGCCGAGCTCTGCGAGCGTCTGGAGAGCATCGGCGTGCCGGAGACGATCCAGCACGACGACCTCCACGACGGCCAGGTCTTCGTCCGCGACGGCAGCTATCTCTTCTTCGACTGGGGCGACGCCTGCGTCTCGCACCCGTTCTTCAGCATGTCGGTGACGCTCGAGGGCCAGCTCGCCTGGGGGCTCGAAGACGTCGAGCGCTCGGAGGACGTCGCTCCGTACCGGGACGCCTATCTCGAGCCGTTCCGCGGCTTCGCCGCGTGGGAGGAGCTGCAGGCCGCCCACGACGCCGCTCTCCGCCTCGGCTGGGTCTGCCGGGCGCTGAATGTCGAACGCTGGGCAGCGGGCCTCCCCGCGCCGAACCGGGAGGAGCATCGGGATGCCGTCGGATTGCGGTTACGGATGCTGCTCGCCGGTTTCGACTGAACCGTGCTCGCGAGCACGAGCCTGGTGCATCTAGCCTTCGCCCGGGTGCGCTCGCTCGTTCCGCCGGATCCGCCGCTCGAGGACGCCGACCTCGTCCTGCGGCCGAGCGTCGAGAGCGATGCGGGCGCGATCCGCAAGCTCTACTCCGAGCCGGACGTCCGCAGGTGGATGGGCTGGGATGCCGAGCTTCCGGATGAGGCCGACGCGCTGGCCAATATCGAGCGAGCCGCGCAATCGTGGAACGAAGGGAGCTGGGCGGTGTTTCGGATCGTGGACGCGGCCACGGATCGTCGAGCGGGCATCGCGTGCCTGGCCCGCCGGCAGGCGCTTCGACTCGATCGTCTTCTCGCTGCTTGCTACCGATCCGCCAACAGGTGGTCTCGACGCTCCGCCAGAGCCGGTGCGAGGCTCGCAGCGATGACGATGACCGCCGAGCTCAGCGCGATCCAGAAGTAGAGGGCCATCACCACGCCGAACCCGCCGTAGTCGCGGGCGTAGAAGTTGATCCAGAACTCCATCGCGTAGCGCGAGAGCCACATCAGGCCGACGAGCGCGACCGCCGTCAGCGCCGCTCCCGGGAACAGGTCGCGCCAGCCGATCTGCCCGTGGGTCAGCACCCTGGCGGTCCACGCGAAGTAGAGGGCCAGAAGGGCGATCCAGCCGGGCGTCAGCGCGAAGCGCGCCCAGGTCGGGCTTCCCGACAGCTCGGTCAGCTGCACGAGCAGAACGAGAATCAGGCCGTACAGGCCGACCAGCACCAGCGCGTAGCGGGGCTGGTCGGCCTGTCTCGACGGCGTCGGGATTCGCCAGGCGCGAGCGTGCACGAGCTGGAGCACGCGGCCGTAGCCGAGCCCGAAGAAGAGCGCCCCCGCGACAGCGAGCAGGGCCGAGCCGAGCTCGTGTGTCCGGTCGTGCATGAGCACGCCTCGTAGGAGCGACGCGGTGGCGGCGGACAGGCCGTAGTGGCGGGTCATGTGGTTGGCCAGCGCGGCCGGGTGGGCGTCCAGATACTCCGTCATCACCAGGAGCGCCGGCAGGACCGCGACGAGTACGTAGAGCGAGAGGAGCGCCGACTGCAACGGGCCGTCCACAGCCTCGTAGCGGCGCCACGCCCCGATCGTCACCCCGGGCGCTGAGCTGGGTTCCTGGCGCTCGGCCCACTCCTGGGCACGCTGCTTGACGGACTCGACGCGGGCCCGGGCAGACATCCCGTGAATCCTGGCTCCGGCGAGCTGGTGCCGCACCTGCCAAACGGGATGACTCGGCCAGATGGGCGTAGGATCGCCCGAGTCAGCGGACCCAGCGAAAGGGAGATTGAAGAATGGCCGGTGTTGAGGCACACAGTTTCGATTCACCCGACGAGACCCGTACTCCGGACAAGACGCGCATCGAGGTCGTCCGCATGCCCGGAGCGACTGCCGCCCGCTTCAGCTTCGAGCCTGGGTGGCGCTGGTCGGAATGCATCAAGCCGGTCGCCGGCACCGACAGCTGCCAGGCGCGGCACGTCGGAGTCGTTCACTCCGGCCGTCTGGCGGTTCAGCACGATGACGGCACCGAGGTCGAGCTGACGCCCGGCGACGCGTACGTGATCGAGCCCGGCCACGACGCGTGGGTCGTCGGCGACGAGGGCTTCGTGGGCTTCGAGTTCGAGTCGACGTCGGCCGACGAGTACGCGCGAGGTTAGGAGCCGACCAGCTCCTTGAAGGCCGGCTCGTCCCGGATCGGGTCGAAGTCGGAGTCCCCGGCGGCCATCGAGCGGAACTGATCCGAGCGCTCCACCGACATGCGGAGGTGCTTGATCGCGTCGTCCTTGCGGCCGGCGAGGCTCTCGACGCAGGCCAGGTTGTAGAGCGGCCCGGCGTACTCGGGGCTCGCCTCGACCGCCGGGCGCGCCTGGTCGGCGGCCTCGTCGTACTTGCCCTCGTTGTAGAGCTTCTGGAAGGGCATCCAGACCTCCCAGCCGCCGGCTTCGTAGGCCTTGCCCGGTACGCCGCCGAGCGCGATCAGCGTCGTGCCGGCCTCTTCGGCGAACGCGGTCCGCTTCACGCCGGGCTCGGCGTAGACCAGCGTGCCGGTAGGCGCGTCGACCTGCTCGCCGTCCAGCTCGAACCGCGCGTGGCCGCTGTGTACGAGGTAGAGCTCCTCCTGCCGGTCGTGCTCGTCGGCCTCGTCGTGCTCGTTGATGATCCGGTCGCCGGCGTTGGCGCCCGTGAAGGCGTTGACGCCGAATGATTGGACCCGGAAGTGGTGCCGGACCGGCCGCCACGGAACGCGGCCGTCGCTGATCTCGTCGATCTCCTCGAGCTTCGCCACCTTGTAGTCGCTCATGAATCCTCCTGGATTGCGGGTCAGCGCGACCCTACCGGGAGCGACTCAAGGTGTGGGGCTAGGACTCGTTAGCCTGCTGGGCTTCGAGCTTCGCCAGCGCTTTCTCCGCGAGCTTGCGGGTGCGCTCCGCGTTCTCGAGGACCTCGCGCGTGCCGCGCCCCCATCTCCTCGAGCTCAGCCTTCGTCGGCTTCTTCCTCTTCATCGCCACCTCGTAGAAGTTCTTCGATGTTCGTGAGCGTGACCGCGATGTCGCTCACGTTGAAGAGTAGACCAACGATTTCATCTCCGCTCGACCAGCGGTTCGTTCATGCGTTCACCTTGCCCGCGGCGGGACCGTCCCGCAATCCGCAGATTTGGCCGCGTCTAAGTGGACGTCAACGCGGCAGGCCGCTCGGCCCGGCGGTACTCGACCTCGTAGCCGAGGCGGCGCGGGATCCTGAGCAGGGCCTCGAGGTCGAGGTCGATCCGGCGCGCCGGCCTTCTGCGTGACCTCGTCCTCGATCGGCAGGTCGAAGTCGTCGGCGCCGTAGTCCAAAGCGCGGAACGCCTCCTCGTTCTGCGTCAGCACCGACGTCCGGATGTGCTTCACGTTGTCGAGGAAGATCCGCGAGAGCGCGATCCAGCGCCGGTACTCCTGCGGCGTGATCTCGCGGCCGCCGAACGCCGTGCCGTAGGGCTTGTACGTCCAGCAGAGGAACGAGAAGAGGCCGCCATGTCCTTCAGCAGCGCCTCGTCCTGGAAGTCGCGCGTGCGCCGCAGGTGCTCGAGCCGTTCGTCGAGGGTCTCGTCGAAGCCGATCACCATCGTCGCGGTCGTCTGCAGGCCGGCCTCGACGATCGCCCGCTGGGCGTCGAAGTAGTCCGCGACGGTGTACTTCCACTTGGCGTGCCGGGCGCGGAAGTCCTCGGTCAGGATCTCCGAGCCGCCGCCGGTGATCCAGTGCACTCCCGCGTCGCGCAGCCGCGCCGCCGCCTCGGCGTACGTGAGCCGGGCGCGGTCGGCGAGGAAGACGAACTCCGCCACCGTGAGCGCGTAGAACTCGACCCGCTCGCCGTAGCGCTCGCGCACCGAGGCGAACAGGTCGCAGTAGTAGTCCAGCGGCAGGCGCGGGTTGAAGCCGCCGTTGAAGCCGACGAGGTCGCCTCCTGCCTCGAGCAGCTCGTCGATCTTGGCGAAGACGTCCTCGCGCGAGAGCACGTAGCCGCCGTCCTGGTTCGGCAGGACGTAGAACGCGCAGTAGTCGCACTGGGCGACGCAGACGTTCGTGTAGTTGATGATCCGCATGACCATGTAGGTCGCGTGGTTCGGGTCGTGGTAGCGGGCGCGCACCTCGCCTGCCAGCCGCATCAGCTCCTCGTCGTCTCCGCGGAGCCAGAGCTCGCGGGCTTCCTCGACCGAGATCCGGCCGTTCACAGCACGTCCATGAAGGAGCTGACGGAGAAGACGGCCCGGCCGGCACCCGGCTCGCCGTAGCCGGGAGGCGGCTGCAGGTCGTGCCGCGAGAGCGCATCGCGGTACTCGCCCAGCAGGCGCACGTGGTACTCCAGCGGCGCACCGCCCGGGTTGTCGCGGCCGAGCGGCGTCGTCGGCTCCGGGCACCAGGTCGTGAACCTGTGGCGTGACGCCGTGCGACATGAAGTAGTCGAGCCCCTCGACCGTGGACGCGATCGCGTCATCGAGAGACTCGAACCCGAACGGCTGTGCCATCTCCACTCCCGCGACGAAGTTCGGGATCACGTGGCTCGGGCCGAAGACCTCCGCCGCGTCGAGGATCCGCCGGTGCCACTCCTCGCGACCGACGTAGCGCTCCTTCCCGGGCGAGATCAGCGAGAAGAGCCGCTTGTCCCAGACCTCGTAGTTCGGGTGGTAGATCGAGATCCCGTAGTCCTTGAAGCGCTGCGCGTCGGCCTTCGGGAGCGCCTGCGCGACAACCTTGCCGATCCAGCGGCCGGGGAAGCGCTCCTCGATCGCCTGCGCGTAGCGGCCGTAGAAGTCGGCTTCCGCGAGCCCGTCCACCGTCGACGTGACCGAGCCGCCGGTGAGCGTGTACGCGTGCGTGTGACCGTCGTCGTAGCGGTCGATCAGCGCGAGCGCCTCGAGCACGTCCTCGACCGGCTTCACGCCGGTGTACGGCCGGCCGGCCTTGCGGTGCTGGCGCCAGTTGTGGTTGATGTCGCAGAAGCCGCACTCCTCCTTCGCGCCGAAGTACTGGCAGAGCCGCAGCACGGTCAGGTAGATCAGGTAGCCCCACTCGATCGTCGGCGCGGTCTCCATCACGGTCTTGCCGTTCGAGAGCGAGTGCCGGTAGTACTCGGGCATCGGCGGCGTCGACACCTCCGCGACGTCTCGGCCGTCGAGCGAGAGCCGCAGACCGCCGTCGACCCGCGCGACGCGGTACGGCGAGTCGGGGTTGACGCGCACCGAGACGATCGTCCGGCGCAGCTCCAACGGGCCGCCGCTCAGCGCGATCTCCTCGGGCGGGCGCTGCAGGGCCGCGGCGCCGAGCTCGGTCAGCGGCTTCTGGTCGAACGAGAAGATGAAGTACGACTTGGGCTTGACCTCGCCGTCCAGATTCTCGGTCAGCGCGGCCTCGTCGAACGCGATCCCGGTGCGGAGCAGGTCTTCCTTCAGCACCGCCTCCGGCGGAATCTCGGGGTAGCGCGCGATCAGGTCCTCGACGAGCTCGGTGCGCGTGTCGACGGTTGCGCTCACGGCTGCAACCTATCGCGCCGGCACCGCGCAGGAACATCGGCCGAACGTTCGGATCTCGTAAAGACCTCTAATTGCGGCGCGTTTTTCGCTAGCGTGCCCCGGGGTCATGCTCCGCCGAGTCCTCATCGGGGCGATTGTCGTTGCTGTTGCTGCCGCAGTCGCGGCGCCGGCGCGCGCGTACTACTCGCGGGCGCTGATGCCCGGCGTGTCGTACTCACGCCAGGTGCAGTTCACCGCGCACGGACCGGTGGCGATCCACGTCGTCATCGCGCCGAGGCCGACCGGCCTGTACCGGCTCAAGCCGCTCCTGGCGAACGGAACGGTCACGGGCCGGCAACGAGTGACGGCGATGGAGAAGGCCGTCTCCGACCAGGCGACCGTGGTGGGGACGAACGGCGATCTCTTCAACTGGGCGGATGGCCACCCCACGGGAATGGTGATGCAGGACGGGGTGTTGAAGGTGCCTCCGTACCGCAATCGCTCGAGCATCGGCATCTCCCCGACCACCGGCACGCTGACCGTCCAGCGCGTTGCGCAGTTCGGCTTCTGGCAGGGCCTCGGCAGCCGCCGCCCGCTGAGCCTGAACAAGACGCCGATCGGCGACGGGACGGCCATCTTCACGCCGGACTGGGGAGCGAGGACGCCGGTCGTCTCCGGCGCCGTCGAGACGACGCTCGAGCCGTATCCCCCGGTGACGCCGGGAACCGCGCTGACCGGCGTTTCGATCGTGCAGTCGACCGGCGGCGGCACGACGATCCCGCGCGACGGCGCCGTGATGATGGCGCTCGGCTCGCAAGCCTCGAAGCTGGCGGCCGAGACGCCGCCGGGAACCGTTGTGCAGACGCAGTTCTCGCTCAACCCGAACTGGCCCGCGAGCGGGATCACCGACGCGCTCGGCGGCGGGCCTCTGATCGTCCGCAACGGCAGGGCGGTCTACACCGCGGGCGAGGAATTCCTGCCCTCCCAGCTCGCGCCGCGCGACCCGCGCACCGGCATCGGCCAGCGCCGCAACGGCCAGATCGTGATGGTGGTCGTGGACGGCCGACGCCGCGGCTACAGCGTCGGGCTGACGAACTTCGAGCTCGCGCAGACGCTCGTGCGCCTCGGCGCCGTCACCGCCTCGGCGCTCGACTCGGGCGGCTCGAGCACCCTGGCGTTCGACGGGAGCCTGCTCAACAGGCCGTCGGACTCGACGGGAGAGCGGCCCGTCAAGGAGACGCTGGCGCTCATGTACACCGGGGTCTACGCGCCGCCGGCCACACAGCCGGTGCTCTCGCCGAACGGGGACGGGCTGGGCGAAAGCGAGACGCTCTCGTTCAAGATCGTTCGTCCGTCGATCGTCGACGCGAAGCTCGTCGACCCGACCGGCACCACCGTCTACGAGGACTCGGGCGAGCGCGCGCCCGGGATCTACCGGATCACGTGGCCGAGCAAGGCGCTCCGGCGGAGGGCGGCCAGGCGCCACCGCGCGACGCAGCTTGCGCTCGGCCGCTGGCACTGGAGCGTGAGCGCCACCGACGACCAGCAGCAGAGCTCCTCTGTCTCGCGCGTCTTCTGGGTCAACGACACGCTCGGCTTCCTGCGGGTCTCGCCGCGTGTCGTCCGTCTCCGGGCCCGCCGGCGGAACCGCGTCGTCGCGAGCTTCCAGCTCGTGCACCCGGCGCGCGTGACGGGGTCGGTCTGGACCCGGTCGGGCGTGCTCGTCCGGAGGATCGGCCCAGTGCGGATGAGCCCCGGCCGCCGCAGCCTGCTCTGGAACGGCCGGTACAAGAGCGGCGGGCTCGCCTACCACGGGCGTTACGTCTTCAAGGTCTACTCGCAGAACGAGTTCGGGCCGGAGACGCTGGGGCAGAACTTCGCTGTCCGCCGGTAACGACCCCTAGACTCGACCCGTGCTCGCCTCCCTGTCCGGGTCGGTCACGACGTTCGTGGGCGACTACGGGGTCTACGCCGTCTTCATCTTGATGGCGATCGACGCCGTCTTCCCCGCCGCGAGCGAGCTGGTGATGGTCTATGCCGGGGCTCTCGCCTCGGGCGTCTTCGCGGATCAGCACGTCATGCTCTTCGGCCACACCGTCCCGAGCGGGTTCTGGGCCTACCTGACGGTGTCGCTCGCCGGGACGCTCGGCTACGTGCTCGGCTCGCTCGGCGGCTGGTGGATCGGCTGGCGCGGCGGGAGACCGTTCGCCGAGCGGCACGGCCGGCTCTTCCACCTCGGGCCGGAGCAGCTCGAGCGGGCGGAGCGCTGGTTCGACCGGTGGGGCTCATGGGGAGTCCTGCTCGGCCGCATCACGCCCCTTGTTCGGTCGTTCGTGTCGATCCCCGCCGGGATCTTCCGGATGCCGCTGCGCCCGTACACGCTGCTGACGATTCCCGGCTCGGCCGCCTGGTGCTTCGTGCTGGCAGGCGTCGGCTGGGCCGCGGGCGCGAGCTACACGCACTTCAACCATGCGTTCGACTACCTCGAGATCGCGCTCGTGGCAGGAGCCGTGCTGCTCGCGGTGTACCTGGTGCTGAAACGGCGCTCATCTAGACTCAGCCCGCGTGCCTAGCCCGCAGACCATCCCTCTGGGAGACACCAAGGCGCAGTACGAGCGCCTGATCCCGCAGATCATGGAGCGGATCGGCGAAGTCGTCGAGTCGGGGCGCTTCATCCTCGGGCCGAACGTGCAGGCGTTCGAGCAGGAGGCGGCGGAGTTCCTCGGCGTGCCGCGCACGGTCGGTGTCGCGAACGGGACCGACGCGCTCGTGCTGGCGCTCGATGCGATGGGGATCGGGCCCGGCGACGAGGTGGTCTGCCCGGCCTTCACGTTCTATGCGACCGCCGAGGCGATCGCGCGGCGCGGGGCGACGCCGGTCTTCGCGGACATCGACGGGTCGACGCTCAACCTCGACCCGGAGGACGTCGCCGCGAAGGTCACGCAGCGCACCAGGGCGTTGATGCCGGTGCACCTGTTCGGCCGTGTGATGCCGCTGGCGGGCCTGGCGGAGCTCGGCGTGCCGATCCTCGAGGATGCGGCCCAGGCGTTCGGCGCCGAGGGCGTGGCGCGCACCGGGGTGCTCTCGACCTTCAGCTTTTACCCGTCCAAGAACCTCTTTGCGTTCGGCGACGCCGGCCTCGTCGCCGCGAACGACGAGGAGCTCGCAGACCGCGTCGCGCTGCTGCGCTTCCACGGCTCGCGCGAGAAGCGGGACTTCCAGGCGGTCGGCTACAACTCGCGCCTCGACGAGCTGCAGGCGACGCTGCTGCGGCTCTTCCTCGGCGAGATCGACGGCTGGAACCAGGCCCGGCGCGATGCCGCCGCCCGCTATCGGGAGCTCGGTCTCGGCGAGCTCTGCGAGCTGCCGGTGGACGAGCCCGGCCACGTCTACCACATGTACGTCGTCCGCTCGCCGGACCGGGACCGGTTCGCGCAGGCGCTTGGAGAGGCCGGCGTCGGGCATGCCTCGTACTACGTGACGCCGCTCCATCTCCAGCCCGCTCTGCGCTACCTCGGCTACGAGGAGGGGTCGCTGCCGGAGACCGAGCGTGCGGCCCGCGAGAACCTGGCGTTGCCGATCTGGGCCGGGATTCCGGCCGACGCGCAGGAACGCGTCGTCTCGGTGATCAGAGACGCGGCGGCGGTGGCGGCGTGATGCGGATCAACCGGCACCGGCTCTGGCAGCTCGTCGCCGACGCGGGCCTGATCGCGCTCGCGTGGTACCTCGCGTTCGAGCTGCGCTTCGACCACGGCGTGCCGCCGTACTACGACACGCTCTTCCGGAAGACGCTGCTGATCGTGATCGGGATCAAGCTCGCGGTCTTCGTCCTGAGCGGCTTCTACGAGCGCTGGTGGCGCTACGTCTCCGTGAGCGACATGTGGGGCGCCGCACGCGGCGTGACGATCGCCTCGTTCGTCGCCGGCCTGACCGTCTACTTCTTCTCGCCCGTCAGCCAGGTTCGGCTGCCGCGGTCGGTCGCGATCCTCGACTGGCTTCTGCTGCTCGGCCTGATCGCCGGGACGCGGCTGCTCGCGCGCACGCTGATCGAGCGGCCGGGGACGTCGCTCGTCGCGCGCGGCAAGGAAGTGCTGGTCGCCGGCGCGGGCGACGCGGGCCAGCTCGTGATCCGTGAGCTCCAGCGCAACCGCCAACTCGGCTACACGCCGATCGGGCTGATCGACGACGACCCGCGCAAGCGAAACCTGCGCGTCCACGGCGTGCGCGTGCTCGGCACGACGTTCGACCTGCCGCACATCCTGCGCGACAACAAGCCGGACGAGGTGCTGATCGCGATCCCGTCCGCGGCCGGCGACGTGCGCCAGCGGATCGTGAACATGACCCGCGAGGCCGGCGTGCCGGTCAAGACGCTGCCGGGCCTCTACGAGCTGATCTCCGGCGAGAGCGACCTTGCCGCGCAGATCCGGCCGGTCGAGGTCGAGGACGTGCTCGGCCGCGAGCCGGTCGAGGTCGACCTGGAGGCGAGCGCCGCGTATCTCCGCGACCAGACCGTCCTCATCACTGGCGCGGGCGGCTCGATCGGCTCGGAGCTCTGCCGCCAGATCGCGCGGCTCGGCCCGCAGCGGCTCGTGCTGGTCGAGCAGGGGGAGACGAACCTGTTCGAGATCGAGCGCGAGCTGGTGGACGAGCGCGGCTTCGCTGCGGCGGTGCCGGTGCTCGGCGACTGCAAGAGCCGGACGAAGATGCGCCAGGTCTTCGAGCGCTACAAGCCCTCGGTCGTCTTCCACGCCGCCGCGTACAAGCACGTCGCGCTGCTGGAGGCGAACCCGCTCGAGTCGGTCCGGAACAACGTGCTCGCCACGCGGGTCGTCGCCGAGGCGGCGATCGAGTTCGGCGCGCAGCGCTTCGTGCTCGTCTCGACCGACAAGGCGGTCAACCCGAAGACGGTCTACGGGCACTCGAAGGCGCTCTGCGAGTGGATCGTCGAGGCCTACGGCGCGCGTCGGGACGTCTCGACCCGCTTCGTGGCCGTCCGCTTCGGCAACGTGCTCGGCTCGTCCGGGAGCGTGATCCCGATCTTCCGGCGCCAGATCGCCAAAGGCGGCCCGCTGACCGTGACCCACCCGGACATGATGCGCTACTTCATGACGATGCCCGAGGCCGCGTCGCTCGTGATCCAGGCCGGCGCGATCGGCGGGCGCGGCGACGTGTTCGTGCTCGACATGGGCGACCCGGTGCGGATCATCGACCTCGCGATGCAGATGATCCGGCTGTCGGGAAAGGAGCCAGAGCGCGACATCCAGATCGACATCGTCGGCGCCCGGCCCGGAGAGAAGCTGCACGAGGGCCTGTTCAGCGAGGGCGAGACCGCGGTGCCGACCTCGCACCCGAAGATCACGCGGGTCAGCGGGCCGATCGTGGACGGCGCGTGGCTGCAGGACGAGCTCGCCGGCCTCGAGCAGCTGGTGCGCGAGGGCGACACGCTCGAGGTCGTGACGCGGCTGTCCCAGATGATGCGCGCGCCGCGGCTGCTCGACGCGCCGCCGCCGATCCACGCGGACGAAGAAGACACGCTTTCGGGACAGAAACTGAGCTAGGCCCGTCCGCGCGCCGGGCTAGGGTGGCTCGGTGGACGTTCTCGAGGGGCTGAACGACGAGCAACGGCGCGCGGCGGAGGCCGTGCGCGGGCCGGTCTGCATTCTCGCGGGCGCGGGGTCCGGCAAGACGACGACGATCACGCGGCGGATCGCGTGGCAGGTCGGGTCCGGTGCGTTCCGCTCGGACGAGATCCTCGCGGTCACGTTCACCGACAAGGCCGCTGCCGAGATGCGCGGGCGGTTGTCCCGGCTCGGCGTCGACGGCGTCGAGGCGCGCACCTTTCACTCGGCGGCGCTGTCGCAGCTCGTGCGCTCTCGCGGCGAGCCGCCGGGGCGGATCCTCTCGACGAAAGCCCTGCTCCTGCGGCAGATCGGGAATACGCTGCCGCCGCCGTACAAGTTCCGGCCGGCGGGCGATCTTGCGACCGAGATCGAGTGGGCGAAGAACCGGCGCCTGACGCCTGACCGCGTATCGAGCCGGGCTCGGCTGGTCACGAGCCGCCGATCCCCGCCGACCTGATGGCGCGGGTCTTCCGCGAGTACGAGCGGCGCAAGGAGGCCTCCGGGCTCGTGGACTTCGAGGACCTGCTCGAGGGCTGCGTGCGCATGTACGAAGAGGACGAGTGGGCGCTGGCCGCGCTGCGCGAGCGCTTCCGCGCGTTCACGGTCGACGAGTACCAGGACGTGAACCTGCTGCAGCAGTCGCTGCTCGAGCTCTGGCTCGGCGGCGGCGACGAGGTGTGCGCGGTCGGCGACGACTACCAGTCGATCTACGGCTTCACGGGCGCGTCGCCGGAGTGGCTGCTCGGGCTGGCCTCGCGTTTCCCGGGTGCGACTGTCGTGCGGCTCGAGGAGAACTACCGTTCCTCGCCGCAGGTTCTCGCGCTGGCGAACCGGCTCGTCCCGAACCTCGGCGGCGCGGAGAAGACGCTGCGGCCGACTCGCGCCGATGGCCCGGAGCCGGTCGTGCGCGGCTTCGACTCGGCCGAGGAGGAAGGCGCGTTCGTGCTGGCGCGGGTTCGCGAGCTCGCGGCCGAGGGCGTGCCGTACGAGGAGATGGCGGTCCTGATCCGCCTGAACTCGCGCTCGGCCGACTTCGAGGAGCTGTTCGGCGACGCGGAGATCCCGTTCCAGGGCGCGGCGCTGCTGGCCCGCGATGCGGCGCGGCAGCTGTTCAAGGGCCTGCGCGGCGCCGGCTTCGGCTCGCTGAGCGGCGAGGTGCTCCGGGTCGCCCGCGAGCAAGGCCTCGCCGAGCCGATTCCCGACGGCCTCGGCGAGCGCGAGCTCGTCCGCCAGGCCGACCTGCGGCGGCTCTGCCGTCTCGCCGAGGAGTTCGACGACGGGACGAAGACGGTCGCCGACTGGCAGGGCTGGCTGAAGGCGCGCTTCCAGCATGGAGCCCACGGCGGCGTCCACCTACTGACTTTGCATCGCGCCAAGGGCCTCGAGTTCGAGGCGGTCTTCATCCCGCGCGTCGAGGAGAAGGAGCTGCCCTGCAAGCAGGCTCTTCGCGTGCCCGGCGCGATCGACGAGGAGCGGCGCCTGCTCTACGTCGGCATGACGCGAGCGAAGCGCCATCTTGCGCTGACGTGGTCCGCCAAGCCGAGCCGCTTCCTGCTCGAGCTCGGCGTGGAGGCCGCACCGCCGAAACCGACCCGCCGAGCCGAAGAGCCCAACGACCCAACCTACGTCGCCCTCAAGGAGTGGCGCCTGAAGCGCTCGAAGCGAGACGAAGTCCCGGCCTACGTCGTCTTCCACAACGCCACGCTGGCCGAGATTGCCGCCCGCCGTCCGGCCACGATCTCCGAGCTGGCCGAGGTCCCAGGAGTTGGCCCCGCGAAGCTCGAACGCTACGGCTCCGAGCTTTTGGAAGCGGTCGCCGCCGCCTGACGCTTCCTGGGCGCAGACTCTGGCGCCTTATTAGCTGACTTTGGCCAGCCTTCGGTCAACCGTTAAATCTTTGTGAAACCGAGGGCTGATTCAGCGGCCTAGGGGTAGGGGTACCGGTATCCGGTACTTCGTAGTACGAAGGAGGGTCTTCACATGACATGGAGGAAGCTTGCTGGCGTCGCCGCAGTGGCGGCAGGTGCGCTCGTCTTCGGGGCCATCCTTGGTCCACCCGGCAGCGGCCAGGCGTCCGGCACTGCACAGCCGACCAATACCACACTGCCGACGATCAGCGGCACACCGCAAGAGGGCCAGACGCTGACGGCGAGCAAGGGGACGTGGACGGGCAACCCGACCTCGTACGGGTATGCCTGGAACCGCTGCAACTCGAACGGCAACAGTTGTTCGAAGATCGGCGGCGCGAGCGCAGACACGTACACGCTCGCCAAGATCGACGTCGGTTACACGCTGCGCGTGACCGTCACGGCCACCAATAACGACGGCCCGGCCAGCGCCACCTCGGCCCCGACCGCGCTGGTCCGGGCGGCGAACGGCTGCCCGAGCGGCAGCGGCGCGATCCAGATCGCAGACCTGACACCGCCCGCGCGTCTCCTGATCCAGCCGCTCGGGATCACACCGGCGGTGGTGACCCGATCGACGAGCTCGATCCAGCTCCACTTCAAGGTCACCGCGTGCGGCGGTCGCCCGGTGCAGGGGGCCACCGTGTTCGCCGTCCCGATCCCCTACAACCAGTTCCGTGGGCAGCAGGCCACCACCGGAGCAGACGGCACCGTGACCGTGACCGAGTTGCGGCTGTGGGGCTTTCCGGCCAGCGCTAGCCGACGACGGGCGCTCCTCGTGGTGCTCGCCCGCGCCACCAAGCCGGGTGAGCGGATCCTGGGCGGCGTCTCGAGCCGCCGCGCGGTCAGTTTCCGGATCTCGCTCGGGTAGACAGGCGAAAAGGAGCGGGCCGCACCGCCCGTAGGGGTGCGGCCCGCGCGGGCGGTGACCTCCCAGGCCCTCACGTCGTAGGGACTGTGGACGCAGCGGCTGGGCTATCCGGTTGCTCGGGCACGCTGACGCTCATGGGGAGGCGCTGAGGAATTCCCGGAGGAATTCGAGCGCGGATTCCTAGGCGAGACCTTCGAGGAGCAGTCCCAGCATTTCCGCAGGGTTGCGCCGGACTCGAATCGCTTCGGCGGGGCGCTTGTGCAGGTCGAGGGCTCGCGGGTCGCTCAGCGGGATCAGGCGGCCCTCGCGGATCAGCATCTCGTCGACGCCGCCCAGGCGGCCGCCGTACGTCGTGTAGACGGGCACGCCCAGCGCGACGGCCTCGCGGTTCATGGTGCCGCCGGCCGAGACGACCAGGTCGGCGAGCGCGATCAGGCTCTGGCCGTCGACGGCCTTGTCGGGCACCTGCACCGACGGCAGCCCGAGCCCGCGCACGAAGTCGCGCTGCTCGGGGGTGCGTGGCAGAACGATCGCGTCGACACTCTCGTCGCTGCCGATGTGCTCGAGGACCTGCGGGAAGAGTGGGTTCGAGCGGCGGTGGTAGAGCGAGACGTCCGGCGGCGTGCGGACGATCACGAGCGCGCGCGCCGGGTCGTGCGAGAACTGCTCGAGTGCTGCCGGGTCGGGCTCGAAGTCGGCGAGGTAGTACTCCTCCTTCAGGCCGGGGTACTGGCGGAGCTTCGGCGGGCGGACGCCGTAGCGCTCGAGCCGCTCGGGCGGGATCGCCTCCGGCACGACGACCCGAGTGGCCGCCCGGCAGCCGAGCTGGTGCTGGAGCCAGGCGAATTCGTAGTCGAAGGTCGTCGCGCTAGGGATCCCGAGCCGCCGCGCGGTCATCGTCAGCTCGTGCGAGCCGTGCGCGAGGGCGGCGTCGAACTGGCGTCCCTGCGCCCAGTGCCGCAGATCCCGGAGCCGCGACGTGAGTGAGCGCGCCTTGCCGAGCCGAGAGCGCCCACCGTGGCGGCCGAGCACGTCGGCCTCGATCCCGTGCAGCTCGAGCAGCTGAACCGTCTGCGCGTAGTCACGCGAGGTGACCTCGACCTCGTCGCCCCGTTCGCGCAGCAGCCTGATCAGCGGCCGGAACACCAGCACGTGTGCCGGCGCGGTGATGTCGATCCAGACCCTCACAGACGCTCGACCAGGCGGAAGCGAACGGCCACGATGGGCGTCTCGGGCGGGAGCGGCCGCTCGAAGAAGCGCTCGTGAGCCTCGCGCCAGTCGTCGACCGACTCGAAGCCCTCGCCCTCGTCGCGGGCGAACTGCACGTCGATCTCGCCCGCCGGAATTACGCGCGCCTCGGTGACCTCGAGAATCCCGACCGGCTCGTCGTCGTAGCCGAGCAGCGTGACCCGGTCGCCGGCTTTCCACGACTCGTCGTCCAGTTCGGCGAGCCCCGCGGTCGCGGTCTTGTCGCCGCGTAAGACGGCGTCGACGAGCTTGCGCCGAAGGTCGGTCCGCGGCCAGCCGAGCTTGAGTTCCCACAGCTCGCTCATCGGACGAGCGCTTCCAGCCGCTCGCTCCGCAGCGGCGCCGGCTCGTGCTCCACGTGGCGCTCGTACCAGAGCGTGAACGCGAGCAGTCCCCAGAGCTGGCGCGAGAGATCCTCCTTCGCCCGCGACGTGGCGGTCGATCAGCGCGCTTACCGCCTCGGGCCGGAAGAAGCCCTGCCGGTGAAGTGCCTCGCCGCTGAGCGTGTCGCGCGCGAACGGCTCGAGCTCGCCGCGCAGCCAGGCAGCGGCCGGGATCGAGAAGCCGCGCTTCTTGCCGTGGACGATCTGGTCCGGCACGAGCGGCGCGACGGCCTTCCGCAGCAGCACCTTCTTGCGCAGCCCGCTGACGCGCTGTTTCACGGGCAGCGTGAAGGCGAAGTTCGTCACGACCGGGTCGAGGAAGGGGACGCGCGTCTCGAGCGAGTGCGCCATCGACGCGCGGTCGGTCTTCACGAGCAGGTCGTCCACGAGGTAGATGCCGAAGTCGACGTCCTGCAGCCGGGCGAGCGCCTCGGCGCCCTCGGTCTCGGCGTAGCGGGCGCGCAGCAGGTCGACGGGATCGAAGTCGCTGCGGCGACCGGTCAGCCGCGCGCGCTCGTCGGGCGAGAAGATCTCCTTCCAGCCGTGGTGGCGCTCGAGCGGCGGTAAGTGGGCGGCGCGGACGAAGCGCTTCGCCTTGTAGTCGAAGCTCGTGCGCGCGGTCGAGGTCGGCAGGCGCTCGACCAGCGGCCGGGCGAGCCGCGCCAGGCTGCCGGTGCGCTCGGCCAGCAGGTCGGCGACGTAGGTGTAGTAGCCGCCGAAGAGCTCGTCGCCGCCTTCCCCGGAGAGCGCGACCTTGACGTCGTGGGCGGCGAGCTGCGAGACGAGGTAGGTCGGCAGCGCGGACGAGTCGGCGAACGGCTCGTCGAACGCGTCCGCGAGGGCAGGCAGCAGCAGGGCCGCGTCGGGCCGCAGGACGAGCTCGCGGTGCTGCGTTCCGTAGCGCTCTGCAACCAGCCGCGCGTCGCCGAGCTCGTCGAACGAGCGCTCCTCGAAGCCGATCGAGAACGTCCGCACCGCTTCGGCCGACTCCTCTGCGGCGAGTGCGGTCAGCGCGGAGGAGTCGATCCCTCCGGAGAGGAGTACGCCGACGGGCACGTCGGAGACCAGATGGGCGCGAACGGAGTCGCGCAGCCGCGCGCGCAGCTCCTCGATCAGCTCGGCCTCGTCGTCGTTGTCGCGAAGCTCGAGCGCCGGCCCGGGCCGCGCGTACCGCTCGACGCCCGCACGGCCGTCTTCCCAGACGAGCACGTAACCCGCGGGCAGCTTGCGCGTGTCGCGGAAGATCGTCAGCGGCGCGGGAATCGAGTTGAAGGCGAGGAACGCCTCGAGCGCGTCGAGGTCGATCTCCCCGCGCGGGAGCGCTCGCAGCTCGGACGTGAACTCCAGCCCGCCGTCAGAGACGCGGTAGTAGAGCGGCTTGATCCCGTAGCGGTCGCGTGCCAGCACGAGCCGCCTGGCCTTCGAGTCCCAGAGCGCGACCGCGAACATGCCGCGCAGCCGTCGCGCGAAGTCGAGCCCGTGCTGCTCGTAGAGGTGGACGAGCACCTCGGTGTCGCCGTGCGTGCGGAAGCGGTGGCCCTGGCGCTCGAGCTCGGCGCGGAGCTCGCGGTAGTTGTAGAGCTCGCCGTTCTGGACGACGTGGATCGTCCCGTCTTCGTTCGCGATCGGCTGGTCGCCGGTCTCGAGGTCGATGATCGCGAGCCGCCGCGCCGCGAGGCCGACGGGGCCGTCGAGGAGAGTTCCGTCGCTGTCGGGCCCCCGGTGCACGAGCGTCGCGCTCATCCGCGCCAGCCGCTCCGGGTCGGCGGGCCCGCTCGCGGAGGCGATCCCGCAGATCCCGCACACGGCGGATGACTCTATCGGGGCAGAATGCGGGCATGCGGATGCACGAGCTTGGGTCGAGCGGCATCCAGGTCTCTCGGGTCGGGCTCGGCGGCAACAACTTCGGGCGGCGCCTCGACCTCGACGGGACTCGCAGAGTTGTGGAGGCCGCGCTCGACGAGGGCATCAACTTCCTCGACACGGCGGACATCTACGGCGGCAACCAGAGCGAACGTTTCCTCGGCGAGATCCTCGAAGGGCGGCGCGACCAGGTCGTGCTCGCGACGAAGTTCGGGATGGGCGAGGGTGCGAAGGGAACGCGGGACTACATGCGCGGCGCGCTGGCGGGCTCGCTCGAGCGCTTGGGCACCGATTACGTCGACCTCTACTACTACCACCAGCCCGACGGCGTCACGCCGGTCGCGGAGACGATCGCGGCGATGACCGAGCTCGTCGAGGAGGGCACGGTGCGGGCGATCGGCGTCTCGAACTTCTCGGCCGAGCAGCTGGACGAGGCGGTCGAGGCCGGCCAGGTCGCGGCGCTGCAGAACCGCTACAGCCTGCTCGAGCGACGGCGCTGAGGCGGACGTGCTGCCGCGCTGTGCCGAGCTCGGCGTCTCGTTCATTCCGTACTTCCCACTCGCGAGCGGGCTGCTGACCGGCAAGTACCGGCGCGGCGAGCCGGCGCCGGCCGGGACGCGGCTCGAGGGCTCGGACCGGCTGACGGACGAGGCCTTCGACCAGATCGAGGCGCTCGAGGAGTTTGCTTCGGCTCGCGGGCATTCCCTGCTCGAGCTCGCGATCGCCGCTCTCGCGTCACAGCCGGCGGTCGCCTCCGTGATCGCGGGCGCGACGAAGCCGGAGCAGGTGCAGGCGAACGCGGCGGCCGCCGAATGGGAGCTGTCGGCGGAGGAGCTCGAGGAGCTCAGCTCGCTCGAAAGAGAGCGCGGAGCGACTGGCCGATGACGCGGATCGCGGTGGCCACGAGCGTACGCAGGTAGAGCGGCACCGAGCGGTCGGCGATCCATTCGAGGTCGTGGGCGAGCTTCTCCGCCATCGACGTCTCGTAGCCGGCCCGCACCTGAGCGAAGCCCGTCAGGCCCGGGCGGACGACGAGCCGCTGCCAGTAGGCCGGTAGCTCGCCGGCGAGCTGCTCGAAGAAGCGCGGGCGGATCGGGCGCGGCCCGACGAAGCTCATGTCGCCGCGAACGATGTTCCAGAGCTGCGGCAGCTCGTCGAGCTGAGTCGCGCGGAGGCGGCGGCCGAGGCGGGTGGTCTCAGCGCGAGTACGCTCGACGAGCTCGGCACCGAGGTAGGGGCCGAGCCGCTCCTCCGCGCCCCGGCGCAGGGTCCGGAACTTGAGCATCTGGAAGATGTGGCCGCCGCGGCCGACGCGCGAGCCGCGGTAGAAGAGGGGCGTGCCGCTTGTGAGCAGGAGCGCCAGGCCGATCAGCAGCAGAAGCGGCAGCGCCAGGACCAGGAAGAAGGTCGCGAGCAGGATGTCGAGCAGGCGGAGCTCGAGGTCGACGCGGCGCTTCGGCGACCCGTGGGCTCGCTGGGAGAAGCGTTGGATGAACGAGTCGCTCGATCGCGGCTGCGACGAGGTCGCGCGTGCGCCAGGCTCAGGCGTGGCCACGCCCTGATGCTAGAGCGTCCCGCCGCGCCCTGGAAAATCGCGCTCGGGCCCTTGGTCCCTTACTACGGTTGCCCCGGCCTCCTCCCCGAGGCGATCGTAACCCGGAAAGGCGCACGTGTCTGTCACGGAAGTGTGCCAGAAGTGTGACTCTCGGCATAATGATCGCTTATGGACACGCGACAGCTTGCGGCGTTCTGCGCGGTCGTCGAGCGCGAGAGCTTCTCGCAGGCCGCCGAGCGGCTCGGGGTGACCCAGCCGGCGGTCAGCCAGCAGGTGCGCGCGCTCGAGAAGCGGGTCGGGAAGCGGCTGCTCGACCGCTCGGGCCGGCGCGTCGAGCCCACCGAGGCAGGGCTCGCGCTCTACCGCGGCGCGCAGCGGATGCTCTCGCTCGAGGGGCAGCTGCTCGACGAGCTCGACTCGGCCGGCGGCGGTGAGCTCGGCGGGACGCTGCAGGTCGGCGCGTCCACGGGCCCGGGGAGCACGGTCGTCCCGGTGCTGCTCTGCGAGTTCCAGCAGACGAACCCGGGCGTCTCCGTGTCGCTCTCCATCTCCGACACGCAATCGGTGGTCGAGCGCGTGGCCGAGCGCGAGCTCGAGCTCGGCGTCGTCGGCGCGGCCCGCCGGCATCGCGGCGTCACCTTCGAGCCCTTCTTCAAGGACGAGGTCGTTCTCGCCTGCCCGCCCGGTCACCGCTTTGCCGGGCGGTCGATCACGCTCGACGAGCTGAGCGGAGAACCGCTGATCGTCATGCAGCCCGGAGCCGGAGTGCGCCAGGTACTCGAGGACGAGCTCCGCCGCGCCGGCACCCGCCTGCGCGACCTCGAGCCGCGACTCGAGTTGGGGCTGCAGGAGTCTGCGCGCTCCGCGGTCGCGGCCGGCTACGGCGTCACCTTCATCTCGCGGACGGCGATCGAGACCGACCTTGCGGCCGGCACGCTCACCGCGGCCCGCGTCGAGGGCCTCGACCCGGCGCGCGAGATCTCGCTCGTGCGGGCCGCCGGCCGCTCGCCGACTCGCGCGGCCGCGGCGTTCGTCGAGTTCGCGAAAGAGCGACTCGCGTGATCGTCCGCTGGGGGCTCGAGGAGCTCTCCGACCTGCTCGGCGAGCTGGGCATCGACTCGCCGTTCCTGATCGCCAGTGAGCGCTGGTCGGCTCTCGACCTTCCGGCCGAAGGCCGCTGGAGCGAGGTCCCGAGCGAGCGGATCGACGAGATCGCGGCTGCTACCCGGGGCTCGAACGGCCTCCTTGCGGTCGGCGGCGGCAGCGCGATCGACCTCGGGAAGGCCGTCTCCTCGGTTACCGGGCTCGGGCTCGTCTCGGTGCCGACGACGTACTCGGGCTCGGAGTGGACGCAGTTCTTCGGAATCCGCGACCCGCGGCGCCGGATGGTCGGCGGTGGCGGCGGCGCGCGCCTCGCCGGGATCGTCTACGAGCCCAAGCTGACCCTGAACCTCCCGCGCGCAGAGAGCGGCGGTACCGCGCTGAACGCGCTCGCGCACTGCGCCGAGGCGCTCTACGTCGCGGGGCGCAACCCGCAGGGCGACGAGCAGGCGCTCGAAGGGGCACGGCTGATCGGCGACTCGCTCCCGCAGGTGCTCGAGCACGGTGACGATCTCGACTCCCGGACGACGCTGCTGCGCGGCGCGATGCACGCCGGCGAGGCGCTGGCGTCGGCGGGGCTCGGCCTCGGCCACGCGATGGCGCAGGCACTCGGCGGGCGCTACGGGATACGCGCACGGCGCGGCGAACGCGCTCTGCCTGCCGCCGGCGCTGCGCTTCAACGAGCCGGTCGCGGGCGCCGAGATCGCGCGCTTCGCAGAGGCGCTGCGCGCCGAGGACGCCGCGGCTCGCTGCGTGGAGCTCTCACGCCTAGCCGGCTACGAGCGGCTGCGCGACCTCGGCGTGCCGGAAGACGAGCTCGACCAGGTCGCCGAGGCCACTGCGGTTCGCGGCGGGCGCACTCGCGAATCCGCGGCCCGCGAGCGCCGGCCGAGATCGCGGAACTGTTCCGCTCGATCTGGTGAGCTAGCAGGGGCCGGGCGCTGCCGTGCCGTTCGGGCCGGCGAGGTGCTCGGACGGCGTCTGGATGCAGTACGTGCTCGTGTCCGCGCGGACGAGCTTCACGCCGAAGCTGCCGATCGACGCCGCGGCGTAGGTCCCGTTCAGCGCATGGAACTGCTCGAGCCCGAACGACGCCTGCTGGAGCTTGACCGCGTCTGCCGTCTGCTTCGCTTTCGTGATCTCACGCGCCGCGGTCGCGCGCGAAGGTGACTGCGAGAGCTGCGCGTTCACGAGGTACGCGCCTGCCACGAGGGCGACGACGAGCGAGAGGAGGCCGATGCCGCGAGCCATGCAGCCCGTATCGGCATCCGGCCGCGAGGCCTCAAGGACGCCTGGCGACGAACGAGAGCACGGTCACGCCCAGCTCCTCGGGCGTATAGCCGTTCTGGAAGCGCTCGGCGAGCGGGATGGTCTGGAGCTGCCGGAGGCCGTCCTCACCAGGTCCGGACGGCCGCTCGACCACGAGCTCGAAGCCGGCGTCGCGCACGAGCCGCAGGTAGTCCGGCGCGCGCAGGCGGTTCTGGAAGTGAAGCGGGGAGTTGACCAACCGCCAGGCGCCGTCGGAGAAGCGCAGGAAGTTGTAGCGCGACAGGCTCGAGTCGAAGTACGAGTAGTGGTCCTGCAGGTCGATCCGGCAACTGAAGGCCCCGCCCGGCCGGAGTAGCCGGTGGCACTCGCGGAAGATCGCTGCCAGGTCGTCGGCGGGAACGTGCTCGCAGACGTCGGTGCTCGAGACGAAGTCGACGGACTCGCCCGGTAGGCCCGTGGCGCGCGCGTCGCGCGGCGCGAGGTATTCGATGCCGAAGCGCTCCTCCAGCTCGCTGAGCGACTGCACGGGGTCGAGCTCCAGCTTCTCGAGCGAGTCGTTTACGAGCTCGACCCGCGCGCTAGGCCTGATGTCGACGAGCAGCTGACGCCCGACGCCGAGAGCGGCAAAGGAGAGCGGGATGGCGAGATCCCAGCCGACCCCGAACTCGTAGAAGACCGCCTCCGCAGGCGGTTTGCCCGGCCCGTGCTGCTCGTACGCCGCGAGGTGCTGCTGCGCGCGGGCGAACTTGCGGCGGAAGACCGACTCGCCGGCGGGCAGGCTGCGCGCGACGTGCCGCTGGAACACGTAGTTCAGGCTCTCGCCTCGCGGCACGAAGCCGAGCCCGCGTTGGAGCGCCGCTTTCGCCAGCCATCGCATTGGCAAGCGAGCATAGCCCCGCATTCACATAAGTGGAACTAATGTCTCGAATTAGGTACTCTCCACCAGTGGCCGAGCGGCTCTCAGTCGACGTGCTCGTGGTCGGGAGCGGAGCCTCCGGCCTCGCAGCGGCCCTGTCTGCGGAACGCAGCGGCGCGCGGGTCGCGCTCGTGACGAAGGGCGCGCTCCAGTCGTGCAACTCGGCCAAGGCGCAGGGCGGGATCCAGGCGGCCTTCGGCGACGACGACTCGCCCGAGCAGCACGCCGAGGACGTCTGGCAGAGCTCGCACGAGACCGCGAACCGGCGGCTCGTCGAGGTCCTCACCGAGGAGGCGCCGGGCGCGATCCACTGGCTCGAGGAGCTCGGCGTCGAGTTCACGCGCGAGAACGGCGGCTACCGGCTCGCCCGCTGCGGCGGCTCCACGCGCAAGCGGCTGCTCCAGGTCGGCGACCGCACGGGGCACGCGATCACCACGGGGCTCCGCGACGCCTACCTGGCCTCGAGCGGCGAGGCCTACCCGAACTGCCCGCTCGTCTCGCTCGAGCCTGCCACCAACGGCTGGCTCGCGACGTGCCGGCCCAAGAACGGCGACGAGCTCGAGTTCGCCGCCGGCTCGGTCGTGCTCGCGGCCGGCGGGCGCTGTTACCGCGAGGCCGAGGAGCGCGGCGAGCTCTCGACGAACCACCCAGGCGCGACCGGCGAGGTGACGAGGATCGCGCTCGACCTCGGCGCCGAGAGCCGCGACCTCGACGCGCTCCAGTACCACCCGAACGGCGGCGCCTGGCCGCCCAAGATGCAGGGCTACTCGATCCCCGAGACCACCCGCGCCTACGGCGCGACGCTGCTCAACGCGGACGGCGAGGAGTTCACCGACCCGCTCGGTCCGCGCGACGCCGTCTCGCAGGCGATCTTCGACGAGGTCGAAGCCGGCCGCGGCGTCGAGACGCCCGACGGGCGCCCAGCGGTACTGCTCGACACGACCCGGATTCCCACCGACGACGCCGAGATCTCTCTGCCGTACATGCTTCGCCGGTACCGTTCGGGCGGCATCGACCCCCTGCGCCAGCCGATCCTCACCTATCCAGTGCTCCACTACCAGAACGGCGGCCTCGTCATCGACGAGCGCTCCGAGACCACCCTCGAGGGCCTGTTCGCCTGCGGCGAGATCGCCGGCGGGACGCACGGGCGCAACCGGATGATGGGCAACTCGCTGCTCGAGTGCACCGTCTTCGGCCGGCGCGCCGGAGCTGCCGCCGCGGAAAGGGCCGTATGAGCGCGGTCGCGACCGACATCCAGCAGGCCGTCGAGGACGCCGCTGCGCATCTCTACGTCTGGGCGCTGAAGGACATCCCGCAGGACTTGCGCGATGCGCTCGTCGCAGCGAAGGACCGCGAGACTTCGGTTCCGGGCAAGCGCGTGCTCGAGACGATCGTCAGGAACGTCGAGGTCGCGGACAGCAACTCGAACCTCGTCTGCCAGGACACCGGGATCGCGGTCTACACGTGCCGCGTGGGCGAGGGCTTCCCGCTCCACCCGGCCCGGATCTACGAGGCGCTGAAGGCCGGCACCGAGCGCGCGACGCTCGAGCATCCGCTGCGCTCGAACGCGGTCCACACGCTCACCCGCGAGAACACCGGCCCGAACACCGGCTACCGGCTCCCGATCGTCCACTGGGAGTTCATCCCGGAGTGGGACGGGCTCGACGTCAAGTGCGTGCCCAAGGGCTCGGGCTCCGAGAACATGAGCTTCCTGAAGATGTGCGTCCCCGCCGACGGCGTGAAGGGGATCAAGCAGTTCGTGCTCGAGTCGATCGTGGGAGCCGGCGGGAAGCCGTGCCCGCCGGGAATCGTCGGAGTCGGGATCGGCGGATCGGCCGACTACGCGATGTACCTCGCGAAGGAGGCGATCGCCCGCCCGATCGGCACGCGCAACCACGACCCGCACGTGGCGAAGCTCGAGGAGGAGCTGTACGAGCTGCTGAACGAGACAGGCATCGGACCGATGGGGCTCGGCGGCGACGTGACGGTCCTCAACTGCCACATCGAGCATGCGGACACGCACATGACCCTCAACCCCGTCGCCGTCAACTACCAGTGCTGGGCCGCCCGCCGCGCCTCGGCGCACATCGCCGCGGACGGCTCCGTCGACTTCGATCGCGAAGCGTGATGGCGAAGCACGAGGTCACCTTCCCGATCACCGACGAGGCCGAGATCCTCAAGCTCCGCGCGGGCGACGAGGTCACCGTGCAGGGTCACATCATCGGTATCCGCGACCGCACGCAGATCCGGATCTTCGATGAAGGAGTCGAGCCGCCGATGGACCTGCGCGGCGCGTTCCTGCTCCACACCGCACCCGGCGTGAAGAAGCGCGACGACGGAGGCTACGACCCGGTCTGCATCGGCACGACGACGAGCGCCCGGATGGTCCGCTTCACCGAGCCGCTCGGCGCGCAGTACGGCGTGCGCGCGATCTGCGGCAAGGGCGGCTTCCCCGACGAGGCGATCGAGCCGATGCGCGAGCACGGGATGGTCTACTTCGCGATCGTCGGCGGCGCCGCGGCGCTCGAGACGACCCAGATCGAGGAGATCGAGGAGGTCGCCTGGGAGGAGCTGATGCCCGAGTGCCTCTGGAAGTTCCGCGTGCGCGACTTCGGCCCGCTCACGGTCGGGATCGACGCCCACGGCAATTCCCTCTACCACGACGTCCAGACCGCCGCTCAAGAGAAGCTGAAGGAGCTGTATGCCCGCCTCTAATCACTGGCTCGGCGTTCCCGAACGCGAGCCCAAGCCCCGAAACAAGGGCCTGACGCACGTGATCGACAAGGGCCTCAACCTGCGCGACATCGAGGGCCTGTTCGACACGGCCGGCGAGTTCGTCGACATCGTCAAGCTCGGCTGGGGCACGAGCTACGTCACCAACAACCTCGAGAAGAAGATCGCGCTCTACCGGTCGTTCGACACGCCGGTCGTCTGCGGCGGAACGCTGTTCGAGGCGGTCTACGGCCGCGGCAAGATGGACGAGTTCAAGTCGTGGCTGAAGGAATCGCGCTTCTCGCACGTCGAGATCTCGGACGGCACGCTCGAGATTCCGCGCGACCAGAAGCTCGAGCTGATCGCCGAGTTCGCGCAGGACTTCGTCGTCCTCTCCGAGGTCGGCTCGAAGGACGCCGAGGTGAACATCGCGCCGTACCTCTGGGTGCAGTGGATGCGCGAGGAGCTCGACGCGGGCGCCTGGAAGGTGATCGCCGAGGGCCGAGAGGGCGGCACCGCCGGGATCTACCGGCCGACCGGCGAGCTGCGCACCGGGCTCGTCGACGAGATCGAGCACTCGCTCGATTTCCAGGACCTGATCTGGGAGGCGCCGACGAAGGAATCGCAGGCCTGGTTCATCAGGCACTTCGGCGCTGAGGTGAACCTCGGGAACATCCCGCCGGACGAGGTGATCGCCCTCGAGACGCTCCGCCTCGGTCTCCGCGCCGACACGCTCAAGGAGGTGCTGCTCGATGGCGAGCGCGCTCCCACTGCCTGAGGTCGACTTCGAGGCGATGCCCGCGGAGAAGCTTCTCCGCTGGGCGTATGTCGAGTACGGCGAGAAGCTGTGCCTGAGCTGCTCCTGGCAGAAGCAGTCGTCAGTGCTGGTGCACATGGTCTCCGAGCTCGGGCTCCCAATCGACGTCGTCGAGCTCGACACGCAGCTCTTCTTCAAGGAGAGCTACGACACGCGCGACGCTCTGGTCGAGCGCTACGGGCTGACCCTCATCCGGCCGGACGTGCTGACCGTGGCCGAGCAGCACAAGCGCGAGAGCCCGAACCTGTGGGAGTCGAACCCGGACCGCTGCTGCCATATCCGCAAGGTCGAGCCGCTCGTCCGCGCACTCGAGCCCTACGACGCCTGGATCTCCGGGATCCGGCGCGACCAGTCGCCCTCCCGGGCGGGCACGCCGAAGGTCGAGTGGTCGGAGCGGTACGGCGTCTGGAAGGTCCACCCGCTCGCCGACTGGGACGAGCAGCGGGTCTGGGCCTACATTCAGGTCAACGAGATCCCGTACAACCCGCTCCACGACACCGGCTACCGGTCGATCGGCTGCATACCGTGCACACGCCCGACCCGTCCGGACGAGGAGGAGCGCGCCGGCCGCTGGGCCGGCTCCGACAAGCTGGAATGCGGCATCCATCTCGACACTCCCGTAGGAGGCACATGACCGAGCACATCTACGCCGCCGAGCATCCCGAGACCACGCACGTGCGGCCCGGCGGCTTCACGCTGTGGTTCACCGGGCTCTCGGGCTCCGGCAAGACCACCATCGCGCACCTCGTCGGGCCCGAGCTCGACCGACGTGGCCTCGTCGTCGAGTACCTCGACGGCGACAACGTCCGCATGCACCTGTCCAAGGGGCTCGGCTTCTCGAAGGAGGACCGGGACACGCACATCGAGCGGGTCGGCTGGGTCGCGTCTCGCCTCACGCGCCAGGGCGGCGCCGTGATCACGGCCGCGATCTCGCCGTACACGGCGACGCGCCAGCAGGCGCGCGACTGGGTCGAGCCGGTCGGCACCTTCGTCGAGGTCTACGTCAAGGCCTCGGTCGACGAGTGCGCCCGCCGCGACGTGAAGGGGCTCTACGAGAAGGCGTTCAAGGGCGAGATCAAGGAGTTCACGGGCGTGAGCGACCCGTACGAGGAGCCGTCGAGCCCCGAGCTCGTCGTGGACACCGAGGAGCACAGCGCGGAGGAGTGCGCGGCGCTCGTCGTCGCGAAGCTCGAGGAGCTGGGGCTCGTCCCCGCCGAGGTGGCGGCGTGAGCATCACCGAGACGCAGACCTTGATCCAGCCGCACGGCGGCAAGCTCGTCGACCGCACCGGCCCGCGCCCCGACGGCGTCGACCGGCTCGAGCAGATCCCGCTCACCTCGCGCGAGCTCTCCGACCTCGACATGCTCGCCAGCGGCGCGCTCTCGCCGCTCGAAGGCTTCATGGCGCAGCACGACTACGAGCGCGTGGTCGAGGAGATGCGGCTCGACCGCGGGCTGCCCTGGGCCTTGCCGGTCTGCCTGGCGGTCGACAACGCGCCGAAGGGCGACGAGGTCGCGCTGACCGACGAGAGTGGCCGCGCGCTGGCCGTGCTCGAGGTCGACGACACCTTCGAGTACGACCGCGAGCGCGAGGCCGAGCGCTGCTTCCGCACGACCGACGAGGCGCACCCGGGCGTCGCTCGGCTCTACGCCCAGAAGCCGTGCTACCTCGCCGGCCGCGTCACGGTCTTCGAGCGCGCCGAGCCCGCCTTCCCCGAGCTCGCGCTCGATCCCGCGGAGACGCGCGGCGCGTTCGCCGAGCGCGGCTGGCGGCGGGTCGTCGGCTTCCAGACCCGCAACCCGATCCACCGCGCGCACGAGTACCTGACGAAGGTCGCTCTCGAGACCGTCGACGGCCTGCTGATCCATCCGCTCGTCGGCGACACGAAGTCCGACGACGTCCCGGCCGCCACGCGGGTCGAGTGCTACAGCGTGCTCGTCGACGGCTACTACCCGAAAGAGCGGGTCGTCGTTTCCGCGTTCCCTGCGGCGATGCGCTACGCGGGGCCGCGCGAGGCGATCTGGCACGCGATCTGCCGCAAGAACTACGGCTGCTCGCACTTCATCGTCGGCCGCGACCACGCCGGCGTCGGCGACTACTACGGCACCTACGACGCGCAGCTGATCTTTGACGAGTTCGAGCCGCACGAGCTCGAGATCGAGCCGATGTTCTTCGAGCATGCGTTCTTCTGCCGCGTCTGCGGGCAGATGGCGACGCCGAAGACCTGCCCGCACGGCGGCGACGACCACGTCTTCCTCTCCGGGACGAAGGTGCGCGAGCTGCTCGCCAACGGCGAGCTGCCCCCGGCCGAGTTCTCGCGGCCAGAGGTCGCCGAAGTGCTGATCTCGGCCTATCGAAGCTAGTCGGACGGCGTGCGCTGCGCAGCCCGCGCGAGCTCGTCGAACGTGGTGCGCTGGAGGATCTCGATCGTCGCATCGCGAACCTCTTCCCAGACGGGCCGCAGCGAGTTCCGCGCGATCGGCGGAGTGGGGTCGGGGCGGTGCCTCGTCGCGTACCCGATCGGTGCGAGCTGTCCCTGGAACAGCCGGACGACGCGCTCGAGCGTGATCTCGGCCGGGGGCCGGTTGAGCGTATATCCGCCTGCCGGGCCGCGTCCGGAGCGGACGATCCCGGCAGTGCGCAGCGTCGGCATCACCTGCTCGAGGACGGAGCGGGGCGCACCCGACAGCTCTGCGATCTCGCCGAGCTTCAGCGGGCCGCCGTCGCGCACGGCCAGCGCCAGCACGGCCCGGGTTGCGTAGTCGGTGCGGCGTGAGATCCACACGGGACAGGTACGAGCTTGACATGAACGCCTTGGATCCTCTAGCGTGTCGACTCGATATTACTGACTTGACTTGTAAAGAATCTAAGGAACTGAGCATGCGGAGGCGCCCATGTGGTGGGAACTGATCCTGAGCGGCGCTCTGGTGGGTGCGCTCGTCGGGCTCACGGGCATGGGCGGCGGCTCGCTGATGACACCGCTGCTCGTGATCGTCTTCGGGTTCAATCCGACGGTCGCGATCGGCACGGACATCGCGCACGGGGCGATCTTCAAGACAGCGGGCGGCATCCGCCACCGGCGGCTGGGCACCGTGCACGCGCGCCTGGGCGCCTGGATGTTCATGACCAGTGCGCCGATGTCGCTCGTCGGCGTCTGGCTCGCGAGCTGGCTCGAGCGGAAGTACGGCGACGGCGCGCAGTCCGCGATGGGCAAGGTGCTCGCGGTCGGCCTGCTGCTCGGCGCGGGCGGGCTCATCGCCAAGAGCTTCGTCCACTACCACGAGCGCAGTGACGCGCCCTTCCTGCTGACCAGGCGAGACCGGATCGCAGCGCTCGCGATCGGCTTCTTCGGCGGCTTCATCGTCGGCCTGACCTCCGTCGGCACGGGTGTCTTCTTCGGGTTGACGATGCTGATCGTCTTCCCGCTGCGCGCGGCGAAGATCGTGGGCACGGACATCTTCCACGCCGCCGCCCTGCTCTGGGTGGCGGGGATGGGGCATTTCGTGGCCGGCAACGTCGACATGCGCACGGTTGGGTGGCTCGCGCTCGGCTCGGTGCCCGGCGTCCTGATCTCGAGCCAGTTCACGCTGCGGGTGCCCGAGCGCGTGCTGCGCCTCGTACTCGCGAGCGTGCTGATGTTGAGCGGCCTCAAGCTGCTGGACTTCTCCGGGGCCAACTGGGCGATCGCGGCCGGGGCGGTGGTGGCCGTGGCCTGCTTCGGGGTCTGGGCGCTGGTCGGGTGGTTGCGCCCTGCGCGACCCGAGACAGCCTCCTCGTAGCACGGCGGAGCTCGGCGACCCCTAGGATTCTTCGGCCATGCGGCTCGTCTGGGTCAGCTTCGATGTGATGGGCCGCGACTGCCTCGCGGCGGCGGCCGAGGCCGGAGCGGACGTGGTCGCGGTCGTGACGCTGCCCGGGCCGATCGCGCCCGACCGCTCGGGCCAGTGCTCGTTCGACGAGATCGCCGCCGAGCTCGGCGCGCGGCTGGTCGAGACCGCGGACGTCAACTCGCTGGAGACGATCGCGGCGCTGCGCGAGGTGGAGCCGGACATGATCTTCGTCGTCGGCTGGTCGCAGCTCGTGCTCGACGAGTTCATCCGGCTGCCCAAGCAGGGCGTCTTCGGGATGCACCCGACGCTCTTGCCCAAGCACCGCGGGCGCGCGGCGATCCCGTGGGCGATCCTGAGCGGCCTCGCCAGGACCGGCGTGACGCTGTTCGAGATCTCCGACGGAACAGCCGACTCGGGCCCGATCGTCGGCCAGGTCGAGGTGCCGATCTCGCCGGACGAGACGGCGGAGACGCTCTATGCCAAGGTGACCGAGGCCCACATCGAGCTCGTCCGGCGCTACGTGCCCGAGCTGCTCGACGGGTCGGCGCCGCGGCTCCCGCAGGAAACGAAGCGCGCCAGCGCGTGGCCGAAGCGCACGCCCACGGACGGGATCATCGACTGGGACACGCGCGCGCCGTACCTGCACGACTGGGTGCGGGCGCAGACGCGGCCCTATCCGGGGGCGTTCACGTATCTCGGCGAGGACAAGATCGTCGTCTGGCGCGCGCGGCCGGTGGGGCTGGAGGAGTCGGTCGCGGCCGGGACGATCGTCGGCCACGAAGGCGATGCGGCGGTCGTCGCGTGCGGCGAAGGCGGGCTCGTGCTGGAGGAGGTGGAGGGCGTGACCGGGCCGTTGCCGGTCGGCGCCCGCCTCGGATGAAGATCTTGGTCTTCGCGGCGCATCCTGACGACGACGTGCTCGGCATGGGCGGCACGCTCTGCCTGCACGCCGCCGAGCGCGGCGACGAGGTTCGGGTCGTCTGCGTGACCGACGGCAGCTCGACCCAGTACCCCGACGATGCGGACGTGCGGGCCCGCAAGAACGAGGAGGCGGTGCGGGCCGCGGCCGTGCTCGGCGTGACCGACTACGTCCACCTCGACCTGCCGGACATGCGGCTCGACACGCTCCCGCACGCCGAGCTGAACGCGGTCGTCGAGGAGCACGTCCGCGACGTGGCGCCGGAGCTCGTCTACACGCCGCATCCGGACGTGAACGCCGACCATCGTGCGCTGTTCGACTCGGTCGCAGTCGCGACGCGGCCGACGCCGGGCCAGCCGGTGCGGCGGTTGCTCACCTACGCGCCGACCTCGAGCACGGAATGGACGCCGGCCGCGACGAACTGGTTCGTCCCGAACTGGTTCGTCGACGTGACGGCGACGCTCGAGCGGAAGCTCGAGGCGTTCGCCTGCTTCGAGACCGAGCGCCGCGACTACCCGCACCCGCGCAGCGAGCGGGCCCTGCGCGCGCACGCGGAGTTCTTCGGCGCCAGCGCCGGCTGCGAGTACGCCGAGCCGTTCGTGCTGGTTCGCAATGTCGAGTGACTCGCTGCGGCGGGCGCGGATTCTCGTCGCGCTCGTGGTGGTGGGGCTCCTCGGCGGCACGGCTGCCGCGTTCGCGTGGACCGAGCACCTGAAGCTCGAGCGCAGCCCCGTCTATCGCACCCGCGTCGGAAAGCTGCTCGGGCCGAACTGCCGCTGCGGGCTGGCGCGGATCCCGATCCGGTTCGTGCTGCGCAAGCCGGAGACGCTCACGGTCACGATCGTCGACTCGAACGACCACGTCGTCCGGACGCTCCTGAGCCGGACGCCGCGGCCGAAAGGCGTGCAGCGGTTCGGCTGGGACGGGCGCGACGACTCGGGCCGGGTCGTTCCGGCCGGGACGTACAAGCCGCGCTTGCACCTCGCGCGAGACCACCGGACGATCCTGATGCCGAACCCCATCCACGTCGACACGTCCGCTCCGCAGGTGTCGGTGGTCTCGGTCAAGCCGCGGGTCTTCTCGCCTGACGGCGACGGGCGCACCGACTTCGTGCGGATCCGCGTCCGGATGAGCCAGCCCGCACGGGCGCTGCTGTTCGTGGGCGGGGAACGGCGGGGCCGGTTGCGGCGCTTCGGGAGCCTCGGCACGCTGCGCTGGTTCGGGGCGGGGTTCCCGGCCGGGAGCTACCGGCTCGTGGTGCGCGCGGTCGACCGCGCGGGGAACCTCTCCGGGCCGGTCAGCGCAGGCGTCGTGCGAATCCGGTTCGTCTCGGTGCGGCCGCACGTGCTGCACGCGAAGGCGGGCGCGAGCGTCAGGTTCCGGGTCCGCACGGATGCGCGGCGCTTCCACTGGCGGCTCGGCAAGGCGGGCGGCTCCTCGCGGCCGGGACTGCTCGTGCTGCGCGCTCCCGCGGCGGGCCGCTACGTCCTGCGTGTGACCGCCAACGGGCACACGGCGAAGTCCGTCCTGATCGTGAGCGGGTCGTGAGCAGCGAGCTCGCTCGGGCGGCCGGGCCTGTCGCTGCCGCGGGGCTCGTCGTGCTGATGCTGGCGCCCGCGAGGTGGCAGCGCCTCGCCGGGCTCGCCGTCTGGGCCGTCGGCGCCGCGGTGCTCGCTGCCTACCTCGCGCCGAAGGGCCACGCGGCGGTGCTCGGCGCCGCGGCGGTCGCGGGGCTCGTGCTTGCCGCGGCCGGCGCGTACCTGCTCCGCCGCTGGCCGTGGCTGCTCGCGCTCGCGACCCTCGCCTGCGTTCCCGCGAGGATCCCGGTGACGATCGGCTCGACGCAGGCGAACCTGCTCGTGCCGCTCTACGGCGTCGTCGCCGCGGCCGCCCTCGCGCTCGCGTGGGAGCTCTTCCGCGGCGACGAGCGCACGCGCGAGCTCGGCCCGGTCGCTCTGCCGCTAGCCGCCTTCGTCGCCTGGACCGGCCTCTCGCTCGCCTGGAGCCAGGACGTCCGCCAGGGCGCGATCGAGCTGCTCGCCTTCTACCTGCCGTTCGGCCTGCTCGCGGTGTCGCTCTCCCGGCTCGACTGGCGCGCGCGCTGGGTGGTCGCGCTCTACGCGGAGCTCTGCCTGATGGCGGTGATCTTCGCCGTCGTCGGGATCGAGCAGTGGATCACGCGCGACATCTTCTGGAACCCGAAGCTGCTCGTCGGGAACACGTACGCGCCGTTCTACCGGGTCAACTCGGTCTTCTGGGACCCGTCCATCTACGGCCGCTTCCTCGTCGTCGCGATCCTGGCGACCCTTGTGGTGGCGCTGCGCAGCCGCTCGACCCGCACGATCATCGCCGCCTCCGCCGGGATCGCGCTCGTCTGGGTCGGGCTGCTCTTCTCGTTCTCGCAGTCGAGCTTCGCAGCGCTGATCGCGGGCGTCGTGCTCGCCGCGCTGTTCGCATGGGGCCGGCGGGCGATCTGGCTCGTCGCGATCGGGGCCGCGATCTTCCTCGTGGCCGTCGCGGTGGCGCCGAACGTCCGGCACGCGCTCTTCCACAAGACGAACGGCGGAGTCAACCGCGTCACGAGCGGGCGCTCGAAGCTCGTCACGAACGGGGTCAAGATCGCCGAGCACCACCCGGTCGTGGGCGTCGGCGTCGGCGCCTTCAAGCACGCCTACGCGAAGCAGGCCCACCTGCGCTCGAAGGAGCCGAAGGCCGGCGCGTCGCACGACACGCCGATCACCGTCGCGGCCGAGACGGGAATCCCCGGCCTCGCGCTGTTCGCCTGGCTCGTGGTCGCCGGCCTCGGCCTCGCCTTCCGCCGCCGCAACGGCGATCTCGCCGGCACGACCGCGCTCGCGTGCGGGCTCGTCTTCGCCGCGATCGGCGTGCACAGCCTCTTCTACAACGCGTTCTTCGAGGACCCGACCGTCTGGGGCGTGCTCGCCCTCGCGGCCGTCACCGCCCGCGTGCCGCTAACGGGCCGCGACGAGCGCCCGGAGGCGCCGCAGCTCGACCGGCAGGTAGAAGCCGAGGGGCAGCAGGATCAGCGGGTAGACGGCCGACAGTGCGACAGCGCCGGCGAGCGGCACGTGGAGCGACTTCCCGAGCACGGTTAGCCCGGCCGCGACCCCGACCACCAGAGCGACCCGCCGCCACTGGTACGGCACCGGAAACACGTGCTGCGCGCGCCACGTCATCCCGAGGAACATCACCACGTAGGCGACGAGGGTCGCGGCGGCGGCGCCCATCATCCCGTAGGCGGGAATCAGCCAGAAGTTCAGGCCGATGTTGAGCGCGGCCGCGGTGCCGGTGACGACCCAGTTGAACTGCGTCCGCTTCGCGCGACCGATCCCGATCGACATCACGTTGAACCCGATGAAGGCGACGGCGCCGAACACGAGCAGCGGCACCACCCGCGCCCCCGCGTAGAAGCGCGGGGTGGTCAGCAGCCGCACGAGCCACGGCGAGAGCAGAGAGAGCGCGAGCGCCGCCCAGGAGGTGATGAAGAGGACGTACGTGAGGACGAAGCCGTAGGCGCGCTTGGCCTCGGCGTCGTCGGTGATCGAGTAGGCGAACGCGGGCCAGGCCGTGCGCAGCGCGATCAGCAGGAGCAGGATCGCCGTCGAGACGCGCACGCCCACCGAGTAGAGGCCGACCTCGGCCGCGTTCCTCAGCTTCAGGAGCAGGAAGCGGTCGGCGAAGTCGAGCGCCCAGAGCGCGAGGCCGGACGGCACGAGCGGCACGCCGAAGCGCTGCATCTCGCGGAAGAGCGGCCGGTTGAACTCGAGCCCGAGCTGGAAGCGCCGGTAGACCAGCAGCACGAAGAAGACCACCAGCGTCCCCGTGAAGTTGCCGACGATCACGCCGACCGCGCCCTTGTGCCAGACGGCGACCAGGAGGATCGTCGCCGCGACCGTGATCACGACGTTCGTGATCGTCGCCGCCACGTACGCGACCGAGCGCTCCTCCACGCGGAAGAGCGCCGTCAGCTGCTCGTAGTTCATCTGGGCCCAGAGCAGGACGAAGGCGGCGCGCACGAGGTTCGCCCGCGAGTGCGTCGAGAAGAGCACCTCGGAGATCTGGGGGGCTGCGATGACGCCGGCGACGAGCCCGACGGTCGCGGCGGTCATCGTGTACCAGAACGACGTCCGCACGACGGTCGTCCTGCCGGGGTCGTCGGTCGCGTCGAAGTAGAAGCGGAAGAACGCCATCGAGATCCCGGCGCGCAGGACGATCACGAGGACCGCCGAGAGCGCGATCAGCGTGTCCACGGCGCCGAGGTCGCCGCGCGCGAGGTAGCGCGTGACCACCGGCAGCAGGAAGACGCCGATCAGGCGCGACACGACCGCGCCCAGCCCGTAGATGGCCGAGTGCTTGCCGAGCCGCCAGAGTTGCCGCGCTAGCACGGCCCCAAGTTTGGCTGAACGGCACGGCTAGACTCCGCGCGTGGCGCTGACCGGCAAGCGGATCCTGATGACGGGCGGGGCGGGGTTCATCGGGACCTCGCTCGCGCGGCGACTCGTCGCCGACAACGAGCTCGTCGTGCTCGACAACCTCCACCGCGACTCGCTGACGGGCACCGACCTCGCCGAGCACCCGAACCTGCGCTTCGTCCAGGGGGACATCCTCGACCTCGACCTGGTGCGGACGCTCTCCGAGGGCGCGACCCACGTGATTCACATGGCGGCCATCGCCGGCGTCGACAAGGTGCTCGAGAGCCGCGTGCGCACGATGCGCGTCAACCTGATCGGCACCTACAACGTGCTCGAGGCGGCGCACGAGGCGGGGACTGTCGAGCGGCTGGTCGACTTCTCGACGAGCGAGGTCTTCGGCACGCACGCCTACAAGGTCGAGGAGACGCACGTGACCTCGCAGGGCTCGGTGGGCGAGGCCCGCTGGACCTACGCGGTCTCGAAGCTCGCGGGCGAATACCTCGCGCACTCCTACTTCGACGAGTACGGGCTGCCGGCGGTCTCCGTGCGGCCGTTCAACGTCTACGGGCCGGGCCAGGTCGGCAGCGGCGCGATCCACCACTTCACGGTGCGCGCGCTCAACGGCGAGGAGCTCGTGATCCACGGCGACGGCTCGCAGATCCGCGCCTGGTGCTACGTCGACGACGTGGTCGAGGCGCTGCTGCTCGTGCTCGAGCGCGAGGAGGCGGTCGGCGAGGTCTTCAACATCGGCAACCCGCGCTCGGTCGTGACGGTCTTCGACCTGGCGGCGCGGATCCGGCGGCTGGCGGGCTCGGACTCGGAGATCATCTTCCGGCCGCTGCACTACACCGACGTCGAGATGCGGATCCCGAACGTCGACAAGGCGCGCAGCCAGCTCGGCTGGGAGCCTCGGGTCGACCTCGACGACGGGCTCACGCGGACGATCGCCTGGTACCGCGAGCGGCAGCCCGTGCAGAGCCTCGCCTCCAAGGCGTGAAGCTCCTCGTCGTGGCCGCCGCGGCGGCCGTGCTCGTCGTCCCTGGTGCTGCGGCGCGCGGCTTCGATCCTCCGGTGCTGGTGTCCTATGGGCCGGCCGCGGTCAGCCCGGACGGGAATGGCGTCAACGACACGTTGCGCGTGCACGTGCGGGCGACCGGGCCGGTCGACCTGCTCGCGTTCGTCTGGGGTGGACGCCTGCACGGCTGGCGCGAGCTCTCGACCGGGGTCAGTGGTCCTGGTACGGGAACGCTGAGCTGGACACCGTCGTCTCTGGGCGACGGAACCTACCTGGTAACAGTCTGTTACAAGGATCGGGGCAGACAGCTCGGCCCGGTGATTCCGCCGCGGGAGCAGCGGCCGGGCGCGGCTGAGGAGACCGTCTCGCGGCCGCCCTGGCGCTTCTCGGGCTGCCTCGCGCGGCCTCGGGTCGTGCGGGTCGAGCGGCTCGCCGCGTTCGTGGACTCGACGCACAGCTTCGAGCCGGGCTCGCGCCCGCCGCTCGTCGTGTCGGCCGACAACGGCCAGGCGACCGTGCAGCTGGAGCAGAACTGCTCGGGCCGCCGCTTCGCCGGGACGACGCTTCCGCGGGGGCTCGATTCCGGCCTCTACCACTACGTCGTGAGCGATCCTGCGGGCGACTCGTTCGAGGCGCCGGTCGTCGTCCGCAACGCCTCGTTCCCGCTCGACCGGCCGCCGGCGGGCACGGCGCTCGTCGTCTGGCCGTACCTGACCTGGCGCGCGTACAACTCCTACGACGCCGACGCGAACGGGATCCCGGACAGCTGGTACCACTTCTGGCGCAACCGGCGGGTCTCGCTGCGCGGGCCGATCCTCCCCGGCGGACGGGAGGGCGACCGGAAGGCGGCCGCGCCGTTTTCGGACTGGCTCTGCTCGCGGCGGCCGCGCGTGCAGAGCGTCACCGACGTCGAGCTCGGGCGGCTCCCGCTCTCGACGCTTCGGCGCTACTCGGCGATTGTCTTCCCCGGCCACACCGAGTACTACGAGCCGCACACCTGGGATCTCCTGCGCGAGTACCGCGACGGCGGCGGGCACCTTGCGTTCCTGCAGGCGAACCCGTTCTACCGGCAGGTGAAGCTCGTGCGCGACCGAAACGCGATGGTGATGACCGACTTCGACGCGCGCGAGGGCCGCTCCGACTTCGCGCTCGCGGGCGTCGGTTACGACGGCTGCTGCTTCCCGCGTTCGCACGCGGCGCGCTACGTGGCGGCGACGGGCGCGGCGTTCGAGCGGGTGCGCTGGCTCTTCCGCGGGACCGGCGTCGAACCGGGGAAGGCGTTCGGCTACGCGGGCTCCGAGAGCGACCGGATCGACCCGCAGCTGACGCCGCACGATCACGTGGTCGCGGCCGAGGCGATCGTCGCCGGGAACTACGGCGCCGTGAACGCAGCGCTCGTCTGGTCCCGGGCCGGCCGGGGCGAGGTCTTCGCGACCGGCAACTACGACTTCCTGCGGATGCGCAGGTCACTCACGTGGACGCTGCTCGACAACGTCTGGCGCAAGCTGGTCTCGTAGCGGTCGCGCTGCTCGCGGGGTGCGGCTCGTCGCAGCCTCCAACCGCCGCTGAGCTCCGGCTGGCGCTGCCCGCGCTGCCGCGGACGCTCGACCCGGCGAAGGCCGGGGACATGGCGTCGCTGAACGTCGCGCACGAGCTCTACGCGGGCCTGACGCGCTTCTCGGGAACCGGTGTCGTCCCGGACCTGGCGCAGTCCTGGGACGTCGAGCAGGGCGGCCTCGTCTGGACCTTCCACCTGCGCAAGAACCTGCGCTGGAGCGATGACCGCCGCCTGACCGCAGGCGACTTCCGGCGAGCCTGGCTGCGAGCGCTCGCGCCGTCGACGGGCGCGCCGCTGGCCGGGCCGGACCTGGGGATCGTCCGCGGCGCCCGGGCCTACCACGCGACCGGCCGCGGGCCGCTGGGCGTGGAGGCGCCGGACGACCGCACGCTGCGCGTCACCCTCCAGCACCCGATCCCCTGGCTCGACCAGCTCGTCGCGCACCCGATCGCGGCGCCCTACCGGCCGAACGCCTACAGCGGCCCCTTCCGCCTCGCCGGCCGCTTCGTCCTCGAGCGCAACTTCAACTACTGGAACGCCCGCTCGGTCAAGCCGAGCCGGCTCGTGCTCAGTACCCACACGAAGGGCGCAGACGCAATCCTCCCGCGAGGGCTGGCCCCGCCCGGCCTGCCGTGGGTCCAGACCTCGAAGCCGCCGACGGGTACCGCCTGGCGCAAGCTGCCGACGCTGGCCGTGCAGCTCCTCTGGCTGCCGCAGAAGCTGTCGAGGCTCGACCGCGCGACGATCGCCGACGACGTCGGCGATGCGACCCTGAACGAGCTCGACCCGCCGGCGATGCCTGGGCACGACGCGGTGGTCTCGAACGCGCTCGTCACCCGCGGCCGCCTGCGCCCGCTCCACTTGACCCTCGGCTACGACCCCCGCGATGCGCTCGCGCCGAAGTCGGTCGGCCGAATTCGTGCGGTGCTCGCCCTCGCGAACGTCGCGGTCGAACCGAAGGTCGGCCCTGATGCCGACCTCGTCCTGTCGGGCTGGAGCCCGAAGATCTTCGACGAGTACAACTTCCTCGACCTGTTTCCGTGCGGGAGCGCTTTCAACGTCGCACACTGGTGCGAACCGAGCTACGACGCGCTGATGCGCCGCGCCGTGCGCACGCTCGACGACGGCAGGCGCTATGCGATCGAGCGCAAGCTGCTCGGAGAGAAGCTTCGGCCGGCCGTGCCTGCGGTGCCGCTTGCGAACCCGCCCGAGTACGTCTGGCTCAAGCCGGGCGTCCGCGGGTTCTCGTGGTCGCCGATCGGCTACTACGAGCTCGACGGCATGACGCGCTCGTAGATCTCGAGCACCTGCCGCGCGACCTTCAGGTGGCCGTGCACCTGCTCGACGTAGGCGCGGCTGCGCTGGCCGAGGCCCGGAAGCGTCTCGCGCGCATCGATCAGGCCGGCGAGGACGTCTTCGAGATCCGATTCCGAGGCGCGGACCAGTGGCAGCTTCAGATCGAACGCGTCCTCGGTCTCGGCCGCGGCCTCCTCGTCGAGGTGGACGACGACCGGCTTCGCGAGCGCCATCGATTCGATCGCGAGCATCCCGTACCAACCGATCCGGAGCTGATCGATCACGACGTCGGCCGCGGCGTAGCGCAGGCGAGCCTCGCGGTTCGGGACGCCCTCGATCAGGTCGAGCTCGATCGGCGCGCCGCGGGCGCGTAGCGACTCGACCGCCGCGAGCACCGTGTCGGTGCCCTTGACTGCGCGCTTGCTCGGGGCGTGGGCGACGCGTAGCACGTCGCCGGGCTCGGTCGGCGACGGGATCCAGTCGGTCAGGTCGAGCGCCGGGTGGACGACGTCGTACTCGGGCCAGCGCCCGCGCGGGGCGAGCCGTCTGGTCAAGTAGCTGCCGACGATCACCGCGTCGGCCGAGCGCAGGTAGCGAACCTCCGAGGCGCTCCGGCCGCGCAGGTCCGAGCCCCACGACTGGAAGACGATCCCCTTGCGCGCGAGCTCGAGCGCCGGCAGGTTCAGCTTCCGCGGCAAGAGCGTCAGCCCGGCGTGGAAGTGGAAGACGTCGAAGTTCCGCAGCGCCCAGGTGAACGCGCTCAGCTGCCGCGGCAGGTTGAACGGAAGGCTCGAGAGCTTGCTCGTGTCGCGCAGCTCGAGGTTCATGTCGAAGCCGCGCTCGAACGGACGCTCGTTGAAGACGAGGAGCGTGCTCTCGACGCCGAGCTCGCGCAGGCCCTGCGAGATCGCGCCCGGCCCGCCGGCGATGTTGATCGGCGAGTGGAGGACTCTCACGCGGGGACTTGCTCTGCGGCGATCTCGACGTCCAGCGCGCGGAGTGCGCGATCGGTCACGTCGTCGAGCTCGCTCTCTCCGCCCGCCGTGAGGACGAGGTAACCGAGCCGCTCCGCGCCGGAGGTCATCGGCGGCAGCGTCATCCCCTCGCGCCAGTAGAAGCCGGCCTCGTGCACGCCGTCGAGCTCGAGCGCCGGCTCGGCGTTGAGGCGGACGATCCGGCCGGGAGGAGCGACGACGAAGCGCACCTGGCCGTGGGTCGCGCTCGGTTCGCCGTGCTCGAGGTCGCCGGCCGTGAGCTCGCCGAGCGCCCAGAGGGTGTTGGCCCGAATCGCGTCGAAGCCGGTGACGAGCTTCGCGAGCTCCGCGTCCTTGCCGCCGCCGAGCCGCGCCCCGACCTCGATCACGAACGACTCGCGAACCTGGACGTACGAAGGGCCGGTCTCGATTCCGACGGCGTCGCTCGCGAGCTGGGCAATCCGGAAGAGCTCGCGCTCGCGATCGGGGGAGAGCCCGGACGGATAGCGGTGCATGATGCAGACGCCGAGCGGCGGCGGCGGATGTAGCAGTCGTTTGGTGATGCTCATCGGGAAGTACTCGCCGTCGAGCATGAAGCCGTTGATCGTGAACTCGTCGCCCTCGAGGTACTGATCGAGCACAACGGCGCCCGTGCGGGAGGCCGCGAGCGCGCGCTGGAAGGCAGCGGGCAGCTCTTCCGCCGAGCGAACCTCGGTGACCCCGCGCTGCGCCGATCCGTCGACAGGCTTGACAACGGCCGGGCCGGTCACCGTGAAGGCTTCGAGGGCATCCTCGACGCTCCTGACCTCGCGGCCGGCCGCGGCGGGGACTCCAGTGGCCTCGAACGCAGTCCGCATCTTGCGCTTGTCTGCGACGATCTCGGCCGTCCGCACGGGCAGGCCGGGGAGACCGAGCCGCTCGGCGAGGCGCGCGGTCGGCAACACGGCCTGGTCGGAGCCCATAGTGGCGACCGCGATCGGCTCGACCTCGTGTGCCCTCAGGTCGGCGAGCACGCCGGCGACGTCGACGAAGTTCCGGACGATCCCGATGTCCGCTTCGGCGAGCAGCGGCGCGGTCTCGGCGCCGTCCACGACGCAGACCTCGTGGCCGAGCGCGCGCGCCTGCTCGAGCAGCCCGAGCTGCGAGCGGGAGCCGCCGACCAGGACGAACGCGCGCCTCACGCCGCAGGAGCCGCGTGCCACGACTCGAGCAGGAGCCGCAGCCCGTCCTCGAGCCCGACCTCCGCCCGCCAGCCGAGGGCGCGCAGGCGCTCGACTCCGATCCGCGGCGCGACTCGGCCGGGAGGCGGCTCGACCTCGTCGATCAGCTCCTCCGACGCTCCGGCCGCCGCGCAGGCGAGTCGCGCGACGTCGGTCAGAGCGACCGGATCGGCATCGGTGCCGACGTTGAAGACGCCGATCTCGCCCGACTCCAGTACCAGCCGAACCGCGCGGGCGACGTCGCCGATCCAGCACCAGCTCCGCGCTTCGCCCCGGAAGACGGGGATCCGCTCGCCGTTCTCCGCCTGGCGCAGCATCGTCGGCACCGCGCCCTTGCCCTCGCCGGGCTCGACACCCGGCCCGTACGGATTCGCGAGCCGCAGGATCAGCAGCCGGTCGGGCGCGTAGAGCCGCGCGGCCTGCTCGCCCCACAGCTTGGTCAGCGCGTAGAGGCTCTCAGGCGCAGGCGGCGAGTCCTCGTCGGCGATTGCCGCCATGCCGTAGACGTCGGCCGTCGAGACGAACGCGAGCCGGGCTCCGTGCGTGGTGCAGGCTCGGGCGACCTGGACCGTCGCGAGCACGTTCGAGCGGAGCGCGAGCTCGGGCTCGTCCTCGCAGCGGACGACGCCGATCCGTGCGGCTGCGTGAACGACCGCATCCGGCTTTGTCTCGGCGATCGCCTTCTCGGCGACTCCCTCCTCGGCGAGGTCACCGCTCTCCCGCCCGAGCGGGAAGACCTCGTAAGCTCGCTCCCCGTGACGCAGCTCCTCCACGAGCGCGCGCCCGACGAAGCCCGACGCTCCCGTGACCAGGACTCTCATCGCGGGCGAGTCTACTGGCGCGCCTTGGCGCTCCTGGGCGTGCTGGCGCTGGCCGGTTGCCATGGCTCGCAGAAGCCCGGGCCTCCGCCTCCGCCGCCGGCTCCCAGGCTCACGTTTCGCCAGCTCGACGCGCAGCAACAGCGACTGGTCGCCGACTACGAGCCCGTCAGCCGTGCCCTGACCGGATACGAGATCGCGTATCGCGACCGCCGGGGGTTGTCAGCTGAGACCCGCTCGTTCCGCAGCATCGTCGTGGCCGCTCTCGCCCGGCTGCGCACCGACCGCGCCACCGGTGAGACCGCCCAGGCGAAGGAGCTGCTGATCGCAGGCCTCACGGCGCGAGCCCGCGCGCTCGACCAGCCGCCGGGGAGCGCCGGCTACACAAGCGCCTGGAACCGCTCGGTCGTCGATGCTCGCCGCGCGCTGACCCTCATGCAGGACATTCGGGACCGAGCCCGCCTGATCCCGCTTCCGGAAGACTCGATCAGCTAGCGCGCGAGGAGGCTGTAGCCCTCGCGGAGGAAGGGCGTTCGGTCTACGAGCGTGGCGACGTCCTCGGGCTGGAAGCAGCCTTCCTCGGTGACGATGCAGTCGATCAGCTCCGGTGGGGTCAGCTCGCGGTCGCCGACCGAGTGTTCGTCGCCTGCATCGATCGGGGCCAGCTTCAGGACCTCGCAGGCGACGATCGCCGGGACGACGGCGTCGGCCGCGGCCTCGGCCAGGTCGCGCGTGCCGGCCTTGTTGCAGAGCGTGCCGCAGCGGTAGACGGTGTCGGCGCCTAGAAGGAGCATCGTCGCCCACTCGAGCTGCGCGGGCGCCGCGTCGTCGTCCACGAGCTCGACCTGCAGGCCTTCCTTGCGCAGCTCGTGCGCGAACATGCGGCCTTCCTCCTGCGGCGCGGAAACCGTGCAGATCACGCGCTCGGGCGGTGTGCGCAGGAGCGCTTCGCGCACGGTCGCCGACGCGGAGTGCGTGAGGACGACGGCGTCGGGCAGGCGCTCCTGGAGCTGGATCGCGATCGACGCCGCGGCGCGGCGGCCGCTGTGCACCAGCGCCTCGGCCTCGGCGCGGACAAGCTGACGAAGCTGCTCGGCCTCGAGGCTCGCGCCGATCTGCGCGCAGGCGAGCAGGCGCCCGACCGCTCCCGCGACCGCGCCGATGCCCGGCCGGCTCGCAGCGAGCTCGTGGCCTGCCGAGGACAGCCGGGCCAGCAGCTCATCGCCGCTCGCGGCCTCCCGCTCGGCCTCTTGCACGAGCGCTTCGACCGCCCGGCGCGCCATCCAGCTGCCGCCGTGCTGGCGGTCGGTTCGGAGCTCCTCGATCCGTTCCCCCAGGATCGTCGCCACGTGCAAATTGTCGCAGGTCCGGCACCGTCTCGCCCGGTCGCGACAATAGGTCGCCAGGTGGAACGACTTCTCGTGCTCGGGGCGGGCGCGGCGCAACTCGGGTTGCTCGAGGCGGCGCGCGCCCGCGGGTTGTTCGTGATTGCGGTCGACCGCGACCCGCGCGCCCCCGGCTTCGCCTACGCCGATCGGCGCGCGATCGTCCCGGTCGACGACGAGCCGGCGCTCGAGCGGCTGGCCGAGGCCGAGCGGATCGACGGCGTGATCGCGCCCGGCGCCGACCAGCCCGTCGGAGCGGCCGCCAGGATCGCAGGGCGACTGCGCATCCCGCATCCGCTCTCGCCCGAGACAGCCGTCCTCTCGACCTCCAAGCTTCGCCAGCGCGAACGGCTCGCGGAGGCCGGCGTGCCGCAGACGGGCTGGCGAGTCGTCTCGACGCCGGACGAAGTGGTCGGCGTCCCCTGCCTCGTGCGCCCCCCGGACCGGCAGGGGCGCCGAGCCCGCGCGCTCGTCCGCTCCTCCAGAGAGCTGCGCACGGCGGTCAAAGCCGCGCTGCACGGCTCGCGGATCGGGCTCTGTCTCGTCGAAGAGCTCGCCGAGGCGCCGGTCGTGAGCGTCAGCGCCTTCTCGCGGGACGGCGTCTTCCACCCGCTGACCGTGACCGACCGGGCGCCGCTCGCGGACGTCTGGGAGAGCGAGCACGCCCGCGCCGCCGCGACGCTCGCCCGCGACGCGGCCTGCGCGCTCGGGATCCGAAACGGCCCGACCGTCACCCGCATCCGCATCGACCAGGACGGCCCGAGGGTGCTCGAGCTCTCGGCGCGGCTCGGCGGCGGCCACGACGCGGAGCTCTGCCACGCCGCACTCGGGATCGACCTCGACGGCCTCGCGCTTTCGGCGGCCCTCGGCGAGCCGGTCTCGGACCGTCGGCTGCGGCCGAGACGGCGAGTCGGCGGGGCCTGCGTCCGCTTCCTCGCCGGCGACGGGGAGCCCTACGGCCTCGAAGGCGCAGCGGCGATCAGAGGCGTCAGCTGGGTGCGCGCTTACCGCGGCTCAGACCGCGCCGGCGCCGTGCTCGCAACCGGTTCCACCCGCGACGAGGCTCTCGAGCGGGCGACGCGCGCGGCCGAGTGCATACGCTTCCTGGCGGCCGATGCCCAGGTTGTCTGACATTTGAGGAGGCGCTCCCTCCGGGTCGTGGCGACGCTCGTCGTCACCGGCCTCTGCACCGCGTACATCGTCTGGAAGATCGACATCCGGCGGGTCGGGCACATCCTCGCGCACGCGGACTTCGTCTACTTCCTCCTCGCGCTCGCGATCATGGTGCTCTCGGTGTGGCCGATGGCATGGCGCTGGCAGAAGCTGCTCGACGCGCGCGGGATCCACGACCGGCTCGCGTGGCTCGTACGCGCGTACTTCGTCGCGTACACGGCCGGCCAGGTGCTGCCGACCGCGGTCGGCGGCGACGCGGTGCGGATCTTCGAGACGGCGAAGCGGCATCCCGGGAAGGGCGGGCCGGTCGCGGGGTCGGTGCTGCTCGAGCGCGCGCTCGGCGGCGCGGCCACGCTCACGCTTGCGGGAGTCGGCTTCGCGCTCGCAGTCGGGCGCTACAACGTCGGCGCCTATCTCTGGATCGAGCTCGGCTTCGTCGTCGCGACCGTCGTGCTGGCGATCGGGCTGTTCTCGCGCCGGGCGCGGCCCCTGCTGGCGAAGACGGTCCCGCTCCTGCGCAAGCTCCGGCTCGAGCGGCCGATCCGCGCGACCTACGAGGGCATTCACTCGTACCGCCACCACCCGCGTCTGCTCGTCGGCGTCTTCTCGCTGACGGTCGCCGTCCAGTCGGTGCGCGTACTCGCGATCTGGGCGGCGGGCAAGGCGGTCGGAGTCGACCTCTCGCCGAGGCCGTACTACGTGATGGGCCCGCTGCTCTTTCTCGTCCTGCTGATGCCGTTCACGGTCAACGGGATCGCGGTGCGCGAGTCGTTCTTCGTCAGCTTCCTCGGCGGGCTCGGCGTGGACGCCGACAAGGCCTTCGCGACCGGCTTTCTCTTCTTCGCGGTCACGATCTGCCTCTCGATTCCGGGCGCGATTCTGCTCGGCTGGCAGAGCGTTCGCGGGCTGCTTCGCCCGAGGCCGCAGCAGCAGCACGATGGCTGACGTCTCCGTCGTCGTCGTCACCTACAACGCGCTGCCCTGGCTGGAGCAGTGCCTCGAGAGCGTGCGCGGCCGCGAGACGATCGTGGTCGATCACGGTTCGACCGACGGGACGCTCGAGCTCGTGCGCGAGCGCTTCCCCGAGGCGCGGCTGATCCAGCAGGAGAACAAGGGGCTGGGCGGCGGCTCGAATGCGGGCATGCGCGTGGCCTCGGGCGACTACTTCCTGCTGCTGAACTCGGACGCCTGGGCCGTCGGGGACGCGGTCGAGCGACTCGCCGCCTTCGCCGAGGAGCATCCCGAGGCTGCCGTCGTGGGGCCGAAGCTGATCAACACGGACGGCTCGCTGCAGCGCACCGTGCGCGGCTTCCCGACGATCTGGCGCTTGACGACGGAGTACTTCTTCCTGCGCAAGCTCGGGCCGCGGACGCGCGCGCTGAACGCGTTCTACGGCTCGCGCTTCGCGCACGACCGCGTCTACGAGGCGGAGTGGCTGATGGGCGCCTGCCTGCTCGTCCGGCGCGAGGCCGCCGATACGGTTGGCCTCTTCGACGAGGATTTCTTCATGTTCAGCGAGGAGACCGACTGGCTCTACCGTTTCCGCCGCGCCGGCTGGAAGGTGCTGTTCTACCCCGGCGCGGAGTTCGTGCACGTCGGCGGCGCGACGACTTCGCAGAACTGGGGGCCGATGTACCGCGAGCAGCTGCGCGGGCACCTGCGCTTCTTCGCCAAGCACGGCGCGCCGCGCGACGCCGAGCGGGCCCGGCGGCTGCTGCTCAACTCGATGCGCCTGCGCGCCGTGACGTTCCGCGGCGAGCGGCGGAAGACCTACGCGCAGGCCGCGCGCTGGCTCGCCGGCGGACGTGCCCAGGACCTGCTGCTGGAGCCGGGGCGTGAACCCTCCAAGTAACAGTCTGTTACAAGGGATCCGGGAACGGATCGCGGGTGCGACCAGGCCGGCGGCGATCGTCGTCGACGTCGGGTGGGTGAACGGGCTCGCGGCGATCCGGTCGCTGGGGCGCGCCGGTGTGCCGGTAATCGCGGTCGACCACCGCGAGAGCGCGCTCGGGTTCCGCTCGCGCTACGCGGTGCCGGCCCTCTCGCCGGACCCGCAGGACGAGGACGCGTTCGTCTCGTTCATCGCCGAGATCGGCAACCAGCTCGCGGGGCCGGTGCCTGTCTTCCCGACGCACGACGAGCCGTTGAACGCGATCGCGCGCGGGGCTGAGCGGCTCGGCGAGGGCTTTCGCTACCCGTTTCCGCCCTGGGACGTCCTGCAGCGGATCCAGAGCAAGCGCGCGCAATACGAGGCCGCCGAGGCCGCCGGCGTCCCGGTCCCGCGGACGCGCGCGCCCGGCTCAGCCGGGGAGGCTCGTGCCGCCGCGGAGGAGCTCGGCCTGCCCGTGCTCGTCAAGCCGTCGGCCACCGAGGGCTTCAAGCGCCGCTTCCGCCGCCAGGCGTTCCGCTGCGAGACCGCGGCGGAGGCCGAGCGCGCCTACGCGGAGGCCGAGGAGTACGAGCCGCTCGTCCAGGAGCTGATCCCCGGCGGCGACGATGCGCTCATGACGCTGGGCAGCTACCTCGACCGCGACGGCGAGCCGCTCGGGCTCTTCTGCGGCCGCAAGCTGCGTCAGACGCCGCCGGGCGGGATCGGCACGTGCCGCGTCGGCGAGGCTGTCTGGGACGAGGAGGTCGTCGACCGGGGTCTGACCCTGCTGCGGGCGCTCCAGTTCACCGGCCTCTCGCAGGTCGAGCTCAAGCGTGACGCCCGCGACGGGACCCTGCGCCTGATGGAGGTCAACCCCCGCCTCTGGCAGTGGCACGGGCTGGCGGCCGCGTGCGGGGTCGACCTGCCGCGGATCGCCTACGAGGACCTGCTGGGCGACCCGCCGGCTCCCGTGTCGGCGAACGGGCACCACCGGCGCTGGGCGATCACGCTGCTGCGGGGCGAGCGCCCGGCGCTGCAGCGGCCGCCGTACGTGGACGCCGTCTTCGCGCGGGACGACCTCAAGCCGGCTCTCGTCCAGGTCGCGCGCCTCCTGCATCCATGAGCGTAGGCTCGACGGAGCTCAAAAAGAGCGGAGGCGCCCGCTTTGCCGGCGCCGGGAGCGGGAATGAGCGTCGCGGCGGCGGATCTCCGCATGCGGCTCGCGCCGCGCTTCGGGCTACCTCTCTGGGTCGCTGCGCCTGCCCTGCTCGGAGTCTCGCGGCTTCTTCCTGCGGACGGGGCTGGGCTGGCGATCAGGCTCGCGGCGGCGACGGCGTGCCTGCTGCTTCCCGGGGCGCTGATCTCGCGCGCGCTCGGGCTGGAAGGGCTTGCCCCCGCACTTGTCTGGAGCCTCGCCGCGCTGTTCGCCGGGATGGCGCTGATGTTCGCGGTGGAGGGCTCCATCTGGCTCGCGCTCGGCGTGATGGGCGGGCTCGGCCTGCTCGCGGCGCCGTTCGCGCTCCGCCGGCCGGCCCCGCGGCTGTCGGGGGTCGCGCTCGGAGTGCTCGTGCTCGGCGCGGCCGCCGGAATCGCGCTCTGGTCGGTCGCGTACCTCGGCGGCGACGCGTTCTTCCACCTCGCGCGCGTGCGGAAGCTCGTCGACTTCGGCTCGATCTCGCTCCGCAGCCTCGACGAGTACCGCGACGGCGGGCTGCACCCGGGATACGCCTTCCCGCTCTGGCACGGCTTCGTCGCACTCGTCTCGAAGCTCGCCGGGGTCGACCCGACGAAGGCGATGCTGCACCTGCCGACGGTGCTGACGCCGCTCTTCTTCCTGCTCACCTACGAGTCGGGCGTGGCGCTCTTCCGCTCGCGCTGGGCGGGCCTCTCGACGCTCTTCGCGGCGTTCGCGCTGCTCGGCCTCGCGCCCGGGCACGGCGGCGCGCTCACGGCGCTTGCACAGGCGCCGAGCGCGAGCCGGATGCTGGTGCTGCCGGCCCTGCTCGCGCTCGCGTTCGCCTACCTCCGCGCGCCATCGTGGCCGCTGCTGGTCTCGGTCGGGGCCGCGGCGGGCGCGATGACGCTGATGCACGCGCCGCACACGGCGCTCGTCCTGGTCGTGCTCGGCGGCTTCGTGCTGGCGCGCTGGCTGCTGGTTCGCACCGATTTCGCGAGCGGCGCCGCGCTGCTCGGCGCGATCGCGCTGCCGACCGGGGCAGTCGTCCTCTGGCTCCTGCCGGTCGTGCGCAACACCGCGGGGTACAGCCCGGGCGGCGGCGAGGTGCGGCGCGCGTTCGCGAACTACCCGCACGAGCTCGATGTGTTCGGGCTGCACAGCTACCGGCTCAAGCCTGAGCTCTTCGGCCGCGGCGGCTCGGTCGCGCTCGCGGCCCTCGTACTGGCACCGCTCGCCGTGTTCGCCGTGCGCAGGCGCTGGGCCGCGCTCGCGCTCGGCGGGACGCTCGCCGTGTTCGCGATCGCGCTGCTCCAGTTCCTGTTTCCGCATTTCGCCGACGCGCTCTCGATCTCGCAGGCTCGCCGCCTGGTGGGCTTCGCGCCGCGGATGTTCGTCGTCGCCGGAGCTGCGCTGGTGCTCACGCGGCTCCTGCGCGTAGCCGTGCTACCTGCGGCGCTCGCCGCCGGGATCCTGCTCCAGATCCGCTTCCCGGGCGACTTCGGCACGCCCTACCGGCACGATCACGGCGGCCCGGCGTGGCTGACCTGGGCGTCGTTCGCCGCGACGGGCGCCGCACTGCTGGTCGGCGTGCTCTGGGGCAAGCGGCTGCCGACGCTCGAGCGGGACGGCCCGCTCGCCACCGCCGCGGTCGCGCTGTTCGTGCTGCCGGTCGCCGTCCACGGCTACTCGCACTGGGGCAAGCCGGCCGGCGTGGTGGAGCCGTTGCCGGCACCGCTGGTGCAGGCGCTGCGCGAACGCGTCCCGGAGCGAGCCGTCGTCTTCTCCGACGCGGCGACCGCCTACCAGGTGGCCGCGTTCCTGCCGGTGTACGTCAACGCGACGCCCGCGACGCACAGCAGCGACACGAAGGCGAACCATCCGGCGCGCCGCGTCCGCGAGGCGCTGCGCTTCTTCCACCGCGGCGGGCCGCTCTCTGTGCTGCACGACTCCGGCGCGGACTGGCTGCTCGTCGACCGCCGGCGCGCCCTCCACAGTCGCTTCCCGCTGCCCCGCGCATACGCGGACGGGCGGTACGTTCTCTACCGCGTCCCGTGAAGGTCCTGCTCGTCACCACGTCTATGCCGCCGGACGACGGCGGTCTCCGCCTGCCCGCGCTCGGGATCGAGACGCACGTTCTCGTGCCGGACGACGCTGCCGCGCCGAGCCGAGACGGCGAGCTGCGCAGGCCCACGCAGGCGTTCGTCCACCGGATCCGATCGCTTGCCCCGGGCCTCTGGGTGCCGTTTGCGGTGCAGGCCGCAGTCCGGCTCGTGAGCCGCGAGGGGATCGACGCCGTCGTCACGACGGGGCCGCCCTCGCTGAGCCTCGTCGGCGCGGCCGTCAAGCGCATCCACGGGATTCCCTGGCTCGCAGACTCGCGCATGAGCGAGGACCAGGGCGTCGCCGGGCTCGTCGCACGCTACGCCGACGGCGTCGTCGAGGGCGAGCAGCCCGAGGAGCTCGCCGAGCGGCTCTGGAGCCTGGAATGAGGCGCGAGAGCAAGAGCGGCGTAGGCTCGACGGAGCCGCCGAGGAGCGGAGGTCGCGGCTTCGCCGCGGCCGAGAGCGGGTTGGTCCCGTTCTTCTTCCTGGCCGCGGTCTTCTGCGCAACCTTCGAGAAGGTGCAGTGGCAGGTCGCCGGTTCCGTCTTCCTGGCCGACCTGACCGCGACCGGGTTCCTCGTGGCCTTCGCGCTCGACCGGGTTGGGCGGGCGCGCGGCCGCGTGCCGCGGACGGCGGCGGTGCTGATCGTCTTCGGCGGCGCCTTCCTGCTCGTCTACCTGATCGGCTTCTTCAACCTGCAGACGACGCAGGCGCTCGACCAGTTCGGCAAGGGGATCGTCAAGTGGCTGCTCCACTTCGCCTTCCTGATCGTCGGCGTCATCTACCTGACCGGCCGCTCGCGGCGCTTCTACTGGCGCACGCTGGCGTGGTTCCTGGGCGGGATCGTCGCCAACGCCGGCTACGGGATCCTGCAGCTCCTGGCGGCCCAGTCCGGGCACAACCTCGATGCGCTGTTCCTACAGCCGCTGACGCACGGTGGAAGCCAGATCAACGTCTACGGCGCGGTCAACGGCACGAGCGTCTACCGGCCCAATGCGCTCACGGGCGACCCGAACCACCTCGGGATCATGCTGCTGATGCCGATCCTGATCCTGACGCCGCTCTACCTGCGGCTCGGGTGGAGGGACCCGCTGCGGCGCTGGCTCGCGGTCCTGATCGCGTTCGTGCTGATCGTCGAGCTCGCGACGCTCTCCCGCAGCGGCGCCCTCGGGCTCGTCTGCGGGACGCTCGTGCTGCTCGTCCCGTACCGGCACCTGCTCTTCTCGCGGCTGGCCGTGCTGCCGCTCGTCCTCGTGCTCATCCCGGTCGGCTACGAGCTCTACCACCGGCGGCACTTCTTCCGTGTCGTGATCAGCTCGCGGATCCACGGAGGAACGGGGTCGACCACCCACCTCGACGTCTACCGCTTCGTTCCGCAGATCCTGCACACGCACCCGTTCTTCGGGCTCGGGTTCAACAACTTCTCGGTCTACTACGAGTTCGTCACCGGCAAGACGAACTGGGGGCCGCACTCGTACTACGTCGCGCTGCTCGTCGAAGGCGGGCTGGTCGGGACGGCGCTGTTCGCGGTCTTCCTCTGGTACCTGTTCGCGCGCCTCGGGGCGGCGCGGCGGCTGGGCCGGGCGCTCGCGGCGGCGCGAGACCCGCTGGCGGCGCGGGTGCGACCGCTGTCGTGGGGGCTGACGGCGGCGCTGGTCGGGACGATGGCCGCGAACGTCTTCTACCTGACGATGTCGTTCCTCTACTTCTACATCTTCGCGATGCTCGTGCTCGTGACGCCTTCCGTCTTCGCTCGCGCGCGAGGATGAAAGTTCTCGTGCTGACGACGTCCTACCCGCGCTACGAGGGCGACTCGACCGTCAACTTCCTAGGCGAGGCGGTGTCGTGCCTGCGGGAGCGGGGGGTCGACGTGGACGTCGTCTCGCCGCTCGACTTCCGGCATTACGGGATCGCGTACGGCTCCGGGATTCCGGGGAACCTCCGGCGGCGGCCCTGGCTGGCGGCGATGGTGCCGGCGATGCTTCGGAACTTCCGCGTCGAGGCCCGGCGCCGGGCGGACGGCGCCGACCTCGTCCACGCGCACTGGCTGCCCACCGGGATCGTCGCCGCCCGGCTGGACAAGCCGTTCGTGCTCCAGCTGTGGGGGAGTGACGTCGAGCTCGCGCGCCGGGCTCGGTCGCTCGCGCGGCGGGTGGTGCGAAAGGCGCGGCTCGTGATCTGTCCCTCGCAGGCGCTGGCGGACGCGGCCCGCGAGCTCGGCGCGCGCGAGGTGCGCGTGATCCCGAGCGGCGTGCAGGTTCCCGAGTCGGTGGGCGAGCCCGCGGAGCCGCCGGAGGTGCTGTTCGCGGGGCGGCTCTCGCCGGAGAAGGGGATCCTGGAGCTCGTGGAGGCGGCCGACGGGATGAAGCTCGTCGTGGCGGGCGACGGCCCGCTGCGCTCGCAGGTGCCCGGCGCCCTGGGCTTCGTCCCGCACGACGAGCTCGGGCCGTTGTACGAGCGCGCGGCGGTCGTCGCGTGCCCGTCGCAGCGCGAGGGCTTCGGCGTGGTCTGCGCGGAAGCGATGGCGTACGGGCGGCCGGTCGTGGCCTCCGCGGTCGGCGGCCTGCTCGACCTCGTCGTCGACGAGGAGACGGGCCTGCTCGTGCCACCGCGCGACGTCGCCGCGCTGCGGGCCGCCCTGCAACGCTTGCTCGGAGACGCCGAGCTGCGTCAGCGCCTGGGCGCGGCCGCCCGCGAGCGAATCAAGGAACGCTTCGCCTGGCCTGCGGTCACCGACGCGACGATCGCCGCCTACGAGGAGGTGCTCGCATGAGGCCGGCCGTCGTCTACGGGTTGCTCCATGCCGGCCTTGCGATCGTGCGCAGCCTCGGGCGCGACGGTGTGCCGGTCGAGGGAATCGCCCGCCACCGCTACGAGTTCGGGCTGCGCTCGCGCTACCTGCGCCGCCGCACCGTCGCGCCCGACGACGACGCCGTGCTCGAGGCGCTCCGCCACGCTGGCGCACAAGGTGAGCGGCCGGTCCTCTTCCTCGAGCGTGACGAGAACGTCGACACCGTTCTGCGCCGCTGGGACGAGATCCGCGCGATCGCCGACGTCCCGCTGCCCGACGACCCCGAGGCCGTCCGGAGGCTGCGCCGCAAGGACCTGCTGCCCGAGGTGGCCGCCGAGGCCGGCATCGCCTCGCCGCACACCTTTCGCGCGGAGAGCGCCCAGGCGCTCCTCGAAGCACGCCTCGAGCCGCCGCTCCTCGTCAAGCCGCTCGAGGGCCAGGAATTCGCCGCCGCGCTCGGCGAGAAGGCCGTTCCCGCCGCGACCGTCGAGGAGGCCGTGGCCGCCTGGAAACGCGCCCGCGAGCACGGCTTCGAGACGGTCGTCCAGGAGCTCGTGCCCGACTCGCACGAGCAGGTCTATTCGCTCTTCACCTACATCGGCCGGGGAGGCGCGCCCCTGGCGAGCGTCGTCGGACGGAAGATCCGCCAGGGCCCGCTCCGCTTCGGCACGAGCGCCGTGTTCGAGTCGGGCCACGACCAGGAGGTGCACGATCTCGGCCTGCGCCTGCTCGCGGCGGTCGACTACCGCGGCCTCGCCCATGTCGAGTTCGTCCGCGACCCGCGCGACGGCCTGCTCAAGGTGATCGAGGTGAACACGCGCCCGCCGGTCTGGGCCGGGATCGCCACCGGCCCCGAGCTCGGCATCGCGAAGGTCGCCTACGACGACCTCTGCGGCGCGGCGGCGGACCCGCGCACGATGACCGAGCAGCTGACGTGGATCTACCTCGCCAAGGACGTCTTCGTCTCCGCCCAGATGGCGCGCCGCCGCGAGCTTCCCGCCCGCGAGTTCCTGCGCCACTACCTGAACCGCAAGAAGGTGCGCGCGACCTTCGCCGCGGACGACCCCGCGCCCGCGGTCGCCAGCCTCGGCTACCTCCGCTCCCGCGTCTGATGCGGATCGCGCTCGTCGACCCGCTCGCGTACACGCCGCCCTACGACCACGCGCTCGCGACCGCGCTCGCCGCCGAGGGTCACGCGGTCACGCTCCTGACCTCGCGCTTCCCGCACGGCCGCGCGCCCGAGGCCGTCGCTTACGACCGCGAGGAGCTGTTCGCGCCGGTCTCGACTCGCGTCTTCCGCCGCTCGCCGCTCCGCCTCGCTGCGAAGGGCCTCGAGTACGCGCCGAGCGTCGCGCGCCTGGTGCGCCGGATCGAGCGGCTCGACCCTGACGTCGTGCACGTCCAGTGGCTCCCGCGTCCCGAGCTCGACCTGCGCTGGTTGCGCCGCGTCGCCGACGAGCGGCCAGTCGTCCTGACCGCGCATGACGTGATGCCTCGCCGTCGCCGCGCGCTCCCCGTCTGGCCGGACGTGCTCGAGACGGCCGAGCGCGTCGTCGTCCACTCGCAGCGCGCGGTCGAGCAGCTCGTCGAGCTCGGCCTCGCGCGGGAGCGAATCGTCCGCATCCCGCACCCGGTCTTCGAGGGCGAGCCGCTCCCGCCGCCCGAGGGCCGGACGCTGCTCTTCTTCGGCCTGATCCGCGACTACAAGGGGCTCGACGTGCTCCTGCAGGCGCTGCCGGAGATCCGCGCCGCCAAGCTCGTCGTCGCCGGCGACCCGCTCGACCCGGTCCCCGCGAGCACCGACCCCAACGTCGAGTGGCAGCTGCGCTTCATCGAGGCCGACGAGGTGCCCGCTCTGATGGCCCGCGCGGCGGCCGTCGTCCTGCCGTACCGGCAGCTCGACTCGTCCGGGGTGCTCGCGACGGCGATCGGCTACCGTCGCCCGGTGGTCGTGACCGACGTCGGCTCCCTCGGCGAGATCGTGCGCGAGTTCAAGGCGGGCGAGGTCGTGCCCGTCGACGACCCGAAGGCGCTCGCCGCCGCCTGCACGCGCCTGCTCCAGCCGAAGAGACTCGCCGCGGCCGCCGCCGGAGCCGCGCGCGCCGCGGACGCCCTCACGTGGGAGCACTCGGCGCAGGCCCACGACCGCCTCTACCGCGAGGTGCGCAGGTGAGGGCCGTCAAGTGGGTCGCCGACCGCGTGGCCGGCGCGCTGCTGCTCGTGTTGTTCTCGCCGCTGCTGGCCGGGATCGCGGTCTGGATCCTGGTCGACTCGGGCCGTCCCGCGTTCCTCGCCCAGGAACGGGCAGGGAAGGACGGCAAGCCGTTCCGGATGCTCAAGTTCCGCACGATGGTGCAGAACGCGCTCGAGCTCGCGGCGCAGCTGACCGACGATCCGTTCGGCGTGGTCGAGAACGATCCGCGGATCACTCGCTCGGGCCGCTTCCTGCGCCGTACCGGCCTCGACGAGCTGCCGCAGCTCTGGAACGTCGTCCGCGGCCAGATGAGCCTCGTCGGCCCGCGCCCCGACCTCGTCGAGCAGGCCGCGCACTACTCCGAGCACGACCGCCGCCGCCTGTCGGTCGAGCCGGGGATCACCGGCTGGTCGCAGGTGAACGGCCGCGAGTCGATCGGCTGGCCCGAGCGGATCGAGCAGGACATCTGGTACATCGACCACTGGTCGCTCCGGCTCGACCTGAAGATCCTCTGGCGGACGTTCAGCGAGCTCGGCCGGCCCGGCGAGAAGCCCGCCGTCGACACGGTGAACATCGAGCGCGCCCGGGCCCGCAAGTGAGCCTGGAAGAGGTCGCGCCCGGCGACTGGGACGCGGCCGTTCCCGACGACACGTACCTGAGCCGCGAGTACGCCGAGACGGCGGCCCTGCTCGACCCGGGCGAGCTCTTGCTGCTCCACGCCGAAGGAACCGTCTTCCCGTGCATCGTCCGCGAGCTCGACGGGACGCACGACGTGACCGGGCTCTACGGCTTCGGCGGGCCGGTCGGCGACTCGCCGCGGTTCTACGAGCTCTACGAGGACTGGTGCCGGGAGCGCGGTCTCGTGACGACCTTTACGTGGTTCCACCCGCGCTTCCAGAACCAGCGCTACTCGCGTTTCCACGTCGAGCCCCGCGGCGGGACGGTCGCCTGGCGGCTCGACGAAGGCGACCTCTTCGAGCGGCTGCACCGCCACCATCGCCGGGCGGTGCGCAAGGCCGAGGCGGCTCCGGTCGAGACCCGAATCACCGTCGCGCCGCCGGACCTCAGCGGCTTCGCGAGCCTCTACGAGCGCACCATGGCCGAGAAGGATGCGACCGGCTTCTACTACTTCCCTGCCGAGTACTGGGAGGCGCTCGCGGGCCGCGAGTGGCTCGTCCTGTTCGAGGCCATCGGCGACCACGGTGTCACCGCCGCGCTGCTCGGTCTCGCGTGCAAGCCGTGGCTCCACTACCACCTGGGCGCGTCCGAGCGAAGTCGGCGGCGCGAACAACCTGCTCTTCCTGCGCGCCGCCGAGTGGGCCCGCGGCGAGGGCTACGAGCGCTTCCACCTCGGCGGCGGGGTCGGCGGCGCCGACGACTCGCTGCTCCAGTTCAAGCTCCGCTTCGACGAAGGCGGATTGCTCGAGTCCGCGGTCGGGAAGGCTATCCATGATGACGATGCGTATCGCGGGCTTGGCGGGCAAGGCTTCGACGGCTTCTTTCCTGCTTACCGCCGCGCTCCTTAGCTGCGGCTGCGGGACACTCGGCGAAGGCCCTCTGGCATCGATGTGCGGCGCGGCCGCGTCTCCGCGTTCTACTTCGCGCTGAAGTTCCTCGACTAGCCTGTTCGGGTGCAGCGGCTGAAGCGCGTGCTCCGCTGGATCGGGCTCGGTCTGCTCGGCCTTTTCGTGGCCGTGACGGTCGCGTCGCTGATCTTCAACGCGGTCACGTCCGGCCGCGACGTCGCGGCGGCGAAGCTCTATCCCGGCCCGTACGTGCAGGTGGACGGGACCCAGCTCGCCTACAAGAGCTGGGGGTCGCACGGGTCTCCCGTCGTCCTCCTCGGGGGGTTCATCGAGCCGGCCTGGGTCTGGCAGCGGGTCGGTCCACTGCTGGGCCGGACGCACCGGGTCTTCGCGCTCGACCTGCCGCCGTTCGGCTACTCGCAGCGACGCGGCCCGTACACGCTCGCCCACTGGGCCGAGCTCGTCCGGAGCTTCGACCGGCGGATGGGGTTGCAGCGGCCGACCGTGGTCGGCCACTCGCTCGGCGCAGCGGTCGCCGTCTCCGTGGCCGGCAGCTCGGCGGATGCAACGAGGCGGATCGTGCTTCTGGACGGCGATGCACGGCCCGGGGGAGGCGGCGCGAGCTGGTTGTCGCACCTGCTCGTCCCGCCGTGGTACACGAGCCTCTACCGGATCGCGACCGATTGGGACTGGCTCTACCGCAAGGGGCTGCGCAGCGCCTGGGGGACCGGCTCGCCGCCCTTCAGCGACGCCTTCATCGAGGAGTGGGAGCGGCCGTTTCGCGTCAGCGGCACCGCTGCGGCCTTCGCGTCCATGCTCGGTCACGGCATCCAGGGCGTCTCGGCCTCGACCCTCGAAAGCGTGCGAGTGCCGGCGCTCGTCGCCTGGGGAAGCCGCGACACCGTCGACTCGGTGAGCTCCGGGAGACAGACCGCGGCGCTCATGAAGGTGCCTTTCGTCGAGATCCCGGGCGCCGGCCACCTCTCGATGCTCGCCCGTCCCACGCTTGTCGCCAGAGCGATCGACCGCGCGGGCGCGGTACCGTGACGGCGTGATTTTGAAGGCGCTCTTCTGGGCGAGCCTGGGCGGGCTCGCATGGACCCACGTCGGGTATCCCGTTGCTGCGGCGGGATTGAGACAGCTCCGCCGCCGAGAGATAGCGAAGGACGACATCACCCCGACCGTGACGCTGATCGTGCCCGCGCACGACGAGGAGGACGTGATCGAGGCTCGCGTCGAGAACCTGCTCGAGCTCGACTATCCCGCCGACAAGCTCCAGCTCGTCGTCGCCTCCGACGGATCGACTGACCGCACGCACGAGATCGTCCAGAGCTTCGACGGGCGCGTTCGCCTGCTCGAGTGCGAGCGCGGCGGGAAGCTGCCGACGATGAACACGGCCGTCCGCGAGACCGAGAGCGAGATCCTCGCCTTCGGCGACGCGAACGCGACCTGGGCGCCCGACGCGCTCCGCAAGCTCGTGCGCAGCTTCGCCGACCCGGACGTCGCGTACGTCTGCGGGCAGGTGCAGTTCCAGCGCCAGGACGGCACCAACAAGGAGGGTCTCTACTGGCGCTACGAGCTCTGGCTGCGGGAGAGCGAGTCCGCGCTCGGCTCGATCACCGGCGGCAACGGCGCCATCTACGCGGTCCGGCGCGACGACTACGTCGAGTGGCCGTTCGGGCACGACCTCGGCTTCCCGGCGCTGATGGTGCAGCGCGGCCGCCGAGCCGTCTACGAGCCCGAGGCGCTCGCGTTCGAGAAGCCGAGCAAGGACAACGAGGACGAGTTCCGGCGCAAGGTGCGGATGCTGCCCTGGTCGTGGCGGCACCTGTTCGAGGCCGGCAGCCTGCGCGGGCAGCCGCCGCTCTACCTGGCCGAGCTGCTCTCGCACCGCGTCCTGCGCTACGCGAGTGGCTTCCTGCACGTGACGCTGCTCGCGACGAGCATCGCGCTCGTCGGCGAAGGCTGGCCGTACCAGGCTGCGCTCGCCGCCCAGGCCGCGTGGCTCGCGCTCGCCGCGGCGGGCCGCCTGCGCCTGCCGGTCCCGGGCGCCGGAATCGCCTACTACTACCTGCTGATGAGCTCGGCGACGGTCGCGGCGCTCGGGCGCTACCTGCGCGAAGGCGCGCCGCTGATGTGGGAAAAGGCGGAGGGAACCCGCTAGCCGGGAGCACGTCTAGCCTGCCGTGATGCGTCGATTCGGGGTCGGTTTGGTCGTTCTGCTGCTGCTTGCGGGATGCGGCTCGAGCAAGCACGCCCAACCGTCCGGACACCAGGCGTCCCCCGCTGCTCTCGTCAGGCCGAAGATCCCGAAGCCGCACCCGTCGTGGATCCGCCTCGCCGTCATCGACGGCGACCTGAGCACCCCGGTGCCCGGCGCGACCGTCCACGTGATGGGCCGCCCCGGCCGCACCAACCGGCACGGCATCGCGCGGATCCTGCTCCCGCATCGAGGCCGCCTGGTCACGACCGTCGCGAAGCGCGGCTACGACCCGTTCACGCGCCGGATCCTCGTGGAGCAACCGCCCGTTCGTGGCCGTTCGCGCCTTCCAGACGAAGCTGCAGTGGACGATGTACGGCGCGTCGCCGAACCGCACGCAGGACCAGCCGTACATCCACGTGCGGCCGCCGTTCCGGCTCGTCTGGAGCAAGCCCGTCGGCGCGCTGATCGAGTTTCCGGCCGTCGTCGACGACGAGGTCGCGTTCGTCTCCAACTTCCACGGCGTCGTGCGCGCCTTCTCGATGCGCACGGGCGCGACCGTCTGGCGCCGCGCCACGCCGCACGGGAAGATGGCCGCCTCGCCCGCCGTGGCCGGCAAGCAGCTCGTCGTGCACGGCATGGACGGCCATGTCTGGGTGCTCGACCGCTACAACGGGCATGTTCTCTGGACGTACGACACGGGCTCGCCGATCGAGTCGTCGCCGGTCGTCGTGGACGGCGTGGACTACTTCGGCAACTGGGCCGGGCGGGTCTACGCGCTCGACCTGCGCACGCACCGGGCCCGCTGGACCTACGGTTCCGGGTACAAGATCACCTCGAGTGCGGCCCTCGTGAACGGAACGATCTACATCGGGGACTACGGCGGCAGGCTGCTCGCGCTCTCGGCGCGGGACGGGCGCCTGCGCTGGTCGAGCTCCGTCAACGGGCGCATCTACGGGACGCCGGCCGTCGCGGACGGGCGGATCTTCGTGCCGTCGTCCACGGGCAACTCGCTGACCGCCTTCTCGACGACCGGGCGGCGGCTCTGGGCGCTCAACACCGGCGCATACGTCTACTCGTCGCCCTCCGTCCGGAACGGGCGGGTCTACATCGGCTCCTACACCGGGACCTTCTACTGCCTCTCGGCCTCGAGCGGGCGGATCCTCTGGACCTTTCCGACCGCCGGCTCGATCGGCGGCGCCTCGACGATCGTCGACGGGATCGTCTACTTCGCCAACCGCCAGCACCGGATCTACGGCGTGAACGCGCGCACCGGCCGGCAGGTGTTCCGGTTCCCGGACGGCGCGTTCGTGCCGGTCTCCGGTAACGGCCGCCGGCTGCTCCTGCACGGCTACTCGCGGCTCTACGCGGTCGAGTCCCGGCGACGATGAAACGCGCGCTGATCGTGCTGGCGGCAGTCGTGCTGGCGGTGGCCGCGGGGCTCGTCGCCTACGCGCTCTACAAGAAGCACGAGGGCCGCGACGTACGCGGCTCGTCGTCGGTCGAGTTCGTCACGACGCAGGCGAAGCTGCCACCGAAGCTGCCGGCGAAGGTGCTCTGGCCGACCTACCGCTACGACGCCGCGCGCAACGGCGCGCCGCAGGGCATTCCGGAGCGGATCCGGCCGCCGTTCGGGGTGCGCTGGTACTTCCGAGGCCGGGCGCTGGTCGAGTTCCCGCCCACGATCGCCTACGGACGGCTCTACTTCGCGAACGCGAACGGGAAGCTGTACGCGGTCGACACGAAGCTGCACGGCGCGGTCTGGCAGCGCTGGACACGGCGCTGCACCGCGGCGACGCCGGCTGTGGCCGACCACACCGTCTTCATGACGTTCCTGAACAAGCCGCCCTGCAACGCCGACCGCTCCGGCCTCGACGGCGAGACGATCGCGATGGACGCCGACACCGGCAAGGTGCGCTGGCGCGTGCGGATGGGCCCGACCGAGTCGTCGCCGCTCGTGGTCGGCAAGCTCGTCTACGTCGGCGATTGGCGCGGCAAGGTCTACGCGCTCAGCACGCAGACCGGCCGCACCGTCTGGAGCTACCAGACCGGCAACAAGGTCAAGGACGGGATGGCCTACGCGGGCGGCAAGGTCTACTTCGGCTCCTACGACAGCCACGTCTACGCGCTCAACGCGCGGACGGGCAAGCTCGTCTGGAAGGCCGGCGCGCAGGCGCGGCTCGGCGCGAGCGGCACGTTCTACTCGACGCCGGCGGTCGCCTACGACCGCGTCTACATCGGCTCGACCGACCGCAAGGTCTACTCGTTCGGCGCGACCTCCGGGAAGCTGCGCTGGTCGCACGGGACCGGCGGCTACGTCTACGGCTCGCCGGCGGTCTGGAACCAGCGCGTCTACGTCGGCTCCTACGACCATTACTTCTACTGCTTCGACGCGGCCACGGGCGACGTCCGCTGGCGGCTCAAGGCGAACGCCCCGATCTCCGGTTCCGCGGTCGTGATCAACGGCGTCGTCTACTTCTCGAGCTTCAAGGGCCGCACCTATGCGGCCGACGCGCGCACCGGCAAGCTGCTCTGGTACTTCCGGCGCGGCAAGTACGGCGCTGTCGTGACCGACCGGGAGTGGCTCTACCTCGTCGGCTACGCGCGGGTCTTCGCGATGGCGCCGAAGGGGCGCGGGTAGAGTCGGGCGCGCTGTGAGCACCTCGACCGAGCCACGCCCGAAGGAGAGCGACCTGCCCGATCCCGACGCCGAGCGGGAGGTCGATCTGCGGCGCTACTGGAACGCGCTCCTGCTGCGCTGGTGGCTGCCCGCCGCGGGGCTCGTCGCGGGGATCGCGATCGGGCTCTTGGTCTCGGTCGGTGGCAAGCAGGTCTACACCGCGAAGTCGACGATCTACCTTGGCCAGCCGCTCTCGCCGGGCGGCTCCGCCCAGATTCAGAGCCAGGCGACCAATCCCTCGACGGTGCGCACGATCATCCACAGCGAGGCCGCGCTGCGTGCGGCAGCGCGCCAGGCCGGGATGCCGGTCTCGAAGCTGCGCGGGCACGTCTCGTCGCAGACCGTCTCCGGCTCGCTGACCAAGCTCGGCCAGACACCGCTCGTGCGGGTCACCGTCACGGGCGGGGCGCCGCGCAAGATCGGGATCGCCTCCAATGCGCTCGCCGGGATCGTGATCAAGGACACCTCCGGCTACGTCGCGATCAAGATCGCCACGCTCAAGTCTCAGCTCGCGAACTACGCCCAGACGCTCGCCGGAATCGATCGCCAGCTGCCCGCGCTGCGCAAGGCGGCCTCCTCCGCGAGCACCGACCGCGGGCTCGTCCTCGGGCTCGCGCTCAGCTCGCTGACCCAGCAGCGGAGCCAGGTCGTGCAGTCGCAGGCCACGGCCCAGCAGCTTCTCTCCGTCGCGCAGACCGTCGAGAAGGGCCGCGTGATCGCCCGCGCCGTGCCGACGAAGACGACGGCGCAGAGCCGGCGCAACTCGGTCATCGTGGCCGCCCTGATCGGCCTGCTGATCGGGATCGCCGCCGCGCTCCTCTGGGAGCCGGTGGGCAGGATCGCCCACCGCTCCGCCTAACTAGGAGGAATGCTCGACGGCAAGCGAGTTGCCGTCGTCGTGCCCGCGCACGACGAGGAAAAGCTGATCGCCGAGACGGTCGGGTCGATTCCCGACTTCGTCGACCGCATCCTGATCGTCGACGACGCCTCGCGCGACCGCACGGCCGAGGTCGTCCGCGGCCTGGACGACCCGCGCATCGAGCTGATCGTCCACGAGCGCAACCTCGGCGTCGGCGGCGCGATCATCACCGGTTACAAGCGCGCGCTCGAGGAGCGGATCGACGTGACCGCGGTGATGGCCGCGGACGCGCAGATGGACCCCGCCGACCTCGAGACGCTCTGCGCGCCGGTCGCCCGTAAGGAGGTCGACTACGCGAAGGCCAACCGGCTCTTCACCGGCCAAGCCTGGGAAGTGATTCCGCGCTACCGCTATCTCGGCAACGCGCTCCTCAGCCTTCTCACGAAGATCGCCTCCGGCTACTGGCACGTCGCCGACTCGCAGTCGGGCTACACGGCGATCTCGCTCGAGATGCTCGAGCTGCTCGACCTCGACCGGATCTACACGCGCTACGGCTTCCCGAACGACATGCTCGTCCACCTCAACGTGTGGAACGGCCGCGTGCGTGACTACCCGTCTCGGCCGATCTACGGCGTCGGTGAGCGCTCGGGGATCCGGCTGCGGAAGGTCGTGCCCAGGATCTCGTGGCTGCTCCTGAAGGGCTTCTTCTGGCGGCTGCGCGAGAAGTACGTGATCCGCGACTTCCACCCGCTCGTCTTCTTCTACCTGCTGGGCATCCTGATGAGCCTGCTCGGGTTCGGCCTCGGGATCGCGGTGATCGTGCTGCGCGCGGAGGGAAACTCGATCACCGCGGCGACCGTCGTGCTCGTGGCCTTGCTGCTGATCTTCGGGTCGCAGTTCTCGCTCTTCGCGATGTGGTTCGACATGGAGTCGAACAAGGACCTCGGCGGCCGCGGCCGCAGGCGTACCGATTAGCCGACCGGTGAAGGTCGTCGTCTTCACGACCTCGTACCCGCGGCACGCGGACGACTTCGCGGGACGATTCGTCTCCGATCCGGTCGAGCGGCTGCGGGCGCGGGGGCTCGACGTCGAGGTCGTGCACCCCGGCGTCTACAACGACTACGGGGTCGCGTACCAGGGCGGCGGGATCATGCACGCGGTCCGGCGGCGGCCCTGGATCGCACCGCTGCTCGCGCTCTCGATGATCCGGGCGCTGCGGCGAGCCGCCCGCGACGCGGACCTCGTGCACGCCATGTGGCTCGCCGGCGGCGTGATCGCGCTCTTCTCCGGCAAGCCGTTCGTGGTCAGCCTGCTCGGCTCGATCTCGGGCGGGCCGCTCGACGACTTCCTGTTGATGCGGCGGCAACCGCGGCTCGTGCGCTTCATCTGCCACCGGGCGCGCGCCACGATCTGCATCTCGCAGGCGCTCGTCGAGTCGGCGCAGCAGGCAGGCATCCGCAACATCCGCTTCATCCCGATCGGGATCGAGATCCCCGAGACGGTTGGCGAGGAGGCCGTCCCGCCGGAGGTCTTCTACACCGGCCGGCTCTCGCCGGAGAAGGGCGTGCAGGACCTCGCGGCCGCGCGCGAGGGCCTCAACCTGATCGTCTCCGGCGACGGCCCCCTCAGGCACCTCTTCCCAGACGCGCTCGGCTTCATCTCGCGGGCCGAGCTGGAGGAGCGCTTCAACCGGGCCGCTGTCGTGGTCGTTCCCTCGCGCAGCGAGGGCTTCGGCGTCGTCTGCGCGGAGGCCATGGCGCACGGCCGGGCCGTGGTGGCCGGGGCCACCGGTGGGCTGCTCGGCCTCGTGCGCGACGGGGAGACCGGCCTCCTCGTCGAGCCCGGCAACCCGAAGGAGCTGCGTGCGGCGATCGACCGTCTGCTCGCCGACCCCGCCCTGCGCAGGCGCCTGGGCGAGAACGCGCGCGCCTGGATCACGGAGCTTTGCTCGTGGCAGAAGGTGATCGAGGAGACGATCGCCGTCTACGAGGACGCACTGCGCTAGCGCCGAGCAGGCCCTCCCAGAGGACGATCACCGCTCCCGGCAGCGCCAGACCCGTCGAGAGCAAGAAGAAGAGGAAGCCGGTGGCAAAGGCCGGGTCGGCTGCAACCCCGAGGTTGCCGAGGAAGCTGACGAAGAACGACTCGCGCAGCGCGAAGCCGTTGATCGTGAACGGGACCAGCATGACGAGGAAGAGCAGCGGGCCCATGACGAAGAACGGCCGCGGCGAGAGGTGGACGTGCACGGCCTCCGCCACGAGCCAGATCGTGATGATCCGAACCGTCTGCAGGGCAAGCGTCACCGCGAACGCCGTCGCGAGGACGCTTGCGTCGCGGCGGTACGCGTGCATCGCCTCGTAGACGGCCCGCACCGGCCGTTCGAGCTTGACCAGCCGCAGCACCGGCGCCAGGCGTGCCAGCAGCGGCCGAGCGGAGCGAGCAAAGAGGAGCACGAACAGGGCGACCGCCGCCAGGACGAAGCCGAGCTCGACCCAGAGATAGGCGCCGACGTCGTAGCTCCCTAGGCAAGGCCGAACCCGATCGCCGCCAGGACGAGCGTGGCCGCCCCGCCGATGGCGCGCTCGAGCAGGACGGAGCCCGCGATGTCGCCGCCGCGTCCGGGGTGCCGGCGTGAGGTCTCGAAGATCCGGGTGGCGTCCCCGCCGAGGGATGTCGGCAGCACCTGACCCGCCGCGTAGGAGACGAGGTACGCGCGCATCAGCCACGGCAGGCTGTCGTCGATGCCGCGGGCCCGTAGAAGCAGCCGCCAGCGCCAGGCGAGCGGCGGGATCGTGGCGAAGAGCAGCGCGAGCGCAGCTGCGAAGTAGCCCGGCCGGACGTTTGCGAGCACGTGCGCCGTCTGGGAGAGATCGATCTTCCAGACGAGGTACGCCGCGCACCCGCCCGTGATCAGCAGGGTCCCGGCCATGCGGAGCGCGCGCTTCATGAGTGAGCCTCCGCGGACACTCCAGCCTCATCGGCGTTGCGCCGGCGTCCCTCAAGGAGCCGGCCGACACCGCCGATACCGTGGCCGCAGTGAGCGTCGACGCCTCCACTACCGCTGCTCCGGCGGAGCGGCAGCCGCACGCGATCCTCGATCACGACTCGCGCTTGCTGAAGGCGCGGAAGATCGCTCGCCTCGTCGAGACGGTCCGGCCGCTGGAGGGTGCCCGCCTGCTCGACATCGGTGCGGGCTCCGGCTACATCGCGAGCGCGCTGGCCGAGCTCGTCGGGCCGAACGGCCGCGTCGCGGCGGTGGACGTGAACGACCAGCGCAAGACGACCGATGGCTACGAGTTCACGCAGGTGGACGGGACGGAGCTGCCCTTCGAGCCCGGCTCATTCGACGTCGTTCTCTCCAACCACGTGATCGAGCACGTCGGCGAGCAGGCCGACCAGCTTCACCACCTGCGCGAGGTCAGGCGCGTCCTGAGCCCGGACGGCGTCTGCTACCTCGCCGTCCCGAACCGCTGGGGCCTGGTCGAGCCGCACTTCCGGCTGCCGTTCCTGAGCTGGGTTCCGAGGCGCTTCGCAGACCCGTACGTCCGGGCGGCCCACCGGGGGACCCACTACGACTGCAACCTCCCGACGCGAGGCCGCGCTGAACGCCTGTTCGGCGAGGCCGGCTTCGACCACGAGGAGGCAACGATCGCGGCGATGCGGGTCTACAAGGAGCTCGAGGAGCTGAGCCTGCCGGTGCGACTACTCTGCGACGCGCCCGCACCGCTCCTGCGCCTCCTGGGGCCGCTCAACCCGACGATGATCTTCCTGCTTCGCCCGCAGGTCTGAGCGTCAGGCGTTCGCCTTCGCCCGCTCGAACTGCTCGGCGAAGCCCTTCGCGTCTTGGCCGCCCGGGACTTCCAGCTTGACCTCGCCGCCGTTCAGCGCGACCTTCATCGTCTTGCCGACGAGCAGGCTCTTGACCTTCAGCGACTGGACGTCCTCGAGCGGCGCCGAGCTGTGCAGCCCGACGACGCCCTTGGGCTTGCCCATCCCGCTCGTCTCGATCTTGAACACGATCAGCCGCTTCTGAGTGAGGGCGAGGGCCATCGGGCTCGTCAGCTCGAGCCCGGCCGACTCCGCGCCGTCCCTCGACTTGCCGGTCCACACGCTGCCGACCATCGAGGCGCCCAGGTTGCCGCCGCCCTGAGCGACCCCCGCGCCGCGGGCCCGCGCCACGACGGAGGCGAGGATCACCTCGTCCGGCTCCACGAACTTCTTGCCTTCTTCCTTCAGCTGGGCGTCGAAATCCGATGCCATCTCTGCGTCCCCCTCTCGACTAGAACCGCGCCCGGCGCGGCGGAACGCTACTCGAGCACGTCGATGTTCCGCGCGGCGCACATGTCCTTCAGCACCTGCGGCCAGACGCTCACGCTGACCTCGCCGAGGTGCGCCTTGCGGAGGAGCAGCATCATCGTCCGCGACTGGCCGATCCCGGCGCCGATCGACAGAGGGATCTCGTCGCGCATGATCGCCTGGTGGTACGGGAGCTCGAGGAAGTCGAGCTGGCCCGAGAGGCTCGAGCTGGCGGACGAGCGACTCCTTCGTCACGCGGATCCCGCCCGACATCAGCTCGTGCCGCCGGCGGGTGACCGGGTTCCAGACGAGGATGTCGCCGTTCAGGCCGTGCATCGGCCGGCCGTCCGCGGAGACCGTCTCCGTGGACCAGTCGTCGTAGTCGGCAGCGCGGAGCTCGTGTGGGAAGCCGTCGGCGAGCGTCCAGCCGATCCCGTAGATGAAGATCGCGGGATGCTCCTGCAGGATCTGCGTCTCGCGCTGCTTGCGCGGCAGATCGGGGTACTCGGCCAGGATGTCCTCGGCGTGCATGAGCTCGAGCTCGTCCGGTAGCTCCGGATAGCGCGCGTCGGCGAGCGCAGGCCAGCGCTCGCGCAGCATCGTGTCGGCCTCCTTGATCACCTTCCAGATCGACTTGACGGCCTCGGTCAGGTGCTCGAGCGTCCGGTCCTCTTCGCCGATCGCCCGCTCCCAGTCCCATTGGTCGACGTAGCACGAGTGGTCGTGGTCGAGGAAGTAGTCCTTTCGGACGGCGCGCATGTCGGTCAGCAGGCCCTCGCCGGGCTGCATGCCGAACTGCCGCAGGGCCATCCGCTTCCACTTCGTCGCGGCCTGGACGACCTCGGCCTCGATCGGGTGGACGTCGCGGTCGTTCGAGATGTGGAACTGGATCGGTGTGCGCGAGCCGTCGCGGTCGAGGTAGTCGTTGACGCCGCTGTCGGTGTCGACGATCAGCGGCACCTGGACGAGGGTCAGGTTCAGCTCCTCGCAGAGCCGGTCCTCGATCAGGCGCTTCGCCGCGTAGAGCGCCTCCATCGTCTCCCTGGGCGAGAGCAATGGGGTGTAGTCGTCGGGCAGAACGTGCTCGAGCTCGGCGTAGTCGCCGATGCCCGGGCCGGCAAGGTCGGCTTCCTTCGAGACGGTGCTCATGGGCCGATCGTCGCCCGCCGTCGCGACACGGGCATCAGGGCGTGCTCTGATCCGGCTGCGGGGAACTACGCTGCCGCCGCCGGCTGTAGAAGAACGCCTTCCCCGCCTCCGCCACGGCGAGGTAGGTCACGGCCATGACGGCCAGGATCGCCAGGAAAAGCGCGGGCAGCGGCTTGAAGCCGAGCACGTGCGCGAGCGGCGAGTAGGGCAGGAGGAGCCCGACGAGCACGACCGCGAGCGTCGTCGCGAGCAGCGGCCGGCTCGGCCGGCTGCGGATGAAGGGCACGCGCCGGGTCCGGATCACGAAGACCACCAGCGACTGCGTCGCGAGCGACTCGACGAACCAGCCGGTGTGGAAGAGCGGCGCGCCCGCATCGAACACCCAGATCATCACGCCGAAGGTCATGAAGTCGTAGGCGGAGCTGATCGGGCCGAAGAACATCATGAAGCGGCGGATGAACTTGATGTCCCAGTGCTCGGGCCGCTCGAGCAGCTCCTCGTCCACGTTGTCGGTCGGGATCGTCAGCTCCGAGCAGTCGTAGAGCAGGTTGTTCAGCAGGATCTGGCTCGGCAGCATCGGCAGGAAGGGGAGGAAGAGCGAGCCGCCGGCCGCGCTGAACATGTTCCCGAAGTTCGAGCTTGTCCCCATCAGGACGTACTTCATGGTGTTCGCGAAGATCCGCCGCCCCTCGACGACGCCGTCGGCGAGCACGGAGAGGCTCTTCTCGAGCAGGACGACGTCCGCGGCCTCCTTGGCGACGTCGACCGCGGTGTCGACCGAGATGCCGACGTCGGCCCGGTGCAGGGCGACCGCATCGTTGACCCCGTCGCCGAGGAACGCGACGTCGTCGCCGCTGCTCTGAGCCGCCGCCACGAGCGCCGCCTTTTGCTCCGGCCCCACGCGCGCGAAGACGGTCGTCCGCTTGACGAGCTCGGCGAGGGCCTTCTCGTCGAGGCCGGCGAGGTCGCTGCCGCGGGCGATGCCCTTGACCTTGACGCCGACCTCGCCGCACACGTATGCGGCCGTTCGCTCGTGGTCGCCTGTCAGCACCTTCAGTTCGATGCCGAGCTTTCGCAGCCGCGCGACCGACTCGGCCGCGTCGGGCTTGGGCGGATCGGCGAAGACCAGGAAGCCGAGCAGCTCGAGGCCGCTCTCGTCGCGCTCGTCGTAGGACTCCTTCGCCTCGATCTGCCTCTCCGCCAGGGCGAGCGTCCGGTGTCCCGCCGCGAGCAGCTGGTCGAGCGTCGCCTGCGCAGCGGCAGGAACATCTACGCAGCGCGCCAGCACCTCCTCGGCGGCGCCCTTGCAGAGCAGGCGACGACCGGTGCGCTCTTCGAGCACGACGGACGTACGCCGGCGCTCGAAGGTGAACGGCATCGTCGCGACGCGCTTCGCGGCGGCGAGCTCGGCGGAGGCGACGGAGGGATCGAGGCCCGACCAGAGCGCAATGTCCAAGGTGTTTCCGAGCGGGACCGCTCCGTGCTCGAAGGAGAGCTCGCTGCACAGCAGGCCGAGGCGTGCCAGCTGAGGGGCGGGCTTGCCTGCGGGCGTGACGGCCTCGAGGAAGCGGATCCGCCCTTCGGTGAGGGTGCCCGTCTTGTCGGTGAACAGGATGTCGGCGTCACCGAGGTCCTCGATCGCGACGAGCCGCTTGACGAGCACCGCCCGCTGCGCCATCCGGCGGGCGCCCGTGGAGAGGCTGACGGTGACGATCGCCGGCAGCAGCTGCGGGGTCAACCCGACGGCAATCGCGAGCGAGAACAGCAGCGCGTGCAAGAGCGGCCGCCCGAGTGCGGCGTTGGCGACGAAGATGAAGACGGTCAGCACCAGCGTCACCTTCGCGAGCAGGCCTGCGAACGAGTTGAGCCCGCGCTGGAAGGCGGTCGGAGGCTGGTGCTCGCTCAGGCCGCCCGCGACCTGGCCGAGCCGTGTCGCTGCACCCGTTGCGCCGACGACGCCGACGCCGCGGCCGCTCCGGACGACCGTTCCGCTGTAGGCGCAGTCGGCGTGGATCTCTCCGGAGCCGTTCTCGGTTGCGGCGGTGACCTTCTCGGCCGGGTACGGCTCGCCGGTGAGCGCCGCCTCCTCGACAGTCAATTCGTTGGCCTCGAGCAGCCGCAGGTCCGCCGGCACGACGTCTCCGGCCTGGAGCAGGCAGACGTCTCCGGGAACGAGCTCGGCGGCGGCCACCTCCACCGCCTTGCCCTCGCGCAGGACCGTTGCGCGCCGTCCCGTCCGCTCGCTCAGCGCCGCCAGCGTCCGCTCGCTGCGGTACTCGTTGAAGAACCCGAGCCCGACGCTCAGGAAGACGATCGCGAGGATGATCCCTCCGTCGGTCCGCTCGCCGACGCCGATCGAGACGGCAGCGGCTGCAAGCAGCAGGCCGAGCAGCGGGCTCTTGAACTGCTGCGCGAGCACCGCCAGTGCCGCCCGGCCCTTCGTGCCGAGCTCGTTCCGGCCGAACTGCTCGCGCCGCTCGAGCGACTCGTCCTCGGTCAGCCCGTCGTTATGCGCCCCGAGCGCGTCGAGCGCCGCGGCCGGTTCGAGGGCCGCGAGCCGGTCGAGCTCGGGGCTCGCCTTCAGATGCGCCCGCTGTTTTCCAGGCGGCGCAGATCCTTGTTGTGCCGGTGGTGCGCCCACGCCCCAGACTCCCGGTCGCGTTGCGTCTTGCCGACCCGCATCACGTGCGGCGGCCGCCGGCGGGCTGTCCGATTCCGCGTCTTCGCCATCGGTGCTCCTCTCGTTGCCGCATGATCGAGCTATCGGCCCCGCGGGGCATCCGGGAACCTGCCGACACTGCCTGCGGCGAGCTACGGATGGCATGCGGGCCGAATGGAGGCAGCCTTTGCGTGATGAACACGATGTTCGCGCTCCGCAAGCTCGGGCCAGAGCCCGGGCTACAGCTCGTCGAGGTGCCCGTCCCCGAACCGGGTGACGGCGAGGTCCTCGTCGAGGTCGAGGCCGCGAGCGTCTGCGGAACCGACCTGCACATCTGGCGCTGGGACGGCTGGGCGCAGCGCCGGATCGCGCCGCCGCTGACCCTCGGCCACGAGTGGGCGGGCACGGTCGTCGAGACCGGCCCCGGAGTCCGGAACGTCGTCGTCGGCGACTACGTCTCGGCCGAGAGCCATGTCACCTGCGGCGCCTGCTTCCACTGCCGGACGGGGCACGGGCATATGTGTGAGAGCACGCGGATCCTCGGGGTCGACCGCGACGGGGCGTTCGCGCCGTACGTCGCTGTGCCTGAGTCGGTCATCTGGCAGAACGACCGCGACAAGCTTCCCCCCGAGATCGCGACCCTCCAGGAGCCGTTCGGCAACGCGGTCTTCGCGACCAGCGAGCAGGACCTCGCGGGCCGGTCGGTCGTGGTCCTCGGCTGCGGCCCGGTGGGCCTCTTCACGATCGCGATCGCGCACGCCTCGGGCGCGGCCGTCGTGCTCGCCGCCGACCGGACGGCGTTCCGGCTCGAGCTGGCGAAGCGGATGGGCGCGAGCGCGGTCGTCGACGTGGAGGCCGTGGAAGACGAAGCGGGCTGGTTCCTGGAGCACCACGAGGGCCTCGGCTTCGACGTCGTCTTCGAGATGTCGGGAGCCGGGCGCGCGGTCGCAGACGCTTTTCGCATCGCGCGCAACGGCGGTAAGGTCGTCCTCTTCGGGATTCCCGAGCGGCCCGTCGAGATCGACGTCGCGGAGTCGCTGATCTTCAAGAACCTCACGGTGCAGGCGGTCAGCGGACGGAAGATCTTCGAGACCTGGTACCGGACGCGCTGGCTGCTGGAGAGCGGCGTCGTCGACCTGAAGCCGCTGATCACCCACGAGCTGCCGCTCGAGCGCTTCGACGAGGCGTTCGAGGCGCTCGACGCCGGCGAGGCCTGCAAGATCGTGCTCTACCCGAACGGGGTGCCCGAGCGCGAGCGCCTGGAGTCGGAGGCCGCGGCAGTATGAGCGTCGTGGAGTCGCCGCTCAGGAGCGAGCTCAGCGCCGAGCTGGACGGGCTGCGCGAGGCGGGAACCTTCAAGCACTTCAACACGCTCTGCTCGCCGCAGGGCCCGGTCGTCGAGATGGAGGGCCGCGGCGAGGTGCTCGTCCTGTCGTCGAACAACTACCTCGGGCTGGCGGCCCGGCCAGAGGTGGTCGAGGCCGGAATCGAAGGCCTGCGCCGCTACGGCGCCGGCACCGCGTCGGTGCGCTTCATCTGCGGCACCTTCGAGCCGCACCTCGAGCTCGAGCACGAGCTGGCCGAGCTCGTCGGCACCGAGGCCGCGCTCACGTACGTCTCGTGCTGGAACGCGAACGAGGCAGTGATTCCGAGCCTCACCGACGAGCGCACGGTCATCCTCTCGGACGCGCTCAACCACGCGAGCATCGTCGACGCGATCCGGCTCTCGAAGCCGGCGCAGAAGGTGATCTACGCGCACTCCTCGATGGACGAGCTGCATGCCGGCCTCGAGGCGGCCCCGCGGGACGCGCGCAAGCTTGTGGTGACGGACGGGGTATTCAGCATGGAGGGCGATCTCGCGCGGCTGCCCGACATCGTCGAGCTGGCTCGGGCGTACGGCGCGACCGTGATCGTCGACGACTCGCACGGCACCGGCGTGATGGGCCCGACGGGGCGCGGCGTGGCCGAGCACTTCGGCCTGCTCAGGGAGATCGACGTGATCACCAGCACGCTCGGCAAAGCGCTCGGCGGCGCGGCCGGGGGCTTCGTCGCCGCGAGCGCGGAGGTCTGCGAGATCCTGGCCCAGCGCTCGCGGCCTCAGCTCTTCTCGAATGCGCTTCCGCCGACGGTGGCGTGCAGCGCGCTCGAGGCGGTGCGCGTGCTGCGCCGCGAGCCCGAGCTGGTCGGACGCCTGCACGAGCTCTCGAGTCTCTTCCGCACGCGGTTGCGCGAGATCGGCTTCAACCCGCTGGACGGCGTGGCGGCGATCGTCCCGATCATCATCGGCGAGACGGCCGAGGCGATCCGCTTCAGCGAGCGGCTGCTCGAGGAGGGCGTCTTCGTGACGGGCTTCGGCTACCCGGTCGTGCCCGAAGGAACGGCGCGAGTCCGCGTCCAGCTCTCGGCCGCGCTCGAGGAAGAGCACGTCGAGCGCGCGCTCGCGGCGTTTCAGCGCGTCGGCAGCGAGCTCGGCCTGATCTGAAGCAAAGGAGGTACTGCCATGCTCGAGACAACCCCGACCAATCCGGCGCTGACCGGCCTACGCGTGATCGACGTGATGCACGCAGGCCTGATCCGTGCCGGCCCAGTGACCCGATCCGGACGGTGGCGCGCCTGATGGCCACGTATCGCGTCCACGCGGTGCTCGTGACGAGCCATAGCGACAACAAGTGGGGCGTGGTCTCGGACGCGGGATTGCTCCGTGCGGCCGACCAGGGCTCGGTCGACGAGGTGACGGCCGGCTCGATCGCCGAGACGCCGGTGCTGACCGTGGCGACGAGCGACGACCTCGGCAGCGTCGCCCGGCTGATGACCGAGAACGGCATCTCGCATCTGGTCGCCGTCGAAAGCCACTCGAAGCAGCCGATCGGCGTGCTCTCGACGCTCGACGTCGCCCGGGCGCTTGCGGGCTTTTCCGAGCCGCACGCCTAGGCGGCTGCCCGGCGGCCGGCGTCTCGCGCCGGCTCGAGCAGGAGCAGCGCCAGGAGCGCTGCGTGCTCGGCGATGCTGGAGATGCTGACGTGCTCGTCGGGAGCGTGGCCGCCGTCGCCGGCCGGGCCGAGGCCGTCGAGCGTGGCGGTGTAGAGGCTGGTCGTGTTCGCGTCCGAGGCGCCGCCGACGAGGCCCGCGTCCTCGAGCTCGAGCCCGAGCACGCTTCCCAGCCGCTGGGCCGTCGTGAGCAGCTCACGGTTGCGGGGCGTCGGCTCCATCGGCGGGCGGCCGATCCCACCCTCGATCTCGAGGGAGCTTCCGTCCAGGACGGGCCGCAGGCCGCGAATCGCGCGCTCCACTTCCGCCGCGGCCGCGGTCGTCGGGACGCGGACGCTCACGCTGGCTGTGGCTTCCGGCGCGACCACGTTCGGCAGCAGGCCGCCGTCGACCGTGCCGACGTTGATCGTGATCCCGCGCTCGGGGTCGTTCAGCGCGAACAGGCGTTGCACCTGGTAGGAGAGCTCCAGGATCGCGCTCACGCCCTGCTCGAAGCTCGTGCCGGCGTGCGAGGCGCGCCCGTGAACGACGATCCGGAAGCGGCCGACTCCCTTGCGGGCGATCTTCAGCCGGTCCTCGTCGTGCTCTCCGCTCTCCAGCACGAATGCGCGCTCGGCGCCCCGCGCCAGCTCGCGGAGCACGCGCTGGGAGGACTTGCTGCCGAGCTCCTCGTCGCTGTTCACGACCGCGACCGGCGTCACCGCGGGCTTGAGCTCGAACGCCTGCAGCGCCTTCAGCGCGAAGACCAGCTGGGCCAGCCCGGCCTTCATGTCGTGGGTGCCCGGGCCGAAGAGCAGGTCGCCCTCCCGGCGCAAAGGCATCCGCTCCACCGTGCCGAGCGGCCAGACCGTGTCCATGTGGCCGACGATCAGCTGGAACGGCGCGCCGAGCCGGCGTACCCGAGGCCGCGCGTACAGGTGATCGCCGGTCTCGAAGCCGGGAATGCGCCTGACGGCGAAGTCGGACCCGGAGAGCTCCTCGGCCAGGATCGAGAACGGCACTCGCTGGGCCACGGGATCCTGCGAGGGCGATTCCGCGAGAACCAGCCGCTCGAGCAGCGCGACGATCTCCGGCTCGTGGCCTCTCAGCCAGCCGAGCAGCTCCTGCCCGCGCGTGCCCTGCATCGCTAGCGCCGGAAGCCGGCCGGGAACGGGAACGAGTACGTCTCGCCGATCTCCGCGAAGCGCCCCGGCGCGAGGTAAACGAGCGGGCGGAGCCGGTGCAGGAGATCCGCGTCGTCGATATCGGTGCCGCGCAGCGCCGCCGCCTGGGCCGAGGCGGCGACGACCCGGCCGACGATGATGCTGTTCTCGCCGAGGCCGTCGATCACGCGCTCCAGGGCGCACTCGAGGTACAGGACGCACCCCTCGACCAGCACGCCGTCCACCTTCCGGGCCGGGATCAGCGGAACCGCCGCGAGGCTCGGCTTCGAGCTGTCGTCGAGCCGTCCGCCAGCCGCCATGCTGGCCTGCAGGAGCCGGTCGGCGCCCGGGAAGCTGACGGTGAACTCCGGGTGCTCGCCGAGGTTGCGGTAGGTCGAGTGCCGGGGGCTGCAGACGAAGCCGAAGTAGTTCTCCCAGCCGAGCGGCATCGCGAGGTGCTTCGGCGCCACGTCGTAGCCGTCACCCTCCCTGGTCGCGACGAGGACCAGTGGCGCGACGGTAAAGAAGCGCTCCCAGATCGGCGTCTCCGTCGAGAGCTCGACGAGCTCCGTCTGCTCGGCCGACGGCTCTGCGCTCACGGTGAGCGCGGCTCGGCGACCTCGACTGTCTCGGCCGGCTCGAGGAAGGCGCCGCGAGCCTCGAAGCGGGCCTGGAAGAAGCGCAGGTGCTCGGGCTCGTACGTCATCCGCAGGCCGGGCACCTGCTCGCGCCGCTCGAAGACATCGGTGACGACGTCGGCGACGTAGGCGAGGTGCTCCTGCGTGTAGACGCGCCGCGGGATGGTCAGCCGGACGAGCTCGAGGCCGTTGTAGGGCTCATCTCCGTGCTGGCCGGAGACGATTCCACGCTCCATGGAGCGGACGCCGCCGACGAGGTAGAGGGCGGCCGCGAGCGCCTGGGCGGGGAACTCGTCTTGTGGGAGGTGCGGCAGAAACCGCTTCGCGTCGAGGAAGACCGCGTGCGCGCCGACGGGCTCGACGATCGGGATCCCGCGCTCGAGCAGCAGCCCGCCGAGGTACGCGCTCTGCGAGACGTAGTGCTTGACGATCGCCTCGTCCGCCGACTCGCGGATGCCCTGGGCGAGCGCTTCCATGTCATGCCCGGCGATGCCGCCGTAGTGCGGGAAGCCCTCGTAGATCACGACCAGCTCGCGCGCCCGCTCGGCTAGCTCGTCGTCGTTGATCGCGAGGACTCCGCCGATCGGGACGAAGTGGTCCTTCTTGGAGGAGAAGACCGCGGCGTCGGAGAGGTCGGCGATCCGGTGGATCAGCTCGGGCAGCTCCGCATCGGCGAAGCCTTCCTCGCGCTCCTTGACGAAGAGCGCGTTCTCGGAGATGCGGGTCGCGTCGAGCACCAGCGGCACCCCGTGGGCCCGCGTCAGCTCGCGCACGCCCTCGAGGTTCGCGAGCGAGAACGGCTGGCCACCGGCCATGTTCAGGCAGGCCTCGACGCGGACGAACGCCACGCGCTCCGGCGCCGCCGCCGCGAGCACGTGCTCGAGCGCGACCAGGTCGACGTTGCCCTTGAACGGGTGCAGCGACCGCGGGTCGCTCGCCTCCGGAATCGAGACGTCGATCCAGACGCCGCCGAGCAGCTCGACATGCGCGCGCGAGGTCGTGAAGTAGAGATTCGACGGCACGAGCAAGCCGGGCTCGACGAGCAGCTTCGCGAGCAGGTGCTCGGCGCCGCGGCCCTGGTGAGTCGGGATCACGTGCCGGTAGCCGTAGATCTCCCGCATCGCCTGCTCGAGGCGGTAGAAGCTTCGCGACCCCGCGTACGCCTCGTCGCCGAGCTCCATCGCGGCGCGCTGCTCCTGCGAGAGCGCGGACGTGCCGCTGTCGGTGAGCAGGTCGACGAAGACGTCGTCGGAGCGCAGCAGGAAGGTGTTGTAGCCGGCAGCGTCGAGCGCAAGCCGCCGGTCCGGCTCGGGCCGCAGGATGACCGGCTCGACCACCTTGATCTTCCAGGGCGGTGGATTCATACGCTCATCGTTGTCCGAAGCGGCCTGCGCGCCATCGGTGGCAGCGCGGAGACCGCCCTCCGTAGTTCGCCGCAGCCGGATTCGCGTCCGCACCGATGCCGAGGCCGTCCGCGCCGCGCAGGGTGTGGACATGAGCAAGCAACGGGTCGTCATCCTCGGCGGCGGTACCGGCGGGACGATGGCCGCGAACCGGCTCCGCAAACGCTTCGGCGCCGACGAGCTCGAGATCCACGTCGTCGACCGCGACGACCGGCACGTCTACCAGCCCGGGCTGCTGTTCGTGCCCTTCGGGCTGGCCCAGCCGGAGAAGCTCGTGCGCTCGCGCCGCGCCCAGCTGCGCGACGGGATCGCGTTCCACGAGAGCGAGGTCGAGTCGGTCTCGCTCGACGCGGATGAGGTGCGGCTCGCGGGCGGAGAGTCGCTTCCCTACGACATGCTCGTCGTCGCGACCGGAGCCGTGCTGCAGCCGGAGGAGACCGAGGGGCTCGTCTGGGGCGGGAACGTGCACACCTTCTACGAGCTCGAGCGTGCGATCGCACTGCGCGACAAGCTCGAGTGCTTCGAGGGCGGCCGGCTGGTGGTCGACATCGTCGACATGCCGGTCAAGTGCCCGGTCGCGCCGATCGAGTTCGTGTTCCTGGCCGACTGGTGGCTGCAGCAGCGGGGCCTCCGCGAGGAGAGCGAGATCGTCCTCGCGACGCCGCTCGACGGCTGCTTCACGAAGCCGATCGCCTCCGAGCACCTGACGCATCTGCTCTCCGAGAAGGGGATCGAGCTCGAGGTCGACTTCGCGGCCGGGGAGGTCGACGGCCCAGGCGGACGGCTCGTCTCCTACGACGGGCGCGAGCTTCCGTTCGACCTGCTCGTGGCGGTGCCCCTCCACGGCGGCGCGCCGTTCGTCTCTCGCTCCGAGGGCCTCGGCGACGCGCTGGGCTTCGTCCCGGTCGACCCGCACACATTGCAGGCAAAGGCGAAGGACAACGTCTTTGCCCTCGGCGACGCCAGCGACCTGCCGACCTCGAAGGCCGGCTCGGCCGCCCACTTCCAGGGCGAGCTACTGGTCGAGAACGTCGCGCGCGCCCTCGAGGGCCGCGAGCTCGAGGCGGCGTACGACGGCCACGTCAACTGCTTCCTCGAGACGGGCTTCCACAAGGCACTGCTGATCGACTTCAACTACGAGCTCGAGCCCGTGCCGGGCCACTATCCGGCGGCGGTCGGGCTGCCGCTTCTCCGGGAGTCGCGCCTCGACCACCTCGGCAAGCTCGCGTTCCAGCCGCTCTACTGGCACGCGCTCTTGCCCGGTCGTCGGATTCCCGGGATCGGCTCGACGATGCCGCGCGCCGGCAAGCACATCCCCGCCGGCGCCGCGGCCGGAAAGGTAGGTGCGTGATGACCATGACCCTGATCGCCGACTCGCCGGTCGACGTCGACGCCGAGGGCTTCATGACCGACGCCGGCCAGTGGAACGAGCGGATCGCCGAGGGGATCGCCGCCGCGAACGGGATCCCGGAGCTGACGGACCGGCACTGGCTCGTCGTCCGCTTCATGCGCGACCGCTACCTGACCACCGGCAGCGCGCCGTCGATCCGCGCGCTCGGCAAGGAATCGGGCGTCCCTGTGAAGGAGCTCTACCAGCTCTTCCCCAAGGGCCCGGCGAAGCTCGCCGCCAAGATCGGCGGCATCCCGAAGCCCAAGGGCTGCATCTAAGGAGGCATGTGATGACGACGATGGAAGAACAGCCGCAGCTCGAGACAACCGAGCCGAAGACGATCGAGAAGGTCTCGATCGTGATCTCCAAGGGCTCGCTGGAGGGATCTACCCCGGCCTGATCATGGCCAACGGCGCCCGCATGGAGGGAATCGAAGCCGACCTCTTCTTCACGTTCTTCGGCCTCGACGCAATCCGCAAGGACCGCTTCGAGAAGATCAAGGTCGCGACCGTCGGCAACCCCGGCATGCACCTGCCGACCTGGCTCGGCGCGCTGCCCGGCTTCTCCGCGCTCGCGACCCGGATGATGAAGCGGCAGATGGAGAAGATCGACATTCCGCCGATCCCGGAGTTCATCGAGCTCGTCGCCGACTCCGGCGCGCGTCTGTACGCCTGCAAGGCGACGGTCGACATGTTCGGCCTGGAGCTCGCTGATTTCGTCCCGCAGGTCGACGAGATCATCTCGGTCGGCGAGTTCTACGAGAAGGCCGCAGGCGGGGAGATCGTCTTCACGTAAAGACCGCAAGACACGGCGTAAGGAGTTCGTTAGAGCTCGCGGGCTCCGGGGGAGACCCCGGCTAACATCGTCGAGATGCCTACTGCGGTCGTCACCGGAGGAGCCGGTTTCCTCGGCTCCCACCTCTGCGAATACCTGCTCGACAAGGGGTTTCGCGTCATCTGCGTGGACAACCTCGAGTCGAGCTCGCTCGAGAACCTCGAGCACCTGCGCGACGACGACTTCGTCTTCTGCAACCACGACATGATCGAGCACCTCGAGATCGACGAGCCGGTCGACGCCGTCTACCACCTGGCCGCGCTCGCGAGCCCGATCGACTACCTGCGCCAGCCGCTGCACTCGCTCAAGGTCGGCTCGTACGGGACGCACCACGCGCTCGGGCTCGCCAAGTGGAAGCGCGCCCGCTTCCTGCTCGCCTCGACGAGCGAGGTCTACGGCGACCCGCAGGTGCACCCGCAGCCGGAGAGCTACTGGGGGAACGTGAACCCGATCGGCCCGCGCGGGGTCTACGACGAGGCGAAGCGCTACGCGGAGGCGCTCACGATGGCGTACCACAACCAGCAGGGCGTGGACACCTCGATCGTCCGCATCTTCAACACCTACGGGCCGCGCATGCGCTCGCACGACGGGCGCGCGATCCCGACCTTCATGCGCCAGGCGCTGGAGAACGCCCCGATCACGGTCTTCGGCGACGGCTCGCAGACGCGCAGCTTCTGCTACGTCGACGACCTGATCCGCGGGCTGCACCTGCTCGCCGAGAGCGACGAGCACCTGCCGGTCAACATCGGCAACCCTGGTGAGTTTTCGATTCTGGAGCTTGCGCAAACAGTTATCCGGGTTACGTCGTCTAAGAGCGAGATCGTGTTCGAAGCGCTACCGATCGACGATCCCCAGATTCGCCAGCCCGACATCACGCGAGCCAGGCAGGTGTTGGGCTGGGAACCGGAGATCGAGCTCGAAGAAGGGCTGCGGCGCCTGTTGCCGAGCCTCGGAAAGGAGCCTCTTGGGGTCTAAGAAAACAAGCATCGCCCTGATCGCAATCGTCCTGTCAGTCCTCGCCGCCTCGGCCACGCCCGAGCCCGCGGCCGCGTCCCGTCGCCGGGTGCTCGTCGGCATGTACGACCCGTCGCAGTCGTTCCTCGCGCCGGACCGCTCGTTCGCGGACTTCAAGAACCTGCGCGTCCAGGTCCTGCGGATGGACCTGCTGTGGGGCCAGGTCGTCGCACTGACGCGGCCTGCGAAGCCGACCGACCCGAACGATCCGGCCTACGACTGGTCGGCGTACGACTCGTTCGTCCAGCGGGCGGCCAAGAACAACATCCAGGTTCTGTTCACGATCTACGGCACGCCGCGCTGGGCGAACGGCGGCCAGAAGCCGAACCGCGCTCCGAAGAAGATGATCGACCTGCGCCAGTTCGCGTACGCGGCGGCCAAGCGCTACAGCGGCACCTTCCAGCGGCCGGACGGCGTCACCCTCCCGGCCGTGCGGAAGTGGCTGGCCTGGAACGAGCCGAACAGCCCCGTCTTCCTGCGGCCGCAGTGGAAGCTCATCGGCCGCAAGAGGAGCTACCCGATCGCCGCGAAGACGTACGCGCAGATCTGCACGTCCGTCTGGGCCGGCGTCCACTCGACGCGCTTGAAGAAGGAGGTCGTGGCCTGCGGCGCCACCGACCCGCACGGCAACAACCGGGCCCGCAGCAGCCGCCCGTCGATCGCGCCGCTGACGTTCCTCGCGGCGCTCAAGCGCTACGGGCTGACCCGCCGTCACTTCGACGTCTACGCGCACCACCCGTACTACAGCCGGCCGACGGAGAGCCCCAGCACCATGCCGAGGTCGAAGACGGCCGTCACGCTCGCCAACATCAGCGTCTTGATCAAGCAGCTGACGAAGGAGTACGGCCGCAAGCAGCTCTGGATCACCGAGTACGGCTACCAGACGCGGCCACCCGACCGGCGATTCGGCGTGACCTGGGCGAAGCAGGCCAGGTACCTCGCGCAGGCGTTCAGGATTGCACGGCGCAACCCGCGCATCAGCCTGATGACCTGGTTCCTCCTGCGCGACGAGAAGCGGCTCGCCGGCTGGCAATCCGGCCTCGAGACGTACAGCGGGAGGAAGAAGCCCGCGTACTACGCGTTCCGCCGCCTGCCACACTAAGCACATGGCCATACGAACTCCGCAACGGGGGAGGGGTCGGATCCCCGCCCCCGTTGCGCCCTCGACCGGGCCCGACCGGATCCCGGTCGACATCCGCTCGGGCCGCCCGTTCCTCCTGACGGGCAACCAGCTCGCCGCGGCGGGCCGGCGGATCGCGAGCATTGCCGCGCTCGTCGTGCTCGATCTGGGCGGGCTCGTGCTCGGCCTCTACGCGGCGCTCGTTCTGCGCGAGCTCTACTACGGAGGCCCGGTCCTCTGGGGCTTCGTCTGGCGCGTCGAGACCGACTGGCTCCCCTTCCTGACGCTGATCACCGTGCTCGTCTTCTCACAGGCCGAGCTCTACGCCGAGCGGGAGCGGCGGCCGGGCTTCGGGCGCGTCCTCTCGTCGCTCGTCCTGGTCGCGCTGATTACCCTCGCGTTCGGCCTCGGCACCGGGCACAAGTTCTCGACCTACGGACTGACCCCGGCGGCGGTGCTCTTCTCGGCGGTCGCGATCTCCGCCTTGCGCGCGAGCTATGACGCGATCACGCAGGAGCTCTGGCAGGCGCTCGGGGCGCGACGCCACGCGCTGCTCGCGGGCGCGGGAGACAACCTCGTCGACCTCCACCGGACGCTCGGCGCGAGCCGGAGCGGGATCGACTACGAGTTCGTCGGCGCGATCGCTCCGAACGGCGACGCCGTCGACCTGCCGGTGCTCGGCGACCTGCATGACCTGCCCACCGTCCTGGCGGACACGCGGGTCGACGAGCTGATCGTGACCGACTCCGACTTCAGCGAGCGCGAGCTGCTGGAGATCGTCTCGCACGCGCACCGGCGCGGAGTCAACGTCCGGATCGCGCCCAAGGCGACGGAGCTCCTGCGCCAGCGCCCGCAGTTCATCCCCGGCCAGGGCATGCCGCTGTTCGAGTTGCGCCCGCCGGCGTTCGTCGGGCTCGACTGGTTCGTCAAGCGCGGGTTCGACCTCGTGGTGTCTGCCGCTGTCCTCGTCGCGGGGCTGCCGGCCTGGCTCGCGATCGCCGCGGCGGTCAAGCTGACGTCGAGGGGCCCGGTCTTCTACCGCGACGAGCGGATCGGCCTGGGCGAGCGGCCGTTCGGGATGCTCAAGTTCCGCACGATGTACGCGGACGCGCTCGAGCAGCAGGCCGAGCTCGAGGCGGAGAACGAGGCCGACGGGCCGCTGTTCAAGATCCGCGAGGATCCGCGCGTGACGGGGGTCGGCGAGTTCCTGCGGCGCTTCTCGCTCGACGAGATCCCGCAGGTCTGGAACGTCCTGCGCGGCGAGATGAGCCTCGTCGGCCCGCGGCCGCTGCCGCTCCGCGACTATGCGCTGCTCGAGGGCTGGCACCGCAAGCGCTACCTCGTCCTGCCGGGCATCACCGGCCTCTGGCAGATCTCCGGCCGCTCGAACCTCGACTTCGACGATCTCGTCCGGCTCGACTTCTACTACCTCGAGAACTGGTCGATCTGGCTGGACATCTCGATCCTGCTGAAGACGATCCCGGCCGTCGTGCGCGGCCGCGGCGCTTACTAGTGCGGGCCCTCGTCACTGGCGCCGACGGTTTCGTCGGCGGGCACCTGCGCGCGGAGCTCGGCGATGCGTTCGTCCCGTTCGAGGGCGACGTGCTGGACGCGAACGCTCTCCGGGGAGCGGTCGACGGGATCGACGCGGTGGTGCACCTCGCCGCACAGTCTTCGGTCGCCGCGTCGTGGCAGGACGCCTTCGGCGCCTGGCGCGTGAACGTGGACGGCACGGTCAACGTGCTCACCGCGGTCGGCGCCGGCGCGCCGGGGGCACGGGTGCTGCTCGCGTCGACCTGCGAGGTCTACGGCAACGCCGCGCGGATCCCCACGCCGGAGGACGAGCGGCTCGCGCCGGTCTCGCCCTACGCCGCGAGCAAGGCGGCCGCGGAGCTCGCCTGCGCTGCCTCGAGGCTCGACGTGGTCGTCGCGCGGGCCGCGAACCACGAGGGCCCAGGCCGCGACGACCGCTTCGCCGTCGGCTCCTGGACGCGCCAGATCGCGCGGTTGGAAGCCGAGGGCGGCGGTACGCTCCTCGTCGGTGACCTCTCGGCGGAGCGCGACATCCTCGACGTGCGGGACGTCTGCCGCGCGTACCGGCTGCTGCTCGACCGCTCGGTGCCCGCGGGGACGTACAACGTCTCGTCGGGGGAGACCGTGACGATGGAGCACGTCGTCGAGCTGCTCGTCGGCCTCGCGCGCGTGCCCGTGCGCGTGGAACGCGACGAGAGCCGCGTGCGCCCGGCGGAGATCCCGCGCCTCGCGGGCGACCCGTCGCGCCTGCGCGCGGCGACCGGCTGGGCGCCGGAGATCCCGCTCGAGCAGACGCTCGCTGACACGCTGGCCGCGGCGCGCGAGATGGAGCCGGTCTCTTGAGCCGCGCGCTGATCACCGGCGTCACCGGCCAGGACGGCTCGTACCTGGCTGAGCTTCTGCTGGAGAAGGACTACGAGGTCTTCGGCATGACCCGGCGCGCCTCGACCGAGAACGTCGAGCGGATCGCGCACCTGACCGACCGGATCACGCTGCTGCAGGGCGACCTGCTCGATCCGTCCTCGATCGACGCGGCGCTGCGCGAAGCGCAACCGGCGGAGGTCTACAACCTCGCCGCGCAGAGCTTCGTCCCGACCTCGTGGAACCAGCCCGTGCTGACGGCCGAGTTCACGGCGGTCGGCGTGACGCGCATGCTCGAGGCGATCCGAGCCGTCGACCCCGGGATCCGCTTCTACCAGGCGTCGTCGTCGGAGATGTTCGGCAAGGTGCGCGAGGTCCCGCAGACCGAGCTGACGCCGTTCCACCCGCGCTCGCCGTACGGGGTGGCGAAGGTCTACGGCCACTACATCACGGTCAACTACCGCGAGTCGTACGACCTCTTCGCGGCCTCGGGAATCCTGTTTAACCACGAAGGGCCCGTCGGGGGCTGGAGTTCGTGACGCGCAAGATCAGCGACGGCGTGGCCCGGATCAAGCTCGGGCTGGCCGATGAGCTACGCCTTGGGAACCTGGACGCTCAGCGCGACTGGGGGTTCGCAGGCGACTACGTCGAGGCGATGTGGCTGATGCTGCAGCAGGACGAGCCCTCCGACTACGTCATCGCGACCGGTGAGCCGCACTCCGTGCAGGAGTTCGTCGAGGCCGCTTTCGGCCACGCCGGCCTCGATTGGCAGCAGCACGTCGTCACCGACCCTGCCTTCCTGCGGCCCGCGGAGGTCGATCATCTCGTCGGCGACGCCTCGAAGGCGCGGACCGAGCTCGGCTGGGAGCCGAAGACGACGTTCAGCGAGCTCGTCGAGATGATGGTCGACGCGGACGTCGAGCGGCTCGCGGCCGCAACCACCAGGGTTGTCGAGGACTAGCCGCCGCGGCGTAGCCAGGCGGTGAGAATCGCGCTCGTCACGAGGCGCTACTGGCCGGCGGTCGGCGGGATCGAGCGAGTCGTACGCGAGCTGGCCCGCGCACTGGTCGGGCTCGGGCACGAGGTGCGGATCGTGGCCCAGCGGACCGACGAAGGCGCCGTGACGTGGCTCACGCACACCGTTCGCGAGGCACCGCAATTCGCGCCGTTCGAGCACGAAGGCGCCAGCGTTCGCCAGTTCCGGCTGCCGCAGTCGCGCAGGATGGCGCTGCTGCCGCTCGCGCACGAGGGGATCCCGCTCGTCCCTCGGCTCACTGCCGGCAAGACGCGGCCTGCTTACGGCGCCGCTGTACGAACGGGTCGCTGCGCCCGTCCTCGCGCCGCTGCTGGAAGCTAGTGACGTGGTCCATGTCCTCGGCGGCGCCTGGGTCTCCGTCGCGGGAGTCGCGGCCGCCCGCGTCCTGGGGCTGCCGGTAGTGGTGACCCCCTTCGTCCACCCTGGCTACTGGCGTGACGATCCGGCCTCGCTCCGGAGCTATCGCCGCGCCGATGCGGTGCTCGCGACGCTCGAGTCCGACGCCGCCGACCTCGAGCGGCTCGGCGTCCCGCGCGAGCTGATCTCGGTCTGCGGGCTGCCCGTGCCCGGCGTCTCAGGCCACCACGTCAAGGACGGCGATCCGCTGGCCGTCTTCGTCGGAGCACGGGTGCCGCACAAGGGCGTCGACCTGCTCCGCGGCGCTGCGCGCCTGGTCTGGGAGCGAGTGCCGGAAGCGCGCTTCGCGTACGTCGGCCCCGGCCCCCGCCTGGAGGATCCGGATCCCCGAGAGCTCGATGTCGGCGCCCTGCCCGACGAGGCGCGTGACGAGTGGCTCGCCCGCGCCACAGTGCTCTGCCTACCCTCGGCCAGCGAGAGCTTCGGGCTCGTCGTCGCCGAGGCGTGGAGCGCGCACACGCCGGTCGTCACGAGCGACATTCCGGTGCTGAAGGAGCTGGTCGAGGCGGCGCGCGGCGGACTAGCCGTGCCGAGAGAGGCTCAGGCCCTTGCAGACGCGCTCTCGACGCTGCTGGCGGACAGGGGCGAGGCCGAGCGGCTCGGCGAGGCCGGTTACCGCCACTGGGATGCCCAGTACCGACCGGAGCGCGTCGCAGTGCGGCATGTGGCCGTCTACTCGGCTCTGCTGGAGGCGAGCAGGCATCCTTCCCGCCGGTGACCGTTGCGACCCCCACTCGGTCCGGCCTGCGTCGGCAGTACGTGAAGCTCTGCGACATCCGCGACTTCGACGACCCGCTCGTGCACGAGCGGATCCGCGAGATCGTGCCGGGGCTGAAGCCCGAGGCAGAGCTGCACCGAAAGCTCTGGGAGTACGCCCTTCTGACGCTGTTCCTCGAAGATGTCGGTGCTCTGCGGGACGAGGCGGAGGCGCTCTCGGTTGCCGCAGGTCACGAGGAGGTGCTTTTCTGGCTCGCGAACCGAGTTGGGCGCGATGGTTGCGACGGACATCTACGGCCGCGGCCCCTTCTCGGCGCGCGAGGCCGACGCGACCATGCTCGACGATCCCTCCGCGTTCGCGCCCTATCCCTACCGCAAGGAACGGCTCGAGGCGCTGGAGATGAACGCTCTCGACCTCGCAGTTTGAAGACAACAGTTTCGACGTAGTCTTCTCGCTCAACTCGATCGAGCATTTCGGCGGCCGTCGCGAGATCGTTCAGGCGGCGCGAGAGATGGCGCGCGTCCTGAGGCCGGGTGGGCACGCGTTCGTCGTCACGGAGTGCTTCGTCGGACGCCACCCGCTCAACTCCCGCCTGCTCCAAACCGCCGTCCGCCTCGCGACTCTCCAGCGGCTCTGCCGGACCGCGACCCCCGGACGCCGGGTGATCGACGTGATGACTTGGCGGGAGGCTTACTCGCGAATCGTCCGGGGGTCGGGGCTGGAGCTGCTCCAGCCGCCTGATCTCAAGGTCTCTCCAGAGACGGCTGACAACCTCGTGCATTTCGGCGGCGACGGCGTGCTCCGGTTCCGCACCGGGAAGGAGTACCCCCACGTTCTGCTCGAGGCCTACGGCGCGCCGTGGACGTCGCTCGCGCTGGCGTTGCGCAAGCAGGCATGACTCTCTCGCGGGTGGGCATCAACGCCGTCTTCCTGCGGCCGAGGATGGGCGGCCTCGAGACGTACGTCCGCAGCCTGGTGCCGGAGCTTGTCCGCCTGAGGCCCGACGTCCGCTTCGTCCTCTTCCTGGGCGAGCGTGGGCGCGATTCGCTGTCCGGAGAGAGCTGGCTCGACGAGGTCGAGGTCGCGACCCACCCGCTGCTCGGCCGCCAATGGCTGACCGCGCTGTCGGAGCTGACCCTGCTCGGGGTTCTCGCCGACCGGCGCCGGGTGGACGTCCTCCACAGCGTTCCGATGACCGGGCCGCTGCGCGTTCGCGCCGCGCACGTCGACCTGATCGGCGACCTGACCTGGCTCCACGACCCTGCGAGCGTCGGGCGGCTGACCGCGACGCTCTGGAGATGCGCGGTGCCGCCTGTCGCACGCCGGGCTGAGCGGATCCTCACCTTCTCCGAAGCGTCGCGCGTCGACATCGCGCAGGAGCTCGCGATCCCGAGCGAGCGCATCGACGTCGTTCCGCTCGGGCCCGGCGTGCGCGAGACAGAGCCGACAGACGAGCACCAGCTCCGGCAGCAGCTCGGCCTCGGCCCCGGACCGGTGGTGCTCAGCGTCTCCGCGAAACGGACGCACAAGAACCTGCTGCGGCTGGTCGAGGCGTTCGCGCGGCTTCGGCGGACGGTTCCGGCGGCGCAGCTCGTCCTGCCGGGCAACCCGACGCAGCACGAGGAGGAGCTGAAGGCGAAGGCGGCGTCGCTCGGCGCCGGCGAGGCGGTCCGGTTCCCGGCGTACGTCGGCGACGCCGAGCTGGAGGGGCTCTACCAGCTCGCCGACGTGGTCGCGGTTCCGTCGGTGCGCGAAGGCTTCGGCCTGCCGGTCCTCGAGGCGATGCAGCGCGGCGTTCCGGTCGCGTGCTCGAACACCTCCTCGCTGCCGGAGGTCGGGGGCGATGCCGTTCGGTACTTCGATCCGTTCGATGTGGAGTCGATCGCCGCGGCGATCCGCGACCTGCTCGAGAACGGCGAGCTGGCGCGGGAGCTCGCCGCGAAGGGGCTCGAGCGAGCGCGCTCCTTCACGTGGGAGCGGACGGCGGAGGGGACGCTGGAGTCGTACGAGCGCGCCCTGCGGGAGGTGCGGCCGGGATGAATGCGATCGTCTGGGAGTGGGGGTCATGACCGCGCCGGCCGCGGCCAGCATCGTGATCGTGACGAAGGACCGGCGCGAGGAGCTCGAGCGCGCCGTCCGCTCGGCGCTCGAGCAGGACGGCCCCGTCGAGGTGATCGTGGTCGACGACGGGTCGGCCGAAGGAGTCGCCGAGGCGATCGAATCCGCCTTTCCGGCCGTTCGCGTCGTGCGGCACGAGGAGTCGGCCGGTCTCATCGTGCGACGCAACGAGGCCGCCAAGCTGGCGACGGCTCCCATCATCGTCTCGATCGACGACGACGCCGAGTTCCGCTCGCGGGACACGGTCGTAAAGCTGCTGCCTCTCTTCGCCGACTCCCGCGTCGGCGCTGTCGCTCTGCCTCATGTCGACCTGCTCCAGGGCGAGCACGTGATCCAGCAGCCGCCGGAGAGCGGCCGCACCTGGGTCACCGCCTGCTTCCGCGGCACCGCCTACGCCGTCAGGCGAGACCTGTTCCTGGAGCTCGGCGGCTTTCGCGAGTCGCTCTATCACCAGGCCGAGGAACAGGATCTCTGCCTGAGGATGCTCGCACGCGGCAGTCTGGTCGCGCTCGCCCGCACGCCGCCGATCCTGCACCACGCCTCGCCGAAGCGAGACCACCTGCGCGCCTGGGTCTACGGACCGCGCAACGACATCCGCTTCGCCTGGCACAACGTGCCGATGCCCGACCTGCTCGCACGCCTCGCCAGAGGTGACGCTGTACGAGTTGTGGCTCGGGCTCCGCGTGCGCCGGCCCGGCGTCTTCGCCCGGTCGCTCCTCGCCGGCTATGCCCATGCGCTCAAGGGGCGCCGCTGCCGCCGGCCGGTGACGCGCGACGTGTACCGCCTCTACCGCCGTCTCGAGCGGAGCGGCGCGGCCCCCCTGGACGAGGTTGCGGCGTGAGCGACGGGCAGGCAGACGAGGCTCGGACCGGAAGCCCCATCACCGCGCCTCCGCTCGACCCGGTCCAGATGCTGGACGAGCCCACGGCCGGCGGCAAGGTCATCCGCGGCAGCGTGCCGAGGATCGGCGGCTACTTCGTAGGCGTCGCCCTCGGCGTGTTCGCGGCGTCGTTGATGATCCGCCATCTCGGCGTGGTCGACTGGGGCCGCTACGTCACCGTCACCTCGCTCGTCGCGATCGTCAGCGGCCTGAGCGAGGCGGGCCTCTCCGCGATCGGCATCCGCGAATACGCGACGCGGGACGGCGAGGAGCGGGACAGGTTGATGCGGAACCTGCTCGGGCTGCGGCTGGCGATCACCGCCGCAGGGATCGCAGGCGCGGTCATCTTCGCGCTCGCTGCCGGGTACGCGGGCGAGCTCGTTCTGGGCACGCTGCTCGCTGGCCTCGCGCTGCTCCTGAGCGTCTCGCAGCAGATGTTCATGATCCCGCTCGGCACGGGCCTGCGGATCACGCTCGTCAGCGCCCTCGATCTCGCTCGCCAGGCCGCGACGGTCGCGCTCGTCGTCCTCCTCGTCGTGATCGGCGCGGGCCTGCTCCCGTTCCTCGCCGTCCCGCTCCCGATCAGCCTCCTGCTCCTCGTGGTGACCGTTCTGCTCGTGCGGGGGACGATCCCCTTGCGGCCGGCGTTCGAGCGAGACGAGTGGCGCAAGGTGCTGCAGCTGACGATCGTGTACTCCGCCGCCGCTGCGGTCGCCTCGGTCTACACGTCGCTGACGGTCGTGATCGCGTCGCTGATCGCGACCGCAAGTGAGCTCGGCTACTACGGCGCCTCGTACCGGATCTTCTCCGTCCTGACCGCGCTGCCCGTGCTCGCCGTCAACCTCGCGTTCCCGATCCTGGCGCGGGCCGCGCAGCGCGACGAGACGCGCCTGAAGTACGTGATGCAGCGGCTGTTCGAGGCGGCGGTCATCTTCGGGACATGGCTCGCGCTCGCGACGAGCCTCGGCGCCAGTTTCGCGATCCACGTCGTCGCCGGGCCGAAGTTCGAGCCCTCGATCGCCGTCCTCCAGATCCAGGGCGTGGCCCTGCTCGGCACGTTCCTGACGGTGACGTGGGGCACCGGGCTGCTCGCCCTGCACCGCCACCGGGCGCTGCTCCTGTCCAACCTCCTCGGCCTCGGGACGATCGGCGTCGCCACCGGCCTGCTCGTGCCGGCGTACGGCGCCAAGGGGGCGGCGATCGCCACGCTGCTGGGCGAATTCGTGCTCGCGTTCTCGTACACGGTCGCGCTGCTCGGGCGCGACAGGCGGCTGCGCGTGTCGCTGGGGGTCGTGCCGAAGACAGCCGTTGCCGCTGCGGCGGCGCTTGCCCTCGCTCTGATTCCGTCGCTCCGAGGGCTGGCCCTCGTGGCCGCGGCAACTCCGGTCTACTTCCTCGTTCTCGGGGCTCTCCGCGGGATTCCGGACGAGCTGTGGACGGCATTCCGCGAGCGCCACGGGCCCCGCGCTTCGTGACGGAGTCGAGGCCCCTGCGGATCGGGCTCAACCTGCTCTACCTGATGGAGGGCGCCGGCGGCGCGGGTCGCTACGCGCAGGAGCTGATGCCGGCGATGCTCGAGCTCGAGCCGGACACACAACTGGTGGGCTTCGCGACCCAGCTGCTGCAGCGGAGCGTTCTGGAACAGCCCTGGGCGGCGAGCGTCGAGTGGGTCCTCTACGACGTGGCGCCGGGCAGCCGGCGAGCGTTCTACACGCAGATGCTGCGCATTCGGGGCGAGGCTGCCCGCCGCCGGCTCGACGTGGTCCACAGCCCGGCCAACATCGGGCTGCTCGGGACGGCCCGCGCTGCGAACGTCGTCACTCTGCTCGACCTGATCTGGCTCCATCCGGAGACATCGCCGCTGGCGAAGCGTGAGCGCCTCACGAACAAGCTCGTGTTCACCCGCTGCGCGCGGGCCGCGGATCGGATCCTCACCATCTCGGAGGCGACGAAGCAGGATCTGGTCGAGACCGTGGGCCTCGTGCCCGAGCGGATCGAGGTGACGTATCTCGGCGTGCGCGAGCCCGCTGCCGCCACGCCGGAGGACGAGCTCCGGCGCCGCTTCGAGCTCGGCGGCGAGCCATTCCTGCTCTGCGTCGCGCAGAAGCAGCCGCACAAGAACCTCGGCAGCCTGATCCGGGCGCTGCCCGAGCTCGAGGGCGTGGCGCTCGTGCTCGCCGGCGCCACGGCTCCGCACGAGGAGGAGCTGCGGCGGCTCGCGGCCGAGCTGGACGTGGCGCCGCGCGTGCGCTTCCTCGACTGGGTCGACGACCGCGACCTCGCGGGGCTCTACCGCGCGGCGCGCGGCTTCGTCCTCCCGTCGTTCATCGAAGGGTTCGGCCTGCCTGTGCTGGAGGCGATGCAGGCGGGGACGCCGGTCGCCTGCTCCGACCGCTCCGCGCTCGCCGAGGTCGCCGGCGATGCCGCCCTCCTCTTCGACCCGGCCGACCAGGCTGCGAGTCACGAACGCCGTCAGCCGGCTGCTCGCCGACGAGGAGCTGCGCGCGGACCTCGTCCGGCGCGGCCTCGAGCGCAGCAGCCGCTTCACCTGGGAGCGCACGGCAGCGGAGACTCTGGCCGCTTACCGGACGGCGATCGCCGCCCGTCGGTCGTAGGCTGCGTCCCCATGGCCGCCGAGAAGACGCGAGTCGTAATCGTGCGCGGGCACCAGGCCACGCCCTGGGAGCTCAAGCCGTGGGAGCTTCTGCCAGAGCGGTTCGACGTGCGCCTGCTGACGACCCGCAGCAACGCCTTCGGCCTCGGCGGGCTCCGGCTGGAGTCGCTTCAGATTCGGTCGGTGCGCGACTTCGTGCCTGGAGGCCACGTCGCCGACCTGGCGGTGCATGCCCTCGGCGATCGCTATCTCCGGCTCGACGAGCGGCTCGCAGGAGCTGACATCGTCCACGCGGAGGAGCTGTCGTACTGGTTCGCCGCTGAGGCGGCCCGCGCGAAGGGCGCGGGCGGCTTCAAGCTTGCGCTCACCGTCTGGGAGACGCTCCCGTTACTCGAGAGCTATCGCAATCCGGCAGCGCGCCGTCACCGGCGCATCGTCCTCGAGCATGCCGACCTCTTTCTCGCGATCACCGAGCGCGCGCGCGCGTCGCTGCTGCTCGAAGGCGTCCCTGACGAGCGCGTCGTCGTCTCACCGCCGGGGATCGAGACGGAGCGCTTCCGAGCCTCGAGCACGAGTTCCGGCGAAGAGCACGTCGTGCTCTCGGTCGGTCGCCTGGTCTGGGGGAAGGGGCACCAGGACCTGATTCGCGCGCTCGCCGTGCTCAGGCGCGGCATAGTTCGGGCGCCGGAGCGGCCGGTGCGACTGGTGCTCGTCGGGACCGGCCCTGAACGCGCACGGCTCGAGTCGTACGCACGGGAGCTTGGCGTGGCGGACGCGGTCGAGTTCCGAGAGGCCTCGTACGAGACGATGCCGGCGCTCTATGCGGAAGGCTCGTGTCTCGTGCTGGCGAGCTTGCCGGGGGCCGGCTGCGCGCTCGGCCCGAGCGGCCTGCCGCGGTGCTTCTCCGACGAGCAGTTCGGGATGGTCCTCGCGGAGGCGATGGCCGCGGGGCTTCCGATCATCGCCACGACCACCGGCGCGATCCCCGAAGTCCTGGAAGGCCACGGGGTGCTCGTTGCGCCGGGCGACTGGCTCGGCCTGGCACACGCGCTCGCGGAGAACGTCCTCTCGCGCCCTCCCGGGACACGCGTTGAGCACGACTCGGAGCTCGTCGCCCGGTACTCGTGCGCGGCCGCTGCGGAGCGCCTCGCGGCAGCCTATGACCGGCTCACCGCAGCCGCGTGAGGAGCTCGAGCGTTCGCTCGGCCGTCCGGTCCCACGAGAACGTCGCCGCTTGCCGGCGCGCCTGGGCGCCGAGCGCCTGACGCTGCTCTGGAGAGTCGAGCAGCCCCTCGAGCGCGGCCGCGAGCTCGGCGACGCTCGTCGGGTCGACGTAGCGCGCACCGTCCCCGCCCACCTCCGGCAGGCTCGAGACGTTGGACGTGATCGCCGCCGCTCCGGCCGTCATCGCCTCGAGGAGTGGCAGGCCGAAGCCCTCGTAGAGGGACGGAAAGCAGAAGACTGCGCACGATTGGTAGAGCGCCGCGAGATCTTCGTCGGGGACGTGCCCGAGGAGCTTGACCCTCTCTCCGAGGTCGGCGGCGCGGCGGAGGATCTGGTCGTACTCCCAGCCGCGCGGTCCGACGACCACCAGCGGGTACGAATCCCGCAGCCGCTCCGGTAGCCGCGCATAAGCTTCGAAGACACGCTCGAGGTTCTTGCGCGGCTCGAGCGTGCCGGCGCAGAGGACGAACGGCCGGTCCAGCCCGTGGCGCGCCTGGACGCGCTCGAGCTCGGATGGGTCTCGCGGCCGTCGGAACTCCTCTGACGCCGCAAGGGGAACCGCTACGGCCTTCGGCTCGAGTTCGGGCCGTAGCTCGAGCAGGTCGCGCCGCGTTGCCTCCGAGTCGCACAGGATGAGCGCCGCCCTGCGCACCGCGCGCCTCAGCGTGAGCCGCTCGATCTGCGCCGCCCGCCGGTTCGCGTGCGTGCCCTCGCGAAACGGGATCAGGTCGTGAACGACAACGGCGGTCGGCACGGTCAGGAACCAGGGCGTCACGTAGCTGTTCGTGGCCAGGAAGACGTCGCACTCACGGCTCGCCGCGCGGGCGGTGACGACATGCCACGGTGCGTCGGGCAGCGCGCGCTCGCGCCAGTCGAAACGCTCGTCCAGCGCCTCGTCCCAGCGGCGCCGGGTGTAGAGGACGTAGCGATTGTCCGCGCCGAGCCGGGCGAGGCCGCGCAGCAGCTCACGCACGTAGCGTCCGCGCCCGGCGGGAACCTCGGCCGCGGCTCTCGCATCTATTCCGATCGTGAGCTCGCTCACGGCCGCCCCAGCGCGCGCTCGTATGAGGCGAGCGTCTTGGCGGCGGCGCCCTCCCAGCTGAACCGGCGAGCCCGCTCGAGGCCTGCCGCCCGCAGGCGCTCACGCAGCGCCTCGTCGTCGAGCAGGCTTGAGAGGGCCTCCTGGATCGAGCCCACGTCGAGGGGGTCGAAGTAGAGCGCCGCCTCGCCTGCGACCTCGGGGAAGGCGCTGGCGCGGGAGCAGGCGACCGGCGTCCCCCGCAGCATCGCCTCGAGCACGGGCAGGCCGAAGCCCTCGGCGAGCGACGGGAGCACGACGCACGTCGCGGCGCGGTAGAGCCCGTCGAGCAACTCATCGTCGACCCAGTTCAAGAAGCGGACGCGCTCGCCGGCGCCCGCCTTCAGCTCGGCCTCGTGCGCTGTCGCGAAGCCGGGGACGGCGAGCACGAGCTCGCGGTCGATGCCGGACACCGCGTCGATCAGCCGTCCGAGGTTCTTGTGCGCGCGCTTGGCCGCGACCGTCAGCACCAGCGGTTCGGCACCAAGGCCGGCGCGCTCGCGCACCGCGGCAGCTGTCAACGGCTCGGCAGGCTCGGGGATCCCTGGCCCGAGCGGGACGACGTCGATCCTGGCCGGGTCCGCGCCCAGCAGCTCGACGAGCTCCAAGCGCGACGCCTCCGAGTCGGTGACGATGCGGCGCGAGCGCCGCGCGGCCAGCGGCACGAGGATGGCGACCCCGGCCGTCAGCAGGCCCGCCGTCTCGGGGAAGCGCTTGTAGATGACGTCGTGGATCGTCGTGACCTGAGGCACGCCGGACAGGGCCGGCGCTGTGTTGAGCGTGTTGTGCAGAAGATCGATCCCGGCACGCCGTGCGGCGCGTGGGAGGAGCGTCTGCTCTGCCAGCACGCGGCGGACGCGGCTCCGCGCGGTGACCGGTAGCCGCACGACCTCGGCGCCCTTCAGCTCCGCGGCGAGTGCCGGATGGGCCTCGCGTCCCGCGAAGACGGTCAGGCGGAGGTCGTCACGCGCCCCGAGCAGCGCGGGCACGAGCCGCCGCACGTACGTCTCGCCGCCGCCGGTCTCCCCGGGCACGAGGTGCAGCGCGTTGAGGCCGACGTGGAGCGTCACTGCTCGTACACGCCGACGACGGTGTCCAGCGAGCTCTCCAGCGACAGCCGCTCCCGGTTGCGCCGGAACCAGTCGGCCGTCGAGCGCCGCAGCTCCGGGCCGGCCTCGTGCACGCGGACGATCGCCTCGGCCAGCGCCTGCGGCTCGGCGGAGTCCGCAACGACCCCGTTCACGCCGTCCTCGATCAGCTCGAGCGCTGCGTTGTCGGGGCTCCGTACGGCGACTGTCGGGACGCCCAGCGAGGCGGCCTCCACCACGACGAGCCCGTAGCCCTCGCGCCGCGAGGGAAAGACGTGGCAGAGCGCCTGGCGCATCCTCTCGCGAACGTCCTCCGCGGACACGAACCCCGGAGCCGTGACCGCACCGTCCAGGCCCTCGCTGCTCGATCAGGCGAAGGACCTCCGCGCGGTCGGGCCCGTCGCCGAAGATGTCGGCTTGGAGGCCCGGAATCCGCGCCCGCGCGAGCGCGACGGCTGGAACGATCGCCGGCGCCTGCTTCTCCGGGATGTGACGGCCCGCGAAGACGACCAGCGGCTCCGCCGGCGCCGGCTCGGGTATCTCCGCGGGGAGCACCGAGAGCCCCTCGACGATCGTGATCGGCCCTCGGTGGCCGAGCTCTTCAAGGCGGCGCGCGTGCAGGCGCGAGAAGCAGAGGGCGCGATGGCGGCTCCGGGCCATCAGGCGCTGCCCCAGCCAGCCGACTTCGCCCGCGATGCCGCCCAGGTACTCGGTCCAGTACTCATGCGTCCAGACCTCCCACCAGTCGACCACCAGCGCGAACCGGCGGAACCAGCGTGCCGCGAGAACGGCAAGCAGCGAAAAGTGGAGCCCCGGCGTCTGGACGACGTCGTAGTGCGCGCCCTGCCCCGCCAGGTGCCGGAAGACGCCGAGGCCGAACCGAAGCTGCACGAAGATGCTGCGACGACCCTCCACGTAGAGCTCCATCGCCGGGGTGACGGCGACGACCTCCACGCCGGGCACATCTGCGCCCACCGCGGGGTCCCACTGCAGCCTCGTCAGGTAGGTCACCTCGTGCCCGCGGTCGGCGAGGCCTTCCGCGAGCGCGCGGTACCAGCGCTCACCGCCGCCGACGGTGTACGGGTACAGGCAGTCGAAAACGAGGCAAACGCGCACAGGAGGCGAACAGAAGGTTTACAGACCGCTAAGAAGCCGGAAGAAGCCCCCAGTAGAATCGGACTTCTGTGAGCACAGTCGCGGAGACGCTTTCGGAGGCCCGGGCCGGGCGCGTTGCGACGAAGTCCCGGCTGGCCATCCTCCCCGCTCTCAATGAAGAGGGCTCGATCGGCCGTGTCGTCGCCGAGGTTCGTGCGGTCGACCCGGGCTTCGAGATTCTCGTCATCGACGACGGGTCGACGGACGACACCGCCGGCGAGGCCGAGCGCGCGGGTGCACGGGTCGTGCGGCTTCCCTACAACCTCGGGATCGGCGCCGCCGTGCAGACCGGCTACCAGTACGCGCTCAGCCACGGCTTCGAGATCGCGGTCCAGATCGACGGCGACGGCCAGCACGATCCGCGTGACCTGAACCGCCTGCTCGAGCCGCTGCTGCGAGGAGAGGTCGACATGGTGGTCGGCAGCCGCTTCTGCGGCGATCGGGAGTATCGCCCGCCGTTCGCCCGCCGGATCGGGATCCGCCTTCTCTCGCTCGTCGTCTCGGCGATCGTCCGGCGCCGCGTCACCGATCCGACCTCGGGCTTCCGCGCGGTCAACCGCAGAGGGATCATTCTCTTCGCCGACAACTATCCCCACGACTATCCGGAGGCGGAAGCGAACGTGCTGGTCGCTCGACACCGCCTGCGGCTGGTCGAGATCCCCGTGACCATGCGGATGCGCGAGACCGGCCGTTCGTCGATCACCGCGCTGGGCTCCCTCTACTACATGATCAAGGTCTCGCTCGCGCTCTTCGTGAGCCTGTTCCGCCGTTACCCCGTTCTGGAGGACTGATGACTCCCCTTCGCGTTTCGATCGTCGCCGCGATCGCGGCAATCATCCTGCTCGCGGTGATCTTCGAGCTGATCCGAAGCCGGCGCCTGCAGGAGCGCTATGCGCTGCTCTGGCTCGCAACGGGCGGCGTCATTCTCTTCTTCTCGCTCTGGCGGGGCGCGCTCGGGCGCTTCTCCGACATGATTGGGATCGCCTATCCGCCGTCGGCGCTGTTCGTCGTGGCCTCGTTCTTCATCCTGGTCGTGTTGCTCCACTACTCGACCGTCATCTCGGAGCTGTCGGAGCGGAACCTGGCGCTCGCCCAGCGCCTGGCGTTGCTGGAACAGCAGCTCAAGGAGGCCGTCGAGTCGCCACTCGAGCACACCGAGCCCTGAGTGTCCGCTCGGTGAGCGAGCGGCGCTGGCTGACGGCGTCGCTCGCAGCGGGCCTGTTGATCGCGGCCGCGCTGATCGCGCGGCTCCTGCTCGTGCGCGAGATGGGCGCGCCGTGGATCCAACCGGACGAGCTCGAGTACAGCGAGATGGCGAAGAGCTTCGCCGCGGGCGGTCACTTCCTCTTCCGTACCCAGCCTTCGCCGATTTTTAGCCTCTATCCGGCGCTGATCTCGCCCGCCTGGCGAGCGAGCTCGATGCACACGACCTACCAGGTGGCGAAGTCGATCAACGTCGTCGCGATGACGCTCGCGGCGGTGCCGTTCTACTTCTGGGCCCGGCGCCTGGCCGGCGGCTGGTACGCGGTGCTCGGAACGGCGCTCTTCCTCGCACTGCCGCTCTTCGGC
>CAVWKS010000009.1:0-14821 GCA_963755635.1 uncultured Actinomycetes bacterium | reverse complement strand
CGCCCCCTTATCGTAGCCTCGGCCACGTCCTAGGCTTCGATCATGCTCGTCGGTCGCGAAGCCGAGCTCGAGCGGGTACGCGCGGTGCTGGCTGCCGCGCGGGGCGGCCGCGCGGGCTCGCTCGCTCTCGTCGGCGAAGCGGGCGTCGGCAAGACTGCACTGCTCGACGCCGCCGCCGAGAGCGCTGACGGGCTGCGCGTCCTGCGCACGCGTGGCGTGGAGGCGGAGGCAGAGCTGCCCTTCGCGGCCCTCGTGGAGCTCGTCTCCCCGCTCGAGCCCGCGATGGAGAGGTTGCCCGAGCCTCAGGCGGCTGCGCTGCGGCGCATGCTCACCCTCTCGGAGGCGAAGGCTCCGCGTGGCGAGGTGGTTGCGGCGACGCTCGCGCTCCTCACCGCGGCGACAGAGGAGAGGCCGCTGCTCCTCCTGGTCGACGATGCCCACTGGCTGGACGCAGGGAGCGGCCTGGCGCTCGCGTTCTCAGCCCGCCGAGGACACGACCTCCCGCTGGCGATCCTCTTCGCCACCCGGCCCGAGGAGGAGGCGCGCTTCTCGCTCGAGGGAATCGAGCAGGTCGTACTCGAACCGCTTGCACCGGCGGAGGCTCAGCTGCTCGTGCTCGACAGCCACCCCACGCTCGACGAGGCCACGGCGGTGCGGGTCGTGGGCGCGGCAGCCGGAAACCCGCTCGCCCTGCTCGAGCTGCCGAAGCTCGTCACCGGAGAAGGCGCGGCCGACGCGCTGGCGGAGCCGCTGCCCGCGGGAGACGCGGCGCGGCGGCTGTTCGGCCGGCGCCTCGAGCGGCTCGGCCCGAAGGCGCGGCTCGCCCTACTCACGGCCGCCGCGGCGCGTACGGGCGAGCTTCGGCTCCTCGCCCCCGCCTGGGAAGAGCTGGAGGTCTCGGGCACGATCGAGGAAGCCGAGCGCAGCGGGCTCGTTGCCCTGGACGGCGAACAGCTCGAGTTCAGGCATCCGCTCGTGCGCTCGCTTGCCTACGGCGATGCCCAACCGGATGAACGGCGGCGAGCGCACGCGGCTCTCGCCACGGCGGGCAGGACGGGCGGCGCCGCGAAGCGGGACGAAGCGACCTGGCACGCCGCGCTCGCGACCATCGGGCCGGACCACGAGATCGCCGACGCGCTCGGCGAGCTGGCTGAACGCCTCCCACCGGCCGCGGCGGCCACGGCCTACGAGCGCTCCGCGCGCCTGACACCGGATACACGCAGAGCCGCCCACCGCCTACTGGCCGCCGCGGCCGCCGCGAACGAGGCGGCGGAGTTTCGGATCTCAGCCCGGCTCGCCGCCGAGGCGAAACGCTCCCTGGACGACGCGATCGCCGGGGCGGAGGCGGAGCGGCTCATCGCCCTGGCGGACGTCCAGCGACACCGGCTATTGGAGGCGACTGACCGGCTCGTCGACGCGGCGAGCTCGATCGCGGCGCTCGCTCCGGCGAAGGCCGCCCGGATGCTCGCGGACGCCGTCGAGTTCTGCTCTCCGCCCGAGCGAGGAATCGAGCTCGCCGACCGCGCACTCGACCTCTCCCGTGACGCCGATCCCCTCACGCGCCTGCGAGTCGGGCTCCGCCGCTCCGACGCTTTTCACTATTCAGGACGCTTTCCCGAGGCGCGGGCGCTGGCACTGGAAGCCGCGGGAGCCGCCGAGCAGGATGGAAGCGCGGAGCTCAGGAGCCTCGAGGGGCTCATGCTCCTCCACGAAGCGTTCTTCTCCGGCGCCGACCTCGAGCGGGCGGCGCCGCTTGCTCGAGCGGCGGTTCAGGAGGCTCGGCGGGTCGGAGCGCTCGACGCATTGCGCCTGGCGCTGGCCGGCCTCTGGTCGATCGACATGCACGCCGGGCGATTTCTCTCGGGGCTCGCCGCCGCCGAGGAGGAGCTCGAGCTGGCACAGGGGCTCGGTCGGAGGTTCGCCCGGATCGAGGCACTCGGTCACGTCGCCTGGTGTGACGCCGTTCGCGGCAACGAGCAACGCTGCCGCGACTACGTCGCCGAGCGCTTCGAGCTGGCCTCGTTGGGACAGGCCGATCCCATCGTCCATCCGGCTTTGGCAATCCTCGAGCTCGCCCTCGGCCGCTTCGAAGAGGCCGTGACGGCGATCGAGCCCACGATCCGCGTCCGGGAAGGACGCAAGACGCTGAGCCCGGCAGAGGTCGTTCTGCTCGTCGAGGCTCTGGCGCTCGCCGGGCGGACGAACGACGCCGAGTCGACGTTGCAGCGCTTCGAGGCGGATTCGCGCGTGAGGGACGACGCGCTCGCGCGGGCACTCGCCGGCCGGTGTCACGGACTGCTGGCCGATCGCGCCTCCTTCGAGACGGCCTTCGAGACCGCGCTCGAGGACCACCGCCGCGAGGCGCGGCGCCCGTTCGAGGAGGCCCGCACGCTGCTTTGCTACGGGGAGCGACTACGGCGGGAACGCCGCCGCCTCGACGCACGCAGGCGCATCGGCGAGGCCCTCGACGCATTCCGACTGCAAGGCGCCACTGCCTGGGTGCGCCGCGCCGAAGCCGAGCTCGCAGCCACGGGAGGGCGGGCACGCCGCCGGATCGACTCCACTCGTGACGACCTCACCGCGCAGGAGCTCGTCGTCGCGCGCCTGGTCGCGCAGGGCCTGCGGAACAAGGAGGTAGCCGCGCAGCTGTTCCTGAGCACGAACACGATCGAGACGCACCTGCGGCACGTCTTCCGGAAGCTCGGCATCCGCTCTCGCACCGAGCTGGCGGCGAAGTTCACGGATTTCCGTGATTCGAGCGCCGAGCCGGCTACGTAGCTTCGACGGCGGTTGCCGACAGGAAGGAGGAAACCATGAGAAAGGCATCCATCGTGGTAGCCGTCGTCGCGGGAACTGTCCTCGCGCTGGGGCTTGCCGGCGTCGCAGCCGCGGACCCTCCGGACATCCAGGTCATTCCGATCAACCTCGTGAATGTGCCCTGGGGCCCGACGTGCAACGGCGAGCCGGTCATGCAGAACGTCACGGGCACGCGGCGCGTCGAACGCTTCTTCGACGACGGGACGCTCGTGCTCGAGCGCCGGCACGTCCGGGGGACGGGGATGATCACGCTGCCCTCGACGGGCGTGACGCTTCAATACGAGGCTGACTTCACGTTCACGGTCGACCCGATCGCGCAGACCGGGACGATCACAGGCCAGCAGGCGCATGTGATCCTGCCCGGCGGAGGCGGCGTCATCTTGCGCAACTCCGGGAGGCTGATCGAGGACCTCTCGCAGTTCCCACCGCCGATCCTCGAAGAAGCCGGGATCCACGACTTCTTCGACCCCGGCGGACTCGACCAGGTCTGCGCCGCACTCGGCGCCTGAGCGGGAAGCAAGCTCCAGGGCCTCCGGTCCTGGCAACCGGCGGGGGCGGTTCGCGCCGCCCCTGCCGGTCGGCTAGTTGAACCGCGCCTGAGCCGCGTCGAGGCCGTCGCGGACGATCGTCTCGGCAGCGTCGGCCGCCCGAGCGACCAGCGCCTGAACGTCGTCCTCCGGCTCGAAGCCCGAGAGCACCCAATCCGAGACCGAGCGCGGGTCGCCCCTTTCCGGCCGGCCCACTCCGATCCGCAGCCGGAGGAAGTCCTGGGTGCCGAGGTGTTGCGACAGCGAGCGGAGCCCGTTGTGCCCGGCGAGCCCTCCGCCTCGCCGCACCTGCAGACGACCCGGCTCGAGGTCGACGTCGTCGTGGACGACCAGCAGCGACTCCGGCTCGACCTTGAAGAAGCGAACCGCGGCGCTGACCGCGCGGCCGGACTCGTTCATGTACGTCTCGGGCTTCAGCAGCGCGATCCGCGAGCCATCGAGTCGTGTCTCGGCCAGCGAGCCGGAGAACTTCGAGCGCCACGAGCCTTCGTGCCGCCGCGCGAGCTCGTCGACGACGAGCCAGCCGAGGTTGTGGCGCGTTTGCTCGTACTGACGACCGGGGTTGCCGAGACCGACGATGAGCAGGTCCAGCGTCGAGGCCTTTTCGCCCCGACGGAACAAGCGCACGGCCTAGCCTTCTGCGGTGCCGGGCTCGCCTTCGGAGCCCGTATCGGCCTCGCCCTCGGCAGCCTCGCCTTCGGCGGGAGCCTCCTCGCCCTCCGGCACCTCGGCGCCCTCGGGCAGCTCGCCCTCCTCGAGCTCCTCGCCCTCGACCTCTTCGGGCTCGGGCTCGACGAAGCGCGTCGGCATCGTCACGGTCGCGAGAACCGTCTCGTCCGGATCGTCCAGGAACTTGACGCCCTCCTGGACCGGCAGCTCCGCGAGCCGGATCGTGTCGCCGATCGCCATTCCGGTGACGTCGAGGTCGAGGTGCTCGGGAACCTCGAGCGGGAGCGCCTCGACGGTCACCTCGCGGACAACCTGCGAGAGCACGCCGCCTTCGGTCACTCCGACCGGCTCTCCGATGAGCTCCACGACGACGCGCGCCTGGATCGGCTGGTCGAGCCGCACTTCCTGCAGGTCGATGTGCGTCAGCGTGCCGCGGACGGGATCCTGCTGGTACGACTTGAGGATCGACGGGCGCGCGCTTCCGCCGTCGACGGCCACGTCGAGGATCGCATGGAGTCCCGCGCCGCCGGTGAGCACGCGCCGCAGCTCGCGCTCGGCGACGCAGAACGAGAACGGCTCCTGGCCGCGCCCGTAGAGGACGCCCGGAATCAGCCCCTGCTTGCGCAGGCGGCGCGACTCGGCGGAGCCTCGGCTCTCACGGTCCTGCACCGTCAACTTGATTCGCTCGCCGGCCACGGCGGCGGATTGTAGCTAAGCGCCTTTGTACGGCCTATCCTCGCCACGTGAGGACGTGTCCTTCCTGCCGCCGGGAGAACGCAGAGAGCGCCCGGTTCTGCGTCTCCTGCGGCGCGGCACTCGTGGCCGCCTGCAGCGAGTGCGGCGAGGAGATCCCGCCGGGAGCGGGCTTCTGTCCGGCCTGCGGCGCCCGGGTCGCGGCGCAGCAAACACCCGCGGGCGAAGAGCGGAAGGTCGTCACCGTCCTGTTCGTCGACCTCGTCGAATCGACCGCCCAGGCCGAGCGGCTCGATCCCGAGGACATGCGCGGGCTGCTCTCGCCCTACTTCGCGCGCGTGCGCGAGGAGCTCGAACGATACGGCGGGACGGTGGAGAAGTTCATCGGCGATGCGGTGATGGCCGCCTTCGGCGCCCCGACCGCGCACGAGGACGACCCTGAGCGCGCCGTCCGTGCCGCGCTGGCGATTCGCGACTGGGCGAGCGCCCAGGACGAGCTCCAGGTACGGATGGCCGTCAACACCGGCGAGGCGCTCGTCGCGCTCGGCGCCGACGCCGGCGCAGGCGAAGGCATGGTCTCCGGCGACGTCGTCAACACGGCCTCGCGCCTGCAGACGGCGGCGCCGGTCGGCGGCATCCTTGTCGGTGAGACGACTTACCGAGCCACCGCGGGCGCCCTCGAGTACCGCGCGGTCACCGCGGTCGAGGCGAAAGGGAAACGCGAGCCGGTGCCCGCCTGGGAAGTCGTCGGCCTAAGGGAACAGGCCGGCCGGGCCGCAACGCCGCTCGTGGGCCGGGAGCCGGAGCTGATTCAGCTGCTGGACGCTCTCGCGCGGGTGCGCGAGGAGCGCGGTCCGCAGCTCGTCTCCCTCGTGGGCGTGCCGGGGATCGGCAAGACGCGGCTCGCGCGCGAGCTCGTGCTCGCGATCCAGGCCGACCCCGGATCCGCTTCGTGGCTACTCGGGCGCTGCCTTCCCTACGGCGACGGCGTCTCGTTCATCGCGCTGGCGGAGATGGCGCGATCGGTCGCCGACATCCTGACGAGCGACTCGCGCGACGAGGCTGCAGCGAAGCTCCGCGGGGCGTTGGAAGCCCTGCCCGGCGACCTCGACACCCGTTGGCTCGAGGCCCACCTTCGCCCGCTGGTCGGGCTCGAGCGCGAGACCGCACAGGGCGGAGAGGACTCCTTTGGGGCCTGGCGGCGCTTCTTCGAGGCGCTCGCGGAGCCGCGGCCGCTCGTGCTCGTGTTCGAGGACCTGCACTGGGCGGATCCGGGCGTGCTCGACTTCGTCGACCACCTCGTCGACTGGGCCAGCGGCGTGCCGCTGCTCGTTCTCTGCACGGCTCGGCCGGAGCTGCTCGAGCGCCGGCCGGGTTGGGCCGGCGGCAAGCGCAACGCGATCACGATCACGCTTTCGCCGCTCTCGAACGAGGAGACCGGAGACCTCGTGGCAGCGCTGCTCGGCGAGTCGGAGCTGCCGGCCGGTGTGACGGAGCGTCTCCTCTCGCACGCGGGCGGCAACCCGCTCTACGCCGAGGAGTACGCACGGATGCTGGTCGAGCGCGGCTTCCTCGTGCGTGAGAACGGCTCGTGGCGGCTGGCACAGCCCGAGCTGCCCCTGCCCGAGTCGGTCCAGGGGACGATCGCCGCCCGAGTCGACGCGCTCCCCGCCGACGAGAAAGCGGTGCTCCAGCAGGCTGCCGTAGTAGGGAAGGTCTTCTGGCTCGGCGCGGTCGCTGCCCTTGCCGACACCGAGCGGGACTCCGCCGAGCGCCTGTTGCACGCGCTCGAGCGCAAGGAGTTCGTCCGCCGTGAGCGCCGCTCGTCAGTCGCCGACGACGTTCAGTACACCTTCCACCACGTGCTCGTCCGCGACGTCGCCTACGGGCAGCTCCCGCGCGCGCGCCGGGCCGAGTCGCACCTCCGCACGGCAGCCTGGCTGGAGTCGGTGGCAGGCGCCGAGGAGCTCGCGGAGCAGCTCGCCCATCACTACACGTGCGTCGTCGAGCTGCGGCGCGTTCTCGGCGAGGACACGACCGACATCGCGCCGCACGCGGTCGAGGCCTTCCACCAGGCGGCGGAGCGGGCGCTTGGCGCGAACGCCTTCGAGGCGGCACGTCGCTTCTTCGCCGCCGAGCTCGAGCTTCGAGCCGAGAATGACCCTGGGCGCCCCCAAGCGCTGCTCGGCCTCGGCCGGGCCCGCTCCCACGCGGAGGGAGGCGGGATCGACGAGCTCGGGCAGGCGTATCAGGCGTTCGAGGCCGCCGGCGACCGCGAGACTGCGGCCGACGTCGCATCCAACCTCGGGCTGCTCCTCTGGTCCCGTGGCGACGCTGAGCAGGCGAACCGCTGGCTGAACCGCGCCACGGAGCTCGTCTCAGACCTCCCTCCGTCGCTGACGAAGGCCAAGGTGCTCAGCCGCTTGGCCAGCGTGCGCAGCGTCCAGGACCAGGCCGAGGAGGCAATCGGGCTCGCCACGGCCGCGCTCGAGCTCGCCGAGCAGGTCGGCTCCGATGGCGTGCGCGCTCGCGCGCTCGGGGCGCTCGCGACTGCGCGCACCCAGACCGGCGACTGGGCCGGGCTCGACGACTACGCGCTGAGCATCGAGATCGCGACGAAGCTGAAATCGCCCACAGCGATCGTGAACCTGATCAACTACGCCGGCTCGCTCATAGCCTTCGGTGACCTGGGGCGCGCATTCGAGCTCCAGGCCCGCGGTCGCGAGCTGGCTCGGGAGCTCGGCGAGGGGCGGTATGCGGCCTGGCTCCACGCCGAGCAGGTGACGGAGAACTACTGGCGAGGTCACTGGGACGAGGCGCTCCGACTCGCGGACGAGATCGTCAGCGCTGCCGCCGGCGGGGCCACGGCCTATATGGCGATCCCGGCCCGCCTGACCCGCGCCCGGATCATGTTCGATCGCGGTCACGAGCGCCTTGCGATAGAGGACGTCGAGTACGCGCTCTCGCGCGCGCTCGAGATCGCTGACCTGCAGGTCGTCGTCCCGGCGCTGGCCCTGCGGGCGCGACTGCGGGAGGCCGGTCGCGGCGCGGCCGAAGCGGACGTCTTCGACGCGCTCGCGCGGATCCGCGGCAAAGAAGTCTGGGCGAGCTCGGCCTGGGCGGACCTCGGGGTAGTGCTCGCCGACCTGGAGATTCCGTTTCCTGAGATCGACGCTTCAAGCGCCTGGATCGAGGCGGCCCGCTCCCTCGCGCACGAGCCCGTCGCCGCGGCCGAGCTCTATGGGCAGATCGGTTCGCGCCCCGACGCGGCATACGCGCATCTCCGGGCGGCGCGGCTCCTGGTCTCCGAGGGGGAGACGGAAGCGGCAGAAGCGCAGGTGGCGACGGCACGCGATTTCTACTTCAGCGTCGAGGCAGCCGCCCGCCTCGTGGCGGCCGAGGCTCTCCTCAGCTCAGCTTGACGGTCCCGGCTCTTACTGTCCGCGGTCTGACGGTCCGCGCTTCGCCGCCCGCGCGCGCAGCCACAGGACGTTCACGGTGGCGTCGCGCCCACTTTCCACAGAGGCGAATTTGAACCGCTTCCCGATCGAGAAGAAGTGGTCGGGGCCGACGAGCTTGAGGCCATGCTTCGGCGTCGGCTTCTTGCCGTCGAACGTCACGCGGATCGCAGGGCTTTCGAGCGAGAGCGCCATTGCGTCGGTCCCCTGAGGGGGGGTTACCGTCTTCACGTCGTTCGGCCCGGTCGAGGTGGCGGACGTCTGCCCGATCGGGTCGTATGAGATCGCTCCGGCGATGTGCATGACGACAGTCTCTCACTTCCGCGCTGCCTCCGTCAGAGCGGCTTAGTGGCGCTTGATCGTGATCAGATCGAGCAGGAGCAGCGGCCAGAGCAGGATCGCGAGGATCGCCGCGATCACGGCGTGGAAGCCGTGCACGTGCTGGAAGTAATGGCGCTCCGCCGCGACCGCCACGCCGATCCCGAGGTAGACGAGCACGAAGAGCGAGGGAAATCTGCGCATGACTCGCGCCTACCCCGCGAGAGTGGCGCTCACACGTCGCTCAGGAAAGCTGCGCGAGCGCGAAGGCCAGCATCGCGATGCTGGCGAGGACGAGCAGGACGCCCCAGGCGACGAGCGCGCCAGCGAAGAGCTTGAGCCGCCAGGGCACGAGCGCCCAGGCGAGCAGCAAGACCGCCCGCTTCCCCATTCTCACGAGCTGCACCCAGCGGGTCGGGACCCCGAGAAAGGCCATCGCCCTCCCGACCGGGCTCGCCTCGAACCGCTCCAGCTCGGCCGCCTGGACACGTTCCTCCCAGCGGGTCGCCATCTCCCGTGCCTCGCGGCGCGCGGCGCGCCGGTAGAGCGGAAGCGCTTTCCCGCGACTGCGCCAGTAGTCGAGCGAGCGGCGAGCGTCGTCGAGCGGCGGCGGCGCCAGCATGCTCTCTATGAGCAGAAGATCCGGATCACGGTCGCTACGCATGCTCGCGAGACCGAGTCTAGCCTGGAAAACCCTTTACGACCGGCAAACAAACCAAATGGAGCTTTCTGTCGTATAAGTAGGGGAGCGACCCGCCCGGCCCTGCGCGAGTCCCCTCCCCTAGAGGAACTGTGCGGGAGGCGGGTCGCTCTCTCTCTTTAGAAGAGCTGGTTCTCGCCCGCGAAGATCGCGGAGACCGAGTCGTCGGCGAAGATGTTCATGATCGTCTCCGCGAGCAGCTTGGAGACCGGGAGCACTTCCACCTTCGCAGGCCGGTTGATCGGGTCGATCGCGACGGTGTTCGTGACCGTGACGCGAGTGAGCTCGCTGTCGGCAAGCCGCTCGAAGGCGTTGCCGGAGAAGAGCCCGTGGGTCGCGCACGCGTAGACCTCCGTCGCCCCGGCTTCGCGCAGCGCGGTCGCGCCGGCGCACAGCGTGCCGCCGGTGAGGATCATGTCGTCGCTCAGGATCGCGACCTTGCCCTTCACGTCGCCGATCACCTCGGTCACCTCGGCCATGTCATGCTCGGGCCGAGCCTTGTTCATGATCGCCAGCTCGCCGTCGAGCATCTGCCCGAAGCGCCGCGCCAGCTTCACGCGCCCCGCGTCGGGTGAGACCGCAACGACGTTCTCGCCGTGGAAGCCCAGGTCGCGGTAGTGCTGCGCGAACAGCTGGATCGCGGTCATGTGGTCGACCGGAACGTTGAAGAAGCCCTGGATCTGGCCGGCGTGGAGGTCCATCGAGACGACACGGTCGACGCCGGAGACCTCGAGCATGTCGGCGACGAGCTTGGCGGTGATCGGCTCGCGCGGCGCCGACTTCTTGTCCTGCCGCGTGTAGGGGAACCACGGGATCACGGCCGTGATCCGCTTCGCGGAAGCCAGCTTCGCGGCCTGGACCATGATCAGGAGCTCGACCAGGTTGTTGTTCACCGGCGGGCTGCCGGACTGGATGATGAAGACGTCTGCACCACGGATCGACTCGCGGTAGCGGACGTAGGTCTCGTCGTTTGCGAAGGTCTTCAGCTCGACCTCGCCGAGCACGACGCCCAGGCTGTCGGCGATCTGCTCGGCCAGCTCGGGGTTCGAGCGCCCGGAGAAGAGCATCAGCCGCTTCTGCGGCCCGTGCTCGATCCACGGCTTGCGCTCGGACTCCGGCATTGCCGCCGGCGGCTCGACGGTCTCGAGACCGGGAAGTGTCGCCTCAGCCATCCTCTGCTCGCTTCTTTCGGACGTAGCCTTCCTTGTTCTCCTGCCGCTGGCGCGCGATCGCGAGAGCTTCCGCCGGAACGTCCTCGGTGATGACCGAGCCCGCCCCGATCCAAGCATCGTCGCCAACCTCGACCGGCGCAACAAACGCATTGTGGACGCCGGTCCTGACGTTGCGCCCGATCTTCGTCCGTCCCTTCGGCTTGCCCTCCTCGTGCGGGAAGTTGACCGTGATGTTCCCGGCCGCGACGTTCGTGTCTGCGCCGATCTCCGCGTCTCCGATGTACGACTGGTGGGGCACTTTCGTGCGCTCGCCGATGCGTGAGTTCTTGATCTCCACGAACGCACCCGCCTTGGCGCCGGCCTCCAGCACCGTTCCAGGGCGAAGGTAACAGAACGGGCCGACCAGCGCACCCGGGCCGACCTCCGCGTCGACGACGACCGCATGCGGGCCGATCTCGGCGTCCGTCGCGACCTTCGTGGAGCCGCGCAGGACCGTGAACGGCTGGATCGTCGTGTCCGGGTCGAGCTCCACCGTGGGATCGATCCACGTCGTCTGCGGGTCGACGATCGTCGCGCCCGCGAGCATGTGCGCCTCGTTGATCCGGTCGCGCAGAACGGCGGCGGTCGCCGCGAGCTCGACGCGCGTGTTGACGCCGACCTCGGCGTCGTCGTCGTCCTGGTAGACGGCCACGCGCTCGCCGCCCGCGACGAGGTCACGGATCGTGTCGGTCAGGTAGAGCTCGCCCTGTTTGTTCTGGGGCTTGAGTCGCTCCAGCGCCGGCCAGAGCTTGGGCGCGTCGAAGACGTAGATCGAGGAGTTGATCTCCGTCAGGGCAAGCTCGGCCTCGCTCGCGTCCTTCGCCTCGACGATCGCCTTGAGCTCGCCATCCGGTCCGCGGACGACGCGGCCGTAGTTGCCCGGGCTCTGGCGCTCGAACGAGAGGACGGTCGCTGCGGCCTGCTCGCTGCGATGGGTCGCGAGCAGCCGCTCGAGGCTCTCGGGCCTGATCGCCGCGGCGTCGCCGCTGATCACGAGCACGTCTCCGTCGAAGCCGTCGAGCGCCTCGCGCGCAGCCGCCGCCGCGTCGCCGGTGCCGCGCGGCTCCTGCTGCACCGCGACGGTCACTCCCGCGAACTCGCCCTCCGTCCCGGGTGACGTGACGACGACCAGCGGATCCGGCGCGAGCGCCCGCGCCGCCTCGATCACCCAGTCGACGAGCCGCCTGCCGAGCAAAGGATGTAGGTGCTTGGGCGTTTGCGAGTGCATGCGTGTGCCCAGACCTGCCGCGAGCACGACAGCTGCAAGCCGTCTCTCGGTCACAGCTGGGGCGCCAGGATTCGAACCTGGGATCGCGGGACCAAAACCCGCTGCCTTACCACTTGGCTACGCCCCAATGACGGTCCAGGTTAATGCCGGTCGGAGAGCAGGAACAGGACGGCGATCACGGCGAAGATTCCTGCCAGGACGAGCGCAAGCCAGCTGAGGAGGAAGGAGAAGATCACGACGACGACGGCAAGGGCCTGCGAGGCGCCGGCGATCCACGTGACCTGGCGGGCCGTGTCGGAGCGGGCGTCCCGGCCCCAGAACAGGTAGAGGGCGAGCAGCGGGATCGAGATCGCGATCACCGTCCAGCGCGAGACGTCGTGCAGGAAGGCGACGATGATCCCCTCGATCACCGCGATCCAGAGCGCAAGCCGGATTCGCCGCACGCGCAACCACCGGCCAAAGCGCGTGGTGCGGTGCTCGATCGTGCCCGCCTCGAGCGGCCTGTCGGTCGCCATGCATCAACCGTACCAAGCGGGAACGGTCAGCCATGTGCGGCCGCGCTCGCGGAGCTCATGCTGCGCGGCCCGAGCCTGCTCGCGGTGGGTGAAGAGCCCGTAGACGACAGGGCCCGCGCCGCTGACGTCCGCGCGAAACGCGCCCTGGCCGAGCAGCGCGTCCGTCAGCGGGGACGAGGAAAGGTCGTTCGGCGGCAGGGCCGCGAGGTCGCGTGGCCGCCGCACCGCAGCGAGCGCCTCGTCGAAGGCTGCGCGCCGCTCGTCGTAGCCGTCTGCGCCGGCGCGCGCGTCGAAGGCGGCGTAGACGGACTCGGTCGATTCCTTGTGCGCGCCGCTCGGGAGGAGCAGCACGACCCAGTAGTCCTGGGGGAGGTCGAGCTGCGTCAGCTCGGTGCCCGTGCCTTCGGCCAGCTGCGGGCCCGAGGTGAGGAAGAAGGGCACGTCGGCGCCCAGCTCGGCCGCCAGCTTGTGCAGCGCCGCCCGCGGTAGAGGCTCCGGCAGCGTCTCGTTGGCGAGGCGGAGCGCGGTCGCGGCGTCTGAGCTGCCGCCGCCGAGGCCGCCGGCAACGGGGATCCACTTCCAGATGCGGGCACGCCACCGCGGGTCGACCCCGGCCGCGGCGGCGAGGCTCTCGAGCGCGCGCCGGACGAGCGTGTCCTCGGGAAAGCCCTCGACGCCGAGGGCAGGTGCGTCCTCGAGCGCGATCCGGTCGGCGAGGTCGAGCCGCTGCATGACCGTCGCGACCTCATGGCGCCCGTCCTCGCGCTGCGGCCCGACGACGAGCGCGAGGTTCAACTTCGCGGTGGCCGGCGCTCGCCTCATCTGGCCAGCTCCTCTGTAAGCGCGACGAACTCCGGGGGGCTCAGCTCCTCGGCCCGCACCGCGGGTTCGCGGCCGATCGCCTCAAGAGCTGCCGCCGCTCGCTCGCGCGTGGTCAGGCCGGCAAGCTCGAGCGAGTTCGCAAGGCGCTTCCGGCGGTGCGCGAAGGCCGCCGTGACCGTCCGCTTGATCTGCGCGAAGGACGGAGGCAGGGAGCGGCGGCGGAACGCGACGAGCGCCGAGTCGACGTTCGGTCGCGGCCTGAAGACGTTCCGCGAGACCGGGTGGAAGCCCGTGCGCTCAGCCGCGAGCTGAACCAGCACGGAGACCGCGCCGTAGGCCTTCGTCGAGGGCTCCGCGAAGAAGCGGTCGGCGACCTCGCGCTGGACCATCACGCACCAGAGCTGGACGCTCGGCAGGCTGTCGAGGCTCTCGACCACGAGCGGCGTCGCGATGTTGTACGGCAGGTTGGAGACGAGCTTTCCCGGCGCCGGCTGGAGCGCCCCCAGGTCGAGCTGGAGCGCATCACCGAACCCAAGCTCCACGTTCGCGTGACCCGCCAGCCGCTCGGTGAGCTCGGGCTCGAACGAACGGTCGAGCTCGATTGCATGGACGTGGCCTACGCGGTCCGCGAGGTAGGCGGTGAGGACGCCGAGGCCCGGCCCGACCTCCAACACGACGTCTTCGGGGCCGAGATCGGCCAGGCGGCCGATCACTCCGAGGATGTTCTCGTCGGCGAGGAAGTGCTGGCCGAGCCTCTTCTTGGCCCTCGGGATCACGAGAGGCCGAACGCCGCCGCGGCGTTCGCATCGAGCCGCTCGGCGAGGAGGCCCGGCTCCTCGCCGCGTGCCTCCGCGAGCGCGGCGACCGTGTGGACGACGTTCGCCGGCTCGTTCGGATGTCCGCGCCGCGGCTGCGGGCTGAGGTACGGGCTGTCGGTCTCGGCGAGGAGGCGCTCCGCAGGGACCCGGCGGGCGGCTTCGCGCAGCTCCTCGGCCTTGGGGTACGTGACGTTGCCCGCGAACGAGACGTAGTAGCCGCGCTCCAGCGCGACGGGCAGCAGCGCGGGGCTCGAGAAGCAGTGCAGGACGACGGTGCCAGGGAAGCCGGCGAGCGCAGCCGCGGTGTCTTCGTCGGCCTCCCGCGTGTGGACGACGACCGGCTTGCCGAGCTCGGCTGCGAGTTCGAGCTCCCGCGCGAAGAGGTCGCGCTGACGCTCGCGCGGCGCGTAGTCGCGGTAGAAGTCGAGCCCTGTCTCGCCCACGGCGACCGCCCGCTCGTCTCCAAGGAGCTCGCGGAGCTCGTCGAGCCGCTCGGCGTCGTCGTCCGCCGCCTGATGTGGGTGGATCCCCAGCGCGGCCCAGACGCCGGCGTGCTGCCGCGCGAGCTCGAGGGTCGCCCGGCACGAGTCGAGCCCGGAGCCGATCGAGATCACCCGCCCGACGCCAGCCTCTCGTGCCCGCGCGAGAACCGCTTCGGGCGGATCCGCGCACGCGTCGAGGTGCGCGTGCGTGTCGGTCACGCCGCGGCGGTCGGCAGGTCGACGCGCGGGAAGAGCGGAGCAGCCGCCTCGATCCCTTCGGTCGCGTCCGTCTTGCCGTACGCGATCTGCTCCAGGGAGAGGTCGAGCGGCTGGCGGATCGCGCCGAGGATCCGGGGCGCCGTCTCCGGCAGGTACGGCGAGAGGGCAACGGCTACCGCGCGCAGACCGTCGGCGAGGTCGTAGAGGACCGCGTCGAGCTGCGCGGCCTTCGCCTCGTCCTTCGCCAGCTCCCACGGAGCCGTCTGCTCGACGTGCCGGTTGAGCCAGCGGACGAGCTCCCAGACGTCCTCGAGCGCGGCCGT
>CAVWKS010000008.1:5000-212944 GCA_963755635.1 uncultured Actinomycetes bacterium | reverse complement strand
TGAACTAGCGCAGTCAACCGTAGAAGAGGGATAGATCAAGTGACCCACCTCGGGCGATACTCCATCTGCAACCGAGAGCGCGCCCCGATGCGGCGGGGGCGCCTTGGAAGCAGATATCGAAGGGCCCTGTGCGGCGGGGCCCGGCGAGACCTACTGCGGCTCTCCTCACGGGAGACTCAAAGCGGGGCCGGGCGGCGGCCCCGTTTTGCGTTGCCTGGAGATAACCCCCTGAAGGGGGATGCTCCGGCGTCCTTCCTGGCGACGATGCGTCGTACGCGTTCACCGTACGCCTGGGCCGCAGAGACGTATGGGAGACGCTTTCGAAGAGGGCGACCGACGGGTCGCCCTCTTTCTTTTGGCTCAGCCGAAGCCCGAGGCGGAGCTGACAGCCTCGACCAGCGCTTCCTGCAGCCACGAGAGGTAGCCGTAGACGGCGAGCTCCGGCGCTCGCGGATCGTTCAAATCGAGCCCTGAGTCGAACGTGTCCTCGCGCACGTCCAGGCGGGTGCCCAGGACGAGCCGGAGATCCGTCAGCGCGCGCAGCCACGCCTCCGCCTCGGGGGCGGTCAGCTGCTCGCGGCCCGCGGTCGCCTCCATCACGTCGAAGGTCTCGCGCAGGCCCGTCTCGAGGTCGTCTCGCATCAAGCGCTGGTACTCGGAGTCGCGCTTGCGGTCGTCGTACGCGGGCGGGAAGAGGCGCTCGAGCGACGGGTCGTCGGGGGCCGACTCCAGCAGCGACAGGAGCTCCTCACGCAGCTGCAGCAGGAGCTCCCGCTCGGCCGGCGGGATGAAGAAGCGCACGCCGCCGTCGGGCGCGGGCTCGATGCGGTGCTTGTCGTCCATCAGTCCTGCCTCATGGTCGCCCACAGCCCGTGCGCGTGCAGGCGCGCGACGTCGTACTCGGCCTTCTCGCGCGTCCCGGTCGAGACGACCGCCTTGCCCTCGTTGTGCACCTGCAGCATCAGCTGCGTCGCCTTCTCGCGCGAGTAGCCGAACAGCTTCTGGAAGACGAACGTGACGTAGGACATCAGGTTGATCGGGTCGTTCCAGACGATCACGATCCAGGGGCGGTCGATCTCGCGCCATTCCTCCTGCTGCGGCTGCTCGACCTCCACCTCGGCGGGCGCCAGCGTCGTCGACATCTGCACATTGTGCGCTAAGGCGGCGGCGTAGCCGGTTCGGCCTGCGGAGCGGCGACTGCCTGGAAGACGACCGCTCCGAGGACAATCGCCCCGCCGGTCAGCGTCGTCGCGCTGGGCTGCTCACCGCGCGCGATCCAGACCCAGATCGGGCCCAGCACGATCTCGAGCAGCGTGATCAGCGCGACCTCGGCGGCCGGGATCAGGCGCGCGCCGATCGTCAGGAAGATGAGGCCGAGCCCGATCTGTCCGACACCGAGGCCGACGAGCAACGCAAGATCCTTGGCGTCGACCTCGCCCGGGTGCGCGAACGGCGCCGCGCAAAGAAGCACGATCAGCTGCGAGAGGCAGGTCGCCGGTGCCATCGAGACGTCGCGTCGCCGGCGAGTGATCACGAGCATCAACGCGAAGGACAGCGCGCAGAGGAACGAGAGGCCACCGCCGACCGCGCCCGGACGCCCTGGGCCGCCGACCATCACAGCGACGCCGCCGAGGGCGATTCCCATCGCGAGCCAGGTCGGCCCGGACACCCGTTCGCCGGCGAACGTCCCGAGCGCGGCTGCGAGGACGGGGCCGATCGCGAGCACGAAGAGCACATTCGCGACCGACGTGTGGTTGAGCGCGACGATGAAAGAGGCGGACGAGATCGCCATCAGCGCCGCGACCGCGAGCCCGCCCCGGCCGGTTGCCCGGAACGCGCGCACCACGTGACCCTTTTCGGAGACGACCACGTAAGTGAGGACGCCGAGGAGCGCGAAGAACGCCCGGCCGGCGAGCTGGGTCGCGGTGCCAACCGTCAGCTCCCGTTGCAGCAGGCCCGCGGTCGACCACGCGATCGCCGCCAAGGCCACGAACAGGCGCCCACGGCGCTGGTCGCTCGCCGGGCTCATTCGCGGGAGCCTAGTCTGGCTCCATGGCCCGCTACATCGGACGCGAGAACGTGCGCAAGCGGCTCGAGCCGCTCCGCGAGGGGCGCACGGCCTACGCGGACGGCGCGGTGCGGATCGAGACGCCGGACGAGACGATCACGGTTCGGACGCCGTTCGGGCTCGCGCACGAGGGCTCGTACGAGCGGATCGAGCTCGGGCCGTTGTTCGAGGAGCTCGCGCGCGATCGCGTCGTCGCGGCGGTGCTGGTCCGGCTCGGCGGCTTCGCGGTCGGCGTCTTCGAGGGCGAGCGGCTGGTCGCGTCGAAGGTCGGCACGCGCTTCGTCAAGGGTCGGCACAAGAAGGGCGGCTCGTCGTCGGGCCGTTTCCGGCGCAGGCGCGAGGAGCAGGCGCGACAGCTGGTCGACGCAGCCGCGGAGACGGCGCTCCGAGTGCTCGAGCCCTGGCGCGAGCGGATCGAGCTCGTCGCATTCGGCGGCGACCGCCGCGCCGTCGACGAGCTGCTCGCCGCGGAGCCGCGCCTGGCGTGGCTCGCCGAGAAGCGTCTCGAGCGCTTCTTCACGACCGAGGACCCGCGCCAACGAACGCTCGAGCGGCTGCCGTACGACCTCTACGCGGCGGAGGTCGAATCGAACCTAGAATCGCGTGGACCACAACCGTGAGGGAGGGCAAGACCATGGGCGTCAAGCCGATTCCCGAGGGCTACCACAGCCTCACGCCGTACCTCGCCGTGCCGGACGCCGCGAAGGCGATCGACTTCTACAAGGAAGCCTTCGGCGCGGAGGAGATCCACCGCATGCCGGGGCCGGACGGCAAGATCGCGCACGCCGAGCTCCAGATCGGCGACTCGAAGCTGATGCTGTCGGATCCGTTCGAGCAGTCGACGGTGCGGCCGCCGTCGGAGCGCGGCGGGCCGACCGCGTCGATCTTCATGTACGTCGAGGACTGCGACGCGACCTTCGACCAGGCGACCGCCGCCGGCGCCGAGGTGACGATGCCGCTGGAGGACATGTTCTGGGGCGACCGCTTCGGCTCGCTGACCGACCCGTTCGGGCACCTCTGGTCGATCGCGACGCACAAGGAGGATCTCTCCGAGGAGGAGATGGCCGAGCGGAGCAAGTCCGCGATGGCACCGAGTTGAGTTGAGGCTGCGTCGCGGGGGCGTGGGCTTTGCGCCCGCGCCCCCGCGCGCTCTCCGCGCTAGGCCTGGCTGAACGCCGGTGCGCCCGCCTCGGCTGGCTGCTCGGCGCGGCGCCAGAGGATGACGCTCACGATCGCGGTCCAGATCGGAGTGGCGAAGATGAACGCCGCCCAGCCGATCGGGCCGATCAGGAGGACGATGCCGATCACGAGGCTGAACCAGCCGAGCCACTTCGGCAGAGCCGCGTAGCGCAGCGCCAGGGCGGCGCTGGCGAAGAAGAGCACCGGCAGGGCGTACTCGGCCCCGATGAAGAAGGCGTCGGTCAGGTGATGGAGCACAGCCGCGCCCGACGCGTCGATGTCGTTCTTGTTCAGCGCGCCGACCTCGTCGCCGGTCGGAATCAGGAATGCGATCGCCGAGGCGATCAGGCCGCCCGACCAGGCGAGGTTCGCGAGCCTCGCGTTGCCGCCTTCGACGGCTGCGAAGTGCGTGCCGGAGGCTGCTGAGGAACCAGATGAACAGGAGCACTCCGAGCGACCAGAGGAGGGCGCCGGCGAGGATCCCGTTGCTGTGGTTGTGGTACGAGGCAAGGATCTTCGGGCCCTTGCTCCCCTTGGCGCTGCTCGAGACGAGGGCGACGCCGGCGATCCAGAACGGAATGGCCAGGACGCCTGCGAGCGGCGCAAAACGTTCCCACTTGCTTGTCATGTAGGTAGCCCTTTCGGTCAGTGTGTAACGGACTTCGATATTGATAACTCGCAAGGCGGATAAGTTCAAGAGCCGCGGGCGCGCAGTTCGTCCGAGAGCACCCGGTACTCGGTCGCCATCAGCTTGTCCTTCGTTCGGCCCGCTGCTTCTTTCATCGCGATCAGGTGGTCGAGGGACGCAACGCGGATGGGGTAGCCGCGGATATCGATCTGCAGTGCGTCTTCGCGGAGCCGGTCGTAGGGAGGTGCGCCTGCCGGATCGCTCAGAATGTCGACGGCCCCGAGCCTCGTGGAGAAGGTGAAGTTGGCTCCTTGACGCAGGGTCTCGGCGTCGAGCTGGAAAGGGAGCCCGGGAGGTGCGCCTCGCAACTCCGCGCCAAGCTCGCGTAGGACTCCGGCGAGGCGCTCGAGGTTCTGCTTCCCGCGCTCGTATGCGATGTCGAGGTCGAACGTTCCGTAAGAGGAGCCGTGTGCCCCACCGGCCACCCCGCCGATCACGACGAAGTCGACGCCGGCCCGGGCCAGCTCCTCGAGGATCGGCAAAGGATCGAACGGCTCGCGCTCGTCAGCGTCGGGCGGCACGCCTGAGCTCGTTCATGCTGCGGGACCACTGCGCTTGGCGGTCGATGCGCTGCTCCGGCGCATGCGCCCGGTTCGAGCGGATCATGTGGACGTCGTGGCCGTAGTCGATCGGCTCGGGGACGAGGTCGAGGCGTTCTCCCATCAAGTCGACGAGGGTGGTCAACGTGTCGACGCTGGGGGAGACCTGGTCACGCTCGATGCGGGAGATCGCGGCCTGGCTCGTGCGCGCTCGGGCCGCGAGCTGCTTCTGCGTGAGGCCGTGGCGGCGGCGGACGTCTCGGAGGAGTTGTCCTGCTGTCACGGCTTTGAGTATATCTGATCTGGCATTTTCACACTTCTGGCACACGGTGTTCGATTCGGCCGTGCTTCGATTGTTCGCGTGAACGAGAAGGCGACAGTTCGGCAGGTCTACGCGCTGGCGGCCGTGCTCTGCGAGCGGGCGGGCGAGGAGTTCCCGGAGACGCGCGAGGCCGCGTCGGAGCTGATCGAGCGGCTGCGGATCGAGACGGGGCACCCGGCGCCTCGGCTCGAGGACGTGCCGTTCCTGCCGCGTCGCCGGCGGCGCGGTCGGCCGCGGCGAGACGACGACGGGAGGGCGAGCGCCGCAGCGGCGGAGCTCGCGCGCGAGATGCGCTAAGGCGTCGTCACGAACCGGCGCGGGACAGGCTCGCGTCCGGCAGCGAGGGTCGCCTCGCGAAGACGTTCTCAAGTGCGGCTTGCCGACCGATCGCAAGCGCCCCGGTGAGGACGGCCGCGTCTCCGAGAGTCGAGACCTCGACGCGCGGCGGGAACGAGAGCCAGTCCGACAGCAGGCGGCTGACGGGATCGAGCAATAGGTCGCCATTTGCCCCGATGCCTCCTCCGAGCACGACGAGCTCGACGTCGACGACCGCCGCAATCGGCGCGACGTGCGCCGCGATGCGGCGTGCCAGCTCGTCGACGACCCTCGCGGCACCCCGGTCGCCCTTGCGGGCCGCACCGAAGACCGTACGCGGATCGGCGGGGCTGCCCGTGAGCTCGGAGGCGAGTACGGAGACCTGCGGAGCCGAGGGGTCGAGTGTTTCCTCGACGCCGGCCAGGGCGAAGTCGATCTCGCCCGCGGCGCCGTGACGGCCGCGGTGGAGCTCCCCGCGGAGGACGACCCCCGCGCCCATCCCGGTTCCGATCGAGAGGAAGACGAAGTCGTCGACGCCACGGGCGACGCCCTGCCACTGCTCTCCGAGAGCGGCCAGGTTGATGTCGTTCTCGAGGGTCACCGGGAGGCCGAGCGCGCTCTGCAACTCGCTTGCGAACTCGCGCCCTTCGAGACCCGCGACGTTCTCGGCGAGGCGTAGGACGCCGGTCTCCTGCTCGACAACGCCCGGCACCCCGATGATCACGCTGTCGACCAGGTCGGGATCGAGGACGGACGGTCCGAGCAGCGATGACTTGAGCCGTCCGATCGCCTCGATCGCGTCCGGTACTGCGGCGACGGTCAGCTCCACGTCTTGCCGCGCTCGGGTCGTTCCGGCGAGATCGCACACGGCGCCTCTGACGAACCGCGCACCGAGATCGAGCCCGAGGACGAGCGCGGCATCGGCCACGGGCTCGAAGTAAACGGCGCCATAGCCGGGACCGTCGGGACGGTCGGCTGCTTCTCGCACCAGACCGGCGTCTAGCAACGACTGGAGAGCTGCCGAAACCGTCGGCTTCGAGATGCCGGACCGGCGGGAGATCTGGGCTCGGGAGATCGGCGCGCCGGCGCGGATGGCCTCGAGCACGGTTCGCTCGTTCAGGTTGCGCAGGAGCGGGGGTGTGGCTCCGGGTGTTTTCGGCATCTCGTGAAAGACATTAACCAACTGAGGCCGAAGTTCCTAGCTTGACACCATAGCTGCGGCATGAGACAGTCGTTCTCGTCTGGCTTCCTTACACGAATGAGCGCAAGCTTTTCTCACCCGTGGGCATGAAGCTCGCAGTTATCGGCGGCGGTTCCACCTACACGCCCGAGCTCGTCGCGGGGCTTGCGCGAGAGCGGGAACGCCTTGACCTGCGCCGCCTCGTCCTGCACGACATCGACGCGGAGCGCCGTGAGGTCGTCGGTGGGCTGGCGACCCGCATGCTGGCCGCGGCGGACTACGACGGCGAGCTTTCGATCACGGACGACCTCGACGCAGCCCTCGACGGCGCGTCGTTCGTACTGATCCAGCTGCGAGTCGGGGGACAGACGGCGCGGCTCTCCGACGAGACGGTCCCGCTCGCCTGTGGTTGCATCGGCCAGGAGACGACGGGCGCGGGCGGGCTCGGCAAGGCGCTCAGAACGGTCCCGGTCGTGCTTCAGATCGCCGAGCGCGCACGAGAGCTCGCGGCGCCGGACGCCTGGATCGTCGACTTCACGAATCCGGTCGGCATCGTCGTCCGCGGCCTGCTCGACGCCGACCATCGTGCGGTTGGGCTCTGCAACGTCGCGATCGGGCTCCAGCGGCAGATTGCACCGCTGCTCGGAGTCGAGCCGCAACGGGTGCTCGTCGACCAGGTCGGCCTGAACCACCTCACCTGGGTGCGCGCGGTGCACGCCGCTGGCCGCGACGTCCTGCCGGAGCTCCTCGCCGAGCACGGCGACGAGCTCGCCGAGGGCGCCGACCTCCCGCGTGACGTGCTCGAGCGCCTGGGAGCGATCCCTTCCTACTACCTCCATTACTTCTACAAGCACGACCAGGTGCTCGACGCCCAGCGCACCGGCAAGCCGCGTGCGGCCGAGGTAGCGGAGATCGAGCGCGAGCTCCTCGATCTCTATCGCGACCCGACTCTCACCACGAAGCCGAAGCTCCTCGAGCGCCGCGGTGGCGCGTACTACAGCGAGGCGGCGACGCAGCTCGTTGCCTCGCTTGCGACCGGGAACGGCGACGTCCAGGTGGTCGACGTGCGCAACAACGGGACGCTTGAAGGTCTCGCGGATGACGACGTCGTCGAGCTCCCGGCACGAATCGAAGCGGACGGCCCGAAGCCGATCGCGCAGGCCCCGCTCGCGCCGGAGCTGCTCGGCCTCGTGCAGCACGTCGCCGCCTACGAGCGGCTCGCCGTCCAGGCCGCTGTGACAGGCGACCGCGAGCTCGTCTACAAGGCCCTGCTCGCGCACCCGCTGATCGGCCAGGTGCCGCAAGTCGAGGAACTGACCGAGAGCCTGCTCGCCGAGGGCAGGGAGCACCTGCCGCAGTTCGAGCACAGCGAGGTGACCGCGTGAGTGATCCCGTCGTCCTGGCAATCGACGGCGGCAACTCGAAGACGGATCTCGCACTCGTGCGCGCGGACGGCGAGCTGCTCTCGCTCGTCCGCGGCCCGCAGAGCTCGCCGCACCATCTCGGCCTCGACGGCTCGCTCGCCGTCCTCGCCGACCTGCTCGCGCGGGCAACGACCGAAGCAGGGCTTCCGAACGGCGACGGGCCTGTCGCCGAGGTCGGCAGGCTCTACCTGGCCGGCGTCGACCGCGAGCACGAGGAGCAGGAGATGGAAGCGGCGGCGCACGCCTATCGGCTCGCGAAGCGAATCACCGTAGGCAACGACACGCTCGCAGTCCTGCGCGCGGGCACCGACAGCGGCTGGGGCGTCGCGGTCGTCTGCGGCGCCGGAATCAACTGCGTAGGCGTTGCCCCGGACGGGCGCCAATCCCGCTTTCCGGCGCTCGGCTGGATCAGCGGCGACTGGGGCGGCGGGTACGACGTCGGGCTCGCCGCGGTGTCGGCCGCCGCGCGGAGCGAGGACGGCCGCGGCCCGAAGACCACCCTGGAACAGGCGGTCCCGAAGTACTTCGGCTTCGAGACGCCGTCGCAGCTCACCGACGCGTTCCACCGTCGCGACGTTCAGGAGCGCAGGGTGATCGAGCTCGCGCCGACCGTCTTCGCCGAAGCCGCCAGAGACGACACGGCCTCGAGCATCGTCGCCCGCCTCGCCGGCGAGGTGGTGGCGATGATCCGGGTCACCCTCGAGCGGCTCGCTCTCCTACAGGCGCCTGTGGACGTCGTTCTCGGCGGAGGGCTGATGCAGTCGCAAGACGAACGCCTGATCAGCGCCGTCGTGTTCGGTCTCCAGGAAGTCGCGCCCGCGGCGACTGTGAAAGTGGCGAGCACGCCGCCCGTCGTCGGCGCAGCGCTGGCCGGCCTGGACGACCTCGAAGCGGGCCCCGAGGCGCGCCGGCGCGCACGTACAGAGCTTGCAAACGCTTTCCAACAGCAAGGACCCACGGACGGATCGGGAAGGAGCCGGAGATGAAGGTGAAGCGAGTGATGATTCTCGCGCTGGTGGTCGGCCTCGCCGCAACGGCGACCGCCTGCGGAGGCAGCAAGTCGAGCAAGTCCAACAGCGGCGGGAGCACTGCCGTCACGATCTCGAACGAGCAGGGCAGCACGTGGTCGTGCGGGTTCAACCCGTTCAACTCGGACGTCAACTCGTTCTCGGTCGGGCCTATCTACGAAGAGCTCACGTTCGTGAACGGCCTCCAGAGCGGGAAGACCACCAACTGGCTCGCCTCGAACTACGCGTGGAGCAACGGCAACAAGACGCTCACGTTCACGATCCGACCAGGCGTCAAGTGGAGCGACGGCAAGCCGCTGACCGCGGCCGACGTCCTCTTCACCTTCAACCTGATCAAGAAGTTCCCCGGCCTCGACCTGAACGCGTCCTGGTCGGTGCTGAAGGACGTCAAGCAAAGCGGCGACAAGATCACGCTCGACTTCAAGACCGCCGCGGTGCCGTACTTCTACTACGTGGCGGACCAGACGCCGATCGTTCCGCAGCACGTCTGGGCCTCGATCAAGAACCCGGTCACCTACAAGGACTCGCACCCGATCGGGTCGGGCCCGTTCACGATGAACTCCTGCTCGCCGCAGGTGACCAAGTACACGAAGAACCCGAACTACTGGCAGAAGGGGCTGCCGAAGATCGACACCGTCTACTACCCGGCGTTCACCTCGAACGACCCCGCGAACCAGCAGCTCGCGAGCGGTAAGGCGCAGTGGGGCAGCCAGTTCATCCCGAACATCAAGTCCTACTACTCCTCGAAGAGCGCGGACAACCACTACTGGTTCCCGCCCGTGAGCAACGTCTCGGTCTTCGTCAACAACAAGGACCCGATCCTCAAGGACGTCGCGATCCGCAGGGCGATGGCCTACGCGATCGACCGGAAGAAGGTCTCGGAGATCGGCGAGTACGGCTACGAGCCGCCTTCGAACCAGACCGGGATCGTGACGCCGACCTTCGGCAGCTGGCTCGATCAGGGCCTCGCGCACCAGTACGACTACAACCCGCAGAAAGCGATGCAGACCCTGGACGCGGCCGGCTACAAGAAGAAGGGCGACCTCTACTACACGCCTGACGGCAAGCCGCTCTCCTTCACGATGATCAACATCGGCGGCTACTCCGACTGGGTCGCCTCCGCGCAGGTCGTCCAGGAGGACCTGAAGAAGATCGGGATCAAGGTCACCCCCGAGAACCTGTCCAGCACGACCTACGATGCGGACACGTACGCGGGGAAGTTCCAGCTCGACTACAACGGCAACCTGAGCGGCGGGCCGGCGCCGTACTACGAGCTGCGCCAGGAGCTCTACTCGAAGAACTCGGCGCCGATCGGCCAGAACGCCTCCTCGAACTGGGAGCGCTACGAGAACCCGGCCGTGGACAAGCTGATCGAGGACTACGCGGCCACGTCCGACTCGGCCAAGCAGCACGAGATCGTCCGCGGCCTGGAGCAGGCGATGGTGCGAGACGTCCCGATCATCCCCGTCACCGAGGGAGTCGACTGGTACCAGTACAACACCAAGGACCTCGCGGGCTGGGTCACGCAGGGGAATCAGTTCGCGCGGCCGGCCGCGTACGTGACTCCCGACTGGGGCGTGATGCTCCTCCACCTCAAGCCGAAGGGCTCGTGAGCTGAGATCGCAACCGGCAACCAGGAGGCGCGGGCCGTGAGGTTCATCGTCCGCAGGCTCGGGTTCTTCCTCGTCACGCTCTGGGCGGCGGTGACGCTGAACTTCCTGATCCCGCGCCTCATGCCGGGCAACGCGGTGCTCGCGATGATGTCCCGCTACAAGGGGCACGTGAACCCACAGGCGATGCACGCCCTCCAGATCGCTTTCGGAATCAAGGCGCACGAGAGCCTGCTCCACGCCTACTTCACCTACCTGGGCAACATCGTCCACGGGGACTTCGGCATCTCGCTGACGTTCTTCCCGGACACGGTCTCGCACCAGGTGCTGCAGGCCCTGCCGTGGACGCTGATGCTCGTCGGCACGACGACGATCCTCGCGTTCGTCCTCGGCACCTTTATCGGGCTGATCTCGGCCTGGCGGAGAGGCGGGAGCCTGGACGGGCTGCTCCCGCCGATCTTCGTGATCACATCGGCGTTCCCGTACTTCTGGCTCGCGCTGCTCGCGATCTGGCTCTTCTCGATCAAGCTCGGCTGGTTCCCGGAGAGCGGCGGTTACGACGTGACGACGACCGTCGCCTGGTCGTGGGACTTCATCAGCGACGCGATCTACCACTCGATCCTGCCGGCGATGACGATCCTGATCACCGCGATCGGCGGCTGGATCCTGACGATGCGGAACAACACGATCTCGGTCCTCGCCGAGGACTACGTGCGCATGGCCCGGGCCAAGGGCCTGAGCCCCTGGCGGATCATGTGGACCTACGCGGGCCGGAACGCGATCCTGCCGAACCTGGTCGGCTTCGCGATGTCGCTCGGGTTCGTCGTCAGCGGCGCGATCCTCGTCGAGTTCGTCTTCAACTACCCCGGGGTGGGGTGGATGTTCCTCCAGTCGGTGGAGAACCAGGACTACGCCTTGATGCAGGCGCTGTTCCTGATGATCACCGTCGCGGTGCTGCTGGCGATCCTCGTCGCGGACGGCGCCACCGCGATTCTCGACCCGCGGACGCGGGACCGCTCGTGAGCCTTCCCGCCGTCGCCGACTCGCCCTCGGTCGCACCGCTCGAGACGCCGGCTCGGCGGCCGGGCGCCGACCTCTGGCGCGCAGTCGCCCGGAACCGCAAGGCGGTGGTCGGAGCGCTCCTGCTCACCTTCTTCTTCGTTCTCGCGATCTTCCCGGGCCAGATCGCGCCATATGCCCCGACCGGAGAGGAGTTCGGCCGCGGGCTTCCGCCGTCGAGCGCGCACTGGTTCGGGACGACCGCCTACGGCCAGGACGTACTCTCGCAGTTGATCTGGGGAACGCGCCAGTCGCTGCTGATCGCCTTCGCGGTCGGCGGGATCGCGACTGCGATCGCCGTACTGATCGGCGTCTCGGCAGCCTACTTCGGTGGCTTCACCGACGGCTTCCTGTCGCTCGCGACCGACGTGATCCTGGTGATCCCGATCTTCCCGCTGATCATCGTGATCGCGGCGTACGAACGGAACTCCGGCATGTTCACGCTCGTGGTCGTCCTCGGCCTGCTCGGCTGGTCGTACGGCGCGCGCCAGCTCCGTTCCCAGGCGCTCTCGTTACGCAACCGCGACTTCCTGGAGGCCGCGCGTGTGCGCGGCGAGCGGGGCCTGTACGTCGTCTTCTGCGAGATCCTGCCGACGATGACCTCCCTGATCGTGGCGAGCTTCCTCGGCGCCGCGCTCTACGCCGTCCTCTTCGCCGCCGGGCTGCAGTTCATCGGTCTCGGCGACCCGAACAGCCAGAGCTGGGGAACGATGCTCTACTGGGCCGAGAACAACGAGGCGCTCGGGGCTGGGATGGTCTACTGGGCGATCATGCCGGGGGTTTGCATCGCGCTCCTCGGCGCCGCCTTCGCGCTGCTCAACTACGCGTTCGACGAGATCAGCAACCCGGCGTTGCGCCGGCGGAAGCTGGAGCAGAAAGGCGCTCAGTCGTTGCACACCGCTCCCGTGCCCGAGGCCGCGGCCGATCCGAACAAGATCCTCGAGGTGCGTGGCCTCTCGGTTGCGTACGCCTCCGATGCCGGCCCTGTCGTGGCCGTCGACAACGTGGATCTCGACCTCGGGCGCGGCGAGTTCCTCGGGATCGTCGGCGAGTCGGGCTGCGGCAAGTCGACGCTGCTGTACGCGATCGCGCGCCTGCTCGGCGCGCCGCTCGCGGGCGAGATCACGGGCGGCCAGATCCTCTTCAAGGGCCGCGACATGGTCACGCTCGGCGAGCGCGAGCTCCGGCACATCCGCTGGCGTGAGTACTCGGTCGTGATGCAGAGCGCGATGAACGCTCTCAATCCGGTGCTGACGGTCGAGGCGCAGATGCGCGACGCGCTCGAGGCGCACTCGAAGATGTCGAAGCGGGAGATGCGGGCCCGCTCCAAGGAGGTGCTGCGGCTCGTCTCGATCGACCCGGTGCACCTGCACAGCTACCCGCACCAACTCTCGGGCGGGATGCGCCAGCGGGCGATGATCGCGATGGCACTGCTGTTCACGCCCGACCTGATCATCATGGACGAGCCGACCTCGGCTCTCGACGTCGTCGCGCAGCGCTCGCTGATGGTTCAGATCAAGGAGCTGCAGGAGCGTCTCGGCTTCGCGATCATCTTCGTGACGCACGACATGTCGCTCGTCAGCCACTTCTCCGATCGGCTGCTCGTGATGTACGCGGCGCAGTTGGCCGAGTACGGAAACACGCGGCAGGTCTTCGAGCGGCCGCTGCACCCGTACACGCAGGGGCTGCTCGAGGCCTTCCCGTCGATCCGCGGCGAGAAGGTGCGGCTCACCGGGATTCCCGGAGCGCCGCCCGACCTGCTGCGGCCGCCGTCGGGCTGCCGCTTCGCGCCGCGCTGCCCGCACGCACACGAGCGCTGCGCGATCGGGCCCCCGCTGTACGAGGTCGACGGCGAGCTCGTCCGCTGCGTCCTCTACGAGCACGAGCGCGAGGCGGCGGTCGCCCGATGAGTGAGCCGATGAGCGAGCCGCTTCTACGGACAGAAGGCCTGACGCGCCACTTCAAGGTCGGCAAGCTCTTCTCGCGGCAGCACCTCCACGCCGTGGACGACGTCGACCTGACGATCGGCCGGGGCGAGATCGTCGCGCTCGTCGGCGAGAGCGGCAGCGGCAAGAGCACGATCGCGCGGCTGCTCGCGCGCGTGTACAAGCCCACTCGCGGCGAGATCTACTTCGAGGGCAAGCCGCTGAGCCGGCTGCGCACGCGCCGCGAGCGGCTCGCCTACGCGAGCGACGTCCCGATGGTCTTCCAGGACCCGTACAGCTCGATCAACCCGGCCTACCGGATCGCTCACGGCGTCCGCCGCGCGCTGTTGCTGCACCGGCGCGCCGAGGGCAGAAGGGTTCGGCGAGGCGAGGTCGAGCGGGTCTTCGGCGAAGTCGGCCTCGTGCCCGCAGGGCGGGATGACCGGCAAGTTCCCGCACGAGCTGAGCGGCGGCCAGCGCCAGCGCGTCGGCTTCGCCCAGGCGCTCGCCTTCCGGCCGAAGCTGATCATCGCGGACGAGCCCGTCTCGATGCTGGACGTCTCGATCCGAATCGGGATCCTCAACCTGATGAGCGAGTTGCGCGAGCGAGAGGGCGTCTCGTTCCTCTACATCACGCACGACGTCGCCAGCGCGCGCTACATCGCCGACCGCGTGCTCGTCATGTACGGGGGGCACCTCGTCGAGGAGGGGCCGACGGAGGATGTGCTCCAGAACCCGAAGCATCCGTACACGCAGCTGCTCGTCTCCGCCGTCCCCGACCCGCGCGCACCGCTCGGCGTCTCGGACGCAGCGGACGTCGGCGAGCCGCCGAAGGTGATCAACCCGGAGGAAGGTTGCCGCTTCCGGCAACGCTGTCCATATGCGATCGCGATCTGCGAGACGGTGACGCCCGAGCTGCGTGAGCTCGGCCCGCGCCGGCTGGCCGCCTGCCACGTCGCTCAGGCGGACGCTGTCCAATCTGCGGCGCAGGCGCGATGAACGCGTCTCGGAGGATCTTTCTCCGCGAGGTGCGCGAGCAGCCGGCGGCCCTGCTGACGTTGCTCGAGGAGCTGGACGCTTTCGTCGAGGTGGGTCGCGCCTGCGCCGAGCGGAAGCCGACGGTCGTGCGGCTGGTCGCCCACGGCTCCTCAGACGCCGCAGCGGCGTACGGCGTCTACGCCTTCGGCCTGCTGCCGGGCTGGACAGCGCTTCGCGACTCGATCTCGCTCAGCGTCTACTACGGCGCGGAGATCGACTTCTCGAGCTCGGTCGTCGTCGCGCTCTCGCAGTCGGGTCAGACGCCCGACGTCGTCTCGTACGTCGAGCGCGCGCGGGCGCGTGGGGCGCTGACGGTCGCGCTCACGAACCAGCGCGAGTCTGCGCTGGCCGAGCACGCGGAGCTGACGCTGCCGCTCGAGGCCGGCGAGGAGCGCTCCGTAGCCGCTTCGAAGACGTTTTACAACCAGCTCGCCGCGCTGGCCCTGCTGGCGGGCGCAGCCGCGGGTCGTGAGGACGAGATCTGGGACGGCCTTCGCCGGACGGCGGTCCTCCTCGCGGACGCGATCCCCGAGCTCGAAGAAGCGGTCATGCCGCTCGCCACGGCGTTCGCGTACGTCGGGCGCATGTACGTGATCGGCCGCGGCTATGAGCTCGCCACTGCGCGCGAGATCGCGCTCAAGCTGACGGAGACCTGCCGCGTCGCCGCCGAGCCGCTCACCTCGACCGACCTCGCGCACGGGCCGATCGCCGCGCTCGACGCGATGTTCCCGGTCTGGACGATCGCCTCGCCCGACGCGACGCTGCCGGCGCTGATCGAGGCAGCTGCGAGGGTGCGCCACGCAGGCGCGACGATCGTCGCGAGCGGCAGCGCGGCGGCCGAGGTTGAAGGCGCGGCGTGGCGGCTTCCCGTTCCCGAGGCGCCGGTCCCGCTGCTCTCGCCGCTCCTGTCGGTCGTGCCGGGCCAGCTCTTCGCCGCGGCGCTCGCCGAGGCAAAGGGGCTCGACCCGGACAAGCCCGAGCGCCTCACCAAAGTGACACTCGCGCAGTAGCCGGTACGAGCCCTACACTCGACGTCCGTGGCTGAGGCCGGCTTCGTTCATCTGCACGTCCACTCCGAGTACTCGATCCTCGATGGCGCGTGCCGCATCCCGGCGCTCGCGGCCCGGGCGGCGGAGCTCGAGATGCCGGCGGTCGCGCTCACCGACCACGGCTCGCTGGCCGGCGCCGTCGAGCTCGTGCGCGAGACGGGCAAGCAGGGCGTCAAGCCGCTGATCGGCTGCGAGCTCTACGTCGCGGAAGACCGCCGCCAGCAGAAGAAGGGCTACGCACACCTGACCCTCCTGGCCGAGAACAACACCGGCTACCGGAACCTGCTCAAGCTCTCGTCGGCCGGCTATCTCGAGGGCTACTACTACAAGCCGCGCGTCGACTGGGAGCTGCTCGAGACGCACTCGGAGGGTCTCGTTGCGCTCTCGGGCTGCCTCTCGGGCCGCGTCTGCAAGGCGCTCGAGGAGAGCCGGCCGGACGACGCGCGCGCCGACCTCGACCGGCTCGCGCAGGTCTTCGGGCGGGACTCGACGTACGTCGAGATCCAGAACGCGGGGCTCGACGTCCAGGCGCAGATCAACCCGTCTCTGCAGAAGCTCGCCGCGGAGGCCGGCCTGCCGCTCGTCGCGACCGGCGACGTCCACTACCTCCGCCACGAGGATGCGCAGGCGCACGAGGCGCTGCTCTGCATCCAGTCGGGCGACTCGCTCAAGAACCCGAACCACTGGAAGTTCGACACCGACCAGTTCTTCTTCAAGTCACCCGAGGAGATGGCGCTCGACTTCCCGGGCCTCGACGACGCGATGCGGCGCACGCTCGAGATCGCCGAGCGCTGCAACGTCGAGCTCGAGCTCGGCAACATCCTGCTCCCGCGCTACCCGGTCCCGGACGGCCGCGACGCCTTCGACTACCTCGTCGAGCTCTGCGAGAAGGGCCTGCTCAAGCGCTACGGCAAGTCGACGCCGGAGCTCCAGGACCGCCTCCGCTTCGAGCTCAAGACGATCCGCGAGATGGGCTTCGCCGACTACTTCCTGATCGTCTGGGACTTCGTCAACTTCGCAAAGCGGAACTCGATCCAGGTCGGCCCCGGCCGAGGCAGCGCCGCCGGCTCGCTCGCCGCCTACTGCCTCGAGATCACCGACGTCGACCCGATCCGCTACGAGCTGCTGTTCGAGCGCTTCCTCAACCCGGGCCGCAAGTCGCTCCCCGACGCCGACATCGACTTCTCGGTGGCCGGCCGCGAGCGCGTGATCAACTACGTCGCTGAGAAGTACGGGCGCGACCGCGTCGCCCAGATCATCACCTTCGGGACGATGATGGCACGCGCCGCCGTGCGCGACGCCGGCCGCGTGCTCGAAGTCCCGTACGGCACCGTCGACAAGATCGCGAAGCTGATCCCGGAAGGCCCGAAGGTCTACCTCGACGAGTGCCTCAAGCCGGGCCAGGAGCTCAAGCAGGCCTACGACTCCGACCCGCTCGTCCGCGAGATCGTCGACCTGGCGAAGCCGCTCGAGGGCCTCGTCCGCCAGGACTCGATCCACGCGGCCGGCGTCGTGATCGCGGACCGGCCGCTGACCGACGTCGTCCCGCTGCAGCAGAAGGGCACCGACCAGGAGATCGTCACCCAGTTCTCCGGCGGCGACGTCGAGCAGGTCGGCCTGCTGAAGATCGACTTCCTCGGCCTGCGCAACCTCGACGTGATCGACAAGGCGGTCGAGCTGGTCGGCGGCGGGCTCGACATCACCAAGCTTCCGCGAGACGACAAGAAGACGTACGAGATGCTCGCGCGGGGCGAGTCGACGGGCGTCTTCCAGTTCGAGTCGTCGGGCATGCGCGAGGCGCTGCGGCAGGTCAAGCCGACCGAGTTCGAGCACCTGATCGCCCTGAGCGCCCTCTACCGGCCGGGCCCGATGGCGTACATCCCGACCTACGCGCGGCGCAAGAACGGCCAGGAGCAGGTCAGCTACATCGACCCGCGCCTCGAGAAGATCACCAGCACGACCTTCGGGATCTGCGTCTACCAGGAGCAGTACCTCGAGATCGCGAAGCAGATCGCGGGCTTCTCGCCGGGCGAGGCGGACGACCTGCGCAAGGCGATCGGCAAGAAGATCCACTCGCTGATGGCCTCTCTGAAGGAGAAGTTCCTCGAGGGCTGCGCCCAGACGGACACGCCGCCGGCGGTCGCGAACCAGCTCTGGAAGGACATGGAGCAGTCGCAGGACTACTCCTTCAACAAGGCGCACTCGGCCTGCTACGCGCTGACCGCCTATCGCACCGCCTGGCTGAAGGCGAACCACCCGCACGAGTACATGGCGGCGCTGATCTCGTCCGTGATGAACACGAAGGACCGTGTGCCGTTCTACGTCAACGCCTGCCGCGAGATGGGAATCGACGTGCTGCCGCCCGACGTGAACTTCTCGCAGTGCGACTTCGCGGTCGTCGAGGGGCGGATCCGCTTCGGCCTGAACGCGGTCAAGAACGTCGGCGACTCGGCCGCGCGCGCGATCGTCGCGGCGCGCGGGGAGGGCGCCGCGTTCTCGTCGCTCTGGGATTTCACCGAGCGAGTCGACCCGCAGGTCGTGAACAAGCGCGCGCTCGAGTCGCTCGTCAAGTGCGGCGCGCTCGACTCGACCGGCGGCTCGCGGCGCGGGATGCTGGAGGCGCTCGAGCACGCGCTCTCGCACGGCCAGCGCGCGCAGGACGAGCGCCTGCGCGGCCAGGAGTCGCTCTTCGCGCAGGCCGACGAGAAGCCCGCGCACCCGCCGATCGGGACGCAGGAGTTCGAGAAGAACGACCTGCTCAGGCTCGAGAAGGAGACGCTCGGGCTCTACGTCAGCGAGCACCCGCTCGAGGGGATCCGCGACCAGCTGCGCCGGAAGACCGATGCGACGCTCGCCGAGCTCGAGCGCAGGCGCGACGGCGAGATCGTCACCGTCGCGGGGATCGTCTCGGCGATCAAGCAGCTGACGACGAAGAAGGGCGACCCGATGGTCTTCATGCGGCTCGACGACGTCCTCGGCAGCGCCGAGGTGGTCGTCTTCAACTCGGTCTACGCCGCTGCCCGCGAGCTGCTCGCGACCGACGCCGTGCTCGTCGTCAAGGCTCGGGTCGACCACAAGGAGGGCGAGTCGAAGCTGATCGCGCTCGAGGTCTCGTCGTTCGAGGCGACCCCGGAGCGGCGGGAGGTTCGGCTCAAGCTCGACGCGCGCCGCGCCCGGGCCGGGATCATCAAGGAGCTCGCCGCGGTCGTGCGCGACTTCCCCGGCGAGGCGCCGGTCGTCGTCGATCTGGTCACGTCGGAGGGCGCCCGCGTCTTCCAGTTCGGCGCCGACTACCGCGTGCGGCCGGAGCCGGACTTCTTCGCCGAGGTGAAAGCGCTCCTCGGCGAGGCAGCGGTCGCCTAGCGCGTAGCGAAGCCGGCTCCCGGCTGCACTCTTGCCGCGCGGAAGGCGGCCTCAGGGTGGAGCAGCCCGAGTCGGCTTCGCGTTGAGTCTACGCCGGGTGGCGCCGCCTGCGGTAGAGCAGTCCCGCTGCCGCGAGCGCGAGCGCGCCCGGAACGGCGATCCCCGCGAAGAGCGCGGCGTTCGTGCCCGAGGCGGCCGGCGCGCGGGCCGTCAGTCCCTCGTGGAGCAGCGTCAGCTTGAGCTGCGTCCCGCCGAGGAACCAGCCTCCGCGGGTGTGCATGCCGAAGATGCGCTGGCCGGGCTTCGTGTACGTCAGCGCCCCGTCCTTCGCGTATGGATAGAGGTCCGCGTCGATCCAGAACGTCTGGCTGTCCGGGCCGGGCACGCGGTAGCGAACGCGGTACTTCGGGCCGAGCTGCTTCGTCGGCGCGTGGTTCAGCATCGGATCCGGCGACTCCCGGAAGGCAGCGGGGAAGAACCCGGCCCGCACCGCCAGCTCCCCGAGCCCGGTGCCAGTCGACTCGCCGTTGCCGCCGAGCACAATCGTCTTCGCAAGACCCGGCCCCGAGATCGACGCCTGGTCGGGCCCCTTCGCGGAGGCCGCGGCCGGCACGGCGAGAGCGGCGAGCAGCGCGAGCACGAACGAGAAACGCTTCATTCCGGCTCCTTTCGCATGGCTGCCGCTACTACACCGCGTGCTGCGCGGTGGTTCCCGGGCTGAAATCGGGTCGAGCTTCGCCTACGCGTTGGCCGGCGTGGCGGCGAGTTCCTGAGCGACCTCGAACTTCTCCACCGAGAGAACCGAGCCGCCGCCGGCGTCGGCGGCCGCCTGGCGTGCGCCCCGCGCCGCGCGCTCGCTGTTCTCGAGCGCGGCATTGTTCTCCCAAAGCGTGATGGTCATCGTGCGGCCGTCCTCGTAATCGACGAGGACGTATCCGCCCGCGAATCCGTCGAGGTGCTCGATCTCCTTGCCTGCCTCACCGAACGCGGCCACGGCCTGCTCGAGCCGGTCCTGCGGGACCTCGTAGCGTGCGACACGTGCGAACACGCCGGAACCCTAACGCGTCTGCCGGTGTAGGAGCGGCGGTGGTGGACCGGCCACTGAATGAAGCCGAGCTCGTCGAGCGAGCGCGGCGCGGCGACCTCGACGCCTGGGAGACGATCGTGCGTGCACACCAGGGAATCGCGTTCCGGACGGCCTACCTGCTCGGCGGGAGCGCCGCGGACGCCGAGGAGGCGGTGCAGGATGCCTTCGTCAAGGCGTACCGGGCGCTCGGGCGCTTCCGGCGCGGGGCGCCGCTCCGTCCGTGGCTGCTCCGGATCGTCGCGAACGAGGCCAAGAACCGGCGGCGTGCGGCCGGCCGGCGCGAGGCGCTCGCGCTGCGCGCGGCCGCGGAGGCCCGCCCGGGGGACGCGGTCCCGTCCCCCGAGGCGGCCCTGCTCTCCGGTGAGGAGCGCGAGCGGCTGCTCGCGGCCGTCGACCGGCTGCCGGACGACCAGCGCGACGCGATCGCGTGCCGCTACTTCCTCGAGCTCTCCGAAGAGGAGACCTCGGCCGCGCTCGGGATCAGGCGCGGGACGGTCAAGTCGCGCCTCTCGCGCGGGCTCGAGCGACTGCGCATCGAGCTGGGGGAGAGGCTATGACCGGGCTCGAGCAGCGGCTCGTCGCGCTCGGGCGGGAGCTCGAGCTTCCGGCGGAGCCCGATGTCGCGCCGGTCGTGCTCGGGCGACTCGAGGGCCGGCGCCCATTCGCATGGCGGCCCGTGGCGCTCGCGTTCGTGGTCGCGGCGATCGCGGTCGGCACGGCCTTCGCGGTCCCGCAGGCGCGGAGCGCGATCCTGCGCTTCTTCCACCTGCGCGGCGCGAGTGTCGTCCGGGTCGAGACCCTGCCGCCCGCGGTCGAGCGGTCGAAGGCAGGCGGGCTCGGGGAGCCGCTCCCGCGTGCGGAAGCCGAGAGACGAATCGGATTCAAGCTCGTGCTGCCGCCCGTCCGCGGCGACGGGCCGAAGCGGGTCTACGTGCTCGGCTCGTCGCTCGCGTCCGTGCTCCTGCACGCCGACGGGAGGCCGGTCGTGCTCTCCGAGTTCTTCGCCGAGGGCGGCCTGTTGCGAAAGCTCGTCTCGCAGAACACGAACGTCGAGCCGGTGCGAGTCGCGGGCGCTCCGGGGCTCTGGGTGCAGGGGCCGCCGCACGTGCTGACCTATTTCGACCGGCATCAGGGCTTCCAGGAACGGCCGATCCTCATCCACGGAAACGTGTTGCTCTGGACGCACGGCCCGCTGACGTTGCGGCTCGAAGGCCGCTTGACAAGGGCACAGGCACTCGAGCTCGCGCGGCACGTCGGCTGAAATCCCCCGGCAGGGGGAGATCCGGTAGCCCGCTTCGCCCGAATTACACTCATACGATGGCTACTGCGGAGCTTCAAGTCGTCCGAGAGACCGAGCTCGACCGCGTCGAGAGCTGGCGCACCGAGGAGCTGATCCGCGCAGGCTACAACCCGAGCGACGCGATCGCCCTCGCGGCGCGGCACGACATCGACCTGCACGAAGCCGTCGAGCTGCTCGACAACGGCTGTCCGATCGAGCTCGCGATCGACATCCTGATCTAACCGTCTGCCCCAACCGTCGCAGGCTTCGAGGCCCGCGGGCAGAATGTCGAGCCCGTGCTCCTCGCCTCGATTCCATCTCCACACAGCGGCACGATCGACCTCGGCCCGCTGACGATCCACATGTACGGCCTGATGCTGCTGCTCGCGATCGCGGCGGCGATCTGGCTGACCGGCGTCCGCTGGGTGGCTCGCGGCGGCGACTGGGATCTCGTGCTGCGCGTCGCCGTCTGGGGCGTCGCGTTCGGGATCGTCGGCGCGCGGGCCTACCACGACATCACGAGCTGGAACCAGGTGACGGACCCGAAGTGGAAGGGGATCTTCGCGGTCTGGCAGGGCGGCCTGGGCGTCTGGGGCGGGATCGCGATCGGCGGGCTCGCAGGTGCGATCGTCGTCCGCCGTTCGGGCGCGCGCGTGCGGGACTTCGCCGACGCGGTCGCGCCGGGCCTGCTGCTCGCGCAGGCCATCGGCCGCTGGGGGAACTGGTTCAACCAGGAGCTCTACGGCAAGCCGACGAGCCTGCCCTGGGGCCTGAAGATCGACACCGCGCACCGCCAGCCCGGCTACGAGCAGTACTCGACCTTCCACCCGACCTTCCTCTACGAGTTCCTCTACGACCTGATCGGGGTCGCCGTGCTGCTGCTGCTCGACCGGCGCGTTCGCTTCCGGCCGCCGGCGCTCTTCTCGCTGTACGTCTCGATCTATACCTTCGGCCGCTTCTTCGAGGAGCTGCTGCGGATCGACCCCGCGCACCACTTCGCGGGGCTGCGCCTGAACGCCTGGGTCTCGATCGTCGTCTTCTGCATCTCGACGACGTTCTTCATCTGGTGGCAGTTCGTCCGCGACCCGGGTGAGCGAGGAGGGCGAGCCGTCGCGGCGCGTGGCGCCGGAGGGCCCGGCGATGACGATCCCGAAGGGCCGCGTCCGGCCCTCCCGCTAGGTTCCGGCCCGTGCGCGAGCTCGAGCTCGACCTCGACGCCTTCGAGGGTCCATTCGACCTGCTGCTGACGCTCGTCCTGAAAGAGGAGCTCGAGCTGGCGGAGGTCGACGTCGCCGAGATCGTCGTCACGTTCTGCGAGCGGCTGGCCGAGCGCGGGCAGCTCGACCTCGAGGCCTGCGGCGAGTTCCTCGTGCTGGTCGCTGCGCTGCTCGAGCTGAAAGCGCGCGGGCTCTTCCCGGACGAGGATGCCGAGCTCTCCGAGCTCGAGCCCGAGGAGGCCGCCGAGGAGCTGGCCCGGCGGCTGGCCGAGTACCGGCGCGCGAAGGAGGCGGCCGAGTGGCTGGCCGCGCGGCTCGAGGGCGAGAGCGACCGCTTCTTCCGGCTCGGCCCTGCGCCGCTGGCGCCGAGGGTGGAGCGGCGCCTGGCGCCTCAGGAGGCCGAGTCGCTGGCGGCGGCCCTGCGCTCCCTGGCCGCCGAGCCGCCCGCGGTCTCGCTCGCGCACATGGGACTTCGCTTCCCGCCGGTCTCGCAGTTCCTGGAGCGCTTCCGGGCGGTGCTTCAGCGGCGCAGGGTGTTCGATCTCGACGCGGAAGTAGAAGGCATGTCACGGATCGAGCAGGCGGTCGCGTTCCTGGCGCTGCTGGAGTTGCGCCGCGCAGGCGAGGCGTCGCTCGAGCAGGCCGCGCCGTTCGCGCCGATTCGCGTTCGTAGGCTCGCCGAGGAGAGGAGGCCCGAGTGGACCGGGATCGCCCGTTCCGCCTGATCACCGCCGGACCGGTCGACGCGCTGGCCCGGACCGTCGAGGCGCTGCTCGTGGTCGCGTCACAGCCGCTGTCTGCGGACGAGCTCGCGGCGGCGGCCGACGACGATCCGGAGCGGGTCGAGACGGCGCTGGGGCTGCTGCAGGAGCGGTTCGCCGAGGGCCGGTCGGGGATCGTGCTCGAGCACGTCGCCGGCGGCTGGGCGTTCCGCGCGTCGCGCGAAGCGGCCGAAGCCTGCGGGCGCCTGTTCGAGCGGCCGGTTGAGCGCGGGCTGTCCGCGGCGGCGCTCGAGACGCTCGCGATCGTCGCGTACCTCGGGCCGGTCAGCCGGCCGGAGATCGCGCGCGTCCGCGGTGTTGCGGCGGACTCGGTCGTGGCCGGGCTCGTCGAGCGTGGCCTGATCGCCGAGGCCGGGCGGGAGCCGGGCGTCGGCGGCGCGGTGCGCTACAAGACGACGCCGTTGTTCGAGCGCGTCTTCGGCCTCGAATCGCTCTCGCAGCTGCCGCGCCTGGACGACGTCGGCGAGGACACGACCGAGATCCGCGAACGACTCGAATCCGTCGCCGAGCGGCGCGGCGCGTAGACCGTCTTCCAGCGCGGGGGGACCACGCCTGACTTCTTCCACCCTGGGTGGGGATGAATGTCCACCCGCCACCCGCTCGAGGGTAATTCGAATATGGCGCACCGTGCCGGTGCCCGCGAGTGTCAACCATGTGAGCCGACTCTCAGAGAGGTTACTGCCAGAGGGCGGGCAGGCCATCGCTGCCCTGCCAGTGCTCGGCCCAGTGGCGCTCTCGTGCCGTGATGACCAGTGCGGACGCGACGCCGGCCCCGGCGAGCACGACCAGAAGACCGTCGCCCGCAAGTCTGCCACGATGTGTCAGATCGCGCCGGCCAGCGTAGAGCAGGGGCATCGGCGGCGAGCAGAGAGCCCGGACCGAGGCAGGTCGGCCGTGGCCACGCTCGGTCGAACCGCGGCTCGACCCGCGAGCACCAGGACCAGTCTTTCGCCTGGGCGAATGGTAGTCCCCGGCCATCGGCATACATTCGACCATGCGGCTGAATCGGTACCTCGCCCGCGCCGGTGTCGCCTCGCGGCGCGGGGCCGACGAGCTGATCAAGGCCGGCCGCGTGACCGTCAACGGCGAGCCGGGAGAGCTGAACACGTTCGTCGGGGCGCGCGACCGCGTCGAGGTCGACGGCGGGCCGCTCGCGCCGCAGCAGCTCGCCTACGTGCTGCTGCACAAGCCGGCCGGCGTCGTCACGACGGCGCGCGACCCGCAGGGCGCGCCGACCGTCGTCCAGCTCGTCGACCACCCGGCGCGCGTCGTCCCGGTCGGCCGGCTCGACGCCGACACGACCGGCGCGCTCCTGCTGACGAACGACGGCCCGCTCGCGCACCGGCTCGCGCACCCGCGCTACGGGGTCGAGAAGGTCTACGAGGCCGAGGTCGAGGGCGAGCCGTCCGACGAGGCCCTCGAGCGCTCGCGCGCGGGATCGAGCTCGACGACGGCCCGACCGCGCCCGCCGGCGCGGCGCCTCGGCCCCGGCCGGTCGAGCTGACGCTGCACGAGGGCCGCAAGCACCAGGTCAAGCGGATGCTCGCGGCGGTCGGCCACCCGGTCACGCGCCTGCACCGCAGCCGCTACGCGGGGCTGACGCTGGAAGGGCTCGAGCCCGGCGCGTGGCGCGAGCTCGAGCCCTTCGAGGTCGATCTGCTCAGGAACCGTGAGCCAGGGCGTGCGCCTGCGCCGAGCAGGTCGTCCGCGGCGCGATCCAGGCCCGTTCTGGTTCTCGCTCAGGTCCGGCGTCCCGTCGAACGCGGCCCCGTTGAGGCCGCGCGGATGTCGCCGGCCAGCGCGTTCCGCTGGTCGTCAGCGACGTGATCCGACTCTCGATCGTCTCGTAGGTCGGGTCGTCCGTCGAGTCGCTCTCGAGCGCCCGCGTCGACGCCGCCAGCGTGTCCATCGAGAACGGCCGAACGGCGCTTCAGCTGCTTGTAGGCGTCGCCGAGGCGCTCGAGGCTCGGTGGTGGACGCGCAGGCTGACGGCAGCGCTTCTCATCGCAGCGATCTCCGACGACCACGCGCCCGTCGTCTGGTAGTCGTCGTGCAGGCCGAGCAGCGTCAGGATCGTCGGCCGGAGGTCGGTGTGGTCGGTCCACGCGGTCGAGTCGATCGCCGTGTTCTCGATCCCGGGCCCGACGCATGCCGCCCAGGTGTTGGCGATCTCGTCCTGGATGTCGCCGTGGTTCCAGGCGAAGCCCGGGCTACGCACGCGGACTCGAGGCGCCGGCTGCGTCGGGTTCGGACGTCGCGAAGAAGAAGTCGGGGTTGCCGAACAGCGTGAACGTCGGCGTCCGGTTCGGGTCGGTGTTGACCATGTGCAGGGTCCTCCCTCGACCGGGTCGGCGAGCGCCTCGGTCAGCGTGACGTCTGCGGCACGCCGCTCTGTCCGGACGTACGGATCGAGCGAGGTGAGCGCGCCGACCGTCCCGCTCGAGGCTTGCGCACGGCCGGGTCGGTCGGGCCGGGCTGGCCGGTGACGTAGAACGTCGGCGCGTCGTCGGAGTGGATGTCGAAGTTCGGCTCGCGTCGCGGTGCAGCAGGCCTTGATGTTCGCGTTGACCTCGCCGATCTGGTTCGTCGGGCACGTGCGTCAGGTCGGTGCAGGTGCGGTGGTCGTAGATCAGCCAGTCGCCGGCCGGGCTGCGGGTCGCCGACGCCGCCGGCGAAGTGGTCGCCCTCGTCGACGGTGATCACGAACAGCGTGTTCGTCTTGTCGATCCCGTGCTGCTGCAGGTTCGTCGAAGAACGTGCTCGAACGCGTTGTCGTAGTCCTTCAGCTGCTGCTCGTGCGCCGAGCTCGCCGGGCCCGTGCGCCGAGCTCGAGTACGAGTCGTCGCCGAGCATCGGCACGTGGAGGTCGTGCGCGTCCGAGATGTAGCCGTAGGTCACCGGCACGCCGTTCTCCTGCATCTGCGCGACGTAGCCGAGCGTGTTCTTCGCGAACATCCCGTCGAAGCCGGGGAAGCCGCAGTAGCCGCGCGGGTCGGTGATCGGCGTTGCCGGTCGTGTCGTTCACGCAGGCGCTGGCCGCCGGTGATCGCCGGGTCGACGTACTTCGCGCCGTAGAGCGCCTTGTAGCCGCGTGTAGCCGCCGGGCTCGTCCGGGCAGCAGGTCGGGCTTCGCGTTGCGCGTTGTCGCGCGCACGTGCTCGTCGCGTCTGCGAGCAGTGGATCGCGATGCCGACGAAGTCGGTCTGCGCCGTGCTGCGGGTCGGCGGCCGCCTCGTTCCACTCGGGCGAGCCGTCGCCGAAGACCTGCGTGATGTCGCCGGTCGCGTTCGTGTCCGTGTTCTCGAGCTCGATGTTCGCCGTGCCGACGCCGCCGACGTCACAGCCGGCGCGCGTGAACGGCACCCACGGCGCGGGCGTCGTCTTCTGCCCGTCCGTGATCATGTTCGGCAGCGGGTCGTTCGCCGGGTCGACGGGCTCCGTCCAGTACTTGAACGAGCTCGTGAACGCCGGTCGTGCCGTCCGGCCGTGAAGTAGTCGTAGCTGTTCGAGACCGTCTGGCCCTGCCGGTCCGGGTAGAGGCCGGTCAGCGAGCGAGGATCCCGCCCGCGGTGTGCGAGATCAGGATCGTGTGGTCGTTCGTGAACAGCGTGCCGTTGTCCGTCAGGAAGTTCAGCAGGTGCGGCATCTGCTCCAGGTCCGACGCGACGTTCGGCGCTGTCCCGCCGGTAGTGCGTGTTGTCGAACTGGATGTAGATCACGTGCTTGATCGCCGTTGCGCGAGCTGCACGTGCCGCCCGGCAGCCGGCCGCGGCGCGGAGTTGGCGCTCTGCACCGTGCCGCAGCCCGAGCACCGCGATCGTCGACAGCCTGCGACGGCGAGCACGGCGACGACGAATCTCGACTCTCCCCTTCATGTCCCCTCCTTCTTGCGAGGTCGGTCCTGGCACCGGCAGCGAACCTACTGACCGTCCGGTCGAGCCGGCGCGACCCGTCGCAGCGCCGTCGCCGTGACCGCGCCGGAGCGCGCTACGGGCGGACGAAGCCCATGCGCTCGTACATCTGCTCGAGCGTCGGGGCCGCGGCCTCGCGGGCCTTCTCGGCGCCGCGCGCGAGCAGCGCGCGGAGCTCGCGCCTCGTCGGCGCGGAGCTCGCGTAGCGCTCCTGGATCGGCTCGAGCAGCGCGACGACGGCCTCGGCGACGTCCTCCTTGAAGCGGCCGTAGCCGCCGCCGTCGTAGCGGGCCTCGAGCTCGGGATCGGCTCGCCGGTCGCGACGGACATGATCTCGAGCAGGTTCGAGATGCCCGGCTTCTCCTCGGGCGCGTGGCGGACCTCGGTGCCGGAGTCGGTGACGGCGGTCTTGAACTTCTTGCCGGATCTCGTCGGGCGGGTCGATCATGCGGACGACGCCCTGCGGCGCGCCGCGCGTCGTCGACATCTTGCCGCTCCGGCTCCTGCAGGTCCTTGATCCGCGCGCCGACCTCGGGGTAGGCGCCCTCGGGCACGCGTGAACGTCTCGCCGAAGCGCTGGTTGAAGCGCTCGGCGACGTCGCGCGCGAGCTCGAGGTGCTGGCGCTGGTCGTCGCCGATCGGGACGAGGTCGGTCTGGTAGAGCAGGATGTCGCCGGCCATCAGGACCGGGTAGTTGAAGAGCCCGGCCGAGACGAAGTCCTGCCCCTCGGACTTCTCCTTGAACTGCGTCATCCGGCGCAAGCTCGCCGAAGCTCGTGACCGAGCCGAGCAGCCAGGCCGCCTCGGCGTGGGCGGTGACGTGGCTCTGGACGAAGACGGTCGAGCGCTCCGGGTCGAGCCCGGTCGCGAAGAGCATCGCGGCGCCCGTCGAGCGTCGCGTCGCGCAGCTCGCTCCGGCTCGAACGCCGTCGTGATCGAGTGCAGGTCGACGATGCAGAAGAAGGCCTCGCCCTGCTCCTGCGTCGCCCCGTACTGGCGAAAGCCGCCCGAGTAGTTGCCGAGCGTCTTGCGCGCCCGAGGCGCGGATGCCGGAGAAGATGCGCATCTGGTCGTCTCAGTATCGCAACTACCCTTTCTCCCTCATGGCCGACGAATGGATCCCCCGAGCTGCTGATCGTGATGGGCGCCGAGCGCGACGCCCGACCAGACCGAGCACGTGCTCGCGCGGCTGCAGGAGGCGGGCGTGCAGGCGCGCGTCCAGCGCGGGCGCGAGGCGACGGTGATCGGCGCGATCGGCGAGCGGGAGCTGCTCGCGACGCTGCCGCTGGAGGGCTACCCCGGGGTCGAGCAGGTGCTGCCGATCCTGAAGCCGTACAAGCTCGTCGCGCGGGAGGTCTCGCCCGACCCGACCGTGATCGAGGTCGACGGGCGGCGGCTCGGCGACTCGTGGTTCGGGCTGATCGCAGGGCCCGTGCTCGGTCGAGTACCGCGAGCAGACGATGGAGACGGCGCGCGTGGTCGCGGAGGCAGGGGCGACGATGCTGCGCGGCGGCGCGTTCAAGCCGCGGACCTCGCCGTACACCTTCCAGGGGCTCGGCGACGAGGGGCTGCAGATCCTGCGGGAGGCGGGCAACGAGACGGGGCTGCCGGTCGTGACGGAGCTCATGGACCCGCGGCACGTCGAGGCGGTGCTCGAGTACGCGGACGTGATCCAGATCGGGGCGCGGAACTCGCAGAACTTCCTGCTGCTGGCGGAGGTCGGCCGCGCCGACAAGCCGGTGCTGCTGAAGCGCGGGATGTCGACGTCGGTCGAGGAGCTGCTGATGGCGGCCGAGTACGTCGCGAAGGAGGGGAACGAGCGGATCATCCTCTGCGAGCGCGGGATCAAGACGTTCGAGACGGCGACGCGGTTCACGCTCGACCTCGGCGCGGTTGCGGTGCTGAAGCACGAGACGCACCTGCCGGTGATCGTCGACCCCTCGCACGCGGCGGGGCGGCGCGACCTCGTGCTGCCCCTGGCGCGGGCGGCGGCGGCGGTGGGGGCGGACGGGATCATCGTCGAGACGCACCCGCGGCCCGAGGAGGCGTTGTCGGACGCCGCGCAGCAGATCCCGACGGCGGAGTTCGGCGAGTTCGCGCGCGAGGTGCGCGAGATCGTCGAGCTGCTCGGCAAGCAGATCGGCTGATCCTCGGAGCCGGCCTGCGGCCGGGGACGAAGACGGCACGCTTTCGGCACACCTGCGTGACAGACACGTGACGTTTGCGCCGCTACCTTCGAGTTCCCCGGGTGGGTGGGGGTTTGGGATGGGTCCCGCTGGTCGCGCGCGCCCGGCGATAGCCTGACCGCATGGAGCCGCAGCGACTCGCCATCGTCGGCACGGGCCTGATCGGCGCCTCCGTTGCGCTTGCGGCCAAGCGCGGCCGCGAGCTGCGCATCTCCGGCTTCGATCCCGACCCGAGCGCGCTCGGCGCGCGCCGTCGACCGCGGCGCCGTCGACGACGCCGCCGACTCGCTCGCGGACGCGCTCGCGGATGCCGAGCTCGCCGTCGTCGCCGCACCCGTCGCTCAGCTCGCAGCGCAGGTCCGCGCGGCGCTCGAGGCGAGCGCGGAGGGCTGCACCGTCACCGACGTCGGCTCGACGAAGGCCGCAGTCTGCGCGGCCGCGCAGGGCTCCGCCGCGGTTCGTCGGCGGCCACCCGGTCTGCGGCTCCGAGGCGCGCGGCGCCGAGCACGCGAGCGCCGAGCTGTTCGACGGCGCGACCTGGTTCCTGACGCCGCTCGCCGAGACCGACCCCGCCCGCTACCGGCTCGTCCACGGCTTCGTCTCGAGCCTCGGCGCGACGCCGGTCGCGGTCGACCCGCAGGCACACGATCGCCTCGTCGCGATCACCAGCCACCTCCCGCACGCGCTGGCGAACCTGCTCGTCAACCAGGCCGGCGCCGGGAAGGTCGAGGGCCACGAGCCGCTCGCCGCGGCCGGCGGCTCGCTGCGCGACATGACCCGCGTCGCCGGCGCGAACCCCCGAATCTGGGTCGACATCTTCCTCGACAACGCGGGCCGCGCTCCGCGAGTCGCTCGCGGAGCACCGCCGCCGCGTCGAGCAGCTCGAGGCAGCACTGGACGGCGGGCGACGCAGGCTTCCTCGCACGCTGGATCGGCGAGGCGGCCGGCAACCGCCGCCGCATGCTCGCCGACGCCTACCCGGACCCGGGCGAGCTCCACCAGCTGCGGGTGCACGTGCCCGACCGGCCCGGCGTCCTCGCCGGGATCACCCAGGCGCTCGGCGCGGAGCGGATCAACATCGAGGACTTCGAGCTCCATCACGTCTCGCCCGACCGCGGCGGGACGCTCACCCTCCTCGTCGGCGGTGCGGACGAGGCCGCGCGGGCGGCGACGGTGCTCGAGGCACAGGGCTACGGCGTCGTCGTCTCGCCAGTGCTGGAGAAGCCATGAGGATCGAGCCCGCCGTCGCGCTCGCCGGCCACATCGCCGTACCGGGCAACAAGTCGATCTCGCACCGGGCGGTGCTGCTGGGCGCGGTCGCCGAGGGCGAGACGCTGATCAGAGGCTTCGGGCGCTCCGAGGACACGGAGTCGACGATCGCCGCCGTGCGCGCGCTCGGCGTACCGTCCACGAGGACGACGTCGACACGGTTCGGGTCGAGGGGCCGGCCTGCGCGGCCTGCGGGAGGCGGACGGGCCGATCGACTGCGGCAACTCGGGGACGACGCTGCGCCTACTCGCCGGCCTGCTCGTCGGCCAGAGCGGGAGCTTCGAGCTGACCGGCGACGACTCGCTGCGACGCCGTCCGATGGACCGAATCGCCGACCCGCTCGCCGCGATGGGCGCCGGGTCCAGACCGAGGACGGCAAGCCGCCGCTCCGCATCGAGGGCGGGCGCCCGACCGCGATCAGCTACGAGCTGCCGGTAGCGAGCGCGCAGGTCAAGTCGGCGATCCTGCTCGCGGGCCTCTATGCCGAGGGCCGCACCACTGTGATCGAGCCGGTGCCGACCCGCGACCACACCGAGATCATGCTCGCGGCGGCGGGCGCCCCGATCCAGCGCAGGCCCGGCGGCGGGTCGGGTCGGTCCCGCCGAGCGCTTGACGGCTGGACGAGGTCGCGGTCCCGGGCGACTTCTCCGCCGCGGCGCCGTTCGTCGTCGCGGCGACGCTGCTGCCGGGCTCGGAGGTGACGATTCACGACGTCGGGCTCAACCCGACCCGGACCGGCCTGCTCGACGTGCTCGAGCGGATGGGCGCGCGGATCACGACCTTCAACCGGCGGCGCAGCCCGGGCGGCGAGCCGACCGGCGACCTGGTCGTCCAGTCGGCCGAGCTCGTCGCGACGACCGTCCACGCGGAGGAGGTCCCGCGCCTGATCGACGAGCTGCCGCTGTTTGCGCTCGCGGCCGCGTGCGCGCGCGGCGAGAGCCGGGTCGAAGGCGCGCAGGAGTTGCGCGTAAAGGAAACAGATCGCATCGAAACCGTGACAAATTCGCTCCGAGCCCTTGGCGTGCGCGTGAAAAAAAGTCACGATGGCTTCGGGGTCAGGGGTGTACCCACCCGCCCTAAGGGTGGGGGAATGGGGTCAGACGGGGATCATCGGATTGCGATGCTCGGGGCGGTCGCCGGGCTCGTGTCACGGAAGGGTGTCGAGCTCGAAGACCCGCAGGCGGTCGCTGTAAGCTTCCCCGGATTCTTCGAGCTGCTCGACTCGGTCACACAGAGATGATCATCGCCATCGACGGGCCGGCCGGCGCCGGCAAGAGCACGGTTGCGCAGCGGCTCGCGGAGCGGCTGGGGTTCCGCTACCTCGACACCGGCGCGATGTATCGCGCGCTCACCTGGCTCGCGATCCAGCGCGGCCTCCCGCTCGCAGACGGGGGACGGCTCGGCGAGCTGGCCGACGAGAACCCCGTCGAGATCGACCAGCAGCGGCGCGTGCGGATCGCCGGCACCGACGTGACCGCCTCGATCCGCAAGTCCGACATCGACCGGATGGTGCCCGTCGTCGCGCGCCAGGAGCCGGTGCGGCGAGTCATGCGCGCGCGCCAGCGCGAGCTCGCGGAGGGCGGCGACGTGGTGATCGAGGGACGCGACATCGGCACCGTCGTCGCGCCCGACGCCGACGTGAAGGTCTACCTCAACGCCGACCGCGACATCCGCGCCAGCCGCCGGCTCGCCGAGCGGCCCGAGATCGGCGCCGACGCGCTCGCCACCGACCTGCGCGTGCGGGACCAGAGCGACGCCGCCCGGATGCGACCTGCCGAGGACGCGATCCAAATCGACACGACCGACCTCAACGTCGAGGACGTCGTCGACCAGATCGAAGAGCTCGTCCGAGCCCGCCAGCCGGCCTGACAGAGCCGGCCGATTTGGGCATTGCGCGTGCTCCCAGAGTCGTCCTATGGTGCGTGTAGGGAGGAGGGTAGAGTGACGGCAGCAGCTCAGCTCGCCGAGCAGCCGAAACGACGCATGCCGCAAAGTCATCCGCTGGCGTCTCGAGCAGCTGGTCCAGGCCGGCTACGGACCATGCGCGACGCGGAACGTCTCGCACGGTGCGACGACGTCGACCTGCATCAGGCGGTCGACCTGCATTCGCGCCGGCTGTCCGACCGAGCTCGCCGTCTCGATCCTGAGCTAGCCATGAAGCTCGATCCGAACACGTACTGGTTCGTCGTGGCGACGGCGTTTCTCACGGCGATCTGCTTCGCCATCGCGGTCATGGCTCTGCTCAAAGTCGCGATCCACCTTTTCGTCCCCGGCGCCGGCTAAGCCGTGACGTAACATCGCCGGAGCGGGCCCGCGCCGGGAGCCCAACGATGAACTCAGACGAAATCCAGCAGGACGGGGACCGAACCAGTCGCGGTTCCTCCGCTTCTCGGCACTGTCGCGATCGTCGGCTTCCCGAACGTCGGCAAGTCGACGCTTGTCAACCGCCTCACCGAGAGCCGTACGGCAGTCGTGCACGAGACGCCGGGGGTCACGCGCGATCGCAAAGAGCTCGTCTGCGAGTGGAACGGGCACCGCTTCCTGCTGATCGACACCGGCGGCGTGGACATCGCCGACCCGACGCCGCTGACCCGCTCGATCGCCGAGCAGGCCCAGGCTGCGATCGCCGAAGCCGACCTCGTCCTCTTCATCACCGACGCGCGGGCCGGCGTGATGCCCGGCGACGAGGAGCTGGCCGCGATCCTCCGCCGCGCCCACAAGCCCGTGCTCCTGCTCGCGAACAAGATCGACGATCCGAGCCAGGACGTGCTCGCGCTCGAGTTCCACCGGCTCGGGCTCGGCGACCCGGTCCCCATCTCGGCGGTACACGGCCACGGCAGCGGCGACCTGCTCGACGCGATCGTGACGATGCTCCCCGGCTCCGGCCCGCAGCAGATCGAGGAGAGCGCGATCCGCGTCGCGATCCTCGGCCGGCCGAACGTCGGGAAGTCGAGCCTGCTGAACGCGCTGCTCGGCGAAGAGCGTGTGATCGTCTCCGAGCAGCCCGGCACGACGCGCGACGCGATCGACACGGTCCTGCGGCGAGGCGACCGAACCTTCGTCCTCGTCGACACCGCGGGCCTGCGCCGCAAACGCAGGCAGCGCCAGGGAATCGAGTACTACTCGGAGCTGCGCGCGCTCGCCGCCGCCGAGCGGGCCGACGTCGCCCTCGTGCTCGTCGATGCGAGCGAGGGCCTGGTCGATCAGGATCTCTCCGTGGCCGATGTCGCGCGCAAGGCGCAGTGCTCGACGATCGTGGTGCTGTCGAAGTGGGACGTCTCCGAGACGAAGATCGAGGAGGTGCGGCCGCGGCTCGAGGCGAGCCTGCGCCAGCGCCCGCCGGTCGTCACCGTCTCGGCGAAGACCGGCCGCGGAATCTCGCGCCTGCTCGACCGGATCGAGGAGCAATTCGAGAAGCACACGGCGCGCATCTCGACCGGCGAGCTGAACCGCTTCCTCGCGGACTTGCGCCAGCGCCGCGAGCCGCCGAGCCGGAACGGACGGCGTCTCAACCTCCTCTACGGCACGCAGGTGACCGCGCGCCCGCCGCGCTTCCGCTTCTTCGTCAACGACCCGAGCCTGATCACGCGCGACTACGGCTACTGGGTCGAGAACCAGCTGCGCGACCGCTACGAGCTCGAGGGCGTGCCGGTCGCGATCGACTTCGTGAGACGCGCGTGAGAGCCGTCGTCGCAGGCGCCGGAGCGTGGGGAACGGCGTTCGCCTGCGTGCTCGCGAGGAGCGGGCACGACGTCACGCTTGCCAGCCGCGACCCCGAGCAGGCGCGCGCGATCGCCGAGACCGGCCAGAACCCGCGCTACCTACCCGACGCAGACCTGACCGGGATCGACGCGACCACGCTCGACGACCCGGCGATTGCGGCGGCCGACCTCCAGGTGATCGCCGTGCCGAGCGACGCGTTCGGCGAGGTCGTGCGGGCACTCCCGGGCGCGGCGCCCGTGCTCAGCCTCAGCAAGGGCCTCGACCCGGCCAGCGGCCGCCGTCTCTCGGAGCTCGTCGAGCGCCGCGCCGTCGCCGTGCTCTCGGGCCCGAACTTCGCCGAGGAGATCGCGGACGGCCTGCCGGCCGCGGCGGTCGTGGCCAGCGAGAACGACAGGCTCACGCTCGAGCTGCAGCAGTCGCTCAACTCGCTCGCCTTCCGCGTCTACGCGAGCGACGATCCGACCGGCGTCGAGCTCTGCGCCGCCGCCAAGAACGTGATCGCGCTCGCGGCCGGCGGCGTGGACGGCCTCGCCCTTGGCGACAACGCGAAGGCCGGCCTGATCTCGCGCGGCCTGGCCGAGATGGCGCGGCTCGGCGAGGCCTGCGGCGCGCGGCCCGAGACCTTCGCCGGGCTCGCCGGGATGGGCGACCTGATCGTCACCTGCTGGAGCCGCCACGGGCGCAACCGGCGCGCCGGAGAGCTGATCGCGACCGGGTCGAGCCCGGAGGAGGCAGCCGCGGAAATCGGTACCGTAGAGGGCCTGACCACGGCTCCCGTCCTGCGCGACCTGTCCCACCGGCTCGGCATCGAGCTGCCGATCACCGAGGGTGTCTGCATGGTGCTCGACGGGAAGGACCTGAACGCTTTAGCTGCAGGCCTGATGGGCCGACAACCTACTCGCGAATGATCAGCCGCCTTCGAATCCTCGTCCTCGCCCCACTGGCCGTGCTTGCGCTACTCGCAACCGGCTGCGGTGGCGCGCAGAAAACCGCCTCGTCGGCGCCACCGGGCGCCCAGCTGGTCCGAGAAGACACGCTCGCTTTCATCTCCGTCGACACCGACACGAGCTCGAGCCAGTGGCAGCAGCTCGACGCGCTGTCGCAGAAGTTCCCGGCCCGCGACATGGCGATCAAGCAGATCGAGCAGAGCCTCGCCGGCAAGGGCGTCGACTACCAGACGGACATCAAGCCGGCGCTGGGCCCGGAGTTCGACTTCGCCTTCGGGAACGGCGGCGGCGGGCTCAGCGACATGACCGCGATCGGCCTGACGAAGCCGGACGACCCGGCCAAGTTCAAGGCGCTGATCGCGAAGTCCGACCAGAGCGGCGGGAGCAAGACCGCCACCAGGGCACTCGACAACGGCTGGTACGCGATCGGCGACACCCAGGCGCACATCGACAGCCTGCTGAGGGGCAACGACCAGCCGCTCTCCGACAACTCGCTCTACAACGACTCGCTCGCGAAGCTGACCGGCGATGCGCTCGCCAAGGCCTACGTCAACGGCCCGGAGCTCGCGAAGGTCGTCCACGATGCAATGCAGCAGCAAGGCGGGGGCGCGCTCTCGGGTGCGACCGGCGGCCTCGACAAGCTCGAGTTTGTCGCCGCCTCGCTCGGCGCCGAGAGCGACGGGGTTCGCCTGCACGGCGCCGTGCAGGGAAGCGGCGCGAGCGCGCTCACCGGCGGTCCCGGCGACTACAGCTCGAAGCTGCTCGCGGAGGCCCCCTCGGACACCTTCGCCTTCCTCTCGTTCCAGAGTGCCAAGAGCCTCGGGGCCGGCCTCGGCCAGCTCTCGGCGCCCCTCGAATTCGCGCTCGGCGTGCGGCTGCAGGACGTCCTCGCGCTGTTCCAGAACGAGAACGCGCTCTGGGTGCGACCGGGCGCAGTGATCCCGGAGGTCACTGCGATCCTGCAGCCCGACGACACCGCCTCCGGGCTGGCGACGCTCGACAAGCTGCTGCACAAGCTCGCCGCGGGCTCGGGTGCGACGATCTCGGGCGGCGCCGAGAAGACGATCTCGTTCGGCAAGCAGTTCCAGCTCCACTACGGCGCCGTGGCCGGGAAGGTCGTGCTCACGAGCGCGCCCGGCGGGATCAAGAGCGTCGGCTCGCCGAGCCAGAGCCTGGCCGACAGCGCAGATTTCAAGGAGGCCACGAGCGCCGCCGGGATGCCTTCGTCGAACGGCGGCTTCATGTACGTCGACCTGAAGAACGCGATCCCGCTGATCGAGGGCTTCGCCGCGCTCAGCGGCTCGAGCCTGCCGACGACGACGACCGAGAATCTGCGGCCGCTGCGCTCGTTCCTGGAGTGGTCGGCCGGCTCGGGCGACGCGCGCACGTTCGACGCATTTCTCGAGATCAAGTAGCCTGATCCGCCCTGTGGCACGCGAGTTCCTCTTCACGTCCGAGTCGGTCACCGAAGGGCATCCCGACAAGGTCGCCGACCAGATCTCCGACGCCGTGCTCGATGCGGTGCTCGCCGACGACCCGACCGGCCGGGTTGCCTGCGAGACGCTGATCACGACCGGCCTCGTGGTCGTCGCCGGCGAGATCACGACCGAGACCTACGTCGACATCCCGGCGCTCGTGCGCAAGAAGATCGCGGAGATCGGCTACACGCATTCGGAGTGGGGCTTCGACGCGCACACCTGCGGCGTCGTGGTCGCGATCGACGAGCAGTCGCCGGACATTGCGCAGGGCGTCGACGAGTCGTTCGAGCGCCAGCACGATCCGTCGGACGACGACCCGCTCGACCTGGTCGGCGCGGGCGACCAGGGGATGATGTTCGGCTACGCGAGCAACGAGACGGCCGAGCTGATGCCGCTGCCGATCATGCTCGCGCACAAGATCTGCAAGCGGCTCGCCGAGGTGCGCAAGGTGGGCGAGCTGCCCTACCTGCGGCCCGACGGCAAGGCGCAGGTGACCGTCCGCTACGAGACCGACGAGGCCGGCCGGCAGATGCCCGTCGAGATCGAGCGGATCCTCGTGTCGACCCAGCATGCCGACGGCTGCGATGCCGAGTCACTGATCAAGCCCGACCTGATCGAGCGCGTCCTGCATCCGATCCTGCCGCACGATCTCTACGACGAGAAGCGCTTCGGCGAGCGCGACTTCGTCTACGTCAACCCGACCGGCAAGTTCGTGATCGGCGGGCCGATGGGCGACACCGGCCTGACCGGGCGCAAGATCATCGTCGACACCTACGGCGGCGCGGCGCGGCACGGCGGCGGCGCGTTCTCCGGCAAGGACCCGACGAAGGTCGACCGCTCGGCGGCCTACGCGGCTCGCTACGTCGCGAAGAACGTGGTCGCGGCCGGGCTGGCCGAGCGGTGCGAGGTGAATGTCGCCTACGCGATCGGCGTCGCGCATCCGGTCTCGATCGCGGTTCGCACCTTCGGCACGGAGACGAAGCCGGTTGCGCTGATCCAGGAGCTGATCCGCGAGCACTTCGACCTGCGCCCCGCGGCGATCCTGCGCGATCTCGACCTGCAGCGCCCGATCTACGCCAAGACCGCCGCGTACGGCCACTTCGGCCGCGACGACCACGACTTCACGTGGGAGCGCACCGACAAGGCCGACGCGCTCCGCGCAGCCGCCGGTCAGTCGGCCGCGAGCGCCGAGACAGTCACCAGCTCGTAGCCCTCCGCGCGGAGGCACGGCAGGAGGTGGTCGAGCGCCTCGACGGTCGGCGTGCAGTCGTCGCGGGCGGTCGTCGGCGGCGGCGGGTAGCCGTCGTGGAGGTCGACGATCGCGCCTTCGCGGGCTCCGTTGAGGACGTGGCGGAAGATCGTGTGGGAGTCCTTTTCTGCGCGCCAGTCTTCGGGGTCAATGTCCGCGAAGACGGCATCGAGCCCGAGCTCCGCGACGATCGCCAGCTCGCGCTCCGCGGCGTGAAAGCCGGGCGCGCGGAAGAGCCGAGGGCGCTCGCCGACCACTTGCTCGAGTGCCTCGACGCCGCCGAGGATCTCGGAGCGCACCTCGTCGTCCGGGATCTCCGTCAGGCGCGGGTGCGTGAGCGTGTGGCTGCCGACCTCGTGCCCTTCCGCGACGAATGCGGCGCACGTCGTCCGGCCGCTCGCGGACGCGCTGGCCGATCAGGAAGAACGTCGCGCGGGCGTCGTGCTCCCGCAAGAGGTCGAGCGCCGTCCCGGTCCAGGCCGAAGGACCGTCGTCGAAGGTCAAAGCGAGCTTCACGCCGGTCGCACGAAGAGGCCGGCCGCTGCCTTCTCGGCGATCGTGCGCTCGTCGCCGTTCAGACGCACGGTGAGCTGCTCGGCGGCGGGCTGGGTCTCGCGCACCTCGACTTCGGTGCCCGGGACGAAGCCCTGGTCGTAGAACCAGTGCAGGAGCTCGCCGTCGTGCTCGGCGAGCCGGACGATCTCGGCGCGCGTGCCCGGCTCGAGGTCGGCCAGCGCCGCAAGCTCTCGGTTCTCGGCCTGCTCGAAATCGGTGTCGACCGGCCAGCCGTGGGGGCAGCGGTCCGGGTGGCCGAGCCTCTCGCTGATCCGCTCGATCATGTCGTCGCTGAAGCTCTCGCCGATCTCGTCGGCGTGGACGTGCGCCTCGGCCGGCGTGTAGCCCATGAAGTCGGTCAGGAGCCGCTCGACGATGCGGTGCTTGCGGACGACCTGCTCGGCGCGCGCCCGGCCGGCCGGGGTCAGGATCGCCTCTTTGCGCTCGCCGCGCTCGACGAGCCCTTCGGCCTCGAGCCGCTTCAGCATCTCGCCGGCAGAGGCGCGGGAAACTCCCAGCATCTCGGCGACGCGTGCAGCGAGCGTGGGCGCCCCGGAGACCTGCGGGTGGTACTCCCCGATCGGGAACGCGAGGAAGTAGATCGTCTCCAGGTACTCGTCCACGGAGTGGCCTTGGGCCATGCCGACGAGTCTACGCAGGCCGTATGTAAGGTGACCCTTACAAGTGTCGACCGCCCACATCCTGCTGCTCGGGGCCCTCGCGGGCCTGACGATCTTCATCGGCCTGCCGATGGGACGGATGCACGACGTCGGCCAGGGCTTCAAGGCGTTCCTGAGCGCGACGGCGACCGGGATCCTGCTCTTCCTGTTCTGGGACGTGCTCACCGACGCGATCGAGCCCGTCACGGACGCGCTGCACGCGTCGAACTGGGGACGTTTCTCGTGGCTGGCGCTGCTCGCGTTCGGCGGGTTCGCCGCCGGGCTGATGGGCCTCGTCTACTACGACTCGTGGATGAAGGCTCGGCGGCGCAGGAGCTTCCTCGGGCCCGGCGCCGCGTCCGCCGGCGAGCTCGAGCGCTCGCACTTCGTCGGGCTGACGCCGGCGCGCTGGCTCGCGCTCTTCATCGCGACCGGGATCGGCCTGCACAACTTCTCCGAGGGGCTCGCGATCGGCCAGGCCGCGGCGCTCAACAAGCTCAGCCTCGCCTATGTGCTGGTGATCGGCTTCGGGCTGCACAACGCGACCGAAGGCTTCGGCATCGTCGCGCCGCTGACCGGTGACGCCGAGCCGCCGAGCTGGCGCTTCCTCGGGCTGATGGGCGTGATCGCCGGCTTCCCGACCTTCTTCGGGACGCTGGTCGGGCAGGCGTGGACGTCGACCGCGGTCTCAGTGGTCTTCCTCACGCTCGCCGCGGGCTCGATCCTCTACGTCGTGATGGAGCTGCTGAACGTCTGCCGGCTCTTCTCGACGAAGACGCTCACGGCGTGGGGGTTGCTGCTCGGGCTGACGCTCGGGTTCGGCACGAACTTCGTGCTCGTCGCGGCCGGCGTCTAGCCTCAACGCGTGAGCTACGGGACGGTGGTGCCGCTCGTGACGGCGCGTGCCCTCAGCGGGCGCGAGTTCACGTACGAGCTGCCGGAAGGCGCGGGGAAGGGCGCCGTCGTCTCGGTGCCGTTCGGCCGCTCTCGCGCGCGGGGCGTCGTGGTCGCGGTCGTGGACGCGGCGCCGGTCGGGATCAAGACGCTGCCGGTCGAGCGCGTCCTCTACGAGCTGCCGCCGACGCTCGTCGACCTGGCCCTCTGGCTCGCCGACTACTACGGCTCGACGCCGGCCCGGGCGCTCGAGCTGGTCGCGCCGGTGCGCCGGCAGCGGCGGAAGGAACAGGCCTCGCCGGCGGTGGGGCAGTCGCTGGAGGGAGAAGCCGAGCCCGCGCGGCTGAGCGACGACCAGCAGGCGGCGCTGGCGCGGATCGCGGAAGGCGGGCGCTTCCTGCTCTACGGCCCGACCGGCAGCGGCAAGACCGAGGTCTACCTGCAGGCCGCGGCCGCGGCGCTCGAACGCGGCCTCGGGACGATCGTGCTCGTGCCGGAGATCGCGCTCACGCCGCAGACCGTCGGCCGCTTCCGCGCGCGCTTCGGCGACTCGGTCGCGCTGCTGCATTCCGGGCTGACGGACGCCGAGCGGCGCGACGAGCGCGAGCGGATCGCGAGTGGAGCCGCGCGGGTCGTGGTCGGCGCGCGCTCGGCGATCTTCGCGCCGATGCACGGCGTCGGCCTGATCTGCGTCGACGAGGAGCACGATCCGTCCTACAAGCAGGAATCGGACCCGCGCTATGACGCGCGTACCGTGGCGGCGAAGCGGGCGGCGCTCGAGGGGGCAACGGTCGTCTACGGGAGCGCGACGCCTCGGCCCGAGAGCTGGGCGGCGCTCGAGCGGCTCGAGCTCGGCGAGCGGATCGGAGGCAAGCTGCCGCCGGTCAAGATCGTCGACCTGCGCCGCGAGGCCGGGTATCCGCTCTCGGCGCCGCTGCTGAAGGAGCTCGGCAGGATCGCGGAGCGCGGCGGCAAGGCGATCCTGCTCCTCAACCGCCGCGGCGTCGCGCCGGCGCTCCATTGCCGAGCGTGCGGTGCGACCTTCCGCTGCCGCGACTGCGACGTCGCGCTCGTGCTCCACCGCGACCGCGCGCTGCGCTGCCACCACTGCGGCTACTCGCAGCCGGTCCCGGAGGAGTGCCCCGAATGCCGCTCGGTCGAGCTGGCGCGGATCGGCGCGGGCACGCAGCGGCTCGAGCGCGAGCTGGCCACGCGCGTGCCGGAGCTCGAGCTGATCCGGCTCGACGCGGACACCGCCGCGCGGCCGGAGCAGCTCGCCGACGCCTTGCGCCGCTTCCGCGACACCGACCGGGCCGTCCTGCTCGGGACGCAGATGGTCGCGAAGGGTCACCACTTCGCCGGCGTCGAGCTCGCGGCGGTCGTGGACGCGGACACCGGCCTCGGGCTGCCCGACCTGCGGGCGGAGGAGCGGACGTTCCAGCTCGTCACGCAGCTCGCGGGCCGCAGCGGCCGCGACGCGCCGGGACGCGTGCTGGTGCAGACCTTCCAGCCCGACGCGCGCCCGCTGGTGCTCGCCGCGCGGCACGACGTCCCACGGTTCCTCGCCGACGAGCTCGAGCGGCGCCGCGAGCTCGGCTATCCGCCGTTCCGGCACCTCGTGCGCGTCCTCGTCACGGCACCGGACGAGGGCGACGCGCGCAGGCTGCTCGAGGAGCTGCGCGCGGGCCTCGACGGCGCGGGCGGCGACCTGCTCGGGCCCGCGCCGCTCTTCCGGCTGCGCGGCAAGCACCGCGCGCAGCTCGTCGCGAAGACGGACGAGCCCCGGCGCGTGGCCTCGCGCGCGGCGCAGCTCCTGGCTGCCGCGGCGCCCGCGATGCGCCGAGCCGGTGTGACCGCTGTCGTCGACGTCGACCCCCAGCAGCTCTGACCTAAGATTGGCGCAGTGAGCGAAGCGGGCCAGATCCGGGAGGAGACGCTCGACGCCGAGGCCGAGGCCAGGCGTCGCGTCGCGCTGGCGCAGGTGCGGCAGTACCCGGACCCGGCGCTGCGGATGCGGGCGAACGAGGTCTCGGAGTTCGACAGCGGGCTCGCTCAGCTGGTCGAGCGGATGAAGCACCTTCTGCGCGACGCGAACGGGCTCGGGCTCGCCGCGACGCAGATCGGAGTCCTGCAGCGCGTCTTCATCTTCCAGCCGGACCCCGAGACCGAGCCGCTCGCGCTCGTGAACCCGGTGTTCACCGAGACCTCCGACGAGCGGGCCGTTGACGACGAGGGCTGCCTCTCGCTCCAGGGCGTCGTGATCCCGGTCGAGCGGCACGAGCGCGTCACTGTCGAGGCGAAGAGCCCGACGGGCGAGGATGTACGGCTCGAGCTCGAAGGACTGTCTGCGCGGGTCACCCAGCACGAGCTGGACCACCTCGACGGGATCCTGATCCTCGACCGGACGACTCCGGAAGCCCGGCGCGAGGCGCTCGCGATCGCTGCGGCCGCAGCCCGTGCTCGATTCGCTAGTGCGGCTCGCGGTCGCCGCGACGGCGCCGTTCGGCGCCGACGTGCTCGAACGGCTGGCGGCGCGCCACGACATCGCGTACGTGCTGACCCGCCCCGACCGGCCGCGTGGGCGAGGCCGGCGCGTGGGGCCGCCGCCCGCGAAGGAGACGGCAGAGCGGCTGGGGATCGAGGTGCGCCAGCCCGAGCGGCTCGAGGACTTCGATCCCGAGGAGGCGACCGTCGTGCTCGCCGCCTACGGAGCGCTCATCCCCGAGCCGGTGCTCGACCGCGCCCTCTGGCTCAACGTCCACCCGTCGCTGCTTCCGCGCTGGCGCGGCGCTGCGCCGATCGAGCGGGCGCTGATGGCCGGCGACAAGGAGACCGGCACGACGATCATCAAGCTCGTGCCCGAGCTCGACGCGGGGCCGATCGCGGCGCAGAGCGCGTTCGCGGTCGGCGAGGAAGACGACTACGCGTCGATCGCGGCGCGGACGGCCGAGCTCGGCGTCGAGCTGCTCGAGGAGGTGCTGCCCGAGCCGAAGTTCACCCCGCAGCCCACCGAGGGCGTCACCTACGCTGAGAAGATCGGCCCCGACGACCGGGTGCTGGACTGGAGCCGGCCGCCCGAGGAGCTGCTGAACCAGGTGCGCGCCCTCTCGCCGCACATCGGGGCGCGCGGGGAGCTGGAGGGGCGGCCGGTGACGATCTGGCGCGCGCGTGTCGAGGACGGCAAGCTCGTGCCGGTCGAGGTGCAGCCGGAAGGGCGGCGCCGGATGACGTACGACGAGTTCCTGCGCGGACTGCGGTGAGTGTCTCGCCCGCGCGGCGCGCCGCGTTCGAGACGTTGCTGCGCGTGTTCGAGGACGACGCCTACGCCGACCGCGCGTTCCCGTCGGCCGCGCGTGGGCTCGACGAGCGCGACCGCGCGCTCGCGCAGCGGCTCGCGTACGGGACGATCCAGCGGGCCCGCACGCTCGACCACGGGATCGAGGCTCTCGGGCGGCGGCCGGTCGCGAAGCTCGACGCGCCGGTTCGCGCGGCGCTTCGGCTCGGCGCCTACCAGCTCGGCTTCTCCGACGTTGCCGTGCACGCGGCCGTGAACGAGTCGGTCGAGCTCGTGCGCGCGGCTGGGCTGGAGCGCGCGGTCTCGTTCACGAATGCGGTGATGCGGCGGCTCGCGCTCGGGCTGCGGGAGCTGCTGGACTCGCTGCCGGAGGCGACGCCGCGCGAGGCGGCGCTCCGGCACTCGTACCCCGACTGGGTCGCGGAGCTCTGGTGGCGCGAGCTCGGGCCTGACGAGGCGCTCGCGCTGATGCGGGCGCAGAACGAGCCGCTCGAGACCGTCGTCCGGCGGAACGAGCGGAAGCCTGGGGAGGTCGCGGGCACTCCGGACGCCGAGATCCCGGGCGCGCTGCACGTCGAACGCGTCGACGAGCGGGCGCTGCGCGAGGGGCTGATCTGGCCGCAGAGCCGCGGCTCTCAGCTTGCGGGCTTGTGCGTGGGCGCACGCGACGGGGAGCGAACCCTCGACCTCTGCGCGGCGCCCGGCGGCAAGGCGACGCAGCTCGCGGGCGAGGTGACGGCGATCGAGAAGCACCCCGGCCGCGCGCGCGAGCTGGAGGAGACCTGCCGCCGGCTCGGGGCGAGCAATGTCCACGTGCTGAACGCCGACGCGCTCGAGCTCCCCGCCGACCTCGGCGACTACGACCGCGTGCTGGTCGATGCGCCGTGCTCGGGCCTCGGCGTGCTCGCCTCGCGGCCCGACCTGCGCTGGCGCGGGAAGCCGCTGCCGGAGCTGCAGCGCGCGCTGCTCGCCGTCGCTGCCGAGCGCGTCCGCCCAGGCGGAACGATCCTCTACTCCGTCTGCACGATCAGCGCCGAGGAGAACGAGAACGTGGTCGACCAGGCCGGGCTCGAGGTCGAGCCGCTCGGCGAGGAGTGGCCGCAGTTCGCGCACCCGCGCCGGCCGGAGTTCCTGCTCACGCTGCCGCACCGCGACCGCACGTCGGGCTTCTTCATCGCGCGTCTGCGACGATCCGGACCGTGAGCTGGGGCGACTGGATCCGCGGCGCCGAGGTCGAGCCGTCGCTCTACGCGGCCGACTTCTCGCGCCTCGGCGAGCAGGTCGAGGCGCTGCTCGGCGCGGGTTGCCGCATCTTCCACTGGGACGTCGGCGACGGCCATTTCATCCCGCCGATCACGATGGGGCCGATCGTGCTCGAGTGGATCGCGCCGCGCGTGCACGAGGCCGGCGGCGTGCTCGACTGCCACCTGATGGTCGCCGAGCCTGCGAAGCACGTTCAGCAGTTCGCCGAGGCGGGCGCGGACAGCGTCACCGTCCATTTCGAGGTCTGCCCGAACCTGCCCGAGGTGGTCGCGCTCGCGCGAGAGCACGGTCTCCAGGCCGGGCTCGTCTTCAACCCGGACACGGAGGTCGAGCCGGTCGCCGCCGCCGCGGTCGAGGCCGGCGTCGACCTCGTCCTCTGCATGAGCGTCCACCCGGGCTACTCGGGCCAGGCGTTCATCCCGGAGTCGGTCGAGCGCATCCGGCGCTTGCGCGGGCTGCTTCCCGACGAGATTCCGATCCAGGTCGACGGCGGCGTCGGCGAGGGGAACATCGGCGAGCTGCATGCCGCGGGCGCGCGCCTGTTCGTCGCGGCGACGGCCGTGTTCGGCGGGGGCGACCCCGTGCAGGCGTACGAGCGGCTCGTCGCGGCAGTGCGATGAGTCTCGAGCGGGCGCTCGAGCTCGCTGAGCGTGGCCGGGGCAGCGTGGAGCACACGCATCCGCTGGTGGGCGCGGTCGTGGTCTCCGGCGGCGAGGTCGTCGGCGAGGGCTGGTACGCGGGAGCAGGCTCGCCGCACGCCGAGGTCGCGGCGCTCGAGGCGGCGGGCGAGCGGGCGCGCGGTGCCACCCTCTACGTGACGCTGGAGCCGTGCTCGCACCACGGCCGGACGCCGCCGTGCGCGGACGCCGTGGCCGCTGCGGGTGTGGCGAAGGTCGTGGCGGGCGCGGGCGACCCGAACCCGAAGGTCGACGGCCAGGGCTTCGAGCGGCTGCGCGAGGCGGGCGTCGAGGTCGAGATGGTCGACTCGTGGGAGGCGCGGCAGCAGAACGAGGCGTGGCGGGTCTGGATCTCGCGCGGACGCCCGTTCGTCATCTACAAGGTGGCGGTCACGCTCGACGGGCGCGTGACTGTGCCGGGCTCCCGCTGGGTGTCGGGCGAGGAGAGCCGGCGGCGCGTCCACGAGCTGCGCGCGGAGTCGGACGCGGTGGCGGTCGGGATGGGGACAGTGCGGGCGGACGACCCGGCGCTGACCGCGCGCGGGGTCGAGGTCGCGCGGCAGCCACGCCGATTGGCGTTCGGGCGCGGGCCGCTCCCCGCGGGCTCCGAGCTCGAGCTGCGCTCCGGGCCCCTCGCGGAGGAGCTCCAGGCGCTGGGGGCAGACGGTGTCAGGACGCTGCTCCTCGAAGGCGGGCCGACGCTCGCCGGCGCGTTCCTCGCGGCGGATCTCGTGGACAAGCTGCTCGTCTTCGTCGCGCCGCGGCTCGCCGGGACGGGCGCCGGGCCGGTCGCGGAGCTCCCGGAGCCGGTCGAGCTTCGCCGCCTGACCTGCGAGCCGGTGGGCGAGGACCTGCTCTTGACGGCCTACGTCCACGAGCCCTGACGGGGGTAGCCTGTCCGCATGTTCACGGGCATCGTTCGCGAGCGCGGACGGGTCGTCTCGGCCGAGCGAAACGGGGCGGAGAGCCCACTCCGGCTGCGGATCGCGGCTCCGCAGACGGCCGCGCAGATCGAGCTCGGCGACTCGGTCGCGGTCTCCGGCTGCTGCCTGACCGCGGTCGAGGCAACCGACGGCGAGCTCGCCTTCGACGCGGTCGCCGAGACGCTCGGCCGCACCACGCTCGCCGCGCTCGGCGCGGGTGACGGCGTCAACCTCGAGCCTGCGGTGCGAGCCGGGGAGCCACTCGGCGGGCACTACGTCCAGGGTCACGTCGACGGGACGGCGCGCGTCCGCTCCCACGAGCGCGAAGGCGATGGCTCGCGCCTCTGGCTCGACCTGCCCGAGCCGCTTCTTCGCTACTGCGTCGAGAAGGGCTCGATCGCCGTGGACGGTGTCTCGCTGACGGTCGCGGAGCTCGACGACGAGGGCATCGCGATCGCGCTCGTCCCGCATACGCTGCGCGAGACGACTCTTGGCGCGCTCGAGCCCGGCGACCAGGTGAACGTCGAGGCCGACGTGCTCGCGAAGTACGTCGAGCGGCTGGCCACTCCGGGCGGAGTACGATCCGGTTCATGAGCAGCGAGCAGCGTTCAGCCGTCTTCGCGCCCGTCGAGGAGGCGATCGAGGACATCCGCCACGGCCGGCTCGTGGTCGTCGTCGACGCCGCCGACCGCGAGAACGAAGGCGATCTCACGATCGCGGCCCAGTTCGCGACGCCCGAGGCGATCAACTTCATGGCGACCCACGGCCGCGGCCTGATCTGTCTCTGCCTGACGGAGGAGCGCTGCGACGAGCTCGGCCTGCGCCCGATGACCGAGCGCAACGAGACGCCGTTCGGCACCGCCTTCACCGTCTCGATCGAGGCGCGCGAAGGGATCAGCACCGGCATCTCCGCCCACGACCGCTCGCGCACGATCCAGGTCGCGATCGATCCGAGCAAGGGCGCCGGCGACCTCGTCCAGCCCGGCCACGTCTTCCCGCTCCGCGCGCGGCCCGGTGGGGTCCTGCAGCGCGCGGGCCAGACCGAGGCCGCGGTCGACCTCGCACGGCTCGCCGGGCTCAGCTCCGCCGGCGTCGTCTGCGAGGTGATGAACGACGACGGGACGATGGCGCGCGTGCCCGACCTGATCCCGTACTGCGAGCGCCACGGCCTGAAGATGGTCACCGTCGCCGACCTGATCGAGTACCGGCGGCGCACGGAGAAGCTCGTCGAGCGCACGACCTCCGTGCGGCTGCCGACGGCGTACGGCGAGTTCACCGCGGTCGCCTTCCGGGAGCGGCTCACCGGCAAGCATCACCTCGCACTCGTCCGCGGCGACGTCGACGGCGTCCAGAACGTGCTCGTCCGCGTCCATTCCGAGTGCCTGACCGGGGACGTCTTCCATTCGCTCCGCTGCGACTGCGGCGAGCAGCTCGACCAGGCGCTCCGGCAGATCGCCCGCGAGGACCGCGGTGTGCTCCTCTACATGGCGCAGGAGGGCCGCGGGATCGGCCTGCTCAACAAGCTCCGCGCCTACGAGCTGCAGGAGAACGGGCTCGACACGGTCGAGGCGAATCTCGAGCTCGGCTTCCCGCCCGACGCGCGCGAGTGGGGGATCGGCAACCAGATCCTCGCCGACCTGGGCCTGACGACGATCCGGATCCTGACGAACAACCCGAAGAAGATCAGCGGGCTCGAGGGTTATGGTCTGACCGTGGTCGAGCAGGTCCCGATCGAGACGCCGCCGAACGCCGAGAACCGGCGCTACCTGGCGACGAAGCGGGAGAAGCTGGGACACCGGCTGCACCACCAGGACCTGAAGTTCGACTCCGACGAGAGCTCGTGAGCGAAGGCATCGAGGACACGCAGCTCTGGCCCGGCGAGAAGCCGGACCCGCAGCCCGAAGCCGAGCCGGAGCTCGAGCCGTCGGCCGAGGCCGAGCCGGAGCCCGTGGCCGAGCCGGACGAGGATCTCCCAGCCGAAGAGGACGAGCTGCCGCGGCCGGCCGCGGCCGAGCACGCCGCCGGCGGCTTCAGCGTTCCCGACGGGTACGGGGTGATCGAAGGCGAGCCGACGGGCGCGCGCCGCTCGGTCGGCGTCGTCGTCGGCCGGTTCAACGGCGGGATCACCGGCGAGCTGCTCAGCCGAGCGCTGGACGAGCTCGAGCGGGCCGGCGTCGGCCGCGAGGCAGTGACGATCGTGCCGGTGCCGGGCGCCTTCGAGCTGCCGCTCGCGGCGATGGCGCTCGCGAAGACGCGCCGCTACTCGTGCATCGTCGCGCTCGGAGCGGTGATCCGGGGCGACACGCCGCACTTCGAGTTCGTCGCGAGCGAGGCGGCGAGTGGTCTCCAGCTCGCGGGCCTCGAGACGGGCGTGCCCGTGGCGTTCGGCGTGCTCACGACCGACGACGAGGAACAGGCGCGGGCCCGGCTCGACAAGGGCGCGGAGGCCGCGCGGACGGCGCTCGAGATGGCCGACGTCTTCTCGCAGCTGCGGGCTGCCGCCGGCGGCTAGTAGCGCGCGTTCGGCTACACTCCGCCGCCGTGTCCAAGGTCTGCGCAATCTGCGGCAAGAAGCCGTCGTTCGGCCACAACCGGAGCCACTCGATGGTGGCCACGAAGCGGCGCTTCAACCCGAACCTCCAGCGCGTCCGCATGCTGCTGGACGGCAAGGCGACCCGCGCCTACGTCTGCACGCGCTGCCTCAAGGCCGGCAAGGTCACGAAGGCGATCTGACCGCTCGGCCCGGCTCGGCTAGGACTCCCAGCCGACGTCGTCGTAGGTCTCGAGCTTGTGCCAGAAGGTGGCGTGCGGCTCGCCCTGCGCGCCGACGGCCTCCATCATCGGCTCGATCTCGGAACGCTGGTCCTCGAAGAAGCGCTGGAAGCTCTCGGGGTCCGGCCACTCGTCGATCACCATGATCTGGCCCTCGCTGCCGTAGAACCGGTGCGCGATGATGCCCTGCTCCTTCGCCTTGCTCACGATCGCGTCCATCTGATCCTTGTTTGCCGCGGCGTACTCCTCCATCTTCTTCGGGTCGCCCTGAATCAAGAGGGTCATGATCACCGACATCGCGCTCCTTCCGTTGTGGTGCCCGCCCACTCGTAGTCTTGCAAGCTCGGGCCCCCGGTTGAGGCACAATCGCCGCTCGGTGGGATGAGCGAGCTCGAGCTGCTACGAGCCCTGGTCGACGCGGCCTGCGCGAGCCTCGAGCGCAGCCGGCGGCGGATCGACGACCTCAACGTCTATCCGGTCCCCGACGGCGACACGGGGACGAACCTGCTGTTGACGGCTCGCGCTGTGGCGGAAGCCCTGGCGAGCTCCGAGGCGCGCGACCGGCCCGAGCTCGCGCGTGAGGCGACGCGGGCGGCGCTGCTCGGCGCGCGCGGCAACTCGGGCGTGATCCTCTCGCAGATCGTCCGTGGCGCGGCCGAGGCGCTTGCGGAGGCCGGCGAGATCGATTCCCAGGCGGTCGCGCGCGCTTTCGCAGCCGCGAGCGACGCTGCCTATGCGGCCGTGCGCGAGCCCGTCGAAGGAACGATCCTGACCGTCGCCCGCGAGCTTGCCGCCGAGGCTGCCGCGCGGGAGGACGCGGCCCTCCCGGAGCTTTTCGCAGCCGTTGTCCGGCGCGGGGAGGAGGCGGTCGCACGCACGACCGAGCAGCTCGACGTCCTGCGCCAGGCGGGCGTGGTCGACGCGGGCGGCGCGGGCCTGGTCGAGCTGGTCCGGGGGATCGCCGCCGCGCTGGCGGGCGAGGAGCTGCCGCCCCAGCCGCCCGAGGAGGAGCTCGCGCCGGAGGCGGTCCACCAGGCGCAGTCGCGCTTCCGCTACTGCACGACGTTCGTCGTCGAGGGAGACGACCTCGACAAGGCCGCGCTCGAGCGCGAGCTCGAACGGCTCGGCGACTCGCTGATGGTCGTCGGCGACCCGAGTGCGCTGAAGGCGCACGTCCACACGGACGACCCGGACGCGGCGCTCGCGCTCGGCGCCGCAGTGGGCACCGTCGAGCGGGTCGAGGTCGCGGACATGCACCAGCAGACCGAGGAGCGGGAGGAGCGCCTGCTGCCGAGCGCCGGGCCGGGCGCGCGCTGCGCGGTCGTGGCCGTCTGCGCCGGTGAGGGAAACCGCCGCCTCTTCGAGAGCCTCGGCGCCGCGCGACTCGTCGAAGGCGGCCCGACGCTGAACCCCGCGACCGCCGAGCTGCTCGCAGCGGTCGAGGCGACGAACGCCGAGGAGGTCATCCTCCTGCCGAACAACTCGAACGTGATCCTCGCCGCCGAGCAGGCCGCGGAGCTGTCCGAGCGGCCCGTGCGCGTCGTTCCTACCCGCTCGCTCCAGGCCGGTCTCGCCGCGCTGGTCGCCTTCAATGAGGAGCGGACAGCCGACCGAGAATGCGGCCGAGATGACCAGCGCGCTCGAAGCGATCGTCACGGGCGAGGTGGCCGTCGCCGTGCGCGAGGCGTCGATCGACGGCTTCACGACCCGCAGGGGAGAGTTCCTCGGCCTGGCCGGCGAGCACGCCGTGGCGGCCGGCCCGTCGTTCGACGAGGTCGCACGCGAAGTCGCGGAGCGCCTGCTCGCCGAGCCGCGCGACGTGCTCACGCTCCTCACCGGAGAGAACGCCGCGCAGGTCGACGGCCTCGTCGAGGCGCTGGCCGAGCGGCACCCGGAGCTGGAGATCGAGGTGCACGAGGGAGGCCAGCCGCACTATCCGCTCCTCCTGTCCGCTGAATAGAGTCGGCGTATGACAGAGCCGATCCGCGTCGTCCTGGTCGAGGACAACGCCGTCTTTCGCGAGGCGCTCGAGCTGCTGCTCGCCCTGCGCGGCGAGATCACCGTGGTCGGATCGGTCGAAGACGGCGCCGACGCCGCAGAGGTGGTCGCGGAGCTGCGGCCCGACGTCGTGCTGATGGACTACCGGCTCCCGGGCCTCGACGGCGTCCAGGCGACGCGCGCGGTGCTCGAGGCGTGTCCCGAGACAGCTGTCGTCTGCCTGACCGCCTCGGCGAACCCGCGCGAGCGTGAGGCGCTGGTCGAAGCGGGCGCGATCGACTGCCTGCAGAAGGACGTCGGCCTCGACGCGATCATCGCGGCGGTCCGCAACGCGGCGCGGCCGGCGGCCGCGTGAATCTCACCGCCGAGAACACCGCGATCGTCGTCGACTCGACGGCCGACTTTCCCGACGCGCCGGAGCGGTTCCCGAACTGGCGCGTCGTGCCGCTCTACGTCCGCTTCGGCGACGAGAGCTTCCGCGACTACGTCGAGCTCGCTCCGGCCGCGTTCTACGAGCGCCTCCGTGCGGGCGGGCAGACCCCGGCGACCTCGCAGCCGACGCCGGGCGACTTCCTCGCGGCCTACGAGGAGCTGGCCGGGTACGAGCGGATCCTGTCGATCCACATCGCGGGCAAGCTCTCGGGCACGATCGAGAGCGCGCGCAGCGCGGCGCAACTGCTCGGCGGGGAGCGCGTTCGGACTATCGACTCGGGCAGTGCGTCGGCGGCGATCGCGCTCCTGGGCCTCGCGGTCCAGCGCCGGCTGGAGCACGGAACCACGGACGAGGAGATCGACAGGCTCGTCGAGCGCTACCGGCGCGACGCCGGCCTGCTCTTCACGCTCGACACGTTCGAGTACCTCGTGCGCGGCGGGCGTGTCGGGACGAGCGCGCGGCTGGGCGGGCGAGCTGCTCCACATCAAGCCGATCCTGACGATCACGGACGGCGAGGTGGTTCCGGTCAAGCGCGTCCGCGGCAACCGGAAGGCGTTCCTCGAGTTCGCCTCCGCCTTCGAGGCCGGCACCCACGACGGCCCGCAGCTCCGCGTCGGGATCGCGCACGCGGACGCGCCCGAGAAGGCCGAGGCCTTGCGCGAGCTGGTCCGGAGGACACGACCAGGTGCAGAGATCGAGCTCGTGACGAGCCTCGGGCCCGTCGTCGGCGCGCATGCCGGGCCGGGAACGGTCGGCTTCTTCTGGTTCGAGGACGAGGAGAGCCGCGCCGCTTCCTAGACTGGCCCGCATGCCGACGGGCTTTGCCGGTGAGGAGCCGCCCGAGGCCTGGCCACGGCTTCCCGGGGCGCCGCGGCCGGAGCGGGTGGAGCAAGAGGTCGAGTCGCTGCCACGCGTCGGTCCCGCGCTGGGCAAGAAGCTGGCCAAGCTCGGGCTGCGGAGCCTGCGCGATCTGCTCGAGCACAGGCCGCACCGCTACGAGGCGGCCGTCCCCGAGCGGCGGATCGCCGACCTGCTCGCCGAGGAGGAGGCGGCGATCGCGGGTGAGGTCCGCTCCGTCTCGCTGCGCAGGCCGCGCCGGAACCTCGCGATCCTGAACGCGCGCATCGCGGACGAGAGCGGCGAGATCGCGGCCGTCTGGTTCAACCAAGCGTGGCTGGAAGAGAAGCTCCAGCCGGGCACGCGCGTCCGCCTGCGAGGGCAGCTCAAGCGCGGCGGCTTCCAGGTGCGCTCCTACGACCTGAACGGTGTCGCCGCCACCGCGGATTTCGCGCCGGTCTATCCGGCGAGCGAAGAGGTGACGCCGCAGCGGCTGCGCGGCCTCGTCGCCCGCGTGCTCCCATACGCGCGCGACCTGCCGGACCCGCTGCCGGCGAGCCTGAAGGCGCACGACGCGCTGCCGCTGCGGGCGGACGCGCTCGTCGCGCTGCACGGTCCGCGCTCGCTCGCGGAAGGAGAGACCGCCCGCCGCCGGCTCGCGTTCGACGAGCTGCTCGTGCTCCAGGTCGGCCTTGCCCGAGCCCGGGCGGGTCGCGAAACCGACCGCGCCCGCCCGCTCGGCGCGCCCGGTGAACTGATCGCCCGCTACCGCGAGCTGCTCCCGTTCGAGCTGACCGCCGACCAGGAGCACGCGATCGCCGAGATCGATCGCGACCTGGAACGCGAGGTGCCGATGCAGCGGCTGCTGCAGGGCGACGTCGGCTCCGGCAAGACGGTCGTCGCGCTCTACGCGCTCCTGCGCGCGGTTGGGGCCGGCCTCCGGGGCGCGCTCATGGCTCCGACGGAAACCCTCGCTGAGCAGCACTTTCTGACGATCGAGCCGCTCTGCGCGCAGCTCGGCGTGCCCGTGGCGCTGCTGACACGCTCCGTCAAGTCCGACATCGCCGAGGCCGGCATCGTCGTCGGCACCCACGCGCTGATCCAGGAAGGCGTCGACCTCGGTGAGCTCGGCGTGGCGGTCGTCGACGAGCAGCACCGCTTCGGCGTCGAGCAGCGCCGCGCGCTCACGGAAGGCCGCGCCCCCCACGTGCTGCACATGACGGCGACGCCGATCCCGCGCACGCTGGCGCTCACGCTCTACGGCGACCTCGCCGTCACCGAGATCGCCAAGCCGCCGGCCTCGCGCAAGCCGATCGTCACCTCCTGGGTCACGGCCGAGCGCTCCTCCGAGGCCTACCGCCGCCTGCGCAAGCACCTCGACGACGGCCGTCAGGCGTACGTCGTCTGCCCATTGATCGAGGAGTCCGAGACGTCGCAGGCGCGCGCGGCCGAGGCGGAGGCCGAGCGGCTCCGGCGCGCGGAGCTGAGCGAGTACCGGGTCGGGTTGCTGCACGGCCGCCTCCGACCGGCCGAACGGCGTCAGCTGATGGCCCAGTTTGTGGCGGGCGAGCTGGACGTCCTCGTGGCGACAACCGTGATCGAGGTTGGCGTCGACGTCCCGAACGCGACGATCATGATCGTCCAGGAGGCCGACCGCTTCGGGCTCGCCCAGCTGCACCAGCTGCGCGGCCGCGTCGGTCGCGGGGCGGAGCAGTCGTACTGCCTGCTGATCTCCCGCGCGGTCGAGGAGTTGACCGACAACGCCCAGGCGCGGCTGCAGGCGCTCGTCGACTCGACCGACGGGTTCGAGCTCGCCGAGAAGGACCTCGAGCTGCGCGGCGAGGGCCAGCTGCTCGGCACGCGCCAGTCGGGCCTGTCCGATCTCCGCTTCGTCCACTGGCGCGCCGACCGGCCGCTGCTCGAACGCGCCCGCGAGGCGGCCGAGGGCCTCGTCGACTACGAAGGCCCGCTCGCCGACGAGGTCGAGCGCTTCTTCGGCGAGCGCGAGCTCGCACGCCGTGCGGATCATCGCCGGCTCGCGCAAGGGGGCCAGGATCTTCGCGCCCAAGGGCCGCGGAGACCAGGCCGACCGGCGACCGGTGTGCGCGAGGCCGCCTTCAACCTGCTCGGCCCGGGTGCCGCCGAAGAAGCGACCGTCCTCGACCTGTTCGCCGGCTCGGGCGCGATGGGGCTCGAAGCGCTCTCCCGCGGCGCCTCCCACGCCACCTTCGTGGAGAACGATCGCGAAGCCTGTCGCACGATCAACCGCAACCTCGAGAAGCTCGGCCTCGACAACGCGACCGTCCTCTGCCAGGACGCCCTGACCGCCCTGCGAAACGACTCCAGAACAGGCACCAGCTACGATCTCGTGCTGGTCGACCCGCCCTACCGGAGGTTTTCTTCCCTGCAAAACGCGCTGATTGAGCACCTGCCCGCGGTCGTCGCGCCCGGCGGCGTCCTGCTCGTCGAGACCGCCGCCGCGGAGGAACCGGAGCTGCCGCTGGCGAAGCGAACAAGCCGCCGCTACGGCGCCGCGCGCCTCACCCTCTTCGACGCAGAATGATGACCGCGATCTATCCCGGCACCTACGACCCCGTGACGAACGGGCATATCGACGTGATCACGCGCGCGGCCGGGATCTTCGATCGCGTCGTCGTCGGCGTCGTCGGCAAGCCGCAGCACAAGGAGCCGATGTTCACGCTCGACGAGCGCGTCGGCTTCCTGCGCGAGTCGCTCGCGGGGCTCGAGAACGTCGAGGTCGACGTCTTCTCCGAGCTCGTCGTCGACTTCGCCCGCAAGTGGGACGCGAAGGTGATCGTCAAGGGCCTGCGCGTGATCTCCGACTTCGAGTGGGAGTTCCAGATGAACCAGCTCAACCGCACGCTCGCGCCGGATGTCGAGACGGTCTACGTGATGGCGAGCCCGCAGGTCAGCTTCGTTTCCTCGAGCGGCGTGAAGGAGATCGCCAGCTTCGGCGGAAAGGTCGACGAGCTCGTGCCTGAGGCAGTCGCACAGAGATTCGAGCAGCTCTTCCCCGACGGGCGTCCGGGAACGCCGGAGAACCCGCAGGAGTGACCGTGGAAGAGATCCTCGGCGCGGGCCACGACGTGCGGTTGGGCAAGCGGGAAGCGCACGAGGTCCTGCAGAAGCTCCGCGCCCGCGGCGCCGAGAGCGAGGCGGCCGACCGGCTCGAGCAGCGGCTCGCCGACGCCGATGAGGTCGTGCTCGCCCGCAGCGAGGCCGCGCAGCTGCTGGACGAGCTGAAGGCGAGCGGCCGCCGCTGGATCTCCGGGACCGACGCACCGCGCCCTGCCGCGCCGGCTCCCGTCGAGCCAGAGCCCAGGCGGCGCTGGTTTCAGCGCCGCGGCTGAGCAGCCGGTTTCCTCTGTAAACTCCGCAAATCCATGGATGTACTCGTCTTGATCGACAAGCTGGACGACCTCGTGCACAACGCGAAGGCCGTTCCGCTGACCGACCAGGTTCGCATCGACCGCGAGGAGATCTACGACATCCTCGACCAGATGCGGGCGACGATCCCCGAGGAGATCAAGCAGGCCCGCTGGATCGTCAAGGAGCGCCAGGAGATGCTGGCCGAGGCGAAGCGCGAGTGTGACCGGATTCTCGGCGAGGCCCGCGAGCAGGCCATTCGCGAGGCGTCGCAGACCGAGATCGTCAAGCTCGCGGAGCGCCAGGCCGGCGAGATCGTCGAGGACTCCCGCCGCCAGGCCCGGGAGACGCGGCTCGAGATGGAGGACTGGGCCGACTCGATCCTCTCCACGCTCGAGGTCAACCTCGACAAGTTCCTGACGGCGGTCAAGCGGGGTCGCGAGCGGCTGCACGAGCGCTCGCAGGAGACGGTGGTCGCCGGCGTCGCCATGGGCGTCGCCGAGAGCTCGAACGACGACCAGCCCTACTAGTGCCCCGTCCGGCATTGCGTGCCGGCCTCTGGTCCGCGATCACGCTGCGCCAGGAACCACCCTCGCCCTTGCCAAGGCAACCAGCCTTGGCTGCGGACGAGTGCGGCCCCTGGCTTGGTGCTCGCGACCCAGAGACTCGGCGGCAACACCGGACGGGGCACTAACGCCATGGACACCTGGCTGGCCGTCGCGAGCAAACGCGACTGGCGCAGCTACGCCGACCGGCCGGTCCCCGAAGACGTCCAGCGCCGGATCCTCGACGCCGGCCGCCTGAGCGGCAGCTCCGTCAACAAGCAGCCGTGGCTCTTCGTGGTGGTCGAGAGCGACGAGGCGAAGGAACGCGTTGCCGAGACGGTCTACGCGCCCGACAACATTCGCACCTGTGCGTTCGCGGTGGCAATCGCGACCGACGGCGGCAAGTCCGCCTTCGACGTGGGCCGCTGCCTGCAGAACATGTTCCTGGCCGCCTGGAACGAGGGCGTCGTCTCGTGCCCGAACGGCGTGCGCGACGCCGAGGCGGCAGCCCGCGCGCTCGAGCTCGACGAGGGCCGCCTCCCGGTGAACATCCCGAGCTTCGGCTACCCGAAGCGCCCGCAGGACCCGGAGTCGCACAGTGCCGAAGAGTGGAGCGCCGAGGCGAACCGCAAGCCGCTCGACGAGCTCGTTCGTCGGGTCTGACCCCTTCGCTACCGTGGTCGATATGACCACGTTCAACCTGCGGGCACTCAAGCTTCGCTCCGGGGAGCAGTTCCGGGACGAGCAGGAGATCGAGCTCGAGCCGCTCGAGCTCGGCGGGCAGCGCTACCTGCCGGTGCCGGCGAAGGTGCCGGCGGAGCTGACGATCACGCGGGCCTCGACCGGCACGGTCTTCGAGCTCGCCTTCCATGTGCGGCTCCACGGCCCGTGCTTTCGCTGCCTCGAGGACGCCGTGCTCGACCTGCCGATCTCGGCGCGCGAGTACCACGCGAACGCGGCCGACGGTGACGATGAGCTGCTCACGCCCTACGTCGAGGACGACAAGCTCGACCTCTCCGCCTGGGCGCGGGACGCGCTCGCGCTCGAGCTGCCGGACAAGATCCTCTGCCGGCCCGAGTGCGCAGGCCTCTGCCCGGTCTGTGGCAAGAACCTGACCGACGAGCCGCACGACCACGGCGCGCCCGAGCCCGACTCGCGCTGGGCCGCGCTGGCGGAGTTGAAGGACCGTCTCTAAGATCTGAGGCGGCGCTCAGGCGCCGTCTTATGACGGACTAGCTGACGAAACCACGCGTTCCGCGCCCGTGACGGGCGCTCAGTCCTTTCGTCAGGAGGTCCATGTCTTCGCTCACGCTTGTCGATGTCGCCGTCTCGCACGGCGTCCACGAGGTCTTCACCGGTGTCACGCTGACCGTCGGCGACGGCGCGCGCGTCGGCGTCGTCGGCCCGAACGGCGTCGGCAAGACGACGCTGCTGCGCCTGCTCGCCGGTCTCGAGGAGCCCGAACGCGGCCGCGTGCGCCGGAGCCCGCCGGATCTCTCGGTCGGCTACCTGCCGCAGGAGTCCGGTCAGAAGCCCGGAGCGGCGCTCTCCGGCGGACAGGCCAGGCGGGCCGCGCTCGCGGCGTTGTTCAGGGTCGACCATGACGTCTACTGCCTCGACGAGCCCACGAACGACCTCGACTTCGAGGGCCTGGAGTGGCTGGAACGCGTCGTCCAGGGGATCCGCGGGAGCGTGGTGGTCGTCTCGCACGACCGCGAGTTCCTCGACCGCACCGTCGACCGGATCGTCGAGCTCGAGGAGGGCCGGCAGCGCGTGCGCGAGTGGCCCGGCGGCTGGAGCGAGTACGAGGCGGCACGCTCCCGGGCCCGCGAGACGCAGTACCGCCGCTTCGCGGACACGCAGGACCGGCGATCCGAGCTCGAGTCGCTGATCCGCCAACGGCAGGGCCAGGCGCGGGCCGGCGGGAAGCTCGGCAAGAAGACGGGCGGCGCCGACCGCCGGGCGACACAGGCCCTGAGCACGAAAGTGCGGCAGGCCCGGCGCGCACTCGAGCGGATCGACCGCGTCGAGAAGCCGTTCGAGCCGTGGGAGCTGCAGCTCGAGCTCGACTCCGCGAGCCGCGGCGGCGACGTCGTCGTGCGGCTCGAGGGCGCGGTCGTCGAGCGCGGCGGCTTCCGGCTCGGGCCGGTCGACCTCGCGCTGGGCCGCGGCGACCGGCTCGCGGTCACCGGCCCGAACGGCAGCGGCAAGTCGACGCTGCTCGGCGCGCTCACCGGCGAGCTGCCGCTCGCGGCGGGCACGCGAACCGCCGGCACGAGCGTCGTCTTCGGCGAGCTCGAGCAGACGCGCGCCCGCTTCACGGTCGACGAGCCGCTCGTCCAGGCGTTCGGCGGCCCACAGGAGCAGGCCCGGACGCTGCTGGCCAAGTTCGGCCTGGGGGCCGACGACGTGCTCCGACCGGCTCGCACGCTTTCGCCCGGCGAGCGCACGAGAGCGCAGCTCGCCCTCCTCGCCGCGCGCGGCGTCAACTGCCTGATCCTCGACGAGCCGACGAACCATCTCGACCTGCCCGCGATCGAGGAGCTCGAGGCCGCGCTCGCCGGCTACAGCGGCACCGTCGTCCTCGTCACGCACGACCGCCGCCTGCTCGAGCGCTTCGGGGCAACGCGCAGATGGGGGTCTGACCTCTGACCCGCGGCTATACTCCGCCGCCGTGGCCGTCCCCAAGAAGAAACAGTCCAAGTCGCGCCGAGACAAGCGGCGCGCGCAGCACAAGATCTCGGCTCCGCGCCTGAATCTCTGTCCGCAGTGCGGCCAGCCGAAGCAGCCGCACCGGATGTGCCCCACCTGCAAGACCTACCACGGCCGCGAGATCGAGCCTCTCCGAACCCCGACTCCGTAGTCGGATGATCAGGATCGCCGTCGACGCGCTGGGCGGCGACCGCGGCCCGGAAGACGTGATCGCAGGCGCGCTCGAGGCCGCGGCCGACGACGCGATCCAGCCCGTCCTGTTCGGCCCGCGCGATCTCGACCCTCAGGGTCTCGAGCTCGTCGAGACGACGCAGGAGATCGCGATGGACGAGAAGCCGGCCGAGGCCGTCAAGGCGAAGCCGGACAGTTCGCTGGTCGCGGCCTGCCGCGCGGTCGGCCAGAAGCAGGCAGACGCGGTCGTCTCGGCCGGGAACACCGGCGCGATGCTCGCGGCCTGCTTCCTCGAGCTGCGCCGCCTACCCGGCGTCGCGCGACCGGCGATCGCGGTCGTCATTCCGGCGAAGCACCGTCCGTCGGTGCTGATCGACTCGGGCGCGAACGCGGACGCCCGCCCGGAGCACCTGCTCCAGTTCGCCCACATGGGCTCGGTCTTCGCCGAGGACGTGCTCGGTGTCGACCACCCCGAGGTGCGGCTGCTGTCGATCGGCGAAGAGCCAGAGAAAGGCAACCAGCTGACGCTGGAGGCGCACGCGCTGCTCGCCGAGGCCGACGGCCTGAACTTCAAAGGGAACACCGAGAGCCGCGACCTGCTGCTCGGCGCGGCCGACGTCGTCGTCTGCGACGGCTTCACCGGCAACGTCACCCTCAAGCTGATGGAAGGGACGATCAAGACCGTGCTCGAGGCGCTGCGCGAGGAGATCGTGTCGACCCGGCGTGGGCGCGTCGGCGGCCTGCTCGTCCGGCCCGCAGCGCGCGGCCTGCGGCAGCGGCTCGACCCGGACACCTACGGCGGCGCGTACCTTCTGGGGCTACGCGGCCTCGCCGTGATCGCGCACGGAAACTCGTCCCCGAGGGCGATCGCGAACGCGATCCGGCTCGCCGCGCGCGGCGTCGAGCACGACGTCGTCAACCGGCTCGCCGAGCGGCTGCCGGAAAGAGTGTTAGCATCCGCGCGCTCTGACAGCCCCGGCAAGTGAGGTGACATGGCGGCAACGCGAGAGGAAGTATTCGAGCGGGTCAAGGAAGTCCTGACGGAACAGCTCGGCGTGGACGAGAACGACATCACCGAGGAAGCGTCGTTCCAGGAAGACCTCGATGCGGATTCGCTCGACCTCGTGGAGCTGATCATGGAGCTCGAGGACCAGTTCGGGATCAAGATCTCGGACGAGGATGCGCAGAAGATCCAAACCGTCGGGCAAGCCGTCGACTACGTCACAAGCCACCAGTAGCCGCGCTCCAACAGGCCGCCCCGAAGAGCTGACGCGGCTCATCGCCGAGCTGCCCGAAGACCGGCTCGACAACGTCTTCACGCACAGCTCCTGGGCCCCCGACCGCGCGTCGTCCTACGAGCGCCTCGAGTTTCTCGGCGACAGCGTGCTCGAGCTCGCGATCGCGCGGGCCCTCTACGACAGCTACCCGGACTTCTCCGAGGGACGGCTGGCGAAGATCCGCTCCCACGTCGTCTCGCGGGCGAGCTGCGCGGTCGTCGCGCGGGAGCTGGGCCTGGGCGAGCTTCTGGTGCAGCGCGGCACCGGACTTGCGCCGGACGAGGAGCTCGTCAAGCTCGCGCGCAACCGCAACGTGCTCGCGGCGCTGCTCGAGTCTTCGCTGGCCGGCGTCTACCTCGTGCACGGGTTCGAGCAGGTCAGGGACGCCGTGGTCGCCGCCTTCGAGGGGCGGATCGCCTACGCGCTGACGAGCCACGTCGACCACAAGACGGAGCTCCAGGAAGAGCTCGCGCGCCGCGGGAGCCAGGTCGCCTACACGGTGCTCGACGTCGACGGGCCGCCGCACGACCGAACCTTCCGCTGTGCGGCGGTGATCGACGGCGTCGAGAGCGGTGTCGGCACGGGCCGCTCGAAGAAGGCCGCCGAGCAGGCGGCTGCACGCGAAGCTCTCGACCGGCTCGCTGCAGCGGTATAGCGCCGCTTCGGCGGCGTCCGCCACGTCCGTAGGGGTGGATAGCCTCTCGCTCGCGTGCATCTGCAGGCGATCCGCATCCGCGGCTTCAAATCGTTCCCCGACCCGGTGGAGGTTCGGCTCGAGCCGGGCGTGGCCGTCGTGGTCGGGCCGAACGGCTCCGGCAAGTCGAACGTGGCCGATGCGCTGCTCTGGGCCTCGGGAAGCCTGAGCCCGAGCGAGCTGCGCGCCGAGAAGCCCGACGACGTCCTGTTCGCGGGCTCGGCCGGCCGGTCTGCTGCCGATTACTGCGAGGTCGAGCTGCTGTTCGACAACTCCGACGGCGCGCTCGAGTCGCTCGATTTCAGCGAGGTCTCGGTCGCCCGGCGGCTGCATCGTGGGGGCGAGGGCCAGTACCTCGTCAACCGCGCCACGGTCCGGCGCACCGACCTCGTCGAGCTGCTCGCCGACGCGGGCCTCGGCGGGAGCCACGGCTCGGTGATCAGCCAGGGCAAGGTCGAGGAGGTGCTCGCGAGCAAGCCCGAGGAGCGGCGCGTGCTGCTCGAGGATGCGGCCGGGCTCGGAAAGTTCAAGCAGCGCCGGCATCGGGCGGAGCTGAAGCTCGCGCGTGTGCAGATCCAGGTCGAGCGGGCGCGCGACCTCGAGGCCGAGGTGAAGGCGCGCTTGAGACCGCTCGCGCTGCAGGCGAGCGCGGCGGAGCGGGCGGAGAAGCTGCGCGGCGAGATCGCGGGCCTGCGGGCGCGTCTGGCCCAGCTGGATCTGGTCGCCGTTGAGGAGCGGCTCGGCGAGATCGAGGAGCGGCGCTCCGCGGCGGCCCTCGCGCGGCGGCGGGTCGAGGAACGCCTGGAGGCGCTGCTCGAGGAGCGCAATCGCGTCGAGGATGAATTGGCCGGCGCGGCGGGCCGTGGCGAAGGCGCGACCTCCGCGCTCTACCGGCTGCGCAGTGCGAGCGAGCGGCTGGAGCTGCGGCGCGACGCCGCGACCGAGCTCGCCGCGCGCCTGCGGGCCGAGCCGCTGTTCCGCCGTCCGGGCCGGAACCCACAGCGTGAGGCTCTGCGCGAGAAGGCGCGCCTGACTCGGGAGCGGCTCGCTGCGCTCGAGCATTCGCTCGCCGAGCGCGAGGGACTGCCGCCGGCGGCGCGCGCCCTCGCCGAGCAGGGCGAGCGGCTGGCGCTGTCGCTGCTCGAGGTCGAGGCCGGCTACGAACGGGCGGTCGCAGCCGCACTCGCCGGCCGGGCCGCTGCGGTCGTCGCGCAGGACGCGTCTGCCGCTCTGGGTCTCGTCGAGCGCGCGCGCAAGGGCGGGCTCGGCGATCTCGCGGTTCTGGTGCCACCGCGCGCGGACTCGGGCCGGCGCTCGCGGCCGCCCCTCCTCGGAGCGCAGCCGCTGTCGAGCCGCGTCCGGGCCCGGCCCGGCGGGGAGCGCGTCGCGGAGCTACTCGCAGACGTCTGGCTGGCCGAGCCTTCGGATCTCGCCCGCGCCGAGAGCGGCGTCCTCGTCACGCGCGAGGGTCATTGCTTCGACGCGGACCGCGGCGAGCTCTGGTTCGCGGGCGAGACCGCCGAGGCCGTCCTGCTGCAACTCGACGCCCGTCGCCGCGCGCTCGCGCGTGAGGCCGAGGAGCTCGAGCGCCGGGCGGAGAGCGCGCAGGAGGTCACCGAGGAGCCGCCGCCGTCGGCCGAGCCGCTCGCGCTCATGGCAGATCGTCTGGCGTCGCTTCTGCAGGACGCATCGACGGTCGCAGCACGGTTCGAGGCGCCGCTGCGCGCACGGGTCGACGCCGGCGCGACGAAGGCCGGCGAGCTGGCTGCCGAGCTCCGCCGCCTCGGCGGAGACGAGGCCGAGGCCAGGCGCGCCGCCGCCGAGGCTGCCGAGCGCTCGTCGGCGGTCGACGTCGAGGGCGCACGGCTCGAGGCCGAAGCCGACGAGGCTCGCCGCCGCCTCGAGGAAGCCGGTGCCGAGCCGGCCGAAGGTGACGACCGCGAGGAGCTCGCGGCCAAGATCGAGCGGCTCGAGCGCCGCCGCGAGACGCTGGGCCAGGTCAACCCGCTCGCCAAGGAAGAGCACGAGCGCGAGAAGGAGCGCCTGACCGAGCTGACGACGCAGCGCGCCGACCTCGAGGCAAGCCTGAAGGAGCTGGAGCAGCTCCGCGCCGAGCTCTCCGAGACAGTCGAGCGCCGCTTCGCCGACACGTTCGACGCCGTGAGCAAGCACTTCGAGGAGGTCGCCGCGACGCTCTTCCCCGGCGGCCACGGCCGGCTACGACTGACGGAACCGGAAGAAGAGGGCGAGGAGCCAGGCGTCGAGGTCGAGCTGCGGCCCGCAGGCAAGCGCGTCACCCGCCTGTCGCTGCTCTCGGGCGGCGAGAAGGCGCTCGGCGCGATCTCGTTCCTGTTCTCGCTCTTCCTCGCGCGCCCGTGCCCGTTCTACCTCCTCGACGAGGTCGAGGCCGCGCTCGACGACACGAACATCGGCCGCTTCGTCGAGCTGCTGCGCCGCTACTCCGATCACGCGCAGTTCATCGTCGTCACGCACCAGAAGCGGACGATGGAGGCCGCCGACATCCTCTACGGCGTGACGATGGGCGGCGAGGGCGTCTCACAGATCGTCTCGCGCCGCTTGCCGCGCGAAGAGACCGCCTCCGCGGCGGCGTAGTGCTCTACTCGCCGGAGGAGTTCGAGCCCCTCACCGACGAGCCCTGGGACGAGGAGCGCGTGCGCGCGGCGATCCGGGCGATCGTCGCCGACGCGGACGCGGCCTACGACCCCGACGCGCTCTGGCCGGCCAACGAGTGGGACGTCTGGCAGTCGACGCCGCCCGTGAAGGACCTCTACTGCGGCGCCGGCGGAGTCGTCTGGGCGCTCGACGCGCTCCGCCGCCGCGGGCATGCGGAGACAGGGATCGAACTCTCGGCCGCGGCCGCGCGGACGCTCGAGCTCTGGCAAACGAAGCCGGACCTCGCCGACGGCCAGCTCGTGCTGCCGTCGGCGCGCGAGTCCTCTCTGCTGGGTGGCGAGGCCGGGCTATTGCTCGTCAGCTGGCGACTCGCGCCGCGCGCGGACGTCGCTGACAGGCTGTTCCAGCGGGTGCGCGAGAACGTCGCGAACGAGTTCGAGGAGCTGATGTGGGGCTCTCCCGGCACGATGCTCGCCGCTCACGCGATGCACGAGTGGACCGGGGAGGAGCGCTGGACGGACGCCTGGCGCGAGAGCGCCGAGGCGCTCATGGCCCGGCGCGACGAAGACGGGCTCTGGACGCAGCAGCTCTACGGCAAGCCAGGGCGTCATCTCGGGCCGGTGCACGGTCTAGTCGGCAACGTCCATGCGCTGCTCCAAGTCGAGAGCGAGTGGAGCGACTCGCTGCAACGCGAGACCGCACGGATCCTTGAGCGCGAAGCGATCACGGAGAACGGGCTGACCACGTGGCCAGCTTCCGCGGGCGGGCCTCTCGCTCCCGCCAGCGGGATCCGGCTGCAGTGGTGCCACGGCGCGCCGGGGATGGTCGCGACCGCGGCGCCGTACCTCGACGAGGAGCTGCTGCTCGCAGGCGCCGAGCTGACGTGGCAGGCCGGCGCGCACAAGGAGGAGAAGGGCGCAGGTCTCTGCCACGGCACGGCCGGCAACGGCTTTGCGCTGCTGACGACGTTTGCGCGTACCGGCGACGAGCGCTGGCTGGACCGGGCGCGCCGCTTCGCCGTCCACGCCCTCGCGCAGGCCGAACGCCTGCCCAGGCGCTACTCGCTGTTCACCGGCGATGTCGGCGTGGCGCTCTTCGCGGCCGCATGCCTCGACGCGGACGGGCGTTTCCCGATCCTCGACTGGCTCTAGGCTCCCGGGATGGCGCGAAGCTGGGCTGAGCTGCTCGGGGACGAGGACGCCTCTTCGCGCGGAGAGGGCGACGGCCCCGGTTTCTTCGGACGCCTGCGCGACTCGCTCGGCAAGAGCCGCCGCGCGCTCACGGAGCAGCTCGCGCTCAGAGCTTCGATCCTGCGGATGAAGCGGCCTGGGAACGGCTCGAGGAGGCGCTGATCGCCGCCGATGTCGGCGTGCCCGCGACGGCGGAGCTCGTCCAACGACTGGAGGCCCGCACCGAGGCGGCGGACCTCGGTGCCGCGCTGCAGGAGGAGATCGCAGCGCTGCTCGGCGAGCCTGGACGCTTCCACCTGAACGGCAGCCCGAGCGTGATCCTCGTCGTCGGCGTCAACGGCACCGGCAAGACCACGACGATCGGCAAGCTCGCCGCCCGCCTCTCCGAAAGCGGCCGCTCGGTGCTCGTCGCGGCCGCAGACACGTTCCGCGCCGCGGCCGAGGAGCAGCTCGAGATCTGGGCGCAGAGAGCGGGCGCGGACTTCGTCGGCTCGGAGCGTGGGGGAGACCCGGCCGCGGTCGCCTACGACGCGATCGAGGCGGCGCAGGCCCGCGAGCGCGACGTCGTGGTCGTCGACACTGCGGGCAGGCTCCACACGCAGGCGAACCTGATGGACGAGCTCACCAAGGTGCGCCGCGTGATCGCCCAGCGGCTCGAGGGCGCGCCGCACGAGACGCTGCTCGTCGTCGACGCGACCACCGGCCAGAACGGCCTCCAGCAGGCGCGCCTGTTCGGCGAGGCGGTCGACGTGACCGGAGTCGCGCTGACCAAGCTCGACGGCTCGGCGAAGGGCGGCATCGCAGTCGCGATCGCCCACGAGCTCGGCCTGCCGGTCAAGCTGATCGGCATCGGCGAGAGCCTGGACGACCTCCGCCCGTTCGATCCGGACGACTTCGCCCGCGCGCTGGTAGCAGGTTGAAATGCGCCGGGCGGTCTGTAACGTTGATCACTCGGTTCTCCCACCCCCAAGGAGGCACCCTTGAACAAGTTGATGCGACGACCATTGCCGGTCGCGCTCGCCGCCTGCGCACTCGCTGTGGTCGTTGCAGCGGGGTGCGGCGGTAGCAGCAAGAAGAGCTCCAGCAGCACGACGACCAGCGCGAGCGGCGGCGGCGGCGGGAAGATCGAGGCCTGCGCGCTGCTGCCCGACACGAAGTCCTCGACGCGCTACACGCTGTTCGACGCGCCGTACCTCAAGGAGGCGTTCGCGAATGCGAACGTCCCGGCGCAGGTCCTGAACGCGCTCAACGACTCGCAGAAGCAGAAGTCGCAGGCGCAGCAGTGCCTCGCCAAGGGCGCGAAGGTGATCCTGCTCGACCAGATCAACGCGTCGTCGGGAAACGCGATCACGAACCTCGCCGTCGGGCAGGGCGCGAAGGTGATCGACTACGACCGCCTGGTGGTCGGGAGCAAGGCCGCCTACTACGTCTCCTTCGACAACGTTCGCGTCGGCAAGCTGCAGGGCCAGGGCCTCGTCCAGGGTCTGAAGGACGCCGGCACGTACAACCAGCATCCGGTCGTCTCGGAGCTGAACGGCGGCATCACCGACAACAACGCCAAGCTCTTCAAGCAGGGCTACGACTCGGTTCTGAACCCGCTTTACGCGAACGGGACCCTGATGAAGGCGAAGGCCGGTGACCAGTGGACCGACTGGGATCCGATCAAGGGCCGCCAGATCTTCGACCAGATCCTGGCGCGAAACGGCAACAAGGTGAACGGCTCGATTGCTGCCAACGACGGGCTCGCAGGCGCGGCAATCGCCTCGCTCAAGGCCCACGGCCTCAAGCCGATCCCGCTGACCGGCCAGGACGCGACGCCCACGGGCGTCCAGTTCATCCTTGCCGGCTGGCAGTCCGGCACGGTCTACAAGTCCGTGAAAGACGAGGCGAACGCGGCCGCGAAGGCCGCGATCGCGATCGTCAAGGGCCAGCCTGTGCCCGGCGTGAACGGCACGACCTCCGGCACGAAGTCGATCCTCCTGACGCCGGTGTGGATCACGAAGAAGAACTACACGATGCTCTTCGACGACGGCTTCCTGAAGAAGAGCGACGTCTGCAGCGGGCAGTACGCCAAGTACTGCAGCTAACCGTCTCTCCACGGCCGGGGCGCCTCGTCTGGCGCCCCGGCCGTGATACAAACCCCGCCGATGGCGACGACGGCCGCGACGGCGACGCTCGAGCTGCGAGGGATTTCCAAGAGCTTCGGCTCGGTCGAGGCGCTGCGCGGTGTCGACTTCGAGGTCCACGACGGCGAGGTGATGGCGCTCGTCGGCGACAACGGCGCGGGCAAGTCGACCCTCATCAAGTGCATCGCCGGGATCTACTCGATCGACTCCGGCCAGATCCTGTTCGACGGTAAGCCGGTCTCGATCAGCGGGCCCAAAGACGCGGCCAAGCTCGGGATCGAGGTCGTCTACCAGGACCTGGCGCTTTGCGACAACCTCGACGTCGTCCAGAACATGTACCTCGGACGCGAGGAGCACGATCGGGCTTTCCGCCTGCGCGAAGCGCCGATGGAGCAGCGCACGACCGAGACGCTGGCCTCGCTCTCTGTGACGACGATCCGCTCGGTGCGCCAGCCGGTCGCGACCCTCTCGGGCGGGCAGCGCCAGTCGGTCGCGGTCGCGCGCGCCGTGATGTGGAACAACCGCGTCGTCTTCCTCGACGAGCCGACTGCCGCGCTTGGTGTCGCGCAGACCCACCAGGTGCTCGAGCTCGTCAAGCGGCTCGGTGAGCAGGGCCTCGCGGTCGTGCTCGTCTCGCACAACCTGAACGACGTCTTCGAGGTCGCCGACCGGATCACCGTGCTGCGCCTCGGCCGCAACGTCGGCGTCTACGAGAGATCGGCCACCAGCCAGCAGGAGATCGTGCAGGTGATCACCGCCGGCGTGCCGGAGGCCGAGTCGCGCTCGTGAGCACTGCGGCTCCGCCCGAGGTTTCCGCGACCGCCACCGCCCAAGCGGGCATCGGCGAGATCGCACGCGCCCGCTGGGAGGCCTTCAAGGGCGGGGACGTCGGCAGCGTGCCGGTGATCGTCGGGATCGTCGCGATCACGATCTTCTTCACGGCGAAGACGAACATCTTCTTCACCGCCGTCAACTTCTCGAACCTGATCGGCCAGATGGCGGGCGTGACGGTGATCGCGGTCGGCATCGTCTTCGTCCTGCTGATCGGCGAGATCGACCTCTCCGTCGGTTACGTGAGCGGCCTTGCGAGCGTGGCGGTGGCGGAGTTCCAGGTCTCCGGCTCGAGCCACGACTACCCGGGCCTGGTCGCGATCGGGCTCGCCGTTCTCGTCGGCGCCGCGATCGGCGCAGCGCAGGGCTCGATCATCGCCTTCATCGGCGTGCCGTCGTTCGTGGTCACGCTCGCCACGCTGTTGATCAGCCAGGGCATGATCATCTACCTGCTCGGCACGCAGGGCGTGATCGGGATCCAGGATCACCAGATCCTCGACGTCTCGAACTACATCCTGAGCAAGAACACCGGCTGGATCGTCGCGATCATCTTCACAGCGCTGCTGGCGCTCGGGTCGCTCGGAACGTACGTCAGCCGGCGGCGGGCCGGACTGCCGACGGGGAATGTGCTCCTGAGCGTCGCCCGCGTCGTCTGCTACGGCGGCCTGATGTTCGCCGCGGTCGCCGTGTGCAACCACTCGCGCGGCGTGCCCCTCGTCGGGCTGATCGTCCTCTTCGTCGTCGCGCTCTTCTCCTACCTGGCCGGCCGCACGACCTTCGGCCGGCACGTCTACGCCGTCGGCGGCAACGCCGAAGCCGCCCGCCGGGCCGGCATCAACGTCGCACTCATCCGCATCCTCTGCTTCGTCATCTCGGGCGCCTGTGCCGGCCTCGGCGGCGTGATCCTCGCCTCGCGTCTCAACTCGGTCGACCTGACCTTCGGCGGCGGCACGCTGCTGCTGGACGCCATCTCCGCGGCCGTGATCGGCGGCGTCAGCCTCTTCGGAGGCCGCGGGCGGGTCAGCGGGGCGCTGTTCGGCGGCCTGATCATCGGGATGATCAGCAACGGCACCGACCTGGTCGGGTCGGCCGACTGGGTCAAGTACGTCACCACCGGGGTCATCCTGCTCGCCGCCGTGACGCTCGACACGGTCGCGCGCCGGCGCCAGGTCGCGGCCGGCCGCTGAGCGCCCGCCGGTACTCGCGTCGCTCTCTTAACCGGACCGTCACCGCAGCGCCACCCACACGATCCGCATACTGGACCGTGTGATCACGGTTCTTCTACTCGCGGCTCCATGGTTGCTCGCCCTGGCCTGGGTCCTCGTCCGCTGCGGTTCGGGGGTCGGCGACTCGACGCCGCCCTCCATGGCCGACAACGCCCGGCAGCGCCTGGCGATCCGCTAGCGCTCGACGGCGAACGCGATGTTCACGGTCGTGCGGTACTCGCTGATGCGCTCGCCCTCCTTCACCACCTAGAACGCGACGGCGCTCGCATGATCGAGCAGCGCCTGCTTGTCGAATAGGTCGATCCAGAGCTTGACGAAGCGCTCGAGGCGATCTTTCACACCGAGCCAGTACCCTGGACGCGTGTTCGACACGCTTTCGAACCGGCTCCAGGGCGCGCTCGGCGACCTGCGCAAGCGCGGAAAGCTCGACGAGGAGGCGATCTCGCGCGCGATGCGCGAGGTCCGGCTCGCGCTGCTCGAGGCCGACGTCAACTTCGAGGTTGTCAAGGACTTCACTGCCCGCGTCCGCGAGCGGGCGGTCGGCCAGGAGGTGCTGAAGAGCGTCACGCCTGGCCAGCAGGTCGTGAAGATCGTCCACGACGAGCTGACGGCGCTGATGGGAACCGGCGACTCGAAGCTCGCCTTCGCGTCGCGGCCGCCGACGGTGATCCTGCTGGCGGGCCTGCAGGGCTCCGGCAAGACGACCGCCGCGGCCAAGCTCGCGCTCCTCCTGCGCAAGGAAGGACGCTCGGCGGGTCTCGTCGCCGCCGACCTCCAGCGCCCCGCGGCGATCGACCAGCTCGAGCAGCTCGGCCGCGAGATCGACGTTCCCGTCTTCAGCGAGGAACGCGCGGACCCGATCGCGGCGGCGACGCAGGGCCTCGAGCTCGCGCGTGAACAAGGCCTCGACGCCGTCATCCTCGACACCGCCGGCCGCCTGCACGTCGACGAGGCGCTGATGGACGAGCTCGCCGGCGTGCGCGACGCGACGAGACCGACGAACGTCCTGCTCGTGCTCGACTCGATGACCGGCCAGGACGCGGTGCGCGTCGCGGAGGCGTTCGCCGAGCGGGTCGCGTTCGACGGGATCGTCCTCACCAAGCTCGACGGCGATGCGCGCGGCGGCGCCGCGCTCTCGGTCAAGGCGGTCACCGGCAAGCCGGTCAAGCTCGTCTCGGTCGGCGAGCGGCTCGACCAGCTCGAGTACTTCCATCCCGACCGGATGGCCTCGCGGATCCTCGGCATGGGTGACGTGCTCACGCTCGTCGAGAAGGCCGAGGCCGCGGTCGAGGAGGACGAGGCCAAGGAGCTCGAGCAGCGGATGATGAAGGGCGAGTTCACCTTCGACGACTTCCTGCGCAGCTACAAGATGCTCCGGCGGATGGGCCCGCTGCAGGGCGTGCTCAAGCTGATCCCCGGCGTCGGCAACCTCGACGGCCTCGAGGACGTCGACGAGCGCCAGCTGGCCCGCGTCGAGGCGGTCGTGCTCTCGATGACGCCGCAGGAGCGCCGCTTCCCGCACGTGATCGACGGCTCGCGGCGGCAGCGGATCGCGAAGGGCAGCGGCACGACCGTCCAGCAGGTGAACCAGCTGCTGGAGGCCCGCAAGCAGATGGCGAAGATGATGAAACAGCTCGGCAAGGGCAAGATGCCGGCGCTGCCGGGCCAGCCCGCAGGGCAGAATGGGCCGTCGCGTTCGTCCGCGACCAAGAAGCGAAAGTCAAAGCGCAAGAAGAAGACACGGAGGTAATCGTTGGCTGTGAAATTGAGGCTGACCCGAGTCGGGTCGAAGAAGAACCCGGTCTACCGGATCGTCGCCGCGGACTCGCGCTCGCCGCGCGACGGCAAGTTCCTGGAGATCGTGGGCCGCTACAACCCGCAGACCGATCCGTCCACGATCGAGCTCAAGGAAGAGCGGATCAAGGACTGGCTCTCGAAGGGCGCGACGCCCTCGGGCACCGTCGCGAAGCTCCTGAAGGCGAAGGGAATATGAGCGTAGGCTCGACGGAGCTCATCAAAGAGCGGAGGCGGCGGCTCTGCCGGCGCCGTGAGCGGGAATGAGCGTCGAGCTCGTCGAATACCTGGCGCGCCGGCTGGTCGACGAGCCCGATGCCGTTCGCGCCGAGGAGGTCGAGCGCGACGGCGACGTCGTGATCGAGCTGCACGTGGCGCCAGACGACGTCGGCAAGGTGATCGGCCGCCAGGGCCGGATCGCCCGCGCGCTGCGCTCGGTCGTCCGTGCCGGCGCCGCACGCCGCGACCAGCGCGTGTTCCTCGAGATCGTCGAGTAGCTCGTTGCGCGTCGCCGCGCTCTACGACGTCCACGCGAACCTGCCGGCGCTCGAAGCGGTGCTCGCCGAGGTCGAGAGCGAGGATGTCGATGCGATCGTGCTCGGCGGCGATTGCATCCACGGGCCGCAACCGCGAGAGGTGCTCGACCGGCTGCGCGGTCTGCAGGCCCGCACGCTGTGGATCCGCGGGAACACCGATCGCCTCATCGCGGGAGACCAAGAGAGTGACGACCTGCACCGCTGGGTGGCCGACGCGCTCGGCGCCGAGGATCTCGGTTTCCTCGGCGCGCTGCCGCTGACGCAGCGACTCGACGTCGACGGCCTCGGACACGTGCTCTTCTGCCACGCCACTCCGCGGAACGACGAGGAGATCGTCACGCCGCTGACGACCGACAAGCGACTGGGCACGATCCTCGAAGGCGTCGACGCCGATGTCGTCGTCTGCGGGCACACACACATGCAGCAGGACCGTAGGGTCGACGGAATCCGGTGGGTGAACGCCGGCTCGGTCGGTCTCCCGTACGAGGACGAGATCAAGGCGTTCTGGGCGCTGCTCGGGCCGGACGTGGAGCTGCGCCGGACGCCGTTCGACGCGGAAGCGGCGATCGCCGCTTTCGAGGCCGTGGGTGGCGAGGACGCCGCGCGGTTCGCCGACAACTTCCGCACGGCCCCGTCGCGGCGCGAGGCGGCGGAGCGTTTCGAGTCGCTTGCCTGAGCTCGTCCCGGTCGGGCGCGTCGGCAAGCCGCACGGCCTCAACGGTGCCTTCTTCGTCGAGGGGGCGAGCGAGGACCCCGAGCGCTTCGCCAAGGGAGCGCTGCTGCGCGTCGACGGCGAGCCGGCGAAGATCGTCGAGTCGAAGCGCTCCCGCGGGCGGCCGGTGATTCGCCTCGACCGCGAGGTGACGCGCGGGGCGGAGCTGGCGGTGCCGCGCTCGGAGCTGCCGACGCCCGAGGAAGGGGAGTACTACGCCTTCCAGCTCGTGGGTCTCGAGGTCGAGGAGGACGGAGGTGCGCGCCTCGGGCGCGTTCAGGCGGTCCAGCCGGGCGTCGCGAACGACGTGCTGGAGCTCGATTCAGGTGCCGCGCTGCCGCTCGTGGACGCCTGCGTGCTCGAGGTCGACCTCGAGCGCGGTCGCATCGTCGTCGCCCAGGGCTTCCAGCTACCCTGAGGCGGGCCAACCACCTGGGCCGTCCTTGCAACTCGATGTCTTCACACTCGTTCCGCACGCCTTCGCGTGGCTCACCGAGCAACGCCCGGTCGCCGCTGTCCTCGGCGAGGAGCTCGACCTGCGCCTGTTCAGCTACCGCGACTACTCGCCGCTCAAGGCGAACCAGGTCGACGACGAGCCGTACGGCGGCGGCGCCGGAATGGTGCTGCGCGTGGACGTCGTCGCCGAAGCGCTCGACTCGGTCTACGGCGGCGTGCCGGAGCACCGCGTGGTCGCGCTCACGCCCCAGGGCCGCCAGTTGACGCAGTCGGTCGTCGAGGAGCTGGCCGCCGAGGAGCGGCTGACCCTGCTCTCGGCGCGGTTCGAGGGCTTCGACGAGCGCGTCCAGATCCACCTGGCCTCGGACGCGATCTCGATCGGCCCGTACGTCCTCTCGGGCGGTGAGCTACCCGCGATGGTCGTGACCGACGCGATCGCGAGGAGGCTTCCGGGAGCGATCGACGAAGAGTCCGGCCTGGTCGAAAGCTTCTCCGCAGAGCTCGAGGGCGGCCTCGAATACCCTCACTACACGCGCCCTGCGGAGTTTCGGGGCTGGCGCGTGCCCGATGTTCTGCTCTCGGGCGATCACGGAAGAATCGACGAATGGCGGAAGGAACAGAGTCGCCTGAGGACGCGGTCATGAGCGCCAGGGATCACTACGCCGTGCTCGGCATCTCGCGCGGGGCCACGACCGATGAGATCCGCGAGGCCTACTGGCGCCAGGTCCGGTTCCACGCGGTCGAGGTCGAGCCGGGCGAGCGGCTGCGCGAGCTGCGCGAGGCCTACGAGACGCTGACCGACCCGCCGCGCCGCGCCCAGTACGACCTCTCGGGTGACGGCGCCGCTGGGGCTACCGGTGCGGCTGCGGCCGGCGCAGCGCCCACGACGGCCATGACGCTGCCGCCGATCCGGCCGCAGTCCGAGCCCATGCCCGCCCCGGCGCAGGCCGTGCACCACTCGCGCAACCCGCTCGACCGCATGACCGCCCGGCTCCCGCGGCCCTGGCGGATCGCGATCGACTGGATCGTGACGATCGCCGGCGCGATCGCGATCGTCCTCCTGATCAAGGCCTACGTGGTCAACCCGTACCGGATCCCGTCCTCGTCGATGGAGCCGACGCTGCACTGTGCGCGGCCCGGAACGGGGTGCGAGGCGCGCCTCTCCGACCGCGTGCTCGCGAACCGCTTCATCTACCACTTCCGCAATCCGCGCCGCGGGGAGATCATCGTCTTCAACACGCCGACGGCAGCCGCCGAGGCCGCCTGCAACGCGAGCGGAACGTTCGTCAAGCGGCTGATCGGCCTGCCCGGAGACACCGTCTCGTACCAGAACGACGTGCTCAAGATCAACGGCAAGGTGCTCAACGAGCCGTACATCAAGCCTGGCCGGGCCGGCGGGCGGCAGTCGACCTGGCACGTGCCCGCGGGCAGGTACTTCTTCATGGGCGACAACCGGGCCTCGTCGTGCGACTCGCGCGCCTGGGGCTCGGTTCCGCGGAAGAACATCATCGGCGAGGTCTTCATGACCTACTGGCCGCCGAACCGGATCGCCTTCCATGCGATCGGCGCCGGGCTGGCGCTCGGCTTCCTGGTGCTGGTGCCGCTCCGTCGGCGTCGGCGCCCGGTGCGCTAGCATTCCGCCTCGGCCCGCTGGGCCTCTTTTCATGAACCGCGTGATCGAGAGCCTCGAGCAGCGCCAGCTGCGCAGTGATTTGCCGCCGTTCAAGGCGGGCGACAGCGTGCGCGTCCATTTCCAGGTGATCGAGGGCCAGCGCCGCCGCGTGCAGGTCTTCGAGGGGATCGTGCTCAAGCGGCAGGGCGCCGGCTCGCGCGAGACGTTCACCGTGCGCAAGCAGTCCTTCGGCGTCGGCGTCGAGCGGACGTTCCCGCTGCACTCGCCGAAGATCGAGCGGATCGAGGTGACCGCGATCGGCGACGTCAACCGCGCGAAGCTCTACTACCTGCGCGGCAAGGTCGGCAAGCGCGCCCGCGTGCGCGCGAAGCGCGGGGTGGCGCTGCCGGTCATGGAGACGGCGGCGCCGGCCGAGGCGGACATGCCGCCGGAGGAGGCCGAGCCGGAAGGCCTGGACGAGGTCGCCGCCGCGGAACCGAGGCCGAGGAGGCGGAGGCGGTGCAGGCCGAGGCCGAGCCCGAGGCAGAGGCCGAGGCGTCGGAGCCGGAGCCAGAAGCGTCCGCCGAGCCCGAGCCCGAGGCAGAGGCCGAGGCGTCGGAGCCGGAGCCGGAAGCGTCCGCTGAGCCCGAGCCCGAAGCCGAGCCGGTCGCCGAGTAACGAAAGCGTGCCGGTTTCCGGCGCCCGCTGAGAGCGGCGCTATGCTCGGCGCGTGGCACGACGCACCGGCCGGAAGCTCCTCCAGTTCGATCGCAAGCTCGGCGCGCGCTTCGTCGCAGGCGCGGACGAGGCAGGCCGCGGCCCGCTGGCCGGCCCGCTGCTCGTCGCCGGCGTCCTGCTCGACTACGCGAAGCTGCGCGACCATCGCGTCCGGCCGCTCGCCTGTCTGAACGACTCGAAGCAGTGCAGCGAGGCCGAGCGCGAGGAGCTCTTCCGCGCGGTGGTCGGCTGCGCGGAGCGGATCGTCGTGCGGGCCGTCTCGCCTGGAGAGATCGACCGCAACGGGCTGCACCGGTCGAATCTGGCGAGCCTGCGAGCGGTGCTGAGCGAGCTCTCGCCGCCGGCCGAGGTCTGCCTGGTCGATGGCTTCCGCCTGGGGCCGTTGGCGCCCGAGCACCGCGCGGTCGTGGACGGCGACGAGAAGAGCGCCGCGATCGCGGCCGCGTCGATCGTCGCCAAGGTGACGCGCGACCGGATGATGCGGCGGATGGACGCGCTCTACCCCGCCTACGGCTTCCGCTCGCACGTCGGGTACATCACGCCGCGCCATTCCGCGGCGGTGCGGGAGGTCGGGCCGTCTGAGATCCATCGCCGCTCGTTCCAGGCGCTCTGCTACCAGGCCGCCTAGCACGCACGCGGCCGGACGCGCCGCCGAGCGGCGGGCGTGGTGGTTCTACCGGCTGCGCGGCTACCGGATCCTGGAGTGCAACGCCTGGAGCGGGGGCTACGAGCTCGATCTCGTCGTACGGCGGGGCCGTAGGCTCGCGTTCGTCGAGGTGAAGGCGAAGGGCGGCGCCGGTTTCGGCAACCCGTTCGAGATGGTCACGCCGGAGAAGCAGCGCCGCATCCGCCGTGCCGCGGAGACCTGGCTGGGAGCGCACGCCGAGGCGGCAGGTCTCGAGATCAGCTTCGAGGTGATTGCGGTCCAGGACGGCCGCGTCGAGCGGCTGCGGCAGGCGTTCTGAAGCATCCGTCGAATCCGTCGGGGCCGTGGCCTCGACGCAGGATGCCCTCTACCGGCGGATCGATCTCGACCTCTCGTGGTCGGAGCGCGACCTGCCCGAGCGCGTGCGGACGAAGCACGTGCACCGGCTGCACCCGTACCTCGGCAAGTTCATCCCGCAGTTGGTCGAGGCGCTGCTCGAGCGTCATGTACCGCGCGGGCGAGTGCTCGACCCGTTCGCCGGCTCGGGGACGACGCTCGTGCAGGCGCTCGAGTCCGGCTACGACGCCTGCGGCGCGGATGTCGCTGCGTTCAACTGCCTGCTGATGCAGGTCAAGACGCGCGAGTACAACCCGTTCGTCCTCGAATCGGAGCTGCGGGATGCGTTGGCGCGGCTCGACGCGTTCGAGGGCGCGCGGCCGGAGGGGCCGACGTCGCGCTTCGTCCGCGACTGGTATGCGCCGCGCGCGGCGGCGGAGCTCCTCTTCTTCCGCGGGCTCGTCGACGAGTACGAGCACGCGGACGTGCTGCGGGTCGTGCTGGCGCGGGCGGCGCGCTCCGCCCGGCGGACGACGCACTTCGACCTCGATTTCCCGCGCACGCCGCAGCGCTCACCGTACTGGTGCCACAAGCATCGGCGCGAGTGCCGGCCGGTCGGCGAGGCGCGCCGGTTCCTGCGGCGGTACGCGCTCGACACGCTCGCGCGGGTGCGCGAGTTCGCCCGCGTTCGCGCGCGAGGACATGAGGCGGTCGTGCTGCACGGCGACGCGCGCGAGCTCGACTTCGGCGGACGGTTCGAGGGCGTCGTTACATCGCCGCCGTACCCGGGGCTGATCGACTACCACGAGCAGCATCGCTACGCCTACGAGCTGCTCGGGCTCGAGGATTGCGGGACGCTGGAGCTCGGGAGGGGGTCGAGTCGCGCCGCCCTGCGTGACTACGTCGAGGGAATCGCGGGTGTGCTCGCGAACGTGCGCGGGTCGCTGCGGCGGGGTGCGCCGGTCGTGATCGTGATCAACGACCGCCGTGAGCTCTACCCGGAGATCCTCGAGCTGGCGGGGTTGCGGCTCGAGGAGCGCTACCGGCGGCACGTGAACCGCCGCACGGGACGCCGGGCGGGCGAGTACTTCGAAGACGTGCTCGTGGCTCGCTGAGAAGTCACAGTTTCGGCACACGTCTGTGGCAGACACGGCACGATTTGTTGTCTAGTTTGACGACATGCTCGCACGAACGGTCACCCACGCGCTGGTCGGGCTCGACGCGCGCCGCGTCGACGTCGAGGCGCACATCGAGGGCGGCGTCCCTGGTTTTGCGATCGCCGGGCTTGCCGACCGAGCGTGCCAGGAGGCGAAGCATCGCGTCCGCAGCGGCATTTCGTCGGCCGAGCTCGACTGGCCGGGGACGAGCTCGCGGATCACGGTCAACCTCGCGCCCGCGGAGCTGCGCAAGGAAGGGTCCGGGTTCGACCTGCCGATCGCGCTCGCGCTGCTTGCCGCCTCGCGTCAGGTGCCTCCCGAGGCGCTCGGAGGGCACGCCGCGGTCGGCGAGCTCGGGCTCGACGGGACGTTGCGGCCGGTCGGCGGCGTCTTGGCGGCGGCCGAGGGCGCTCGCCGGTCGGGACTGACGCGGCTGCTCTGCGCGGCGGACTGCGCAGCCGAGGCGTCCCTCGCCGGGATCGAGCCCGTTCCCGTGCACCACCTGGCGGAGGCGGTCGCCTACCTGCGGGGCGAGTGGCGGCCGCCTCCGCCCGACGAGCCTCGGGCGGATGCAAACGGTCACGGCCCGCCCGTACTCGATCTCGCGGATGTCCGTGGGCAGGAACGCGCCCGTCGCGCGCTGGAGCTCGCGGCTGCGGGCGGCCACAACCTGCTCCTCGCGGGGCCGCCGGGGACGGGGAAGACGATGCTCGCGCGGCGCCTGCCCGGGATCCTGCCGCGGCTTCCGCCGGACGAGGCTCTCGAGGTCACGCGCATCCACTCGGTCGCGGGGCTGCTCCCTCCGGGGCGGCCGCTCGTGACTGTGCCGCCGTTCCGCGCGCCGCACCACACGGCCTCGGTCGCCGCGATCGTCGGAGGCGGCTCGAACCCGCGGCCGGGTGAGGCGAGCCTCGCGCATCGCGGGGTGCTCTTCCTCGACGAGCTGGCCGAGTTCCCGCGCAACGCGCTCGAGGCGCTCCGGCAGCCGCTCGAGGACGGCTACATCTCGGTCGCACGTGTGGGCGGGAGGCTCGTCTTCCCGGCACGCTTCCAGCTCGTCGCGACGATGAACCTCTGTCCCTGCGGGGCACGCGGCGATCCCGCTGCCGAGTGCTCGTGCTCCGCAGCCCGCCTGGCTGCGTATCAGGACAAGCTCTCGCGGGCGCTGCTCGATCGGTTCGACCTGCTCGTGACCGTGCCGCGACCGCGTGCCCGGGAGCTCGAGGCCGCGCCGGGAGAGCCGTCCGACGCTGTGCGCGAGCGGGTCGAGACGGCGCGCGAACGCGCTCGTGGCGAACCGCTGCGCCGCACGCGCGCGGCAAACGAGCTGTTGTCGCGGGCGGTCGAGCGCCTCCCGTTGTCCGCCCGTGGCCGTGCCCGGGTCGCCCGTGTCGCACGCAGTGCTGCGTGTCTCGCCGGCGCCGAGTCGGTCGAGCCCGAGCACGTTGCGGAGGCCCTTTCGTTTCGCTCGCCGACGGAGCTGAGGGCGCGATGAGCGATCTTGCGCTGGCCGCGTTCGCCGCCGCGACCGATTCGCACGTCGTCCGCGAGCCGAAGGAGCTTCGATTCAGGCGCTTCGAGCGGGCGTTCGACGAGCGCGCGTACCTGGCGGAGCTGACGGCCCAGGGCCACAGGTTCATCGGGCGTTCCGAGAGCCCGTTCCCGCGGCTCCTGCGCGAGCTCCACGACCCGCCGCCGGGGCTCTTCCTACGCGGGGCGGCCGACGCTGAGCTGCTCTGCGAGCCGGCGGTGGCGATCGTCGGCGCGCGCTCGTGCTCCTCATACGGACACCAGGTCGCACGACAGCTTGGACGGGAGCTCGCTGGTGCAGGACTCGTGGTCGTCAGCGGCATGGCGCGGGGCGTCGACGCGGAGGCGCACCGCGGGGCGCTCGAGGCCGGGGGCGCCACCGTTGCGGTGCTCGGCTGCGGGATCGACCGCGACTACCCGGCGGCGCATCGAGAGCTGGCGCGCGGCATCTGCGAGCGGGGGCTCGTCGTGTCCGAGTACGCGCCCGGGGTCGAGCCGGCTCCGTGGAGGTTCCCTGCGCGCAATCGGATCATCGCGGGGCTCGCGGAGGCAACCGTGATCGTCGAGGCCCGCGAACGAAGCGGAGCGCTGATCACGGCCGACTTCGCGCTCGAGGCGGGGCGGGAGGTGTTGGCGGTGCCAGGAGAGATCACGTCGTCCCTCTCGGCGGGCACGAACGCGCTGCTGCGCCTCGGCGCGACGCCGCTGACTCGCGCGGCGGATGTCCTGACGCTGTTCGGGCTCGAGCCCGACGCGGCCCGGTCGCCCGAGCTCGGCGAGCACGCTGCGGCGGTGCTCGCTGCTCTCTCGGAGGAGCCGGCCGGTGCCGACCAGCTCGGTCGCGTGACGGGCCTCGACGCGGCCGTGCTCGCAACGGCGCTGACGGAGCTCGAGCTCGCCGGCGTCGCATCCGAGGCGGACGGCGTCTGGAGAGGGGTGAGGCCGCAGGGGTAGCCTCACCGACACGATGACGAGCTCGTACTGGCTCTCGGAACCGTGGACGCCTCCCGACGGGGCCGCCCGCCACGACCAGCGGGTCGACGTCGCCGTGGTCGGCGGCGGTGTCACCGGCTGCGCCTGCGCTCACGTGCTGGCCGGCGCGGGGCTGCAGGTTCGCGTCTACGAGGCACGCGAGATCGCGGGCGGCGCGAGCGGGCGCAACGGCGGCTTCGCGCTGCGCGGCGGAGCTCCGGCGTACGACGCGGCGCGGGCGCAGCTCGGGCGCGACCGAGCCCGGATGCTGTGGCAGCTGACCGAGCGGTATGTCGAACGGCTCGCCGAGCTGGCCGGCGATGCGTTCCGCCGAACGGGCAGTCTCCGCCTGGCGGCGGACGCGGGCGAGCGCGCGGAGCTCGAGGCCGAGTACGAAGCGCTGCGCGAGGACGGCTTCGCGGCGGAGTGGCGCGACGATCTCGACGAGCCGCTCGCAAGCCGGTTCCACGACGCGATCTTCCATCCGCCGGATGGGGCGCTTCAGCCTGCCCGTTGGGTCCGGCGGCTTGCCGCGCGGGCGGCGGAAGCCGGTGCCGAGCTGCGTCAACACACTCAAGTCGAGTCGCTCGACGAGCTCGATGCCGAAAGGGTCGTCGTGGCCACGGACGGCTACACGTCTGCGCTCAGCCCTGCGCTCGACGCTGCCGTGACTCCGACCCGCGGTCAGGTCGTGGTGACCGAGCCCATCGACCGGCTCGTCTTCCCGCGCCCGCACTACGCCCGGCACGGGTACGACTACTGGCAGCAAACGCCGGACGGGCGGCTCGTCGCAGGCGGCTTCCGGGACAAGACGCCGGACCTGGAGAGCACAGCCGAGGAGACGACGACGCCGCTGATCCAGGGTCACCTCGACCGCTTCGTCGCCGAGCTTCTCGGCGAGCCGCCCGAGATCACCCATCGCTGGGCCGGTATCTTCGGCGTGACCGAGGACCGTTTGCCACTGGTCGGGCGCCTGCCCGGCCGCGACGACACGTGGGTCTCCGTCGGCTACTCGGGTCACGGCAACGTCATGGGCCTGGCGTGCGGCGAGCTGGTCGCGGGGGCGATCCTCGGCGAACCGGCGCCGGAGCTCGAGCTGTTCGATCCCGCACGGCTCGTCACCGCCTAGGGTTCGCGGACGTGGACGCCTGCCCGTTCTGCGAGATCGTCGACGGACGGCGCTCCCAGGAGATCGTGGCGGAGACAGACGGCGTCGTAGCGTTCCTCTGCGAGCCGCCCGCGACGCGCGGTCACACGCTGATCGTCCCGCGCCGCCACCGAACGGACATCTGGGACGTCGTCCCTGCCGAGGCAGTCGAGTCGATGGAGCTGGCGCACCGCCTCGCGCGAGCGATGCGCGACCGGCTCGGCGCGGACGGCGTCAACCTCCGCCAGAACTCAGGCGAGCGCGCGGGACAGGACGTCTTCCACTTCCACCTCCACGTCGTCCCCCGTTACGAGGGCGACACGGTGCTCCCGGGCTGCGTCTGGGGAGTCCCGCCCTGGCAGCCGCCACCGGACGGCCCGGACGAGCGCCGGCGCATCGCCGACGAGCTGCGCGCCGGTCTCGCCTAGAGATCGACCGCCGAGAGCTCGAGCTCGTCGGCGCGCTCGATCGCCGCGAGGGCGATCGCCAGATCCTGAATCGCCAGCCCCGTCGAGTCGAAGGCGGTGATCTCCTCGCCCGAGCGCCGGCCCTCGGCCAGGCCTGCGAGCACGTCGCCGAGCTGAGTCACGTCGTCCTGGGCGAGCGCGCCGGCCTCGACCGCGTGCGCGAGCTCGCCGTTGTGGCTTGCCTGCTCCCAGTCGTCGCAGAAGGCCCGCGCGCGGGCAAGCTCGGCGACAGCGATCTCGGCCTTGCCCGGCCCGTCCGCTCCCATCAGGCTGACGTGCTGCCCGGGCTGGAGCGACCCTTCCGGCAGCAGCACCTCATGACCGGGCGTCATCGTCACGAGCAGATCCGCGGACAGCGCCTCCTCCGGCGAGCCGGCCACGCCCGCGCCGAGCTCCGCCGCAGCCGCCTCGGCCCTCGCTTGATCGAGGTCCCAGAGCACCACGTCCCGCCCCCGCGCGAGGAACGTCCGCGCCGCCGCGCGACCGTTGACCCCGGCGCCGACGACCGCAGCCGTCTGCGCATCGTCACGTCCGAGTGCCTCGGCTGCGAGCACCGCAGCTGCTCCGGTGCGAAGCGCGGTGACCGCGGCGGCGTCGAAGAGCGCCCGCAGCTCGCCGGTCTCCGCGTCGGAGAGCAGCACGACGCCCGTCACCGTCGGCAGCCCACGCGCCGGGTTGCCCGGGAACGACGTCACCCACTTCAGCGCCGCGTGCCCGGCTCCAAGCGCCGGCATCGCCCGAAAATCTCCCGCCGGATAGGCGGGGACGTACACCTTCGGCGGCATCGACCACTCGCCGCGCGCGTAGGCCAGGAATGCCGCGCGCACCGCCTCCAGCGCCCGCTCCGGCGGAACCGCCGTCTCGACGGCCGCGGCTGAGAAGACGGGAACCACTTGGCCGCCAAGCCTAGTCGCACGATACTGGCGGCCGATGTCGACGCAGCCCGGGATCGTGGTCGAGAAGCTCGAGGTCGTCCGAAGCGGCGTCAACGTCCTGCACGGGCTCTCGCTCGACGTCGCCGGCGGGCGGGTCACCGGGCTGCTGGGGCCGAACGGCAGCGGGAAGTCCACGTTGATGCGCTCGATCGTCGGCGTCCAGCGCGTGCGCGGCGGATCGATCACCATTCTCGGCAGGCCGGCCGGCTCGCCGGAGCTGCGGCGCCGGGTGGCGTACGTGACGCAGGCACCGTCCGTCTACGGCGACCTCACGATTCGCGAGAACCTGCGCTTCTTCGGGCGGGTCCTCTCCGTGCCCGCGTCGCGCATTGAGCCGGTGCTCGAGACGGTCGACCTGCTCGGCTCGGCCGACAAGGTGGTCAATCGCCTCTCCGGCGGCCAGCGGGCCCGCGTCTCGCTCGCGAGCGCGTTGCTCGGCGATCCCGAGCTGCTGGTGCTCGACGAGCCGACGGTAGGGCTCGACCCGCTGCTCCGGCGGGAGCTGTGGAGCACGTTCCACACGCTCGCCGACGAGGGTCGGACGGTGCTCGTCTCGAGCCACGTGATGGACGAGGCGGACCGCTGCGACGAGCTCCTGCTGCTGCGCGAAGGGCGGCTCCTCGCAGCCGGGCAGCCGGGCGAGCTTCGTCAGCGGACGGGCGCGCGCGACCTCGAGGACGTCTTCCTGAAGCTGATCGAGGAGGAGCAGCGATGAGCCCCCGCGTCGCCGCCGCGGTCGCGCTGCGCGTCCTGACGCAGTTGCGCCGCGACCCGCGGACGGTCGCCCTCCTGATCGCCGTCCCGTCGGTGTTGATCATTCTCCTCCACGAGCTCTTCGCCGGACGGGAGCAGGTCTTCCAGCACGTGGGCGGGCCGCTGCTCGGCCTGTTCCCGTTCGTCTCGATGTTCGTGGTCACCTCGGTGACGATGCTGCGCGAACGAACGACCGGCACGCTGGAGCGCCTGATGACGCTGCCGCTGGCCAAGCTCGACCTCCTCGGCGGCTACGCGATCGCGTTCGGGTCGATGGCCGCCGTTCAGGCGAGCGTCGTCTCGGCGATCGCGTTCACGTGGCTCGACCTCCACACGGACGGGCCGGTCTGGGCGGTGGTCGCGCTCGCGATCGGCAACGCCGTCCTCGGGATGGCCCTCGGCCTTCTCGCCAGCGCCTTCGCGTCGACGGAGTTCCAGGCCGTGCAGTTCATGCCGGCGATCGTGCTGCCTCAGATGCTGCTGTGCGGGCTGTTCGTCGCGCGCTCCGAGATGGCCGACTGGCTGCGCGTGCTCTCGGCCGCGCTACCCCTGACGTACGCCTACGACGCGCTCGCGCACGCGATCGCGGACGATTTCGACGCCCGCTTCACCGTCGACGTCTGCGTGGTGCTCGGCGCGACGCTGCTCGCGCTGCTCCTGGGCGCGTTGACCTTGCGACGCCGGACGGCCTAGAGCGTCTTGACGTCGGCGATCAGCTTCGTCACCGAGTCCTTCGCGTCGCCGAACAGCATCACGGTCTTCGGGTTGTAGAAGAGCGGATTCTCGATCCCGGCAAAGCCCGGGTTCATGCTCCGCTTGAGCACGACCACCGCGTTCGCCTCGTCGACGTTCAGGATCGGCATGCCGTAGATCGGGCTGCCCTGGTTGTTGCGCGCGTCGGGGTTGACGACGTCGTTCGCGCCGACGACGACGGCGACGTCCGTGCGGGGGAACTCGGGGTTCGCGTCGTCCATCTCCTTCAGCTCGTCGTATGGGACGTTCGCCTCGGCGAGCAGCACGTTCATGTGGCCGGGCATACGGCCCGCGACGGGGTGGATCGCGTACGACACCTCGACGCCTTTCGACTCGAGCAGGTCGGCGAGCTGGTGCAGGTCGTGCTGCGCCTGCGCGACGGCTAGGCCGTAGCCGGGGACGAAGACCACCTTGTGCGCGTACGCGAGCATCACCGCGACGTCCTCGGCACTCGCGCTGCGCACTGAACCGCCGTCGCCTGTGGCGACTGCCGCAGCCGACTCGCTCACCTGTCCGAACGCACCGAAGAGAACGTTCGCGATCGACCGGTTCATTGCGCGGCTCATCATCATCGTGAGCAGCGTTCCCGAGGCGCCGACGAGCATGCCGGCCACGATCAGGACGTTGTTCTCGAGCTCGAAGCCGCTCGCTGCGACCGCGAGGCCGGTGAAGGCGTTCAGCAGCGAGATCACGACCGGCATGTCAGCGCCGCCGATCGGGAGCACGAAGAGGACGCCGAAGAGGAGCGCCGCGGCGACGAGCACCCAGAGCAGCCACTCGTCCTGGACGCCGCTGACGAGCGCGACCCCCGAGCCGGCCGCGACGAGCATGACCGCGGCGTTGACGAACTGCTGGCCCGGATACGTGATCGGCCGGCCGCCGATCAGCTCCTGCAGCTTCGCGAACGCCACCATCGAGCCGGCGAACGAGATCGAGCCGATCAGCGCCGAGAGCACGATCGCGAGCGAGATGTCGACCTTCGGCGCGCCGGGCTCGGGAAGGATCCGGTGTATTTCCGCAAGCGCGATCAGCGCAGCCGCTCCGCCGCCGACGCCGTTGAACAGCGCCACCATCTGGGGCATCGCGGTCATCTTCACGCGGCGCGCTGCGACCGCCCCGAAAGCGCCGCCGATCAGCATCCCGACCGCGATCGCCCACCAGCTCGTGGTGCCGATCTTGATCCAGGTGACGACGACGGCGACGAGCATCCCGACGGCGCCGATCTGGTTGCCGCGCCGGGCCGTCGCGGGGTTGGAGAGAAAGTGCAGCGCGAGGATGAACGAGACGATCGGGATCAGGTAGAGCAGGTTCGCGAGGTTGGTGCTCATGTGCCGTTCGGGCCGTCGCGGGAGGCGTCGGCCTCCTTCGCGGGCTCGCGCTTCTTGAACATCTCGAGCATGCGGTCGGTGACGACGAAGCCGCCGACGACGTTCGCGGAGCCGAGCACGACGGCGAGGAAGCCGACGATCCAGTCGAACGTGTCCTTGTGCGGGGCGCCGAGGACGACCATGGCGCCCACGACGACGATGCCGTGGATCGCGTTCGTGCCGGACATCAGCGGCGTGTGCAGCAGCGTCGGCACCTTCGAGATCACCTCGAACCCGAGGAAGATCGCGAGCACGAGGATGGTGAGCTCGAAGACGAGCAGCGTGTTGTGACTCACGCCCGCACCGCCCGGATCCGTGCGCCGGCGAAATTCCGCCGCCCGCGAATCAACCCAAATCCCCCACCCAGGGTGGGGGTGTTCGTCCCACCGCCCTCGGCGGTGACGATATCGGTGTTCGGCGCACGTGTCTGTGACGCGGGTGTGACAATTCTGTGCCGGTTTCTCCCCGGCTGATGCCGGTCTTTCCCCAGCTGCACCGCCGCGTTGGCACGCCGGCCCAGGCGCACCACACCGGTGCCGCGCCGGGCAGGCGGCAGGTTCCGCATCACGCCGGCACCTCTTCCTTGCGCGTCACACACGCGCCGGCGGTGATCTCGTCGTCCCAGTCGAGCACGAGCTCGCCCTCGGGCGCGAGGTGGTGCAGCAGCGCCGCGACGTTGCGCGCGTAGAGCTGGCTCGCGTGGAACGGCATCGAGCTCGGCAGGTTCGTCAGGCCGACGATCGTCACGCCCTCGCGGACGACCTCCTCGCCCGGTGAGGTCAGCTCGCAGTTCCCGCCGGCCTCGGCGGCCAGGTCGACCACGACCGAGCCCGGGCCGCATCGCGGCCACCGCGCTCGCCGGAATCAGGCGCGGGGCGGGCCGCCCCGGGATCAGCGCAGTGGTGATCACGACGTCGAAGTCCGGCAGGCGTGCCTCGAGCTCGGCCTGCTGCTGCCGCTGCTGCTCCTCGGTCAGCTCGGCCGCGTAGCCCCCCTCCGTCTCCTCGCCGACGATGCCGAGGTCGAGCCAGTTCGCGCCGAGGCTCTCGATCTGCTCGCGCACAACCGGGCGAACGTCGAAGCCGGTCACCACAGCGCCGAGCCGCCGCGCGGTCGCGATCGCCTGCAGCCCGGCGACGCCCGCGCCCAGGACGAGCACCTTTGCCGGCGCAACGGTGCCGGCGGCGGTCATCAGCATCGGGAAGAACTTCGGCAGGCGCTCGGCTGCGAGCAGCGTCGCCTTATAGCCGGAAACTGTGGCCTGGGACGAGAGCGCGTCCATCGGCTGCGCGCGCGTGATCCGCGGGATCGACTCCATCGCGAACGCGATCACTCCGCGGCCGGCCAGCTGCTCGAGCCCTTCCTTGTCGGTCAGCGGCTGCAGGAACCCGATCAGCACCTGCCCGTCGCGTAGCCGCGCGACCTCCTCCGTGGATGGCTTCTGCACCTTGACCACGCAGTCCGCCTCGTACGGGTCGGCGACGAGACGCGCCCCCGCCTCCTCGTACGCGCCGTCCGGGAAGGACGCCGCCTCGCCCGCGCCGCGCTCGACGAGCACCTCGAAGCCGGCCGGGACGAGCTTCGAAACGATCTCCGGGACGAGCGCCACGCGGCGCTCGCCGTCGGCGGTCTCCTTTGGTACCCCGATCCGCATGCCGCGCCAACTCTAGTGCCGCCGGGCGGACGGCCACGCTTGACACGACCGCGTGGACGGCGGAGGATCGTCCGGGACGTCGTTCAGGGGAGGGGAATCGATGAGGGCGTACTCGCGGATCGGCCTGCCGGCGGTGCTTGCCTTCGTCGCGCTCGTCCCGCTGAGCGCCTCGGCGCAGATCACGTCTCGCGAAGTCATCCCGCAGCTCGTCCAGGCGAGCCACGACGACTGCGCCAGCCCGCTCTCGTACCACGCGAGCCAGGTCGAGCCGTCGATCGCGACGCACGGGAGCACGGTCGTCGCCACCTTCCAGGTCGGCCGCGTCTACGACGGCGGCTCCTGCGACATCGGCTGGGCGACGAGCGGCGACGGTGGCCGCACCTGGCAGCACGGCCTGCTGCCGCTGACGATCTACGGCGGCCAGCAGACGACCGATGCCGGCCCGCTCTCGCGCGCGAGCGACCCGTCGGTCGCGTACGACGAGCAGGACGGCGTCTGGCTGATCGACACCCTCGGGCTCTCCGGCAACGCCGACGTGCCAGGCGTCTTCGTCAACCGCTCGACCGACGGCCTCACGTGGGGGCCGCCGATCGCGACGCACGTGGCCAGCGGCGACTCGCCCGACAAGAACTGGCTCACCTGCGACAACTGGGCGACGAGCGCGGGCTACGGCAACTGCTACGAGGAGTACGACAACAGCAACGCAGGCGACCAGATCAAGATGCAGCGCTCGACCGACGGCGGCCTGACCTGGTCAGCGCCAGTGAACCTCGCGAACGGCCAGACCGGCGGCATCGGCGGGGTTCCGGTCGTCCAGCCGCCTGCTCCGGGCGCGCCGGCCGGCACCTGCGGCCGCGTCGTCGTGCCGATCGAGGTGAACGGGATGAGCTGGTACACGTCAACGGACTGCGGCGTGTCCTGGTCGGCGCCGACGCAGATCATGCCGAACATGACCGCCGAGCACCTCGTGGCCGGCGGCCTGCGCACGTCGCTGCTGCCGTCGTCGGCGATCGACGGCGCGGGCGCGGTCTACGCGGTCTGGCAGACGCGCAGCTTCCGCACGCAGAACACGACCCTGAGCGTTGCGGCGTCCCCGGGCGACACGTGCGTCAGGCTGGGGAGCATCACCGGCCTCGCTGCCGGCCAGACCCTGCGAATCGACCCGAACGGCCAGCACCCCGAGGTCGTGACGATCCAGACGGTCGGCAGCACCGCCTGCAACGGAGCGAACGGCGCCACGATCACGCCGGCGCTGGGTTACGCGCACGCAGCAGGGGCGTTCGTGACGAAGAACAATGTCGCGAACAACTCGTCGGCGGACCCGAACGACATCGCGATGGCCGTGATGCCGGCGCCGACCGACGCGAACCCGAATCCCGTCTTCGGCGCCCCCGTCCGGATCCCGATCGAGGCCGACAGCGGCGGGCAGTCGAACACGAACGACCACTTCATCCCGGGAATCGCCGCCGACTCGGCGACATCGGGCTCGACGGCCCACCTCGGGCTCTTCTACTACACGTACCGCGTCGCGGCGTGCCAGGCATACGTCCCGCAGAACCTCTGCCTCGCGCGCGTCGGCTACGTCTCCTCGGTCGACGGCGGGGCGACCTGGACGCGGCCGCAGTCGTTCGGCGCGATGTCGATGGCGGAGATCCCGCGCTCGAGCCAGGGGCCGATGGTCGGCGACTACGCGACGGCGGACGTCGTCCGCGGCGGCGATTGCCAGGGGCACGCGATCGAGGCGTTCGCCGTGGGCCTACCGCCGGAGCCGGCCGACAACGCGCTCTACGAGGCGATGTACACGCCGCCCTGCGGCCTGCTGATCGGGAAGATCCCCGCCTACGGGCCGCTGAACCGCGTGACGAGCTCGACGTCGCTCGTGAATCGCGCGCCGGTCACGCGCGCCCAGATCCACGCGTACCGGACCGCGCGGTAGCCTTCCTTAGTCGCGGGTCGCGCCCACCGGGAACGGCTCCGCGCTCGAGGTCTCCGCGCTCGGGCCCTCCGGGTGCGGCGGCGAGTTGGGCCACCACGAGAGCCGGCCGAAGGCACCTGCCAGCGACGGCACCAGCAGCGAGCGAACGAGGAACGAGTCGATCACGATCCCGGCCGCCATCACGAACGCGAGCTCCCGCATCGGCCGGATCGGGATCAGGGCGAGCAGCGCGAACGAGCCCGCCAGCGTGACGGCCGCGATCGTGATCGTCCCGGAGGCGCGGGGCGTCGCGTAGTGGATCGCCTCGCGGAACGGCTTGCGGCGAGCCTCCTGCCAGATCCGGCCCGAGATGAAGATGTTGTAGTCCGAGCCCAGCGAGAGCAGGAGCACCGCGGCGGCGAACGGGACGTAGTACGTCAGGTCCTGGTGGCCGAGGACGCCCTGGAAGAGCCAGGTCGCGAGGCCGATCGATGCCGCGAGCGCGAGCACGCTGGCCGCGAGCAGGTACAGCGGCGCGACCAGGGCGCGCAGGAAGATCACGAGCAGGACGAAGTTCGCGAGCAGGAGCGCGAAGGCGACCCTCGCGATGTCCGAGTGGATCGTGCGAACGGTGTCGTCGGAGAGCGCGGTGTCGCCCGCGAAGCCGGCATGGACACCGCCTAGGCCCGCTCGTTCGAGCAGCGACGGGAAGCGGTGTTCGAGCACGCGGAGGTTGTCGATCGCGTGCGCGCTCAGCGGCTCGTCGCTCGAGACGACGGCGAAACGCGCCGCGTTTCCCGCGTCGTTCACGAACAGCGGCCGGTTCACCTGGCGTGGTTGGTCGGCGATGCCGACGACGCCCGCGACTCCCGGCTCCCGCGAGATCAACCCCTGGAGCTGTTCGAGCTGCGCTCGCTCGGTCCCGAGCGACGGCCCCTCGAGCAGGATCTCCGTCGGCGCGACGATCCCCGGCGCGAAGCCGGTGGATGCCGCGTCCGCCGCGCGCCTGACCTCGTTCCCCGCCGGCAGGCCGCGGAAGATCGTCACCCCGAGCGCCGTCGAGCGGCCTTCGGTAGCGAGCGCGACGAGCACCGCGCAGACGCACACAGTGAGCACGATCGCGACCGGCCGCCGGGTCAGGAACCGCCCGACCGCGAGGCGCGCACGGGAGGGCTCGCGCGGCTCCGCCCAGCGCAGGCCGGGCCAGAACAGCGCTCGTCCGAAGAGCGCGAGCGCGGCGGGGACCGCGGTGATCGCGACCGCGAGCGTGACGAGCACCGTGACCGCCATCCCCGGCCCGAACGCTCGGAAGAACCCGAGCCGGCCGATCACGAGCGAGGCAGAGCCGACCGCGACGATCAACCCGGCGGTCACGACGATCGGCAAGACGAGCCGCGTCGACCGCTGCACCGCATCGAGCCGCCGCTCGCCCTCGACGAGCCGGCGCCTGACACCCGACAGGAAGAAGACCGCGTAGTCGGTCGTGAGCCCGAGCAGGAGCGCGACGAGCACCGGCTCGACCTCGTTCGGGACGCTGAGCCCCTGCCGGTCCGCGACCCATGTGAGCACGCGCGTCGAGATCAGGTACGAGAGCGCCGCGGCGCCGAGCGCGACGAGCGGCGGCCCGGGCGCCCGGAAGACGAGCAGCAGGATCAAGGCGATCAGTGCGACCGTCGCTCCCTCGACCAGCGGCAGGGCGCGGTTGATCTCGCGGAACTCCGCGTCGTGCGCCGCGATCGTCCCGGTCACGCCCACCACGTGATCGCCTCGCCGTTGGATCTGCTGCGCAAACGTGTGGGCCAGCGCGAGCTGGGCTCCCTGCCCGACGGCCGGGCGGAAGTAGAGGTAGGTGACGATCGTGGTCCCGTTCTCGCGGGAGGAGGGGAAGACCCGCCCCGCGTTCGAGACCGGGAGGGCGAAGGCGATGCTGTGCAGTGCGCGGTCTTGTCCGCGGTCGATGCGCTCGGCTCGCCGCAGCGCCCGCAGCTGCGCCTCCTTCGAGAGGCCCTGCGGGTCGCGCTGGACGACCTCGACCCGCGAGACGAGCGGGGTGCCGAACGCTTTGACCCCGCGCTCCTCGACCGCGGTCGCGGGTGAGTGAGCCGGGACGAGCCCGGAGATGTCCGAGCCGCCGCGGTCGGCGAACGAGGGCAGCTGAGTGGTCGCGAAGACCGCTGCCACGATCCAGGCCGGCAGGATCAGGAAGCGCAGGCGGACAACGAGCCAGGCGACGACGTTCATTCCGCTGTCCTATCCAGCGAGCCCCGGCCTTATGCCACCGGGCGCTAGAGTCCGCTTCGTGAGCGGGATTGCGGAGATCGCGGACAGCTTCTTCAAGCCCGCCGTCAACGACCTCGTCCCGTACGAGCCGGGTAAGCCCGTGGAGGAGGTCCAGCGCGAGCTCGGGCTCGAGCGCGTCGTCAAGCTGGCGTCGAACGAAGGGCCGTTCGGGCCCTTCCCGCAGGCGCGCCAGGCGATCGAGCGCTGCGCGGGCGAGCTGAACCGCTACCCGGACGGCGGCGCCTACCGCCTGCGCGCGGCGCTCGCGGACCGGCTCGACCTGCGCTTCGAGGAGGTCGTGGTCGGCGCCGGCTCGGACGGGCTCGTCGACTGCCTCAGTCAGGCGATGCTCGACCCGGGCGACGAGATCGTCTGCGGCTGGCCGTCGTTCCCGAGCTACGCGATCGACGCGCGCAAGCTCGGAGCGGTGCCGCGCACCGTGCCGCTCAGGGACGGCCGCTACGACCTCGACGGGCTGCTCGGCGCGATCGGGCCCCGCACGAAGATCGTCTACGTCTGCCTGCCGAACAACCCGACCGGCACGACGAACACGCGCGCCGAGCTCGACGCCTACTTCGAGCGCGCGCCGGAGCACGTCCTGACCGTCCTTGACCAGGCCTACCTCGAGTACATCGACGACCCGGACTACCCGGACGGCGTCGAGGACTACCTCAAGCACGGCCGCCGGGTTGTCGTCCTGCGGACCTTCTCGAAGATCTACGGGCTCGCGGGGCTGCGGGTCGGCTACGGGCTCGCGCCGGCCGCGGTCGTGACCGCGATCGGCAAGGTGCGGCGGGCCTTCGACATCACGACTCCGGCGCAGGAAGCGGCGCTGGCGAGCCTCGACTCCCCGGAAGAGCTGGCGCGGCGGCGCGAGGTCAACGCCGAGGGCCGCGGCCGGCTCGAGGCGATCATGCGCGAGCGCGGCCTCGAGCCGGTCGGGCCTGCGGTCGCGAACTTCCTTTTCGCGGACCTCGGCAGCGACTCCCGTGCGTTCTTCGAGCGGCTGCTGCGCGAGGGCGTGATCGTCCGCCCGACGCACGGCTTCGGCGCGCCGACGGCGGTACGCGTCACGGTGGGCACCGAGGAGGAGCACGAGCTCCTCTCCGCGGCCCTCGGCCGCGTGGGCGCCGAGACAGCCCTGACCGGCTGAGACAGGGCCGAAAAACCCCTCGTTCGAGGGCCACCGAGGGTGTTACGGTTGTGTCGATGGACCGCCGCCGTCCATCGGGTAGCGACAGCCGCGGAGGTCTCCTGGCCCGCGAGCCCAGCTTCCGGCGGCTCTTTCTCGCGACGCTCGGCTCCGGTGCCGGCACCTGGCTCGCGCTCGTCGCGCTCGAGATCGACGTCTTCGAGCGCACGCACTCGTCCGCCTGGATCGCGGCGCTGCTGATCGCCGACCTGCTGCCGTCGTTCGCGATCGGCATCTTCGCCGGGCCGCTGATCGACCGGCTGCCGCGCCGCTCGCTGATGGTGGGCGCCGACCTCGTCCGTTTCGGCGCGTTCGTCGCGCTGACGTTCACGACGAGCGCGACCCAGATCGTCGCGCTGGCGGCGGTGGTCGGCATCGCGACGGGCGTCTTCCGGCCGGCGGTCTACGCCGCGATCCCGAACGCTGTCCCGGACGAAGACCTGGCTTCGGCGAACTCACTCGTCCAGCTCGCGGACAACGTCACCTGGGCGCTCGGCTCGGTCGTCGGCGGCGCGCTCGCCGCCGCGGCCGGCGTGGACGCGGCCTACTGGATCAACGCGGCGACCTTCCTGCTCTCCGCGGCGCTCCTCGCTGGCATCCCGTCCCGTCTGCTGCAGGCGGCCACGGCGGCGAGCCGCGGCCACTGGCAGGACCTGAAGGACGGCTTCGGCCTGACGGTTCACTCGGCCGGGCTGCTGACGGTGCTCGTCGCCTGGAACATCGCGATGTTCGCGAGCGCCGCGGTCAACGTCTCGGAACCGAGCTTTGCGCTGCACACGTTGTCGGCCGGCCGCTTCGGGCTCGGGCTGATCATGGGCTGCGCCGGCCTCGGGCTCTCCTTCGGCGCCTATCTGGCCGGCCCGTGGATCGAGCAGCGCGGCCTCTCGAACGTCTACGGCCTTTCGCTCGGGCTGATGGCCCTGGGCGCGGGCGTCGGGGCCGTCTCGCCGAACGTCTGGATTGTCTCCGCCTGCGTCGTCGTGCTGGGCTGTGGGAACGGGGCGGCGATCGTCTGTAACGCGCTCCTCGTGCAGCGCGGGGCGCCCGACGAGCTGCGCGGGCGGGCCTTCGCGGTGCTGATGAGCTCGAACGTCGCGGTGCTCGTGCTCGGGATGGTGGTAGCCGGGCGTGTGACCGACGCGGTCGGGGCTCGCTGGGTCTGGGCCGCCGCAGCGGTGGCCGCCGGAGCCGCGTCGATCGCGGGCTTCCTGCTCTCCCGCCGCGTCGAGCGTGAGAGCCAGTCCTCACCGGCTGAGGCCCTCCCGGTCACGGCTCACGCCGCCAAGCACAACTAGCATCCCGTCCGTGGCAGCGCGCCGCGACTTCACGCGCGAATCGCTTGCGGCCGGCGTCCGAGCCGGCGACAAGCGGGCGCTCGCGCGCGCGATCACGCTGGTCGAGAACTCCGAGCCGCTCGCCTACGAGGTCGTCGCTGAGCTCTACCCCGACACGGGTAAGGCCTACGCGGTCGGCGTCACCGGGCCACCGGGCGTCGGCAAGTCGACGCTGATCGGCGCGCTCGTCCGGCACGTCCGCGAGCAGGGCCGGGAGGTGGGCGTCATCTCCGTCGACCCGTCGAGCCCGTTCTCGCACGGCGCGCTCCTCGGCGACCGCATCCGCCTGACCGACCACTTCCTCGACCCGGGCGTCTTCATCCGCTCGATGGGCACGCGCGGCCACCAGGGCGGTCTCGCGGAGGCGACGCTGCAGACGCTGCTCGTGCTCGACGCCGCCGGCAAGGAGCTCGTCTTCCTGGAGACGGTCGGCGCGGGCCAGGGCGATTTCGAGGTGATCGGGATCGCCGACACCGTCGTGCTCGTGCTGATGCCCGGCTCGGGCGACTCGATCCAGGCGCTGAAGGCCGGGATCATGGAGATTCCGGACGTGATCGCGATCAACAAGCTCGACCACCCGGCGGCGAAGACGATGCTGAACGAGGTCCGCTCGGTGCTCTCGCTCGACTCCGAAAGCGAATGGCGGCCGCCGATCGTCCTGACGGAAGCAGCGCGCGGCGAGAACATCCCCGAGCTGTGGGAGAAGATCGAGGAGCACCGCGCGTTCCTCGAGAGCGAAGGCCGCCTCGAGGAGCAGCGCCGCCGCCATCTAACGGGTGAGGTCTTCGCCGTCGCGTCGGCCCGGGCGAAGTCGCATCTGGAGCGCGCGGTCGCCGACGACCCCGAGCTGCGGCGGCTGCTCGACGAGGTTCAGAGCCGCCGGCTCGACCCGCTCACCGCGGTTCGCGAGATCATGGAGAAGGTGTTCAAGGTTGACAGTGCTGACGGCACCCACGCTCGCTGAGTTCCAGGAGGCGCGGGCGCGGCTCGAAGGGGTCGCGCGCGTCACTCCGGTGTACACCTCCGAGACGCTCTCGAAGCTGATCGGCCGCGACGTCTGGCTGAAGGCCGAGAACCTCCAGCGCACGGGCTCGTTCAAGATCCGCGGCGCCTTCAACAAGATGGCGACGCTCTCCGACCGGGAGCGCCGCTCCGGGGTCGTGGCCGCGAGCGCCGGCAACCACGGTCAGGCCGTCGCGTGGGCGGCGCGCGAGGTCGGCGCAAAGGCGATCATCTTCATGCCGCAGGACGCGCCGATGGCGAAGGTCGAGCCGACGAAGAGCTACGGCGGCGAGACGCGGCTCGTGGGCGCGAGGTTCGAGGACGCGCTCGCCGAGGCGCTCGCGTACGTCGAGAAGACCGGCGCCACGTTCGTCCATCCCTACGAGGACGAGCGGGTGATCGCCGGGCAGGGGACGATCGGGCTCGAGATCGCCGAGCAGGTGGCGAACGCCGGGGCCGTCGTGATCCCGGTCGGTGGAGGCGGGCTCTCGTCCGGGATCTCGCTCGCCCTACGCGCGGTCAAGCCGGACGTGCGGATCGTCGGCGTCCAGGCGGGGCTCGGCGGCTGGACGATCGCAGACGGAATCGCGGTCAAGTCGGTCGGGGAGGAGACGGGCCGGATCCTCGACGAGACGCTCGACGACATGGTCTCGGTCAGCGACGAGGAGATCTGCGAGGCGATCGTGCTCCTGCTCGAGCGGGCGAAGCTGGTCGTCGAGGGCGCGGGCGCGGTCGGCATCGCCGCCCTGCTCGCGGGCAAGGTCGGCGGCGAGGGGCCAGCCGTCGCGCTCCTCTCGGGCGGGAACATCGACCCGACCGTGCTCATCTCCGTGATGCGCTACGGGCTCACGGGCGCCGGGCGCTACCTCGTCTTCCGCACGCGCCTGCAGGACCGGCCCGGCGAGCTGCTGCGGCTGCTCCAGCTCGTCGCCCAGGAGCGCGCCAATGTCGTCTCGGTCGACCACCACCGCGAGGGAATGGACGTTCCCGTGAACGAGAGCGAGCTCGAGCTGACGCTGACGATGCGGGACGAGCACCACTGCTCCGTGCTGCTCGAGACGCTCCGCAGCCTCGGCTACCACGTCGAGCGCCTCCGCTAGTCGTGGCCGATCGGGCGCACCGGGAGCGCAAGGTCGTGACGGTGCTCTTCGCCGACCTCGTCGGCTTCACCTCACGCGCCGAGTCGCTCGACCCGGAGGACGTCGACGCGATCCTGCGCCCGTACCACGACCGCTTGCGCTCCGAGCTCGAACGGCATGGCGGCACGGTGGAGAAGTTCATCGGCGACGCCGTGATGGCGCTCTTCGGCGCACCCACCGCGCACGAGGACGATCCCGAGCGAGCCGTGAGGGCGGCGCTGGCGATCCGCGACTGGGCGAGAGAGGAGGGTGAGCTCGAGGTCAGGATCGGCGTCACCACCGGCGAGGCGCTGGTCTCGCTCGCTGCGCGGCCGAGCGAAGGCGAGGGCATGGCCGCGGGCGACGTCGTCAACACCGCGGCGCGGCTGCAGAGCGCGGCGCCGGTCAACGGGATCCTCGTCGACGAGACCACGTACCGCGCCACTCGCGACCTGATCCAGTACGAAGAGGCCGAGCCGGTGAGCGCCAAGGGAAAGGCCGAGCCGGTTCCCGTGTGGGAGGCGAAGGAAGCGCGGGCGCGGTTCGGCGCCGACGTGGTCCAGGCCGGAGCGCCGCTCGTCGGGCGCCGGCGCGAGCTCGACCTGCTCACCGGCGCGCTTGCCCGCGCCCGAGAAGAGCGCTCGCCGCAGCTCGTCACCCTCGTCGGCGTACCGGGAATCGGCAAGAGCCGGCTCGTCTACGAGCTCTACACGCTTGTCGAGGCAGAGGAGCAGCTGACGAACTGGCGACAGGGCCGCTCGCTCCCCTACGGCGAGGGCGTGACGTACTGGGCGCTCACCGAGATGGCGAAGGCGCAGGCGGGGATCCTCGAGACGGACGGACCGGACGAGGCCGAGGACAAGCTCGACGCGATGGTCGGCGAGCTCGTCGCCGAAGGGGAGGAGCAGCTGCTCGAGAGCTTGCGCCCCCTGGTCGGCCTGGCCGGGGACCGGGAGCCGGGCGGCGATCGCTCGGCGCGCTTCGCCGCGTGGAGGCGGCTGTTCGAATCGCTCGCCGAGCGGCGGCCGACCGTGCTGGTGTTCGAAGACCTTCACTGGGCCGACGACGACCTGCTCGACTTCGTCGATCACCTCATCGACTGGGCGGCCGGCGTGCCGCTGCTCGTCGTCTGTACGGCTCGGCCCGAGCTGCTCGAGCGGCGGCCGGGTTGGGGCGGCGGCAAGCCCAACGCGCTCACGCTCTCGATCTCGCCGCTCTCAGACGACGACACCGCGCGCCTACTAGCGGAGCTGCTGGAGCGCTCGGTGCTGCCGGCGGCGACGCAGGCATCCCTGCTCGCGCGTGCCGGCGGGAACCCGCTGTACGCCGAACAGTTCGCCCGGCTGCTCGCCGAGACGGGTAGCGAAGACCTGCGTGTTCCGGAGAACGTCCAGGGCATCATCGCGGCACGGCTCGACGGCTTGCCGGCCGCCGAGAAGCAGCTCCTGCAGGATGCGGCGGTTCTCGGGAAGGTCTTCTGGCTCGGCGCGGTTTGCGCGGTCGGCAACCGGGAGCGTGCTGGGGCAGAGGACGCGCTGCACGCGCTGGAGCGGAAGGAGTTCGTCCGGCGCGAGCGGCGCTCGTCGGTCGGAGGCGAAGAGGAATACGCATTCCGGCACGTGCTCGTTCGCGACGTGGCATACGGGCAGATCCCGCGTGCCGGTCGCATCGAGCGGCACGAGCGCGTGGCGTCGTGGATCGACGCGCTCGGCCGGCGCGAAGACCATGCGGAGATGCTGGCGCACCATTACCTCGAGGCTCTGACGCTTCGGCGTGCCGCCGCGCAAGAGGAGCCTCCCAAGCTGGCCGAGCAGGCCCGTCTGGCCGCGCGAGATGCCGGCGACCGCGCGTACGCCCTGGGGTCGTTCTCGCCGGCGCGGCGCTTCTACGAGGCGGCGCTCGAGCTCTGGCCGCCGGACGATCCGGAGCGGCCGGAGCTGTTGCTGTGCTACGCACGCAGTCGCGTGGACGACGCCGGCCTCGACGACTGGGTGCTCACCGAGTCGATCGAAGGGCTCCTGGCCGCGGACAGGATCGAGGATGCTGCAGAGGCGCGGGCCAGGCTCGCCGGCGTGTGGCTCAACCGCGGCGACCGCGACCAGGCGCTCGAGCACCTCGAGCTCGCGCGGCAGCTGGTCGCCGATCGCGAGCCGTCGCCCGCAAAGGCCTATGTGTTGCAGGAGCTCGCTCGAGTTCTGATGATGGCCGACGACGAACGGGCCATCGACCTTGCCTATGAGTCCCTGCACCTCGCGGAGGCGCTCGGCCTCGAGGCGGCCCGGTCTCGCAACCTGAACACGATCGGCTGCGGGAAGGTGATGATGGGTGATCGGAGCGGCCTCGATGATCTCGAGCGCGCGATCGAGATCGGAGCCGCCGCCAACTCCCATGAGGAACTGAGCGCCCTGGCGAACCTCCAGACGATGGTCGGCCTCCTCGGAGACCTGCGGCGCGCTGCCGAGCTGCAGGAGCAGACCCTGACCGGCGCCCGGCGCCTGGGGGTGACGAGCTTCATACGCTGGCAAGAGGCGGAAAACGCAATCCACGCTTACTGGCAGGGCCGCTGGGCCGACGCACTCTTGCAGGCGAACGACTTCATCGACGCAACGGAAGCCGGCTCGCCGCACTACATGGACTCCGTCTGCCGTTACGTCCGTGGATCGATCTACCTCGCGCGCGGTGACATCGAGGGCGCGCTTGCTGATGCACGGCGTGGGACGGAGCAGGCGCGGCCTGTCAAGGATCCCCAGGCGCTGAACCCGGCAGTCGCCTTCGAGGCGCGCGTGGAGGTCGCGGCCGGCAACCTCGAGGTTGCGAGCAGGTTGGCCGACGAGCTACTCGCGATCTGGGGACGCGACGGGGTCGGTCCCCAGGTCGAGTTGGTCGACGGAGCATGGGCGCTGGTCGACCTTGGGCGAGCCGACGAACTGGTGGCGGCGATCGGCACGGCACAAGCCCAGACGCTCTGGCACCAGGCCGCAAGGCGAATCGCAGCCGGCGACGCAGCTGCCGCGGCGGAGGTCTACGCCGAGATCGGCGCCCTTCCCGAGGAGCTCTACGCCCGCCTGCGGGCCGCCGACGATCTGGTCCGGCGTGGGCGGCGCGCGGAAGCCGATGCCCAGCTGAGGCCGGCGTTGCCCGTCATCGCAAAGCTCGGTGCGACGGCCTGGCAGGCGGAGGCCGAGGCGTTACTAGCGGCGTCAGCCTGAGCCGCAGCGCCGGAAGCTCGTCAGCGCGTGGCCGCGCTTCTGGAGGTCCGGGATGCCGCCGTCCAGCAGCGGCCGGGCCGGGACGCCGTGCGCTGCCAGGACGCTCGCGGCCACCGCGGCGCGCGCGCCGCTCTCGCAGACGGTGACGACGGTGCGGCCGTTCGTCAGCTCCTCGGCGAACTCACCGACGAGTCGGTACGGGATGTGCCGGCTCTCCGGGATGTAGCCCTCGTCGCGCTCGTCCTTCTCGCGGACGTCGACGACCTCGACCGCGTCCTCGGCGAGCAGCCGCTCGAGCTCGTCGACCGCGATCGGCTCGAGCCGCTCCGAGCCGGACGCCCCGACCAGGTATCCGGAGAGGTCCAGCAGACCCACGGCTCGCAGGCGTGCCCCGGCTGTCTCCGCGTCCTCGGGCGAGGCGGCGTGGATCGTGATCGGCTCGGTCCGGATCGAGCAGGAAGCCGGCCTTGGTGCCGAGCGACGAGCCGGCGACCGGGACGTTGATCGCGCCCGGCAGGTGGCCGGCCGCGAACTCGCGCGGAGAGCGGACGTCGAGCACCTGCGTGTCCGCGCGGTCGAGTTGCTCGAGCGGGCTGGGCGCCCCGACGAACGGCCCGCGGTTGAGCGCGACCACGCGCTCGACGGTCGGCGGCTTCGGCGCGGAGATGCTCGCGTGCGCGGCGACGAACTCCTCCTCGGTCGGGTAGGCGAGCGCATGATTCGTCGCGAGCTCCTTCGCAATCGTCGACGAGCGGTCGGTACTGATCCCGGTTGCGCAGAGCGAGCCCGCGACGTGGCCCGGGTCGACCTCGGTCTCGGGAGGTAGCCCCGCCAGGCGCTGCAGCGAGTTGAAGAGTCCCTCGGCGCCCTCGCGCGCGGCAACAGCGAGGTCCGGCCGCGCGGCGTCGCCGATCAGCAGCGAGTCGCCGGTCAGGAGGTGGCCGTCGAGGAGGTAGCAGCAGTGCTCGGGCCGGTGTCCGGGCGTGTGCAGGACCTGGATCCGGACCGGGCCGACGGCCAGCTCCTGCCCGTCCTCGACGGGCTCGAACGGGTACTCGGGCTCGGCGATGGGATGAATCGACACCGGGACGCCGTGCTCGAGCGCCAGCCGCCCGTGGCCGGAGAGGTGATCGGCATGCGTGTGCGTCTCGAGCACCCGGACGATGCGGAGGCCGTCAGCGCTTCGCCGCCTGCAAGTACTGCTCGATCGCGTAGGCGGGGTCGACGACGAACCCCTCGCCTGCCTCCTCGTCTCCGATCAGATAGGACGCGCAGCCGAGGTCATCGTCCACGAACTGGCGAAAAACCACTGCTGGAGACGCTAACAGGGTGTGCTGCTGCCTTGCCCGCGGCTACCGTTGTCCGGGTGAGTCGGACCCTTCAAGTCGTGCTCCTCGCAGCTCTGCTTCTGGTGGCCGGGGGTATCGCCGCCGTGGTCGTCCTGGCCGGACGCGGTTCCGGGACAACATCCCCGGTCGTCACGACCGGGCTTTCGGTTTCCGCCTCCTACCAGCCGCCGCGCGGGGCTGTGGTCCTCGCGGCAGAGTCCGGGAGCCGGGCCGTGGCGCTCGCGGTGAGGCGCGGGCTGCTGACGGCGACAGTGCTCTCGGCCGGCGGCTCTCCTGAAAGCGGGCTCCCGGTCTCGTTCCGCACCGGAGGCCGGGTCGTCAAGGCTCGCCCGTGCGGCGACGGCTGCTACACGGCATCCGCAACCCGGCCCTCCAAGGTGGAGGTCGTCCTCGGGTCGGGCCCGCCGGTCTCCTTCCGGATTCCGGCGCACGCCGCCTCCGCCGCGGGAATCATGCGGCGCGCGAGCCGGGTCTTCCGGAATCTGAGCAGCGTCGTCTACGTCGAGTCGCTGCGCTCGAGTCCGAAGCGCGGGCTGCTGACGACGTGGCGGATGCAGGCGCCCGACCGGCTCGCCTACTCGATCAAGGACGGGGCCTCAGCGGTCGTGATCGGCAGGCGGCGCTGGGACCGAACGACCGCGCGCTCCGCGTGGAGGAAGTCCCAGCAGTCGCCGCCGCTGAGCGTGCCCGTGCCGGTGTGGGGGAACCTCGCCACGAACGCGCACGTCCTCGGCACCTCGACCGTCGACGGGCGGCGCGTCTGGGTCGTCTCGTTCGTGAACCCGTCGATCCCGGCCTGGTTCACCGCGTGGATCGACCAGTCGAGCTACCGGCCGCTTCGCCTGCGCATGACCGCGGCGAGCCACTTCATGTTCCACCGCTACCTCGAGTTCGACAAGCCGCTCGGGATCTCCGCTCCTAGATGACCCGGCGGATCGCCTCGATCGCCACGACCCACGCGGCGGCCGCCGCGGCGAGGGCGACGAGCGCGAGGAACAGGCGCGTGTAGACGCTCATCCGCCCGCCTTGTCCAGGAGCGTGACGACGAACGGCTGCTGGCCGGGAATCGTCACCTCGAACTGCAGCGCCCAGTGTCCGACCATCACGAGCGCCGGTGCCGACTTCGCGAACGAGCCGGGGTGCGTCTGGCGGAAGCGGTAGCTCTGCGTTTGCATCTCCATGTCGAGCATGTCGAACTGCGTGACGACCTCGGCGCCGTGCACCGGCTGACCGTTCTTCGTCACCGTCAACGCGAAATTGTTGTTGACCGCCGCGCGGTTCGGGCTCACCTGGACGCGAATCTTGTACGGGCCCTTCTGGATGACCTTCGAGACAGGGCCTGGGCCGACGCGCGCGGCGATGTTCTTCACGCGGGCGAGCGCGCTTGCGGGCGGCGGCAGGCTCGTCAGCACCGCGGCCGCGAAGAGCGCGCCGGTGACGAAGAGGATCTCGCCCTGGACGAGCCGGCGGAGCAAAAGCGCAGCGCCCGGGCCGTCCGAGGGGCGCACGCCGGCCGCCTCGAGCCGCGGTTTCGTCCGGGCGAGGTTGACCGCGGCGAGCGCGAGGGCCGCGAAGAGCAGCACGATCTTGACCACGAGCGCCTTGCCGTAGTTCGTCTGCCAGAGCGAGCCGAAGGTGGGCAGCTCGAGCAGCGACTGGCCGATCCCGGAGCCGATCAGCGCGAGCACCGAGAAGAACGCGACCGTCGAGAAGCGCGGCACGACGACCGAGAGCGCCGCGACGCGGCCTTCGCGCCCGACGTTCAGCCAGAAGACGACGATCCCGATCAGGCCGCCCAACCAGATCGCGCCCGTCGCGAGATGCAGCCAGTCGAGCGGCAGCGCGAGCCCGCGCGGCGAGCGCTGGCCGGCGTGGCCGGCGAGGCCCGGCAGGACGAGGGTCGAGGCCGCCGCCGCGAGCGCCGCCCAGAGGGAGAGCAGCTCGACGACCGAGCGCTGCGGCCGCTCGGGCCGGTCGAGCGCCAGAGCGATTCCCGCCGCGACGCCGAACAGCGCGAGCACGAGCTCGAGCTGCAGGTAGTCGTGGCCGAACGACGACGCGTTCGCGACCGGCAGGATCGCGCCGAGGTCGAACGCCGAGCGGAGCGAGAACTGCGCCGTCGCAAGGACGACGTAGACCGGAATCACGATGAGCGCCGCCGCGAGCGCCGCGAAGAACGCGACCGAGAGCGGTCGCAGCGATGTCCCGCTGACGCGCCGCGCGACCGGGCGCGCGATCAGCGCCCGCAGTGTGAACAGCCCGAGCGTGGCGAAGAGCGTGAGGAACATCAACCAGCGGGCGATCAGGAGCTGCGGCGTGTGCGCGGTCTCGCTCAGCGAGGGCACCCGGAACTGCGGCGGCGGCCCGGGGTTCGGCCCGACCGCAAACGTGAAGGCCCCGCGCACCGGGTGGCCGTCCGCGGAGATCACCCGCCAGAAGACGAGGTACCAGCCTTCGGGCACCTTGCGCAGCGGTTGCACGAGCGTCTGCGGCTCCCCGAGCGCGCGTGCGGGCGACCCCGAGGTCACCTGCCGCCCGGCCGCGTCGGTGACCGACACGATCGCGAAGCGCGGCTCGACCGGCTCGCTGTAGGTCAGCCGCACCTCGGCCGGCGGCGTGTTGACGGTACGGCTGGCTTCCGGGACGGTCTTCAGCAGAGCCGCGTGCGCCCAGGCGGCCGCGGGCACGGTGAGCGCCGCTGCCGTCACCGCCGCGAGGACGCAGGCCCGTCTCACGCGAGCGGGCGTCCTCTCGCCGCGAGCGCTGCGATCCCGATCACGATCGCGACGCCGCCGACCACGAGCGCGATGATCGAGAGCAGCGTCGTCCCGCCGCCTGCGAGCGACGAGACCGCCTCGATTCGCGGTGCCGGCGTGTCCGAGCTCTCAGCGCCGGTCCAGTCGACGATCTTCCCGTTCGAGTAGGTCTGCCGCACGTCGACGACGTACGTCTTGTTCGAAGCCAGGCTGGCGTTGAAGCGGAAGACGGAGTCCTCGCCGGTCGGGACCTTGCCGCCGCTCCACGTCACCTTCTGGACAACCGCCTCCTCGCCGGAGCCGGTGGCCTGCACGGTGCGTTTCCAGCCGGGAGCGGGCTCGAACGAGTCGATCGCAAGGCCGTCCGGCACGGTCAGCTCGATCTGCGTCGTGGTCGCGCCCTCTTCCTCGGTCGGTACCGAGAGCGTGAGTTGCTGCAAGACGTTCGACTTGGCCACGGGCGGGCTGAGGATCGCGTGCGCCGACGCGGTGCCTGCGAGCACGAGCGAGCCAACCGCCACCGTGGCGATGGCCACGGCCCTGTTCATTCGATCTCCTTTCGCGTAGTTGGAAAAGCCGGCTACGCGGGGAGCGGCGGTCCGCGGGGGCGCGCGCGGAACGGAGTGGGGCGTGACGGCGCGTGGTCTCGGAAAGGAGCCAGTGCCGAGAGCGGCTCGGCGGCGAGCCGTTGCCGCAGGAGCTCGCGGACGACCGCGCGCATCCAGGCGAGCACGTGGGCGCCGGCCTCTGCGAGCGCGGCCGCTGCGAGCGCGAGCGCCCCGAGGATCGGGATCGCGTTGCGGTGCACCGGCCCGAGGAGGCAGGAGAGACCGTGGAAGCCGATCCCGGCGCGCCAGTGCAGGTAGGACTCGAACATCGCGAACGCGAACGAGCTCGTGGCGTAGAGGGCCGCGAAGCGGAGGACGAGCCGGCGCAGGCGGATGCTCGGCGCGACGCGGTCCGGCCGGAGGCGTGCCCGTTCGCGCACACCGAGCGCGACCAGCCAGACCGCGAAAACGGAAACGCCCGCGGCGAGGCCGAGCGAGACCAGCGTCACGACGACCAGGCGCGGGCCTCCGGCCGAAGCCTGGAGCGGCTTCGCCAGCGGGCTCGGCGCGGCGAGCGCGTAGCAGAGCCAGCGGGCCACGAGCACGAGCAGCGCGACCGCCGGCAGCCAGAGCAGGCGCCTCATGTGACTTTCAGCGTAAAGGGCGCGGTGATGATCCGGCCGCCGGCCTGGAACTGGAGGAAGAGCTGCCAGGTCCCGGCCACCGGCAGCAGCACGCCGACCTGGAGCTTCCCGGGCTTCGACGACGTTCCGGTCACGCGTGTCGCGCCGAGCACGCTGGTGCATCCGGGCGTCGACGGCCCGCAGACATGGGTGTGGAAGTAGTCGAGCGAGCCCTTCCGGAAGAAGACGGCGTGGGCGAGCGCTCCGTACCACGGCGTGAAGCGGAGCGGGTGGCCGGAGGGGTCGCTGACCGTCGCGGTCAGGTGCGCGGGCTCGATCGCGTGCAGGTTGCGCGGCGCGGCGAGCGTGACGTGGTAGCCGTCGACGACGACCTTCGGCGAGTAGGGCGGGAGCGCCTGCGGGTGGTAGGCGCCGGCCACGCGGATGTCCTGGTGCAACTGGAAGTTCCGGGGCGCGCCCTTCACCGCCGGATAGGCGTCGACCAGAACGCGGTAGGGCCCGGGGGTGGGGAAGTCGATCGCCTGCGTGATCCGCCCGTCCGGGCCGATCGGCGGATGGCGGTGGATGATCGCGCCGAGGTCGTGCCGGACGACGATCAGGTGCACGCCATTGTGCGGCCCGGCCCCGTGGCGGTAGGACGTCAGCGGCGCGCCCGACGGCTGGCTGATCGTGAACGAGAGGGTCGTTGTCCCCGGGTGCGCGATCCGCTTCGGCGTGAAGCCGGTCAGCGCGAACGTCCGAGCGGCGCCGATCGTCGGCGCTTTGACCCCGGACGAGGAGCAGCCGGCCACGACGAGCACGGCCAGCGAGAGGCAGAGGACCCGGCCCATTTGCAGGCAGGATCACGACCCGGGTGTCCGCCTGTCAAACGATAGGCGTTGGTTACGCTGCCGATTCGTGCCGAGCGCCACTCTCTCCACGTCGTGGCAGGCGCCGCCGGCGGTTCTCCTCGGGGCCCTGCTCGCAACCGTTCTCTTCGTGCAGGCGTTCGTCCGCCTGCGCCGCCGGAGCCCCGGCCATGCGGGCTGGGACCGGGCCGTGCTGTTCGCCGTGGGGCTCGCGCTGCTCGTGCTGCCGCTCGTCTCGCCGCTCGACGAGGCCGGGGACGAGCGCCTGCTCTCGGCCCACATGCTGCAGCACGTCCTGATCGGCGACGCCGCGGCGGCGCTGCTGGTCGTGGCGGTGCGCGGGCCGCTCGTCTTCTTCCTGCTGCCGCCCTCGCTGCTCCGCCCACTCGCCGGGTTCCGGCCGCTGCGCGCGCTCCTCTCGCTGCTGCTCCGGCCGCTCGTCACGCTCGCCCTCTGGGGCGCGACGATCCTCGTCTGGCACGTGCCGCGCTTCTACGACTACGCGCTCGTGCACCCCGTCGTCCATGACCTCGAGCACCTGACCTTCGTCGTGACCGGCGTGCTGGCCTGGACGCAGCTCGTCGACCCCGCCCGCCACGAGCGCCTGCGCCGTCCGCAGCGGATCTTCTTCGCGCTCGGGATGCTGGCGCTCGCGCAGCCGGTCGTCGACGTGCTCCTGTTCAGCTCGTCCCCGCTGTACGGAAGCTACGCGCATCCCACGCACGAGCTCTTCGGGATCTCACCGCTGACCGACCAGCGGCTGGCGGGCGCGGTGATGATGGTCGAGCAGCTGCTCACGCTCGGGACCTGTGTGGCGCTCCTGCTGCGGCCCTACCTGCTCGGGCGGCGGACCGCCCGGCGGCGGCCGGCGCTGTCGCAGTGAGCCCGCCAGCTTCGACATCGTTCAGCTTCGAGTGGATCTTCCTGGCGCTCTCGGCTCTCGCCGTCTACGGCTACGTGCGCCTGGCTCGTACGGTCGAGCGGCCGAGCCGCGGGCGTGCGGCGATCTTCGGGCTCGGCGTCGCGCTGGTCGCGTTCTCGCTCAACTCGCCGCTGGAGACGATCGCGGTCCACTACCTGCTGGTGATCCACCTGCTCCAGAACGTGATGATCGCCGACTGGGCGCCGCCGCTCCTCGTTCTCGGCCTGACACCGGCGATGCGGGCCGCGGTGGCGCGCCTCGGCGGGAGGCCGCTCGAGCTCGTCACCCGGCCGGCGGTCGCGCTGCCGTTCTGGCTGGCCGTCTGGTACGGCGTCCACCTGCCGCCCTTCTACGACTGGGCGCTGCGGACCGGCTGGCCGCTCAACCTCGAGCACGCCCTTCTGATCGGCGCCGGGCTCGTCTTCTGGTGGCCGGTCTTCTCGGACGAGCCGCAGCGCGTCTCGACGCCGGTCAAGCTCGCCTACCTCGGGATCGCGTTCGTCGGCTCGGCGTTCCTCTCGCTCGCGTACATTTTCTCGGCGCGCGCGTTCTACGCCTTCTACGAGCACGCGCCGAGGCTATGGGGGCTCTCTGCGACCAAGGACCAGAATCTGGGCGGGATCCTGATGAACGGCGAGCAGCTGATCGTCTTCTTCGCCGCGCTCTCGTACTTCCTCCTGCGCCTGCTGGCGGAGGAAGACGAGGCCCAACGCGCACTCGAGGGCCCATGAGGCGCGCGGTGCTCCTCCTGCTCGCGCTCGCGCTTGCGCTGCTCGTGCCCGCCGGCGCGCAGGCGAACGGCGACCCCGCGAGCGACGTCCTGCTGACCGACCAGACGTTCCTGCCATTCGAGGCGCCCATCTCGGCCTCGGCGAAGAGCGACCTGCAGAAGACGGTCGCCGAGGCGAACGCCAAGGGCTACCCGATCCGTGTCGCGGTGATCGCCTTCACCGGCGACCTCGGCACCGCGGTCAGCCTCTGGGGCAAGCCGCAGCCGTACTCGAAGTTCCTCTGGAACGAGCTCGCGTTCGAGTACAACAAGCCTGTGCTTGTCGCAATGCCGGCCGGCTTCGGCTTCTACAGGGGGAATGGGAAGCCGGTCGACAAAGAGGTGGCCGTGCTGAAGGGCGTGAAGCCGGGGACGATTCCCACCGACCTGACCGAGTCGGCCGCGACCGCCGTGCGCCAGCTCGCAGCCGCGCAGGGCGTCAAGGTCGCGAAGCCGTCGAGCGGCGGCTCGTCGACCCGCGACCGGGTCCTGATCCTCGTCGGCGCCCTGGTCGTGCTTGCGCTCGTGCTGTTCTTCCCGGCGCGGCTCCTCAGGAGACGAGGCCGAGATGCCGCGCAATCACCATCCTCTGAACCTCGTTAGTCCCCTCGCCGATCTCGAGGATCTTCTGGTCGCGGTAGAGCCGCGCGATCGCGGACTCCTCCATGAAGCCGTAGCCGCCGTGGATCTGCAGCGCGGCGTTCGCGGCGCGGTGTGAGAGCTCGCCGGTGTAGAGCTTGGCCATCGCGGCCTCCTTCGCGAAGGCCCGGCCCTCGTCCTTGAGCCACGCCGCCTTGTAGGTGAGCGCGCGCCCGGCCTCGATCTCCACCGCCATGTCGGCGAGCGCGAACTGGACCGCCTGGAACTGCGCGATCGGCTTGCCGAACTGCTCGCGCTCCTTCGCGTAGGCCACGGCCAGGTCGTAGGCGCCCTGTGCGAGCCCGACGCCCATCGCGGCGACGGAGATCCGCCCGCCGTCGAGGATCTCGAGGAACTGGCGGAAGCCCTGGCCGCGCTCGCCGAGCAGGTTCTCCTCAGGCACCGCGCAGTCGCGGAACGAGAGCTCGCGAGTGTCGGACGCGCGCCAGCCGAGCTTGTCCATCGGCGCCGAGATCTCGTAGCCGGGAGTGCCGTTCGGGACGATCAGGTTGGAGATCTCGCCGTCAGCCGTGCGTGCCGTGATCGTCACGCAGGACGTGATGTCGGTGCCCGCGTTCGTGATGAAGATCTTCGAGCCGTTGACCACCCACTGCCCGTCGCGCAGCTCGGCGGTCGTGCGCGCTGCGGCTGCGTCGGAGCCGGCCCCGGGCTCGGTCAGCCCGAAGGCGGCGAGCTTGCGCCCGGACGCGAGGTCGGGCAGCCACTGCTGTTTCTGCTCCTCGGTGCCGAACAGCAGGATCGGCATCGTCCCGAGCGAGGTGTGCGCGGCCATCGTGATCGCGACGGAGGAGTCGATCCGCGTCAGCTCCTCGACCGCGATCGCGTAGGAGAGCGTGTCGGTGCCGGCACCGCCGTACTCCTCGGGGACCGGCATGCCCATCAGCCCGAGCCCGGCCAGCTCGGCGACGAGGTCGTAGGGGAACCTGTGCTCGCGGTCGAGCTCGGCAGCTACCGGAGCGACCTTCTCCTCCGCGAACTCGCGGACGGTGCGACGAACGAGCTCGTGCTCGGGCGAGAGGTCGAAGTTCAAGCTGAGAGGCGTGTGGCGAGCTCGACGATCATGCGGACCCCGTAACCCGTGCCGCCGCGCCGGCTCATGTAGTCGCCGCGCGAGCGCTCGAGGAAGGCGGGCCCGGCGATGTCGGCGTGCGCCCAGAGGCCCTCGCCGGCGAACTCCTCGAGGAACGACGCCGCCAGCACCGCGCCGGCCTGGCGCAGGTCGGACGAGTTCTTGATGTCGGCGTAAGAGGAGTCGACGTAGCGCCGGTAGCGCGGGTGCATCGGGAACGGCCAGGCATGGTCGCCGCTTGCCTCGCCCGCCTCCACGACCTGGTCGCGCCAGGCGTCGTCGTTGCCGAAGATCCCCGCGTAGAGGTCGCCGAGCGCAACCTCCATCGCGCCCGTGAGCGTGGCCAGGTCGAGGATGTTGGTCGCACCCTGCTCGCGTGCGTACCAGAGCGCATCCGCGAGCACGAGCCGGCCCTCGGCGTCGGTGTTCGTGACCTCGATCGTCTTGCCGTTCGCGGCGGTGATGATGTCGCCGGGCCTGTACGCGCCGCCGCCCGGCATGTTCTCCGTGGACGCGATGACGCTGACGACGCGAATGGGCAGCCCGAGGTCGGCGATCGCGCCGGTGGCCTCGAGCACCGCGGCGCCGCCGGCCATGTCGCCCTTCATGTCCTCCATGTGCAGCGATGGCTTGAGCGAGATTCCGCCGGTGTCGAAGGTGATTGCCTTGCCAACGAGGCCGAGCACGAGATCCGGGTGCTTCGGCGCAGGCGGGTCGTAGCGCAGGACGATGAGCCGCGGCTCGCGGTGGCTGCCCTGGGAGACCGCGGCCAGCGCGCCCATGCCCAGCTCGCGAATCCGGTCGGGCCCGAGCGCGTCAGCCTCGAGGTGGTCGGTCTGCGAGGCGAGCTCGTTCGCCCGCGCCGCGAGCGTCTCGGGCATCGTCTCGTTCGGCGGGCTGTTGACGAGGTCGCGGGCGTGGTTGACCCACTCGGAGATGCGGGCCGTCCGCTGGACGGGCTCGTCGAGCGAGCTTGGCCCGAGGATGGTCAGCTGGTCCAGCTTCCGCTCCGGCTTGTCCCGCTTCCAGCGGGCCGGGTCGTAGGCGCCGAGCAGCGTGCCCTCCACGACGGCCGTCGCCTGCTCTTCCGACGGGAGCGAGAGCGAGTCGTCGAGCGCCCAGGCGACCGATTCGGCAAAGCGACCGACTTCCCCGACGACCGCGGAGGCCGCTGTCCTGAGGGCGTCCGCGTCGGCGCGCCCGGCCTCGCCGATCCCTGCGACCGCGACGCGCTTCCCGTCGACGTGCACGAGCCGGACCGAGCCGAGCTCGCCGCGAATCTCGCCGTCCTCGATCAGCCGTCCGAGCAGGGCGTCGATCTCGGAGCCGACCTTCGCCGGAGCTCCTCCCTCGGCCAGCGAAAGCGCAAGAACGTCAGCTTGCACCTCGCCCGGCGCGACGTCCTGCACTTGGACTCGCATCGCCGGGCGATGCTAGCCGACACCCTGCGTAGCCTGCGCACTGCATGGGGGTTGACCTCTTTCGTCATCGCGCCGATAAAGAGGACATGGCTCGCGGCCCAGCCTTCAGACCCATGCGCGGATCGCGCTTCCGGCGCAGCCGGAACCGGCACTCGGTGGAGGCGCTCGCCGTCCGGATCGCCGAGCTCGTCGTCGAGCGGCAGGAGCTGCGCGTCAGGGGTGCTCCGCCTGCGGCGGTCGAGCGCAACCGGCGGCAGATCGCGCGCGCGCAGTGGGAGCTCGCGCACGCGCTGATCGACCGCTACATGCCCGCCGAGCCGGCTCGTAGCGCCGCCTGAGCCTCTCGGGTAGGCTCGCGCCCGTGGACAGCCCGAGGGAGTTCTTCGAGACGCTCGAGACGCGGGTCGACCCGGCGAAGGCCGCCGGCATGACCGCGAGCTACCGCTTCGAGATCGACGGTGCCGGCAACTGGACGGTCAATGTCGACGACGGCAAGGTCTCGGTCACCGAGGACGGCGCCGAGGCGGACTGCACGATCTCGACCTCCTCGGAGACCTTCCTCAAGATCGCCAACGGCGAGCAGAACCCGACCGCGGCGTACATGTCCGGCAAGCTGAAGGTCAAGGGCGACATGGGCCAGGCCATGAAGCTCCAGAAGCTCTTTTAGGTCACTCCTCCAGCTCCACCAGAAGCGCACCGCCGGCTACCCGGTCCCCTTCGCTCACGTGGACGGCCCGGACGACGGCCTCGTACGGCGAGACGACCGGCGTCTCCATCTTCATCGCCTCGAGCACGACGAGCGGCTGGCGCGGCTTGACCGAGTCGCCCTCCTTCGCGAGCACGCGCAGGACCGTGCCGGGCATCGGCGCGGTGAGGGCGCTCTGCTCGCCGCTGCCGGCGTGCTCCTGCGCCGCGACGTCTGGATCGGGCGGCGGCGCAGGCGCGGGAGTGGGGAGGTTGAGGCGGAAGCCGCCGGCCCACGGCCCCTCGGGCACCCGCAGCGGCGGCGCCGAGAGCGGGGGGTGCTCGGTCAGGAAGGCGGTCGTCGTACGTCCGGCGCGGAGCGCGGGGTGGTCGACGAGCCAGCGCAGGAACGGCAGGTTCGTGACCAGCCCGTCGACTTCGGTCTCGGCGAGCGCCGCGGCGAGCCGGTCGAGCGCCTCGTCGCGGGTCGAGCCGTGGGCGATCAGCTTCGCGATCAACGGGTCGTAGCGCGTGCCGATCTCGTCGCCCTCCTCGACGCCGGCGTCGACGCGGATCCCGGTCGGCAGCCGCAGCCGCTCGATCCGGCCGGTCTGGGGCAAGAACGTCCGCGGATCCTCCGCGTAGAGCCGCACCTCCACCGCCGACCCCTGCAAGTAACAGTCTGTTACTTGGGTCGGTTCGCCCTGCGCGATTCGGAGCTGCTCCTGGACGAGGTCGACGCCGGTGACCAGCTCCGTGACCGGGTGCTCGACCTGGATCCGCCCGTTCAGCTCGAGGAACCAGAAGTCGCGGCCGTCGAGCATGAACTCGGCGGTGCCGGCGCTGCGGTAGCCGATCGCGCGCGCGAACGCGACCGCCGCGTCGCTCATCTCGCCGCGCAGCTCGGAGTCGAGCGCCGGCGACGGCGATTCCTCGAGCACCTTCTGGTGGCGGCGCTGGACGGAGCACTCGCGCTCGCCGAGCGCGATCACGTTCCCCTGCGAGTCGCCGAGCAGCTGGATCTCGACGTGGCGCGGCCGCTCGACGTAGCGCTCGAGGAAGACGCGGTCGTCGCCGAAGGCCGCCTTCGCCTCGCGCTGGGCCGCCGCGAAGGCCTGCTCGAGCTCGCCCGGCCCGCGCACGACGCGCATCCCGCGTCCGCCGCCGCCGGCCGCAGCCTTGATCACGAGCGGGAAGCCGACCTCGTCCGGCCCGCCTTCGCGCACGACCGGCACGCCGGCCTCGCGCGCGATCCGCTTCGCCTCGAGCTTGTCCCCGCCCGCCGCGAGCGCCTCGGCCGGTGGCCCGACCCAGACGAGCCCGGCCGCCTCGACCGCCGCCGCGAAGTGCGGGCTCTCGGCGAGGAACCCGTAGCCGGGATGGATCGCGTCCGCGCCGGCCTGCTTGGCAGCGCGAATGTGCTCCTCCGAGGAGAGGTAGCTCTGGATCTCGACCGTCTCGTCGGCCGATCGCGCGTGCAGCGAGCCGCTGTCGTCGGGCGGCGCGACCGCGACCGTCGCGATCCCGAGCTCTCGGCAAGCGCGGAAGACCCGCAGCGCGATCTCGCCCCGGTTCGCCACGAGGAGCTTGCGGATCTGCATGACGCCTAGTCCTCGGGCCGGTCCTCGGGCTCCGGGATGCCGGCGAGGGCTCGGCTTCGCTGGTAGGGGTCGGTCTCATTGAGCGACTCGATCGCTCGGTCGCGCTCGACCGTCTCGTCGAGCTCGTGCTCGCGCCGCGCACGGCGCCACGCTGCGAAGCGCTTCGAGAGCCTCATGCGTCCTCCCTCCAGGCCGGCCTGCGCTTTTCGAGGAACGCGCGCAGGCCCTCCTGGCCTTCCTCGCTCGTTCGCCGCTGGGCGATGCGGCGTTCCGTGCCGAGGGCGTCCGGTCGCTCGAGCACGAGCTGCTTCGCGTGCCGCGCCGCCTCAGGCCCGGCCGTGCGGAGCTGGCCGAGGATCCGCTCGACCATCCCGTCGAGGTCGGCCGTGACCTCGTGGACGAGCCCGATCCGCAGCGCCGTGGCCGCATCGAACGGCTCGCCCGTGACGAAGTAGCGCCGGGCTGCGCTCGCGCCGATCTTCCCGAGCGCGAAGGGCGAGATCACCGACGGGATGATCCCGAGCTTGACCTCGGAGAACGCGAACTGGGTATCCGGGGCCGCCACGACCACGTCCGAGCACGCGACGAGCCCGCAGCCGCCGCCGAGCGCGTGTCCCTGCACCCGCGCGACGACCGGCGCAGGGCAGGAGTCGATCGCCTCGAGCATCTTCCGCAGCCGTCGCGCGTCCGCGACGTTCTCCTCGTAGCTGAGCTCGATCGAGGCGCGCATCCAGTCGACGTCGGCGCCGGCCGAGAAGGTCTCGCCTTCGCCGGCGAGCACGACTGCGCGCGCCGCTCCCACGTCGGAGAACGCCGCCGTCAGCTCCTGGATGAGCTCCGCGTCGAAGGCGTTGCGCCGCTCGGGACGCGCCATCGTCACGCGCACCACATCTCCCGCCTGCTCCACGCGCAACGCCGCCATTCCGGCGCATCGTAAAGTTCGGGAATGCTGCGCGGAGCTCTCGCGGCAGCCGTCACGCCACTCCGCGACGAAGGCGCCGCTCTGGACGAAGAGGCTTTCCGGCCGTACGTCGACTTTCTTGCGGCCGGCGGGCTGGACGGAATCCTCGCGCTCGGCACGACCGGCGAGGGGATCCTGCTGTCCGCGGCCGAGCGGCGGCGCGCAGCCGAGCTCTTCCTCGAGGGGCCGCTGCCGGTGATCGTCCACTGCGGCGCGCAGACGACCGCGGAGACGGCTGCGCTGGCCGAGCACGCCAAGGATTCCGGCGCCGTCGGCGTCGCCGTGATCGGCCCGCCGTACTACCCGCTCGACGAGGAGGCGCTGCTCGCGCACTTCGCGGCTGCGGCGCGTGCCTGCGAGCCGCTGCCCTTCTACGTGTACGAGTTCAAGGCGCGCAGCGGCTACGCGGTTCCGGTTCCTCTGCTCGTGCGGCTGCGCGAGGAGGCGCCGAACTTCCGGGGCCTGAAGGTCTCCGACCGGCCGTTCGAGTCGGTCGAGCCGTACCTGCTCGAAGGGCTCGACGTCTTCGTCGGGGCCGAGGACCTCGTGTCCGCAGGGCTCGAGCGGGGCGGGGCCGGCGCTGTCTCCGGGCTCGCCGCCGTCTTCCCGGAGCGCGTCGCGAAGCTCGTGCGCGAAGGCGACCCCGGAGTGGGGGAGCTGCGGGCCGCGCTCGACCGCTTCCCCTTCCAGGCGGCGGCGAAGTACGTGCTCGGCAAGCGCGGTGTGCCGGTGCGCGAGGACGTGCGCGCGCCGCTGCGGCGCCTGAACGCCGACGAGAAGCGCGAGCTGGACGCGTGGCTCGAGTCGTCGTAGCCGGAGCGGGCGCGACGGGCGCCTCCGTCGCGTACAACCTGGCCCAGCTCGGTGCGCGCGACGTCGTGCTCGCCGACCGCGGCCGCGTGGCGGGCGGCTCGACCTCGAAGGCGATGGGCGGCGTGCGCCAGCAGTTCTCGACCGCGGCCGAGGTGCGGCTCGCCCAGGCCAGCATCCGCTTCTTCGAGGAGCTCGGGCCGCCGCTGTTCGAGCAGGTCGGCTACCTCTTCCTCGCGACGACCGAGCAAGGGCTCGCCGAGCTGGAGGAGCGTCGCGACCTGCAGGCCGAGCTCGGCGTGCCCGTCGAGAGTGTCGATCCCTCCTACGTCGAGGGACTGCGCACGGACGACGTGCTCGGCGCGGCGGTCTGCAAGGAGGACGGCGTCGCCGACCCGCCGGGCGCGACTCGAGAGCTGGTCAACCGGGCGCGCAAGCTCGGTGTCGAGGTGCTCGAAGGAACGGACGCCGCGACGGTCGAGGGAGACGTGCTCGTGATCGCCTGCGGCCCGTGGTCGGCCGAGCTGGCCTCGACGCGCGGAATCGAGCTGCCGGTCCGCCCGCTCTGCCGCCAGCTGCTCGAGACGACCGAGGTCGAAGACCTGCCGGAGGGCCTGCCGATGGTGCTCGAGACCGAGAACGGCTTCCACTTCCGCCGGCGAGGGGACCGGCTCGTGCTGGCGATGACCGACCCCGAGCCGCGCTGGGGCTTCGAGGAGGTCGTCGACGAGTCGCTCTTCGAGGACCGGCTCGCCCGCCTCCGCCACCGCTTCCCGCCGGCGGCCGAGGCCAAGATCGACCGCGCCTGGGCCGGGCTCTACGACATGACCCCGGACGCCCATCCGATCCTCGGCGAGGTCGCGGACGGCGTCTACGCCGCGTGCGGCTTCTCCGGCCACGGCTTCATGCAGTCCCCCGCGGTCGGTCGCGCGCTGGCGGAGGAGATCCTCGGCGAGACTCCCGAGCCTCGACCTCGGCCCGTACCGCCTCGGCCGCTTCAAGGACGGGGCGAGCTTCCCCGAGACGCTAGTTCTCTAGCTGGAACTCCTCGCCGACCTCCGGGTCCTTGCCGATCAGCTCGCGTGCTCTTGCCACCGGCTCGTCGTCCTCGGAGAACGAGATCAGGCCGAAGCGCTCGCCCACCGGGTCCGAGATCCAGCTGTCGCCCTCTGCCAGGTCGGGCAGCTTCGCCCGCAACTCGTCCAGCGTTGTCATCGAGTCGGCCAGGTTCCAGAGCAGCAGCCGAACTGTCACTCGTCTGGAACGCCGGGCGTCGGCAGCTTCGCGATCAGCGCCTTGATCTCCCGCAGCATGTCGCTCTGGTCGTGCCCGAAGTCGTCCAGGTACGAGTGCAACGCGGCTCTCAGCAGCCGTAGTTCGTCGTCGCTCAGCGGAAGCACGTGTTCCATTCGGCGGAACCTACATCCTGAAGACGCCGAACGTCGTCTCGGGAATCGACGCGTTCAGGGCGGCCGAGATCCCGAGGGCGAGGACGCGGCGCGTGTCGAGCGGGTCGATGATCCCGTCGTCCCAGAGCCGCGCGGTCGAGTAATACGGGTTGCCCTCGGCCTCGTACTTGGCGCGGATCTCGTCGGGGTCGGCGTCTCCGACCATCGTCAGGACGGTCGCGGCCTGCTCGCCGCCCATCACCGAGATGCGCGCGTTCGGCCACATCCAGAGCTGCCGCGGCGAGTAGGCGCGCCCGCACATGCCGTAGTTCCCGGCCCCGAACGACCCGCCGACGATCACCGTGAACTTCGGCACTTCGGCGCAGGCGACCGCGGTTACGAGCTTCGCGCCGTCGCGTGCGATCCCGCCGGCCTCGTACTCCTTGCCGACCATGAAGCCGGTGATGTTCTGCAGGAAGACGAGCGGGACGCGCCGCTTGCAGGCGAGCTCGACGAAGTGCGCGCCCTTGGCCGCCGACTCGCCGAAGAGCACGCCGTTGTTGGCCAGGATCCCGACCGGGAAGCCCTCGATCCGCGCGAACCCGCAGACGAGCGTCTCGCCGTACAGAGACTTGAACTCGTGGAAGCGCGAGCCGTCCACGATCCGCGCGATCAGCTCGCGCGGGTCGACCTGCTCGCGGAAATCGGCCGGAATCAGCCCGTAGAGCTCCTGCGGGTCGGCCGCCGGCGGCTCGGGCCGCGAGACGTCCCACGGCGGCCGCTTCGGCGGCAGGTCGAGGTTCCGGACGATCTCGCGCACGAGCGCGAGCGCGTGCTCGTCGGAGGTCGCGTAGTGGTCGGCGACTCCCGAGAGCCGCGCGTGAACGTCTGCGCCGCCCAGCTCCTCCGCGCTCACCTCCTGGCCGGTGGCGGCCTTCACGAGCGGCGGCCCGCCGATGAAGATCGTGCCCGTGCCCTTGACGATGATCGTCTCGTCGCTCATCGCCGGCACGTACGCGCCGCCGGCGGTGCAGGAGCCCATCACCGACGCGATCTGCGGGATCGCGGCGGCCGAGAGCCGCGCCTGGTTGTAGAAGATCCGTCCGAAGTGGTCGCGGTCGGGGAACACCTCGGCCTGCAGCGGCAGGAAGGCACCGCCGGAGTCGACGAGGTAGATGCACGGCAGCCGGTTCTGCTCGGCGATCTCCTGGGCGCGCAGGTGCTTCTTGACCGTGACCGGGAAGTAGGTGCCGCCCTTGACGGTCGCGTCGTTGGCGACGACCACGCACTCGCGGCCCTCGATCACGCCGATTCCCGTGACGATGCCCGCGCCGGGGGCCTGGCCGTCGTACATCTCCCAGGCGGCCAGCGCCGAGAGCTCGAGGAACGCCGTGTCCTGGTCGAGCAGCCGGTCGATCCGCTCGCGGGCGGTCAGCTTCCCGCGCGAGCGGTGCTTCTCGAGCGCCTGCTCGCCGCCGCCGCGGGCAACCTGCTCCGTGCGCTCGCGCAGCTCGGTGACGAGCTCCTCCATTTGCGCCCGGCGCGCCTCGAAGGCGTCGGAGCGCTCCGCCTGGGTGGTCAACACCGCCACGCGGGCTGAGCCTACCGCGCCGATGCGTTAGCCTCGCCGCGTGCCGCTCGTGGTCGATCCGGACGGGGTCGAGCTCGCGACCATCCGCGACCTGGTCGACCTGGCCGGGTCACGCGTGCTGGACGTCGGCTGCGGCGACGGTCGCCTCAGCTTCGCCTGCGCGAGCGAGGGCGCCGAGGTTCTCGGCATCGACCCGGACGAGGATTCGATCGCGCTCGCGCGGGGCGAGACGCCGGCCGAGCTGAAGCGACGCGTGCGCTTCGAGGCCGCGCACGCACACGAGATCGAACTGCCGCGCGGCGAGTTCGACCTGGCGCTCTTCAGCTGGTCACTCTGATGAGTGGAGACCGAGGACGTCGTGCACGTCCTGCGCAACGTCCACGGAGCGGTTCGTCCCGGCGGGAGCATCCTCGACGCGCATCCGCTGGGCGTCGACATGCCCGTCCGGGCCGGGCCGCGCGGGCTCGGCTTCATCGACGCGAGCGAGACAGCGCTCGTGATCGAGGCGATGGACGAGGCGGTCGCGCAGGTCGTCGCCGAAGGCCTGCTCGAGGAGCGGCGTGTCGTCACGCGTCAGGTCGTCGAGCGCTTCGACGATGCGGGTGAGGCGCTCGAGCACTTCGCCGAGTGGGAGAAGTTGCGCACGCCGCCCGCGCTCAAGCGGCGTCTCAGGGAAGCCAAGGAGCGACCGGTCGATTGCGTCGACTCAGTTCGCTATCGGCTGTTCAGGAGGCGCTAGCGCTCGGGTGCTCGTTGGCGGGCTCGAGGATGAAGGTCTCGACCGCGACGTCCGGATTGACGTGCACCTGCGACAGGAACCCGATCACCTTGCGCCCACTGAATTCCTCGACCGAAGCGGAGAACCGCTCCCGCATCGTGTCCTGGAACGCCGACCGCGTCTCCCTCACCGCCTCGAAGCGCCCGGCGTCGATCAGCGTCCGCTCGACCGGCGTGTAGATGTCTTCGAGGAAGCAGATGACGTAGTCCGAGTCCATCAAGGTCCGCGCCCTGCTCGCTCCACGCCCGTAGTACTGGCGGTGGATGCCGAGAATCGCCTTCGAGATCCCTGCGGCCAGCTTGCCGCGCTCAGGTCCACGCGTGTCACTTTCGCCCACGGTGGTCCTCTCTTCCGCCCCTCAGGATGAGCGCCCGGCGGTAGGAGAAGCGGATTGAGCGACCTACGGACGTCGTGCAACAACCATGTTAGCTCGACTTGACTTTCGGGGTAAAATTCACGGAGGCACCGGCCGCACCCCCCGGTAGCGCCGGAGCCAATTTGCCAGACGCGCGGGAGCAGTTCCGAGCCCCTTAAACGGCTGGAAGCGCCCCACGGTCGACCAGCAACATCGATCGAGGAGTGATTTCGGTGCTCGTACTGGTAACAGTTGACGACGCTGAGACCGCAGGCGGACTCGTCGCGCGGCTCGAAGGAGTGGTCGACGCCGCCGAGATTCGCTTCGAAGCGGAGCCGCGGCGCGTGTGCATCGTCCTCAACGCGGAGCCCGACCGGAACCTCGGCCTGCTCCTGAACGTGGTCGAAGAGTGGCTGGGCGAGGACGGGCGCGACCCGACCAAGGTCGAGATCGACGGTCACAGCTACACGCTGGGGGCCCGCGTATGAGCACGCAGAACGGGCACCAGAACGGCTCGGCGCCGAGGCTTGTCGTTTTCTACTCGGAGCAGTCCGGCCAGTCGCGGCGGGTGGAGGGCTACCTCTCGCAGGTGCTGCAGCGGCGCGGGAACCACGACTCGTTCCGCCTTCGTTTCGTCGAGGCCTCGGCTCACCCGGAGCTCGTCGAGCGCTTCCGGGTCGAAGAGGTGCCGACGCTCGTCGTCGTCGACGGCAACCGTGTCAGCGCCCGCCTGACCTCACCCCGCGGCTGCCGCGAGATCGAAGAAGCGCTCTCGCCCTGGCTGCACTAGGGCCGCGGCGGCAGCTTCTGCCGCTGCACTTGCGCGACCTGAGCCGAAGTCGGAAACTGGTCTCGTGTCGGACGCCGTCACCGAGCACGTCGAGGCCGACGTCGTCCTCGACGTCGAGTTCGAGCGGGGCCTGCTCTTCCTCGTGCTCGAGAACCTCGGCGACGCGCCGGCCCACGCGGTGCGCGTGCGGTTCGACGCTCCGCTGACCGGGCTCGGAGGCGAGCGCCGCATCGACCGCCTGCAGCTCTTCCGGCGGCTCGAGTTCCTCGGCCCGGGACGCGAGATCCGCGTCTTCCTCGACCGCTCGGCGCTCTTCTTCGCGCGCGAGGAAGAGACAGCCTTCGCCGTCCGCGTGTCGTGGCGCACCGATCACGACGCGCGCCGCTCGCGGACGATCCGCCACGATCTCGCCGCCTACCGCGACTTCCCCTATCTGGAGGTGCCCGATGCCTAGCGCCCGCCAAGACCCGTATCTCGACTTCAACTTCCTCGTCGAGATCGATCAAGTCGCCTCGGCCGGGTTCCGCGAGGCCGAGCTGCCCGAGGGCCGGATCGAGGCGATCGCCTACCGCGAGGGCGGCGACAAGACGTCGGCCGCGCGGCTGCTTCCGGGTCGCGTCGAGTACGGCCCGCTCGTGCTTCGACGCGGCTTCGCCGGCGACGCGACGCTCTTCAACTGGTGGCGATCGGTCGCGCAGGGATCGCTCGACCGCCGGAGCGTCTCGGTCGTCCTGCTCGACGAGCAACGGCAGGAAGTCGCCCGCTGGAACCTTCACCGCGCCTGGCCGACGAAGTACACGGGACCGTCGCTGAACGCTCTCGGGAACGAGGTGGCGATCGAGGAGCTCGAGCTCGCCCATGAGGGCATCGAGCTCGATTAGCCGCGCCTAGTCGAGGTGGGGGCTGTCCTGGCGCTGACCGGGCTTGTGATAGCTCTCGGCGTGGTGTGCGAACGGGCTCAGCTCGAAGAGGCTGTACGCCACGAGCAGGAGGACGGCAACCACGAAACCGATCGCCAAGCTGGTCATCAGGAATTGCATCCCAAGAACCTCCCTTCTGGCGACTCATCCTCGTGAGCGCGCGCGTTTGCGGCATCCGCTACCACACTGATTCGCTGTCAGTGCTTTCACTGACGAGGCAGTCAGCGCGCCGTGCCGGCCGGAGCCCGCTTTTCGATCCCTGGCGAGCCGGCCGCTTCGGCCTGCCCCGGCTCGCTGGGACCGATGTCTTCCTCTTACGGGAGGAGTCCCGCGACGCTGTTGATCGCGTTCGTGACGTTTCCGGCAAGGAGCGTGATGGCGGCGATTACTGCGAGCGTGATGACGGCCAGGACGACGCCGTACTCGGCCATCGTCTGCCCCTCCTCGCTGCGGCGGAGAGCGCTGACCGCGTCGGCGGCGAGCGTCTGCGTGAAGGAGAAGAGCCTGTACATGAGTTCACCTCCTTTCGAGCAATCAGGAGGCGGGGCCGCTCCGCCCGGATTGTTCAGTCAGCGATTCAGATCGGCCTGAGGCCGCGCCGCCGAATCCCTCAGGAGAGCGATTTGATCGTAGTGCGACATACGGAAGCCGCTTCGAGCCCCTTGAAGCGGCGGCCGTCGTCTGCGACGCTCCACCGGCTGCGGCGGAACCCGACCTGAAGGAGGGACGGAATGGCCGCACCGAAGAGGCGCCAATGCGGAACACAGCAGGTGCACGAGCGCTTGTTGGAGGAGTACCCGGCGTTCCGCGCGCGACAGAACAGCATCGAGCAGGGAATCAGGCGCAGCATCGAGCGCGGGATCGCGCGGCGCGTCGCGCGCCAGCTGATCAAGATCCCAGTCGTCGTCCACGTCGTCTACCGGACCGCGGCTGAGAACATCTCCGATCGTCAGGTCAAGAGCCAGATCGACGCCCTCAACCGCGACTACGGCCAGAAGAACACCGACCAGAACCTCATCCCGGAGCCGTGGAAGGGCCTGGCGGCGAACCCGAACATCCAGTTCGCGCTCGCGAAGAAGGATCCCAACGGCAAGGCGACGACCGGAATCACGCGGACGAAGACGACGCGGCCGTCGTTCGGCACGGGCGACACCGTCAAGACGGCAGCCGGGGGCGGACACCCCGCCTGGCCGGCGAGCCGGTACCTGAACCTCTGGGCGTGCACGCTGGGCGGCGGCCTCCTGGGCTACGCGCAGTTCCCCGGCGGCCCTGCGAAGACGGACGGCGTCGTCATCCTCAACACCGCATTCGGCACCACCGGAACCGCGACCGCGCCCTTCGACCTCGGCCGGACCGCGACACATGAGGTCGGGCACTGGCTCAACCTCCACCACATCTGGGGCGACCGCAATGACTGCGGCGGGACCGACTTCGTCACCGACACGCCGAACGCGCAGCTCCCGAACTACGGCAAGCCGACCTTCCCGCACATCTCGTGCAACAACGCGCCGAACGGCGACATGTTCATGGACTACATGGACTACGTCGACGACGCGGCGATGGTGATGTTCACCGCCGGTCAGGTCGAGCGGATGAACGCGACGCTCGCGGGCCCGCGCAAGAAGATCGGCCGATGACCATCGATCGGACCGTCCTGCAGCAGCGCTGGGTGCACGCGCACGAGGAGGACTCCGGCGGCGAGCACGTCTACAGGCCGGCGTCGCAGCCGCTGCCTCCGTCGCGTGGGCGTCAGGCCTTCGAGCTCCACGCCGACGGGACCTACAGCGAGAGCGCTCCCGGCCCCACCGACCGTCCCGAGGAATCCGGGGGGACGTGGCAGCTTGCGGGAAACAATCTCGAGCTTCGTGCCTCCGACGGCACGACGCACACCATGGAGGTGGTGTCCGCCGAGCCGGATCGGCTCGTGCTCAGGAGGTGACCGGCCCTTGGGCCACGGCGCGCTCCTTCGGAGTCAGCGGCTCGCCGAAGAGCGCGGCGTCGCACTGCCTCGAGCGGAACAGCTCGAGGATGTAGGCCATCCGGTACGAGAGACGCGCCCAGTCCCGGTCGTCGAGGTCGTGGGCGAGTGGGTCGTCGGCGCCGTACTGGGCGAGGAACTCCGTGACCCTCAGGTCGGCGATCCGAGCGAGCACCTCGGGGTAGAGCGGCGCGTGCGGCGGCGCCGGGACGTCGTGGCCGAGCATGAGCTTCCCGTCCGGCAGCTCCAGCGTCATCAGCTCCCGGGTCGCGACTCGCTGCCAGAGCGCCTCCGCGGCGTCCGAGACGGGGTGGAGCAGCCGGCTGACGACCGCGTGCGCCTCGTGGGCGAGCGGGTGGGGGAGCCCCTGGCCGGACTCCTCGAGGACTTCGGCGATCGCGTCGCGGACGGGCGCGTTGATCGAGCCGGCGATGAAGGGCTGCAGCCGGATCTGCTCGTGCAGGCCGACCTCGGCGTTCGCCAGCAGCATGTGCGCCGCTTTCCGGCGCGGGTCCTTCTCCGCTCGCGCGGCGGCATAGGTCTTGAGCGCGCTCATCAGGAGCGCCTGGCCGCCGCGCTCGCTCGGGCCGGGGCGCAGCTCCGCCGCGAGCGCGTCGAGCGCGGTGGGCTTGCCGTCCGCTTCGAGGGCGGCTACGGCCTGAGCGAACAGCGGCGCGAGCTCGCCGAAGACGGCCAGGTTGCCGGCGGCGATCGCCTGCGCGACGTCCCGGACCGTGTCGCGGGCGACATCGAGGATCCGGTCGGGATCGCGGCTCGCCTCCGAGTCGACGCGGGCGAGCGCGTCGTTCACCCGCGCGAGCGAGACCTGGACCGGCTCGAGCTTGCCGAGCAACGCCCGGAACGCCCGGGGCACCTCCTCCTCGCGGATGAACCGGCCTGCGGTTCGCGAGGCCCACGAGGCGAACGTGCACCAATTCGCGTTCTCGCGACCGAGCTCCCCCGCGAGCGCGTGCGAGAGTTCGTGGTACCCCTGCGTGATCAGAAGGTTCCGGCGAACGGGCTCCCGATCGAGCCCGATCACCCACTCGACGTGCTCACTGGATGTCGGGTCGGTGTTCATCCGGATGCTTTCAGTGTCCGCCGCCATCAGCGACCATAGCCCGATTGTCGCCACCTTCGAGGACTGGGAGCCCGAGCATGAACGTCGGAAGGCATTCGTTTCCTAGACGCGCCCGAACCGGAGACAGGTCTCGCGATTCAGCATCGGCCGACGCGAGGCCCAGCCGCGCGAGCGCGCGGCCCAGCGTCGTTCCAAGCCAACCAATTCCGTCGTAGTACGAGCCACCTGGCGCGCAAATCGCCCCTTTTTGGGGGAGGGCAAGAGGGCCGTATCTGACGACCCACTTGTTGGCGAGCATTTCTTTGCCGGGTATCGGCTGAAAGGACCTACCTGTGGTGACTATTCGTTTGTCTCGAAAGCTCTTCTTCGTGCTGGCAGCCGTCGGCGCGCTGGTCGTCAGCGGCACGCTTCTCGCCGCCTGGAACACGACCGGCAGCGGCAGCGGTTTCGCAAAGGCCGGCACTGCCTCGGCTTTGACGATCGGCGACGCGTCGGCCTCGACCAGCGCCGACCTCTACCCGGGTGCAACGGGCGCGGTCAAGCTCAAGGTGACGAACCCGAACTCGTTCCCCGTTCGGATCACGAGCGTCACGAAGCAGACCGGCGGCACGATCACCTCCGACAAAGGTGCGGCGTGCAACGCCTCGACCGGCGTGACCTTCACCGATCAGACCGGCGTGGCGCTGGACGTTCCCGCCGGCGGTACGTCGACCTTCACGCTCTCCGGCGCGGTGAGCATGAGCAACGCGTCCGACAACACGTGCCAGGGCGCGATCTTCACGATTCCGGTCGACGTGACCGGCGCCAGCAACTAGCCAGCCAGTTCGGCTCGAGACAGTGCGCAGGAGGTTTCTCCCGCTATTCCTCGCCGCCGCTGCCGTCGCCTTTCCGGGCGGCGCGGCGGCGGCGTGGGTAATTCAAGGCTCCGGATCGGGTGCTGCGAAGGCGAAGACGCTCGGCTCGGGAAACGCGCCGAGCGGATCCGTCCAGGGCCACAAGGTCACGCTGACCTGGACCGCAAGCACGTACACGAACGGCGGGGCGGCCGCCGGCTACCTCGTCAAGCGCTACAACACCTCCGGGGTTCTGCAGACGATCGGCAGCGCCTGCACGGGAACGCTCACGGTGCTGACCTGCGTCGAGAGCGGCGTCCCCTTCGGCAGTTGGCAATACACAGTGACCCCGGCCACGGCTAACTGGCGTGGCCCCGAAAGCGCGAAAAGCGCGGTCGTGTCCGTATGAGCAGGCGGCTCGTCGTGAGGGCGGCGCTCGTGGTGCTGCTGGCCATCGGGCTGACTGCCGCGACGGCGATCGGCTCGACCGGCATCCGCCGCGTGAAGAAACGAAGTGGGTTCTCGCTCGCCGGGCATGTCGACGGGCTCCTTCCCGGTGAGCATCGTTTGCTCGTGATCACCACCCGCAACCGCGGGCGCACGCCGCTGCTAGTTCGATCCATCGTTACGAAAGTCCACGATGCGAGCCCGAAGTGCACCGGCGGCAACCTTCACGTGGCCCGCTTCCGAGGCCGGCTTCGGCTCAAGAGCCGCGGATCGCGGCGCATCGTCGTGAGCGCATGGATGTCGCCCGCGAGCCCGTCGGCGTGTCAGGGAGCGACCTTTCGGCTCTCCTTCCAGGGCCGCGCAACTCGCGGCTAGAGGCCGGCGAACGAAAGGGGCGGAGGTCGGGCGATTCATCATCGGCCGACGCGAGGTCTAGCCGCGCGCGGTCGCATCACAAGCTGAGCCTGTTGCACAAGAAGGAGGAGCTCCACGAGAAGAAGGAGGCCGTAGAAAGTTCGCCAGCGGCACTCGTGAACCGCGGGCTCTAGCGCTTCCGCCGCCGCGACCGACAAGGCGGGCGCGGCCCCACTCGGCTCGGATCCACCACCGATAGCGATGCGCTGGTTAGCGCGAGCCGGTAAGCAGGGGCGGCAGGACTCGAACCTGCAACCCCCGGTTTACGTAACCGGTGGCCGCCGCGATCTCCCTGCAAAGCGGAGGGCGCGCGCCAGCCGCGCGCCAGTCGAGATGCGCTCCCTCCACGCTTGCGGCTCTCGCGCCCTCGTCCCTCCTGAACGCCTGGCGGCTTCGTGCCTCGCCGCCCTCCTTGGCTTCGGCCAGGCGGACGCTGCGCAGGCTCTACGGGCCATGACCGAAAGAGCCACTAGGCGGCGGGCGACGCGAGAGGGCTAATACCACTTCCCGCGCACGAATCCACCGAAGCCGACAAGTCCGATCAGAGCGATGATCAGTCCGATCCAGAAGCTCCATATGACGATCACGATGATCCCGGCGATGACCAGGATCCCGCCGAGCGTTAGTCCCCCGTATCGACGTTCTGGCGCGGCCACTTTCTCCTCCTGCCTTGAGGGTGGTTCAGAGACGATGGGCGTGTGTCATCCGGGAGGCGGACAGAACGCCTAGCTCTTGAATTCCCGCTCGGCACACGCGGGGCAGTAGAACACGACCTCCGCCGGCTCGTGGTCGGTGAGGCCGCAGTTCGCCCAGGGCCGCCCTCACAAGGTGCTGGCCCTGCAACTCGAACTCTGTTTGCCTTGGCTCGTGTCATCTCCCGCGCCCGGAGGCTCGATCGACGGACTTCGGGCTTTCAGCCGGAATCCTGGCCGCAGGGCCAGTCTTGCGAGTCTACTCCTTCTCTGAGCGCCTTCCGAGCGCAGGGGCGTAGAGTTGTCCCCGTGGCCAGCCTCATGGCGAAGATTCGCAAGTGGCTCGGGCTCGGCAAGAAGTCCTAGCCGCACGGGAGGAGAGCCGAGGCACGCCCAAAGGGACCTCGAACCCGATGGGGACGCGGCGAATCGACCCTGTTCGGATCGCCACGAGCCACCGGATCGTCGAGATCCCCTGGGAGAGCTCGCATGAGTTGCGCGGACGCCTACTCGCGGGCGGCCTCGACTTGCTCGAAGACGAGTTCGCGGCCAAGGGGACGAGTGCGCCGATCGTCGTCGACGTGACCTACAAGGAGCCGCTGCTCGCAGTCGTGCTCGCCTGGATCGAGGAGGTCGGTGAGGAGCAAGCTGTCGCGGTTGGCGGCCTAGTCGCTCTCAGGGACGCGCTTCGTGCTGACCTCTCGGCCCCGCCGGATCCGCCGGCGGGCGGCGAGCGCGCCTGATCGTAGCCTCCTGCCGATGGCGCCAGACCTCCCGAAGCCCGACATTCGGCCGCAACTGCGCGAGCTGCTCGCATGGTACGCCGACGTGCTTGGGAGGATCGCGTCCGGAGCGCTCGTGGAGCCCGGCTTGGCCGAGCGCCTGAGCGAAGAGCGGGAGTTCGCCGCTCGTCACCTCGAGCTTCTGGATGCCGACGAAGAGAGCCCCCAGGCGACGGAGTGAGCAAGGTCCGATCGGGCTCGGTTAGGAGCGCGAAGGTGCGGCGGTTCCGGTCGTCGTCGTGATAACGCCCGTGCGTTCGGCTCGCCGTCCGGACCCCGGCAACTCACGCTACCCGCGCGACTTCGTCTGGTCCCGAACTGCTTAGCCGCTCGGCTTGTATGACACCAGCGAAGGGGCCGTGACCGAGTTCGACGGCCAGTACCCGGTACGACTTGGAGTCTTCCTCGAAGATGTCGCCGGCAGCGAGCGGCGCGTCTCGCTCGATCGTGAACCGTTCGCCACCGCTCAAGTGGACCAGCACTTCGTAGACCATGGTGTCGGGCACGGTAGCGCGACGTTCGGCTCGCCGCCCGCCCCGGCGCTCGCCTACTCGTCAAGCTGGCCTTGCGGGAGCACGTGAACTGGACGTTCTTCAGACTTTGGCGTCACCTCTGGACCCACCAGCCATCGGGAAGTCGGGTCAGGACACCGGCGAGATCGGTCGGGTAGGCCCCGAACTGATCGAGGAGCTGCGCTTCGAAGCGGCCCGGCTTGCGAACGAGTTGCCCTGGCGAGGGGCGGGTGTGAACGTCACGAGGGCCAGGCGCCAGAGCGTGAGATTCGGGGGCGGTGGCGGCCCCTTGCCGCGCGCCAGTTGTGCGCCAGCGGGCACCAGTTTGGAGCGGTCTTGAGCGGTTGCCAGCGGCAATATGGCAGCGGCTCCGACAAGGCCGAAACCCGCCTAGCGAAGCGGGTTTCGGCTTGTTTCGGCCTACAGGGGCGGCAGGACTCGAACCTGCAACCCCCGGTTTTGGAGACCGGTGCTCTGCCAATTGAGCTACGCCCCTAGGAGTTGCCTCACCGATTCTAGCCGCGGCCCTTCTAGAGTCCCGGGATGGCTCCCCCTCCGCCTCGCCCGGCTCTCGGCGCGCTCTTCCTCGTCCTCGCGATCGCGTTCGCAGGCGTGGCGGCGGCGGCCGCAGAGGCCGTCGACACGAACAAGGGACTCGTCGTTCTCGTGATCGCAGCCGGCGCGATCGCGCTCTGGCTGCTGACGCTCGCCATCCACAATCTGAGGAGACCGCGGCCCTAAGTCGTATCCTCTATCCGTGGCGCAGGACGAGACCCAGGCTCTCTGGCGCGAGTACAAGCAGAAGAAGGACCAGGCGACGAGGGACCGCCTGATCCTGACCTACGCGCCGCTTGTGAAGTACGTCGCCGGCCGGCTCGGCAGCGGGCTGCCCGCGCACGTGGACGAGAACGACCTCGTCTCGTACGGGCTGCTCGGGCTGATCGGCGCGATCGAGCGCTTCGACCCGGACCGCGACATCAAGTTCGAGACCTACGCGATCGCGCGAATCAAAGGCTCGATCATCGACGAGCTGCGCGCGATGGACTGGGTGCCGCGCTCGGTCCGCTCGCGCGCACGCGACATCGAGCGGGCGATCGCTGAGCTCGAGCGCAAGTTGCACCGCGCCCCGACCGACGAGGAGATCTCCGAGAAGCTCGGGATCACGACCGACGATTTGAACGACAGCCTCACCGAGATCGGGCGCTCCTCGATTGCCGCGCTCGACGAGCTCTGGACGATCTCGTCCTCAGGCGGCGGCGGCGACCAGGTCGCCCTGATCGACACGATCGAGGACACGCAGGGCCCCGAGCCGCAGTCCGAGCTCGCCCAGACGGAGCTGAAGGAGGCGCTCGGCGAGGCGATCGCGCGCCTGCCCGAGCGCGAGAAGCTCGTCGTCACGCTCTACTACTACGAGGAGCTGACCCTGCGCGAGATCGGCGAGGTGCTCGGCGTGACCGAGTCGCGCGTCTCGCAGCTGCACACGAAGGCGATCCTCCGCCTGAAGGCCCGCCTCGCCGGCTCGCCGACCCGCGAACCACTCGGCCGGTAACCTGTCACCAACTTGACACCGTTCCGCCCTGCGTTCAACGTTGTCGAGCGTTCTAAGGGGGTCTAGAGAAAGGAAGTGGGAGAGTGAAACACCGCAGACTGCTGGTCATCGCGGGAATGGTGAGCGTCCTCGCGCTCGTCGCCTTCCTCAGCGTGGCCGCCGCCAGTAGCAAGACGGCTAAGCACGCACAGAAAGCCGCGACGATCGGGGCACCCAAGGTTCCGAACGCCGCTGCGATCAGGAAGAAGTACAAGGGACAGAAGATCACCTTCGTCGGCGATTCGGTCGGGAACGGTCATGTTCGCGACACGAGGCTCGCCAAGCGGTTCACGCGCGACACTGGCATCAAGGTCACCGTCGTGCCGCATCCTTCGGCGTCCGACCAGGCGTACTCGCAACTCGCCCGGGCGTTCTCGTCGAAGTCGTCGTCGATCGACGTGGCGATGATCGACGTCGTCTGGCCGGGCGCGTTCGCGCCGTATCTCGTCAACCTGAAGAAGCCGCTCGGCAAGCAGGCGAAGTTGCACCTGTCGAGCATCGTCGCCAACGACACGATCAAGGGGAAGCTGGTCGCGATGCCGTGGTTCGGCGACTACGGGATCCTCTACTACCGCACGGACCTGCTGAAGAAATACGGATACAAGGCGCCGCCGAAGACCTGGGCCGATCTCTTCAAGATGGCGAAGAAGATCCAGGACGGCGAGCGGGCCTCCAATCAGAACTTCAGCGGCTTCGTCTTCCAGGGCAACGCGTACGAGGGCCTCACTTGCAACGCGCTCGAGTGGATCGCGTCAGCGGGCGGCGGCCACATCATCGACAACGGCAAGGTGACGATCAACAACTCGAAGGCTCGGACGATCCTGGATGCGTTCCGCGCCGAGATCGGCAAGACCACGCCGCAGGGTGTGACGACCTACCAGGAGGACCAGACCGAGAACGCGTTCGACGACGGTAACGCCGCGTTCGCCCGCAACTGGCCGTACCAGTACGGTATCGGCGCAGACCCGAAGTCGAAGGTAAAGGGCAAGTTCGGCGTCACCGTGCTGCCGCACGGCACGTCCGGCGGTTCCGTCGGCACCGTCGGCGGCTGGCAGCTCGCTGTCTCGAAGTTCTCGAAGCACAAGGGCGCCTCGATCGAGCTCGTCCGCTACATGACGAGCCCGGCGGTCGAGAAGTTCGACGCGATCACCAACTCGAACGTGCCGACGATCGTGTCGGTCGCGAAGAACAAGGCGGTCGTCAAGGCGAACCCGTACCTCAAGCCTGCGATCGCGAGCGTTCCTCGCGTGACGCGGCCCGCGAAGTTCCTGGGCGCGCGCTACAACGAGGGCTCGAAGATCGTCTACCAGGGGATCAACCAGATCCTCACCGGCACGCCGGCGAGCCAGGTGCTGCCTCAGATTCAGTCGAGGCTGCAGCAGCTGCTGAAGTAGCCGACACGGCTTGACGAAACGAGGGAGGATGGCGCCTGTCATCCTCCCTCACCTCTAGTCGTGAGCTCGGCCGCCACACCAGTCCCAGTTCGGCGCCGGCGACGCCGTCGCCGCACCAAGCTCCAGCGCCGCCAGACGCGTCTCGCCTGGCTCCTGCTCGTCCCGGCGCTTGCGGTCGTCGCTTTCGTCGCGCTCTACCCGCTCGGCAAGTCCGTCTACCAGAGCTTCACGGACCAGGAGTTCCTCGCGGGGCTCACGCCGACGAAGTGGGTCGGGCTCGACAACTACCACACGCTCATCCACGACACGTTCTTCCGGGACACCGTCGTCCTGACGCTCAAGTTCACGGTGATCACGGTCTCGCTCGAGTTCCTCCTCGGGCTGATCATCGCGCTCGTCGTGAACTCGAGTTTCAAAGGCCGCGGCGTGATGCGCGCGATCATGCTGGTGCCCTGGGCGATCCCCACGGTTGTCGCCGCGAAGATGTGGCTGTGGATGCTGGACGACACCTACGGGGTCATCACCGACCTGCTCGTGCGCGCGCATCTGATTCCGCACCATCAATCGTTCGCTCGTCCAGCACCCGCTCGCCGTGGTCGCCGCGGTCGACATCTGGAAGACCACGCCGTTCGTGGCCCTGCTGCTTCTGGCCGGCATGCAGGTGATCCCGAACGACCTCTACGAGGCGGCTTCGGTTGACGGGGCGAACCAGCTGCAGCAGTTCTGGCGGATCACGTTGCCGCTCCTCGGGCCGGCGATCCTCGTGGCGCTCATCTTCCGCACGCTTGACGCGCTGCGCGTCTTCGACGTCTTCTCCGTCTTCTTCGGGAACCGTCTCGGGGCACAGTCGATGGCGGTTTACGCCCAGGGAGTGATCGTCCAGGACGGGCACGTCGGCTACGGCGCGGCCGTCAACGTCGCGATCTTCCTGATCATCTCCGTGTTCGTCGTCATCTACGTCACGTTCATCCGGGTGAGCGAGCGATGAGCACGGCCGCGACGACCACGACTGTCGTCCGTCCTGTGTCGCGCTCCGTGCGCCTCCGCCGCAGCCGGCTGGGCCGGATGCTGATGAAGATGCCCTTCTGGTTCCTGGTCGTCGTGATCGCCGTCTACGCGCTCTTTCCCTTCTACTGGGCGCTGCGCTCGGCCATCACGCCCGATCCGCAGCTCTTCGCCACGCCGATCCAGTACGTGCCGCGCCACCCGACGTGGGCGCATTTCCACGACGCGCTCACCGCGAGCTACTTCCGCAGGGCACTGCTGAACTCCACGATCGTCGCCGGGTCGGTGACGCTGCTCTCGCTCGCGATCGGCTCGCTCGCGGCCTACGCGCTCGGCCGCTTCCACTTCCGCGGGAAGTCATTCGTTCTCTACCTGATGCTCTCGATGACGATCTTCCCGCAGATCGCGATCCTCGGCGCTCTCTACACGATGTTCAGCGGCTTCCACATCGTGGGCCCGATCGACTTCCCGAAGCTGTACGACTCGCCGTGGGCGCTCGTCTTCAGCTACCTGATCTTCACCTTGCCATTCACGATCTGGGTGCTGACGAGCTTCATGCGGGCGCTCCCGGGCGATCTCGAGGAGGCCGCCTACGTCGACGGTGCGACGCCGCTGCAGGTCTTCTGGAAGGTGCTGCTGCCGCTGATCGCGCCCGGCCTGGTCACGACGGGGCTGCTCGCTTTCATCGCGGCCTGGAACGAGTACCTCTACGCGGTCTCGTTCATCCAGTCGCCAAGCCACTACACCGTGCCGGTCGCGATCACGTCCTTTACTGGCTCCAGTGGTAATGCCTTCCAGTTCCCCTGGGGGACGGTGATGGCCGCGACCATCGTCGTGACGCTGCCACTGATCGCAGCGACGCTCATCCTGCAGAAGCGCATTCTCGCGGGGCTCACGGCCGGCGCGGTGAAGGGTTAGATCGTCGCTCGAGTCTCGGGGTCGAAGAAGTAGAGGCGGCTGGTGTCGACCGCCAGCTCGACCTGCTGACCCAGAGCGATTCGCGACTTGGGGCTGACACGCGCGATGAGGCGTGTCGTCACGTCGTCTCCTTCGCCGAGACGGATGTCGGCGTCCTCGCCCGCGTCCGCCGCGGCGGCGCTCGAGACGACGGCCGTCGCCTCGGTGCCGAAGTGGACCAGCACCTCGGAGCCAAGCGGCTCGGTGAGGTCGGCGGTCACCTTGATCCGGCGGTCGGCGGGTGCATCCGGCTCGATGCTCGCGTCCTCGAAGTCCTCCGGCCGGATCCCGAGGATGACTTCCTTGCCTATGTAGTCGCCCAGGCCGGAGCGGTTGCGAGCGAGCTGGTCGTCGACGGTCAGCTTGTGCTCGCCGAGGCTGACCTCGAGGTGACCGTTGCTCCGGGCGAGCTGTGACTCGACGAGGTTGATCGACGGCGAGCCGATGAAGCCGGCCACGAACTCGTTGAGCGGCTGGTCGTAGAGGACCTGCGGCGTGTCGACCTGCTGCAGGTGGCCCGCATTCATGACCGCGACCCGGTCGCCCATCGTCATCGCCTCGACCTGGTCGTGCGTGACGTAGATCGTCGTCACGCCGAGCCGGCGCTGGAGCTGGTGGATCTCGGCGCGCATCTGCACGCGGAGCTTGGCGTCGAGGTTCGAGAGCGGCTCGTCCATCAGGAAGGCCTGCGGCTCGCGCACGATCGCGCGGCCCATCGCGACACGCTGTCGCTGGCCGCCTGAGAGCGCCCGAGGCTTGCGCTTCAGGAACTCCTCGATCTGGAGGATCTTCGCGGCGCGGCGGACGCGCTCGTCGACCTGCTTCTTCGGCAGCTTGCGCAGCTTGAGCCCGAACGCGAGGTTGTCGTACACGGTCATGTGCGGGTAGAGCGCGTAGCTCTGGAAGACCATCGCGATATCGCGTTCCTTCGGCGTCAGGTCGTTGACAATCACGTCGCCGATCCGGATCTCGCCTTCACTGATCTCCTCGAGGCCGGCGAGCATGCGCAGCGCAGTCGTCTTGCCGCAGCCGGAGGGCCCGACGAGCACCATGAGCTCGCCGTCCTGAATCGTAAGGTCGAGATCCCGGACGGCTTGCGTCCCGTCGCTGTAGATCTTCGCGACGCTGTCGTACTCGATCTCCGCCATACCAGGCCTAGTTTCGCACGATCACGCCCGCATGCGGAAGGAGGCCGTCCCCCTCGTGCGTCGCGAGCACCACCTCGCCGGGGGTGCACGTCGCGCCGCTCGGACGTCGTGTTGATGGCGACGGTGTGTGCGCCTCGCTGGTAGGCGACGACGCCCGGGTCGGCCTCGAGCAGGCGGAAGCCGCCGCCGAGCTCGCGCCTGAAGGCGACCAGCTGCCGGTAGAGCTCGAGCAGTGAGCCGGGATCCCCGCGCTGGGCCTCGACGTTTCGCTGGGCCGGGTCGATCGGCGAGAGCCACGGGCGGCCCGTGCTGAACCCTCCGCCGGTGCTTCCGTCCCACTGCATCGGATGGCGCAGCGGGTCGCGCCCGGCGCGGTCGTGCGGCGGATCGCTACCGGGGCCGTTCGGCAGCCCGATCTCGTCGCCCTGGTACACGAACGCCGCTCCGGGGAGCGTGAGCAGCAGCAGCGCCGCAGCGCGCACGTTCTCCTCACCGACACGCGAGGCCAGCCGCTCGAAGTCGTGGTTCGAGAGCACCCAGGCGATGCGGCCGAGCTCCGCTGCCGGCCCGATAGCGGCTCGGAGCGAGCGCTCCTCCCAGGGTGAGAAGAGCAGCTCGAAGGCGAAGACGAGGTCGAGGCTCTCCAGGTAGCGCGGGTAGTCGGAGGTCCCGAGATAGACCTCTCCGACGAGCAGCGCGTCACCGGCAGCCTCGCGCAGCGCCGCCAGCGCGTCGACGACCTCGGGCCGGCCGGCCGAGTACACGTGGTCGAGCTCGGCGGCCTCCGGTGGCAGCGGCAGCGGGAAGGCGCCGGATGCAGGCGGGTCGTCCCGCAGCTCCGCGTCCTTGACGAGCACGTTCACGGCGTCGACCCGGAAGCCGTCGGCACCGCGGTCGAGCCAGAAGCGGATGACCTCCTGCATGGCCGCGACAACCTCGGGATTGCGCCAGTCGAGGTCGGGCTGCTCAGGGTAGAAGGTGTGGAGGTACCAGCGGCCGCTCCGCTCGTCGCGTGCCCAGGCGCTGCCGCCGAACACCGAGCGCCAGTTGTTCGGCGGCCCGTCGACCGGCGACCAGATGTACCAGTCCGGGTGCTCGCGAAACCAGGGGTGCTCGATCGAGGTGTGCGAGGGGACGAGGTCGAGCAGGACGCGCAGGCCCGCGCGCGTGCGCCGCCGCGACGAGCGCGTCGAAGTCGTCGAGCGAGCCGAAGACGGGGTCGACGTCCGTGTAGTCGGAGACGTCGTAGCCGAAGTCGGCGAGCGGCGAGGGGTAGATCGGCGAGAGCCAGAAGGCGTCGACGCCGAGGTACGTGAGGTGGTCGAGCCGCTGCTCGATCCCGCGAAGGTCACCCACGCCGTCGCCGTCTGAATCCTGGAACGAGCGCGGGTAGATCTGGTACACGACTGCGTTCTGCCACCACACGCGGCCTGAGGATAGAGGCGGCTAAGATCAGCCCGGATGGAACCGGGGAAGATTCGCAACGTCGCGGTCACGGGCCACCGCGGCACCGGCAAGACATCGCTCGTCGAGTCGATGCTCTTCCAGGCCGGCGCGATCAACCGGCTCGGCACGATCGAGGCCGGGACCACGACCTCCGACTGGGACGAGGACGAGCAGCGACGGCAGATGTCGCTCGCGTCGTCGCTCTGCCACCTCGAGTGGCAGGGCCGCAAGATCAACCTGATCGACACGCCGGGCGACGCGGGCTTCAGCGGCGACACCGTCGCGGCGCTGCGCGTGGTCGAGGGAGCCCTCGTCGTCGCGAGCGCGGTGATGGGCGTCGAGGTGCAGACGAACCGCGTCTGGCACCGAGCCGAGGAGCTCGAGCTGCCGCGCGTCGTCTTCGTGAACATGCTCGACCGCGAGCGGGCCGATTTCTTCCGCGCGCTCGAGCAGTTCAGGACGATGCTCTCCGAACGCTGCGTCGCCGTCCACTTGCCGATCGGCGCCGAGCACGAGCTGACCGGCATCGTCGACCTGCTGCACATGACGGCTTACATGAGCCCCGAGGGTGAGCGTGAAGGCGGGCCGGTCGAGATCCCGGAGGAGCTCAAGGACACCGTCGGCCAGTACCGCACCCAGCTGCTGGACTCGGTCGTCGAGACCGACGAAGGCTTGATGGAGCGCTACCTCGATGGGGAGGAGCTGGGCGTCGAAGAGGTCGCGCACGCGCTCAAGGAAGCGGTCACGCGCGGCGAGCTCTTCCCGGTCGCCTGCGGCGTCGCGACGAAGAACCTCGGCACCACCGCGCTGCTCGACCTGCTCGTCGAGGGCGTCCCGTCGCCGGCCAAGCGCCCGCCTGCGGTGGAGGTCGACGGCGCGAGCATCGCGGCCTTCGTCTTCAAGACCGTCGCCGACCCCTTCGCCGGCCGGATCAACCTCTTTCGCGTGCTCGCGGGCACACTCAGCTCGGACGCAACCGTCGTCAACGCCCGCTCGCGCGGGAAGGAGCGCGTGGGCGCGCTGCTCGCGCTCCAGGGCAAAGAGCACGAGCAGGCGAAGGAATTCGGGCCGGGCGACATCGGCGCCGTGGCGAAGCTGAAGGAGACGACGACCGGTGATCTCCTGCTCGATCACGAGCGCGACATCGAGCCGCCGAAGCTCGAGTTCCCCGAGCCCGTGATGAGCTTCGCGATCACGCCGAAGGCGAAGGGCGACGAGGAGAAGGTCGGCACGTCGCTCCGCCGGCTCGCAGAAGAGGATCCGACGCTCCACCTGCGACGCGACCCGCAGACCGGCGAGCAGCTGCTATCCGGGATGAGCCAGATCCACGTCGAGGTCGCGGTCGACCGGCTCAAGAGCCGCTTCGGGGTCGAGGTCGAGCTGCACCAGCCGCGCGTCCCGTACCTCGAGACGATCCGCAAGGAGTCGCGCGCCCGGCACCGCTACAAGAAACAGACTGGGGGTCGCGGCCAGTTCGGCGACTGCGAGATCGTGCTCGAGCCGCTACCCGAGCGCTCCGGCTACGAGTTCGTCGACGAGATCGTCGGCGGCGTGATCCAGCAGGGCTTCCGGCCCGCGGTCGACAAGGGGATCCAGGAGGCGATGCAGCACGGCGAGCTCGCGGGAGCGCCGGTGCAGGGCGTCCGCGTGCGCCTCGTCGACGGACAGCAACACCAGGTCGACTCCTCCGAGATGGCCTTCAAGATCGCCGGCTCGATGGCCTTCAAGGACGCCTACTCGAAGGCCGACCCGGTGCTGCTCGAGCCGATCATGGAGGTCGAGGTCAGCGTCCCGGACGACGCGGTCGGCGCGGTCAACGGCGATCTCAACTCACGCCGCGGGCGGCTGCAGGGCATGGAGCCGCACGGCGGGATGACGCAGATCAAGGCCGAGGTGCCGATGGCCGAGATCCTCACGTACTCGCAGGCCTTGACGTCTCTGACGGGCGGGCGCGGCGACTACCACATGCATTTCCTCCGCTACGAGGAAGTTCCCACGCATATCGCGCAAAAAGTGATCGCCGAGTCCCAGAAGGAGCCCGAAGAGGCGAAGGTCTAGCCCTCTTGGGCTAAGGTCCCCGGGTCATGCGGATCACGAGGCAGGCCGTCCTCGCCTCGCGCACATGTGCGATCTGCGAGCGAACGTTGCTGGTCGGCGAGCGCGCCGTCCGCTACTCGCCCGACGGCCACAGTTTTCTCGACGTCTGCCCGCTCTGCCTGGAGATCGCGGTGGACAACGGCTGGCTGAAGGAGGGCAGCCCGACGACTCCGGTCGTGAACGACACGCGGCGCCGGAGGCTCGGGGCGCTCGGGGCGCTCTTCGAGCAGCGCCGGCCGTCGGCCGAGCCGGTCGTGGAGGAGCCGATCCTTCGGCGACTCTCTGCGTCCGAGCGCGCGATGGTCGAGGCGGCCGAGCTCTTCAACGAGAGCGCCTTCCGCCGCACCGTCGCAGGGATCGCGAAGAGCCTCGGGCAGCCGAAGGCGTCGATCGTCCCGCTGTCGGGCGTGAACGCCGAGGTGGTGCTCACGGTCGCCTGGGACATCACGTGGTACCAGTACCGGATCACGCCGGAGTCGGGCCAGCCCGTGCGCCTGGAGGAGCGCGGGCACGATCCGCGTGAGCTGGAGAACATGTTCACGGGCTGGAACGCGCGTCTCACTCCGGACGGCCGGATCGTCCCGGACATCTCGCCCGTCTAGCCGGCCCGTCCAGCGCTGAATCTCACGCTCCTCCACACGAACGACGTCCACGGACGGATCGACGAGCTGGCGCGCGTCGCGACGCTGGTCGAGCGGATCCGTGGCGAGAGCGCGCACACGGTGCTGTACGTCGACTCCGGCGACATCGAGGAGACGACGACGCGGATCAGCAGCCTGACCAAGGGGACGGCGATGCACCGCCTGCTCTCGGCCGCCGGCTGCGACGTGGCCGCGGTGGGGAACGCCGCCTGGCTGCGCTACGGGCCGCAGGTCGTGGCGGAGCACGAGCAGGCGGCGCGCTATCCGCTCCTCTGCGCGAACCTGAGGCCGCTTCCGGGCGCCCAGTCGTCGGCGCTGATCGGGCGCGTCGGCTTCGTCGGCGTGACCGACCCCTTCCGTTCCTTTCTCGAGAGCTTCGACTACGGGCTCGAGGCGCTGGACGAGGTCGAGTGCGTGCGCGAGGCCGCGCGGTCGCTGCGGGAGCAGGGCGCCGAGCTCGTGGTCGTGCTCTCGCACCTGGGCTGGGAAGTCCCCGAAGCGCGGATCGACGACCGGAGGCTGGCCGAGGCCCTTCAGGGTGAGGTCGACCTGATCGTCGGCGCCCACAGCCATCACCTGCTAGCCGCAGGCGAGCTCGTGGGCGATGTCCTCGTCGCGCAGGCAGGCTCGCACGGCGGCCACCTCGGGCGTGTCGAGGTCGCCGGCGGAATGTTGAGCGCGACGGTGATGGAGGTGCCTGCCGACACTCCGCCGCATCCGGCTGTGATCGCGGAGCTCGAGGCGGCCGAGGCAGAGCTGGGCGCGCACCTCGACGAGGTCCTGACCGAGCTGCCCGAGGCGCTCGACCACGAGGCGGCGGCCCGGTGGCTGGCCGCGATCTACCGCGAGCGCATGGACGCCGACGTCGGGCTCGCCACGCCCGGCGCGTCGTTCGACGGGGGCCTGCCCGCGGGCCCGCTGACGCGCGGCGCCCTCTGGGAGGTCTGTCATTCGTCGGGCAACCCGGGCGTGGTCGAGATGAGCGGGGAGCAGCTCCTGCACGTGCTCGAGCACGGACGGAACCCCGAGTTCGCGCGCGAGACGCCGCGCACGCTCCGCGGGCAACAGCGCGGGATCCTCCAGGTCAGCGGCCCGGAGACGATCGAGCCCGGCCGGACGTACCGCGTCGGCGGCTGCGACTGGGAGCTCGAGCCGTACGGCGGCATGGTCGAGGAGGCCTGGGCGCTCGAGGCGCGCTACGACTACCCGACGATCGTCCGCGAGGCGATCGAGGAGTACCTGCGCAACTAGCGCTCGCCAGGGCGCTCCCTACAATCAGAGCAAGATGATTTATTGCGTGGTCCCACGTGAGTTGGCCGACGACCTCTACGACAAGCTGGTCGAGTACTACAAGGACAACCCCCACGTGACGGTCATCGTCGACCGCCGCGAAGGCGACGACCGCCGGAAGGGCCGCGAGTACGGCGGCAAGCGCCTGATCCGGGACCGACGGCGGGCCCGCGCGCCCGGGACGTTCCCGAACACGGATCCGCCCGAAGACGCCTGAGCCGCGCGTGTCGTACTGGGTCAAGCGGCTCGACGAGGTGCCGCTCGTCCCGACCGACGACCCGGGCGACTTCGACTGGTATCCGCTGCAGCACCACTTCGGGCTCACCGCGTTCGGCGCCAACGCATTCGGCGGCGATGCAGGCACTCAGCTCGTCGCCGAGCACGACGAGCGCGAGAGCGGGCAAGAGGAGCTGTACGTCGTCGTCCGCGGCACGGCGCGCTTCACGATCGACGGCCGCGCCTTTGACGCGCCCGCAGTCAGCGTCGCCGCGATTCCCGACCCGGTGGTGACGAGGTCGGCGGTCGCCTCCGAGGACGGGACGATCGTCCTGGCGGTCGGCGGGCCCGCGCGCTCCGGCTTCGCCAGCAGTTGGAACCCGGCGAACTTCGAGCAGGTGCCGCGCGCCCACTAGAATCGCCGCCGTGGCGACGACCGCGGCAAAGAGCTTTCAGAACTACATCGGCGGCGAGTGGGTAGACGCCGCCTCCGGCGAGACCTTCGAGACCAAGAGCCCCGCGACCGGCGAGGCGCTCGGCGTCTTCCCGCGCTCCGGCGCTGAGGACGTCGACCGCGCTGTAGACGCAGCGAAGGCCGCCTACGAGGACTGGCGCCTGACGCCGGCCCCGAAGCGCGGCGAGATCCTCTTCCGCTTCGGTCAGCTGCTGGCCGACCACAAGGACGAGGTCGCGCAGCTGATGGCCCGCGAGATGGGCAAGGTGCTGCCCGAGGCCGCGGGCGACGTCCAGGAAGCGATCGACATGAGCTACTACATGGGCGGCGAGGGCAGGCGCCTGTTCGGCCAGACGACCCCCTCGGAGCTCCGCGACAAGTTCAACATGAGCGTCCGCCAGCCGATCGGAGTCGTCGGCGTGATCACGCCGTGGAACTTCCCGATCGCGATCCCGAGCTGGAAGATCGCCCCTGCGCTCGTCTGCGGCAACACCGTCGTCTTCAAGCCCGCGACCGACACGCCGCTGCTCGGCGAGCGCTTCGTGGAGCTGCTCTCCGAAGCGGGTGTCCCGGCGGGTGTGATCAACATCGTCCACGGCGGCGGCGGCGCGGTCGGCGACCGGCTCGTGCGCCACCCGGACGTGCCCGTGATCACGCTCACCGGCTCGCGCGAGACCGGGGTGGAGGTGATGCGGAACGCCGCGGACAACCTCAAGCACATCCACCTCGAGCTCGGCGGCAAGAACGCGATCATCGTGCTCGACGACGCCGACCTCGACCTGGCCGTCGAGGGGATCGTCTGGTCGGCGTTCGGCACCTCGGGCCAGCGCTGCACCGCGGCCTCGCGCGTGATCGTGCAGCAGGGCGTCTACGAGGAGCTGCAGAAGCGGCTCGTGGCCGCCGCGGAGCAGCTCAGGCTCGGCCCGGGCTGGGAGGACGGCGTCGACGTCGGCCCGGTGATCAACCAGAGCGCGCTCGACAAGATCCACTCGTACACGGAGATCGGCAAGGGCGAGGGCGCGAAGCTGCTCACCGGCGGCGAGGTCGCGAGCGGCAACGGGCTCTCCGACGGGTTCTTCTACCGACCGACGATCTTCGGCGACGTCCAGCCGGACATGCGGGTGGCCCAGGAGGAGATCTTCGGCCCGACGACCGCTCTCATCCCCGTGAGCGACGTCGACGAGGCGATCCGCGTCTCGAACGGGATCGAGTTCGGCCTCTCGTCGTCGATCTTCACGCGCGACGTGAACACCGCCTTCCGCGCGATGCGCGACCTCGAGGCCGGGATCACGTACATCAACGCCGGCACGATCGGCGCCGAGGTGCACCTGCCCTTCGGCGGCATCAAGGGCACCGGCAACGGCCACCGCGAGGCCGGCCAGGCCGCGTTGGACGTCTTCACCGAGTGGAAGTCGATCTACGTCGACTACTCGGGGAAGCTCCAGAAGGCCCAGATCGACACGGCTTCCTAACAAACGCCAGCCGCCGTCGGTCTGTACCGAGGCTACTCTGGTGCGCTCGAGAACCGGGGTCTGATGGGAATGCAACGCCGTTCAGCCGATGTCGCGTCTGCGCTGCTCGCCCGCTGGCGGGACGATCTGCGCGCGCTTGGCTTCTGGGCCGTCGCCATCGCGGTCGCGCTGAGCGCGGCCTCCGCGTACGCGCTCGTCCGGCAACCGCACGGCGCGCAGGCAGCTCCTCGCGTCCGGCATCACACCAAGCCGCACACGAAGCGGCACGTGGTGCACCGGAGGCACGTCTACCGCAAGCGCATCCGGCACCGGCGCCTCCGCAGGCCGAGCCTCGCGGCGCGGCTCCAGCGTGACGCCGCGCGCGGGCTCGCTCACGTGCTCTTCGCCAACAGCTCGAACGGCGCCGTCGCGACGGCCCAGCGCGTCGCGCGCTACCGCAGCCTGATCGAGACAGAGGCACGCGGGAGCGGCTTCAGCGCGGACACGCTCGAGGGGATCGTCTACCTCGAGAGCGGCGGCTACTCGGACGCGATCGCGGGCTCCGACCCCGTCGCCGCGTCAGGGCTGACGCAGATCGTCGCCCAGACCGGCGCTGGCTTCCTGCACATGCGGGTCGACCTCCGCCGCAGCCGCAAGCTCACGTTCCGGATCCGCCGCTTGGAGGCGCGAGGGAAGTTGCGCCGGGCCGACCGGCTCGCAGCGATCCGCCGCCGGGTCGACCAGCGCTTCGATCCCGCCGACGCGCTCGCGGCCACCGTCCGCTACCTGACGATCGCGCGCGGCTACCTCGGCCGCGACGACCTCGCTGTCGCCTCGTACCACATGGGGATCGGGAACCTGCAGGGCGTGATCGCGCGCTGGGCCGGCGCGCCGCTGAGCGCTTCGACCACGCGCCTCGTCCGCGGCGACCGGATCTCCTACGCGAAGCTCTTCTTCTCCTCGGCGCCGGACCGCCACGCGCGTGCCTGGGCGCGGCTGAACGCCCTCGCCGACGACACGCGCAACTACTACTGGAAGGTGCTCGCGGCCGAGCGGATCATGTGGCTCTACCGCCACGACCCGCGCGCGCTCGATTCAGAGACCTGGCTGCAGGGCCAGAAGAACTCGTCGGAGGAGGTGCTGCATCCGAGGACGCATACGTGGCGCTTCGCCCGGCCGAAGGACATCGTCCGCGCCGAGCGGCGGCACACGCTCGTCCCGCTGCCCGACTCTCCGGCCAAGACGCACATCGCCGTCTCGCCGTATCTCGGGCAAATGGCCCACCGCCTGCACCACAGCCGCCGGATCTACCGCGCGCTGCGGCCGAGCTCGCTCTCGGTCCTGCTCTACATCGGGCAGCGCGTCCACCAGCTGTCCGGCTCGAAGCGCCCCCTGCTCGTGACGAGCGCCGTCCGCGACCTCCGCTACCAGCGGCTCCTCAAGCATGTGAACGAGAACGCGGCCCGCACGTATTCGGTGCACACGACCGGCTACGCCTTCGACCTCGCGCGCTCGTATTCGACCCGGCGCCAGGCCGCCGCGCTGCAGTTCGTGCTCGACCGGCTCGAGGCCCTGAACCTGATCGCCTACATCAAGGAGACGGAGGCGATCCACGTCGCGGTCGCCACCAACGCGGGCCGGCGGCTGCGCGCGCTGCGCGCCGACTCCTAGTCCAGCCGGCCGTTCGCCTTCAGCGTCGCGAGCGCCTCGAGCGTGAGGATCGCGCGCCAGGCCGCGAGCGAGCCCGGGCCCGGCGGCTCCCACGCGACCGGCCAGCCACCGTCGTCTTGCTGCTCCGACTCGAGCCGGTCGAGGTGCGCGTCGTAGAGCGCGTCGTCGAACCACTCGCGCGGGTACTTGGTCGGTGGGACGCCGTAGCCCTCGCCGGACGGATCTGCGAGGAACCAGCTCGCCTCCGGCAGCGCCTCCGCCAGGCGCGGCGCCAGCCGCTCGGCGCCCGGCACGTGCTCGACGAAGACGGAAGCGGCGAGGATCTCGTGCGCCTCGCCCAGCTTCTCGTTCTCGAGCGCCTCGAAGCAGGTCGCCGTGGCCCGCTCGAGCCACGGGTGCTCGACGCCGAGCCCGTGCAGATAGCCGACGATCGCGGTCGTCGGGTTGAGGCCGGGCGGGAAGTTCCCGTCGCCCCAGTGACCGGCGCGCGGGTAGTCGGCGACCGACGGCAGGACGACCGGCACCAGGCCGCGCTCGTCCGCGACGCTCTCGAGAAAGTCGCAGGTCTTCGTGCCGATCTCCGGCGCGTCCGCTTCTGCCTCGGTCAGTCGCTGCAGCGCGAACTGGACGTCGAGCGGCTGGCTCTGCGGCGCGAGCTTGTCCGGCTCGAGCCCGTGGCCGAAGCCGCCGTCGGCGTTGCGGTAGGCGAGCACCGCGGCGACCACGCCGTCCGCGTCGCCGTCCTCGTAGAGCCGCGCGAACAGCCGCCGCTCGAGCACCCGCCCGGAGCGGTAGACGAACTCGCGAGCGCGTTCGAACGACGCTTGCGGCACGGCCGGGAGTCTAAGGTCCCGGCATGAACCGAAAGCTCGTCGTCTTCGTTCCGCGCGAGGCCCTCGCCTCGGTGCGCGAGGCGCTGTTCGAGGCCGGCGCCGGGCGGATCGGCGACTACGAGCGCTGCTCGTGGTACGCGGAAGGGACGGGGACGTTCCTCGGCGGCGCGGGCACCGACCCGGACGTCGGTCAGCCCGGCCGCGAGCAGCGAGTCGCCGAGCTGCGCCTGGAGACCGTCTTCCCGGAGGAGCGGCAGGCCGAGGTCGTCGAGGCGCTGCGCCGCGCGCACCCGTACGAGGAGCCCGCGTTCGACATCTACCCGCTGCTGTGAAGGCGCGCCTCTCGACCGACGGCGGCGCGCGCGGCAACCCCGGGCCGGCTGCGTACGGCTACGTGCTGGAGAGCGAGGACGGCCACGTGCTCGACGCCCGCGGCGAGCGGATCGGCGTCGCGACGAACAACGTCGCCGAGTACCGGGCCCTCGTCGCCGGCCTCGAGAAAGCGCTCGAGCTGGGCGTGGGCGAGCTGGAGGTGATCTCCGACTCGGAGCTCCTCGTCAAGCAGATGCGAGGCGAGTACAAGGTCAAGAACGCAGCCCTGCGGGAGCTCAACGAGCAGGCGTCGGACCTCGCGGACCGCCTCGAACGAGTGCGCTACACGGCGGTGCGGCGGGCCCACAACGAGCTCGCAGACAGCCTCGTCAACGAGGCCCTGGACTCTGCTTAGAGGCGGCTATACTGGCCGCGCTACGCGGATGTAGCTCAGTTGGCTAGAGCATCTGCTTGCCATGCAGAAGGTCGTGGGTTCGAATCCCATCATCCGCTCTCTCTCTAGAAAGGCCCCGGACATCCGGGGCTTTCGTCGTCTATGGAGTAGTAAACGGGGAGGCAGGCTGCTGGGCAGTCTCTAGCGGCGTTCGTCCTGCACTCGTTCGAGCTCGCGTTGACGAAGTTCGATCCGACGGATCTTGCCGGTGAGCGTCTTCGGGAGGTCCTCGACGAACTCGATGCGTCGCGGGTAGGCATAGGCGGAGAGCCGCCCGCGAACAAAGGCCTTGATCTCCTCGGCGAGCTCGTCGGATGGCTCATTCTCGGAGGCGAGCACGATGAACGCCTTGACGACGTTGCCACGCAGCTCGTCGGGCGAGGCGACAGCCGCGGCTTCCCGCACGGCCGGATGCTCGAGGCACGCGGACTCGACCTCGAACGGGCCGATCCGGTAACCGGCGGCGATGATCACGTCGTCGGCGCGGCCTTCGTACCAGACGTATCCGTCGTCGTCCTGGCGAGCGGCATCCTTGGTGTGAAACCACTCGCCGCCGAACACCTCTTCGGTTTCGGCCGGCCGCTCCCAGTATCCAAGCGGGTAGTGCGGGTTCGAGCGAGCGCCGAGGCAGATCTCGCCTCGCTCGCCGCGGGGGACCGGACGCTCATCCTCGTCGAGGAGCTCGACCTTCCAGCCTGGCATTGGTTTTCCCATCGACCCCTCCCGCACCTCCATGAATGGGTAGTTGGCCACCAAGGGGTACGACTCGGTCAAGCCGTAGTAGTCGAGCACGGTCACGCCGTATTGCTCCCGGAACCAGCGGATCGCCTCGGGGTTCAAGGGCTCGCCGGCCGAGCAGACGCGGCGGAATTGCTGCGGATAACGCTTGCCCGCATCGGCGATCGCCATCATCGACCGCATCGCGGTCGGCGTCGTGAACACGTTCGTGACATTGCGGCGGCTGAGGAAGTCGAGTTGCTTGTGCGGGTCGAATCCCGACTCGCGCCGGTAAACGCACTGCACCGCGCCAAGACGCCACGGCCCGAGCAGCGGCGCGATCCCGGCCGCCCAGGCCCATTCGCCCATGCCGTGGAAACGCTCGCCCTCCTCGACCTCGTGGCAGTAGACGAACTCTTCGTGCCCGAGGATGTAGCGGTGGGCGTGCACGATTCCCTTGGCGAGCCCGGTCGTCCCTGAGGTGTAGTAGAGCTGCGCCGGATCATCGGCCGAGGTGTCGCAGTCGATGGCCTCGGTCGGCGTACCTGCAAGCGTGTCGCTTTCCAGCACCAGCAACGGTGCGCTTGCGTCATCGAAGCGCTTCGCGTTTGCGGCATCGGTGACGACGAGCGCGGCACCGGAGTCGGCGAGGCGGTGACGGATCGACTCGTCACCGTAGAGAACCGACATCGAGAGGAGGACCGCACCCAGCTTCCAGACGCCGAAGAAGATCGCGGCCGTCTCCGGCGTCGCCGGCGCGACGACCGCAACCCGGTCGCCGCGCTCGATGCCGTGTCCTCGCAACACCTGCGCCGCCTGGTTCGCAAGGTCCTGGAGCTCGCCCCACATGAGCTCTCGATACGACCCGTCGAAGCTCTCCCAGACCATCGCGAGCTTGTCGCGCGGGTGCTTGTCGCACACATCCGCAGCGATGTTGTATTGCGCGGGCACCTCCCACCGGTGAGCCGCACAGGCCTGTTCATAGGAGGCGGAGCTCATCCGAACGACCCATAAGTAGCACGGCACCGCACGTTCCGCCCGCACCCGCAGCGGCGCTGAGGCTCGCGTCTACTTCTCTCGTGGGTCGCTCTTCTCAGCGTCTTGCGCCGCGCGGCCCTCTTTCTCCACGATCAGAAAGCGTTCGTTCTGCAGAACGACGTGCTCGATGTCGGGATCCTCGTGGCCAGGCAGCACGATGAAGTGCGTAGCTACGGCCCGGACCGCCTCATATTCGGCTCGTGTTGCGCTGATCTTCTCCGCACAGGCTTTGTCGTCGCACTCGCAGAGAAACTGCATCAGCTGTTCGTCACGCGGAACGGTCTGGCTTACGTCCTCGATCCGCTCGTTGACCGCCCGGAAGAGGGCCTCGTTCCTTTCTCGGGAGTCGCGCGGCATCGGCTACGAGGCGCGTGGGTCTCGGCTTTCGACGAGCTCCCGCTCCTCGCCTTGTTTCTCGACGAGCGTGTAGCGATCGTGCTGCTCGACGACCACCTCACCCGCGGTCAGGTCCTCGTGTCCTGGAACGACGAAGAATCGAGACGGGTGGGCGCGTACCGCCTCGTACGCGGCCGGTGTGAGCTCGACCCGGCGCGAGACAGCGCTCGTCCCCGCACTCGCACAGAAACGGGGCCTGCTCGAGCTTGCCGCTGGCTGCTCTCTCGATGCTCTCGTTGCCGGCGCGGAAGATCGTCTCGTTCTCCGCCAGCTTCGCCGATCGCTCATCCATCGCGAGATTCCTGTTCCCGCCTGGATCGCGCTTCGAACCACGCATCGGGCACTTGCGTTTTCCGCATTCACGACGTGCGCATCCGGCGTGGCGCTGGCGAGGGCGAGGTCCGGCGTGAGCTCGCCTCCATCGCTCGCGCTGCCGTCTCGGCGCCCGCCCCGAAGCGCAGCAGCCGGCCTCCGAAGGCGATCGAGCACACCGAGAACCAGGCCCAGCCGAGAGCGAGTCCGGCGATCACGTCGGTCAGCCAGTGCACATCGAGAAGCACGCGACTGGCCGCGACCGCGACGGCGAGCCCAACGGCCATTCCGGCCAGCACCGCCCGTGCCGGCCGTCCGCGACGTCGACCGATCAGGAGAGCCGCGCAAGCGTAGAACGCGGCCGCCGTCGCGGAGTGGCCGCTCGGAAACGATGGCCCCAGAGTCGCGGCGGCGGGATTGAACGCAGGCCGCACGCGGTGGGCGAGATCCTTGACGGTCAGAGTGAGGATCTCCTCGCCGCCCATCACGGTGACGACGAATGGGATCACCCACACGCTCCGTTCGACCAGCGTCTCGCCCAAGGCCAGGACGACGCACAGCGCGACGACCAGGTAGATGCCGCCGAGCTGCGTGACGACGTTCAGTCCGTCCGTCGAGAACGCCGACCCGTGCGCGTTGCCCCACTTCGCGACGCCGTTGTCGACTCCGTGGAGATGGGCGTTCGACCGGACGAGGTACGCGAGCAGCCCGAAGAGGACGCCGCCGCCGATCACGGCGACGAGGGCGAGCGTCAGAGCAAGGCCGGTGGCCGCGGCGGGGTCGACTCGCGCACGCAGGGCACGGCGCAAGGTTGGGTAGCGGCCGATCTTCTCGCCGATCCTTCGTGCGCCCTCGGACGCCGGCTGGGACGACGCAACGGTGCGGGGAAGGCGCCAGACCAGCAAGCCGGCCGCAAGGCCGAGGGTCAGAGCCAAGATGAGCAGTAGTAACAGCGGCATGGGTTAGAAGGTGTCGAGATGGGCAACTTCTCCGTCATCGCCTCTGTCAAAACCCATCCTGCGGTGCGCTTTCAGCCCCGCCGTAGCCAGGAGAAGTCGCCTGCGCGCCTTCTCAGGCCGCGCGAAGGGGGGCTCTCCGAGCGCCTCGGTGCACTCGTCAGCGGCCATCCGGTCGTCGCCTTCTTCCTGGTGATGTTCGGCGGCCTGGCCGTGATCGCCGGGCTTTCGATCGTGCTCGGTCTTCTCGTGACCCACGTGGTCGAGACCGGCCGCATCGGCGCCGCGGACGAGCGAGTCGACGTCTGGCTCGCGGCACATCGCACGCCAACACGGACCGAAGCATCGCTGATCGGCTCGATCATCGCCGGCGGCGTCGTGCTGCCGATCGTCGCGGGCGTCCTGGCGCTCGTGTCTGCTCTCTTTCGCAAGTGGACGCTGGTGGCGTTCTTCGTGTTCACGCTCGCCGTCGAGTCTGCGACCTACCGTGCGACCACGCTCGTGGTGCACTCGCACCGCCCGCGCGTTCACCGCCTGGAAGCCCTGCCAGTCGACGCCAGCTATCCATCCGGGCACACGGCTGCGGCGATCGCCGTGTACGGCGGGCTCGCGCTCCTGGTTACCTCTCGCTTCCGGGATCGGGCGGTTCGCGTCGTTACCTGGCTGCTCGCAGGTGGGATGGTCGCGTTCGTCGCGACAGCGCGCATGTACCGCGGCATGCATCACCCTCTCGACATCGCTGGGGGCATCGTCGTCGGGATCGCAGCGTTGTGCGTCCTCGTTCTTGCGTGTCGGTCGGCTGGAGCGGCGGCGGAATGAAGGTTGCAGTCATCGCGCATGCCGGCAAGTCGTTCGACGGCGGCCTGCCGCAGCTACGCCGCGTGCTGAAAGCCGAGGGGATCGACGACCCGTTTTGGGCCGAGGTTCCCAAGAGCAAGAAAGCGCCGGCGCAGGTGCAGCGTGCGCTCGACGAGGGCGCGGAGCTCGTCTTCGCCTGGGGCGGCGACGGCATGGTGCAGCGCTGCGTCGACGTCCTCGCCGGGTCGAGCGTCCGGCTCGCGATCGTTCCCGCCGGCACCGCGAACCTCTTCGCCTCGAATCTCGGCATTCCGAAAGACATCGAACAGGCTGTGGCGATCGGGCTCCGCGGTGACTGTCGGGAGATCGATGTCGGCAGCTTCAACGGCGAGCGCTTCGCGGTCATGGCCGGCGCGGGCTTCGACGCAGCGATGATCCGCGACGCCGGCGACAGTGGGCTCAAGGGGCGCTTCGGTCGCGCCGCCTATGTCTGGACCGGCGCCAAAAACCTCCGCCTCAAGCCGTTCCGCGCGAGAATCGAAATCGACGGAGCGGAGTGGTTCAAGGGCAAGGCAACCTGCATCCTGCTCGGGAACGTCGGCAAGCTCTTCGGAGGCATCGAGGCGTTCGAGGACGCGAGGGCTGACGACGGAAAGCTGGACGTCGGAGTGGTGACCGCCGACGGCGTACTCGACTGGTCCCGAATGATCACGCGCGCAGTTGCCGGCTCCGTCGCCCAATCGCCGTTCGCGCAGACGACGAAGGCGTGCGACGTCAAGGTCAAGCTCTCCCGGAAGGTCGTCTACGAGCTCGACGGTGGTGACCGGACGAAGGTGAAGTCGTTCACGGTCAAGGTCGAGCCCGGGGCAATCAGCGTCTGCGTCCCATCAACCAGAGAGGAACTCCATGAGTGAGATCCGTCCGGCACGTGAGCTCCGGCATGCCAAGGGTGCCGGGGAAGACTTCGTCAACAGTGCGGCGTTCGAATGGCTCTCCCGCGCAGGCTTCGTGGCGCGTTCGGCGATTTACGCCATCATCGGCATCCTCGCGCTCAAGCTCGCCATCGGGTCCGGCGGCAAGCTGACGAATCAACACGGCGCGCTGAACACCGTCGCGAACCAGCCGTTCGGCTCATTGCTGCTCACGCTGCTCGCGATCGGGCTTGGCGGCTATGCGCTGTGGCGGTTGTTCCGGGCCGCACTCGGACGGGGGCCCGAGGGCTCGGACTCTGGCTTCGACCGCCTCGCGGCGCTGGCGAGCGGTCTCGCGTACGGCGCGCTGTGCGTGCTCGCGGTCGAGATTCTGATCGGATCCGGCTCGAGCAGCAGCACCAACCCCAAGAGCTCGGCTGCAGGCATCCTCGGGTGGCCGGGTGGACCATGGATCGTCGGAGCGGCCGGGGCGGTGATGATCGGTGTCGCTCTCTACCAGGCCTACAAGGGAGTCACGCAGAAGTTCCTCGACGACTCGAAGACCGAGGAGATGTCTCCCGGTGTCCGCAAGTGGATCGGACGCATTGGCACCGTGGGGCATCTCGCGCGAGCGGTCGTCTTCGGCCTGATCGGCGTCTTCCTGGTCAAGGCCGCGATCGAGTACAACCCGAAGACGGCGGTCGGTCTCGACGGCGCGCTGGCGAAGCTCGCGAACCAGCCTTACGGTTCGGTCCTGCTCGGCATCGTCGCCTTTGGGCTGATCGCGTTCGCGCTCTATTCGCTCAGCGACGCGCGCTACCGCAGGATTTGAGCGGCGTCGACTCGCTGCGGCCGATCCGCCAGGCGCTTTTCCCCCTTGAATGCTGGTTCGGCGACCAGATCACGCGGGAGATCAGTCGCCATCACCGGCGACGCTTCACGCGGATCGGTCAGCTCGAGGCGCTGGAGCCAACGGCCGGTGGGTGGGCAGATGTGAGGCCGCCACCACGCCCAGGGAACGAGATCGAGATTCTCATCGACGGCGCTCAGGCCCTGCCTGTGATCGCCGAGGCGCTGCGCTCCGCGAAATCGCACGTCCACCTGACGGGATGGCACTTCTCGCCGGACTTTGCGCTCGAACGTGACGGCGAGCCTCTCGTGCTCCGCAACCTGCTCGGTGAGCTGTCGGAGCGTGTCGACGTGCGCGTCCTGGTGTGGGCGGGCGCACCGTTGCCGCTCTTCCGCCCCTCGCGCAAGGACGTGCGGAGGATGCGCGATCGCCTCGTGGGCGAGACGAGGATCCAGTGTGCGCTCGATTCGAAGGAGCGGCCGATGCATTGCCACCATGAGAAGACGATCGTCGTCGACGACCGTGTCGCGTTCGTCGGCGGGATCGATCTCACCTCCGAGTCGGGCGACCGTTTCGACTGGAACAACCACCCGCCCCGCGCGGCCGTCGGCTGGCACGACGCCTGCGCGCGCATAGAGGGGCCGGCGGTCGCCGACGTGGGAGAGCACTTCCGGATGCGATGGCGAGAGGTGACGGGCGAGACGCTTGACGCGGTGCGTCCGTCGACGGCGGCCGGGGACGTCGAGTTGCAGATCGTGCGGACGATTCCAGAGCGCATCTACGACGCAAAGCCACGGGGCGACTTCGGCATCCTCGAGTCGTACCTGCGGGGCCTCAAGGCTGCCAAACGGTTCATCTATCTCGAGAACCAGTTCCTGTGGTCACCGGAGATCGAGGCCGTGCTCCTCGACAAGATCGCGAATCCACCGCACCCGGACTTTCGGGTCGTGCTCGTCCTGCCGGCGAAGCCGAACAGCGGCTCCGACGACACGCGGGGCATGCTCGCGTGTCTGATCGAGGCCGACGACGACGCGGGGCGCGTCCTCGCCTGCACGTTGTACGCCCGCTCCGAGCAGCACACCGACCCCGTCTACATCCACGCGAAGATCGCGATCGTCGACGACGAGTGGCTCACGCTCGGCTCGGCCAACCTCAACGAGCATTCACTGTTCAACGACACCGAGATGAATGTCGTCGCCCACGACCCGGAGCTCGCGCGCGACACGCGGCTCAGGCTCTGGTCCGAGCATCTCGAGCTCCCGGTCGAGGCGATCCCGGACGACCCGATCCGCGCGGTCGACGAGCTCTGGAAACCGATCAGCAAGGAGCAGCTGGACCGACGCGCCCTCGGGTTGCCGCTCACCCATCGGCTCGTGCGGCTCGAACACCTCTCCAGCCGCTCAGGCCGCGTGCTCGGCCCGTTGAGCGGCGTCCTCGTCGACGGCTGAAGCCAGGCAACCAACGATCTTCCGCGCTGGGTACTGCGGTCGAGAGTTACGTTGTGGAAGCCATCTTCCGGGTACCGCGGTTAAGTCAACGTCGGGCCGCCACTCGCGCCCGGCGACTGACCTGGAGTCACATCATCCGCTCTCTCTCGTCAGCTCGGCGAAGCGCTGATCTTCGCGAATGGAGTCGAGGTCCTCGTCAGTGGCGATGAGCTCCTTGATCCGCTCGTTGATCCCGACCGCTCGCCGGAGGTGCTCGATTGCCTCGTCAGCACGTCCCGCTCGTGCCGCGAAGCACCCGACGTTGAAGTGCGCCACGGCATTGTCCGGCCGCTTCTCCACGACGACGAGCTGCTTCGCCAACGCTGCCTCAAAGTCGCCTGCGTTGTAAGCGGCGAACGCCTCCGCGGCTTCCTCCGGAGCGGGCTCGTACGCTTTGCCCGCGGTTCCCCCGACGACCAGGATCGTCGTGCCGTCCTCTGTAGCCGTCGCCTTCCGCTTCGCGGTCGGCTGAACCTGGACAAGGGCGCCGGTGGGCGCCTCGAGGACCTCACCGTCGATCTCGAACCTTGCTGCGCCCTCGAGGACGACGTAGACCTCCTCCTGCCCCGCCTCGCCGAGCATGGTCTCATCGTGCTCGCGGATCACGTCGACGCCGCTCGGGGCGCGAAACGCGGAGATGCCGAACGCGGTGATGCCGAGGCGGCGACGGACGTCGAATCGCTGCCGCCCGTCATCGGTTCCTCCCGGTGCGATTCGGGGCGCGGGCTCCAGTTCGTCAAGCCGTGTGAAGACAAAGTGCTTCTCGACTGCGGTGGTCATCGGCTCCCCTTTCCGGGAGGCTGAATGAAGCCTTCCCGTCAACATTCTCGACATCGAACTACTTCAGGTCGAGAGTGTATCGACAGATGGTTCGATGTCAAGGGAAAGTCTGGAGCGCCCTTTCTTGGTATGGAAACCCTCCTAGACTCAATGCATGCTCACGTGTCCGAGCTGCGGGCAGGCGAACCCGGACGGCTTCCGGCTCTGCGGAATGTGCGGTGCCGCGCTGCTGCCGCCGGAGGCGCAGCCGCGCGAAGAGCGAAAGGTCGTGACCGTGCTCTTCGCAGATCTCGTTGGCTTCACCGCGCGGGCCGAGCAGCTCGATCCGGAAGACGTGCGCGCTCTCCTGGCGCCTTACCATGCGCGCCTCCGCACAGAGCTCGAGCGTCACGGAGGCACGGTCGAGAAGTTCATCGGCGACGCGGTGATGGCGCTCTTCGGCGCCCCCGTCGTCCATGAAGACGACCCCGAGCGAGCGGTCCGCGCGGCGATCGCGATCCGCGACTGGGTGCGGGACGAGGCAGACCTCGAGCTGCGGATCGCCGTGAACACCGGCGAGGCCCTGATCCGGATCGGCGCGTCGGAGGGCGAGGGCATGGCCTCGGGCGACGTGGTCAACACCGCCGCAAGGCTGCAGGCCGCGGCGCCCGTGAACGGCATCCTCGTCGGCGAGACGACGCACCGGGCGACGAGCCATGCGATCGAGTACCGCGAGGCGGACCCGGTCGAGGCCAAGGGAAAAGCCCAGCCGATTTCCGTCTGGGAGGCGCTCCAGCCACGCGCCCGGTTCGGGGTCGACCTGCTCCGCGAGGTGAAAACGCGGCTGATCGGCCGCGAGCGCGACCTGCGTGCCCTGCAGGATGCGCTCGACCGGGCCCGGCAGCAGCGCGCCGTCCAGCTCGTGACCCTCGTAGGCGAGCCGGGCATCGGAAAAAGCCGGCTCGTCTTCGAGTTGATGCAGGCGGTCGAAGCCGACCCCGACCTGATCCGCTGGCGGCAAGGGCGCTCGCTGCCGTACGGCGAGGGCTCGAGCTTGTGGGCGCTCGCCGAGATGGTTAAGGCCGAAGCGGCGGTTCTCGAAACCGACTCTCCCGAGGAGGTCGCCGGGAAGGTGCATGCAGCGGTCGAGACCGTCATGCCCGACGAGGCGGAGACCGGCTGGGTCGAGGGTCACCTGCGGGCGCTGGCAGGGATCGGCGACGAGATCGAGCCAGGCCCGGAGCGGTGGAAGGAGTCGTTCGCGGCCTGGCGCCGGTTCTTCGAGGCTCTGGCGAGCGAACGGCCGCTGGTGCTCGTCTTCGAGGACCTGCATTTCGCCGATGACAGTCTCCTCGACTTCGTCGATCACCTGGTCGACTGGGCGAGTGGGGTGCCCATCCTCGTCCTTGCGACCGCGCGTCCTGAGCTCCTCGAGCGGCGGCAGGGCTGGGGCGGTGGAAAGCCGAACGTCACGACCCTGACGGTGGCACCGCTCACGGACGAGGAGACGCAGCTGCTGATCGGCGCCCTGCTCGGCCGGCCCGTCCTCCCGGCCGACACGCAGTCGGCGCTGCTCGCCCACGCGGGCGGGAACCCCCTCTACGCAGAGCAGTACGTGCGCATGCTGGCCGAGCACGCGTCGGCCGAGCAGCTCCCGCTACCGGAGACCGTGCAGGGAATCATCGCGGCGCGGCTCGACCTCCTCTCGGCCCAGGAGAAGCGCCTGATCCAGGATGCATCGGTCGTCGGCAAGGTGTTCTGGGGAGGCGCGGCGGCGGCGATCGACGGCGCAGAACCGGATCGAACCGAGGAGCTTCTGCACGCTCTCGAACGCAAGGAGTTCGTCCAGCGTGCGCAAGGCTCGTCGGTGGCGGGCGAGACCGAGTACGCGTTCAGGCACCTGCTCGTGAGGGACGTCGCCTACGGCCAGATCCCGCGAGCCGCACGGGCGGCCAAGCATCGGGCGGCCGCTGCCTGGATCGAGTCTCTTCCTCGCTCGGAGGATCATGCCGAGACTCTTGCCCACCACTACACGCAGGCCCTCGAGCTCGCCCGAGCGACGGGGGAGGATGTCGACGAGCTCGTCGCCCGCGCGCGCGTTGCCCTGCAGGATGCAGGCGACCGCGCCTACTCGCTCGGCTCGACGTCGGCCGCACGGGAGTTCTACGTGAGCGCCCGCGAGCTGTGGCCCGAGGACAGCCCCGAATGGGCGCGACTCGTTGTCCGCTACCGCCGCCCGACCCTCTTCCACCGGTTCGAGCACGAGGAGCTCCTCAGGGCGCGAGACGCGCTGGTCGCCGACGGTGACCTCGAGGGTGCCGCCGAGGCGGAGTTGTACCTCGGGTGGGACGCTTGGAACGAGGGTCGCGGCAAGGACGCGTCCGTACACCATGAGAAGGTTGTCGATCTCGCCGACCGACTCCCGGCCAGCCATACGAAGGCGTATCTGCTCGGGAGTGTCGCGATCCAGCTGATGCTGGCGAACCGGTTCGAGGCGAGCCTCGAAACGGCGGCAGCCAGCCTGGAGATCGGGGAGCAGCTCGACCTGGCCGACATCCGGGCGCACACTCTGAACACGCTCGGCACCGTCCGTGCGGTCAACCGGGATCGAGGGGGGATCGAGCAGCTCGAGCAGAGCCTGGCCGTCTCGCTGGAGCAGAACCACGCCGAGAACATCATCCGGGGGTACAAGAACCTTGCGTCGATGCTGTCCGGCTACGGCGAGCTCGAACGTCTTGGGGAGCTCTATTCCGCTGCCATCGCCGCGGCGGAACGTTTCGGCGACACGTTCGACCGGGTCTGGTTCACCGAGGAGCAGGCGTGGGTGGCGTATCACGAGGGCCGCTGGGACGAGGCGCTTTCGGCCCTCGACGAGTTCCTCGCCGAGGTCGAGGCCGGCTCCCCCCACTACCTGGAACCGACGGCGCGGACGGTGCGAGCGCAGATCCGGGTCGCTCGCGGAGACGTGGCCGGCGCGCTCGCGGATACGAGCCGCGCCGTCGACTTCGCTCGTACGTCCGGAGATGCGCAGGTGCTTCTGCCGGCGCTTGCCGGGCGCGCACGAGTGCTGGGAATGGCGGGCAAGCCCGGAGATGCCGAGTCGATCTTGGTCGAGCTTCTCGAGACGGACCTGGTGGGCTTGAACTACTGGCTCGGGGACCTGGCCCCGGTCGTGAGGTCACTGGGTCGCGAGGCCGAGTTCCTGGCGAGGTTCGGGCAGAACGAGCCGCTGACTCACTGGGAGGAAGGGGCCTGCGCGATTCTTGCCGGTGACTTCGGGCGCGCAATCGAGGTGTATGCCGCGATGGGCGCCAAGCCCCAGGAAGCCGATGCGCGGCTGCTCGCGGCCCGAGAGGCACCGGCGGCGGACGCGGCCGGCCGCGAGCACGCCCAGCGAGCATTCGACTTCTACCGGCGCGTTGGAGCCGAGCCGCCGGCGCAGGAGGCGGAACGGCTGCTGGGGATCCCGAAGACCGAGACGAGCACCGGCTAACGGAAAGCGGAGGGCGCACTCCGCTTTTGTGGCATAGTAGGAAGGTGAGTCTCACGGCCACCGGGACAAAGACCCTGCGCAGCGATGCTCGACGCAACCGCGAGCGGCTCGTCGCGAGCGCCCGTGAGCTGATCGCGCGCGAGGGGCCGGATGTTTCGGTCGAGGAGATCACCCAGCACGCCGGTCTCGGGATGGGGACGCTCTATCGCCACTTCCCGACCAAGGACGAGTTGATCGACGCGGTGCTCGAGGACGCCTTTGCCGAGCTTGTCGAGCTCGCCCACCAGGCGGGCGCGGAGGAGGACGCCTGGACCGGGCTCACCACCTTCCTCGAGCAAGCGCTCGCCCGGCACGCTGCCAACCGCGGGCTCAAGGACGTGCTGGCGAGCCGCGAGCACGGCCGGCGGCGGGCGGAGGCGATGCGCGCGCGGATCAGGCCCGTCCTGCGCGGGCTGATCGAGCGGGCCCAGGCGCAGGGGACGCTGCGTTCCGACGTCACGAGCGAGGATCTTCCGCTCGTCTTCTGGACAGCCGGCCGGGTGATCGAGACGACCGCCGACGTGGCGCCCGACTTCTGGCGCCGCTACCTCGGTCTCCTGCTCGACGGCCTGCGCGCCGAATCGGCGACGGCGCTGCCGCAGCCGCCGCTCACGCGGGCTCAGCTCGCGCGTGCGGCAGGGAGGCGCGAGAATTGAGCACGCCGGAAGACGGGCGGTTGACAGGGCGAGCGCTGTGGACCGTCTTCGGAGCGCTGATGCTCGGCATGTTCCTGGCCGCGCTCGACCAGACGATCGTCTCGACCGCGCTCCCGACGATCGTCGGCGACCTGGGCGGGCTCAACCACCTCTCGTGGGTGGTGACCGCCTACCTGCTCGCCGCGACGGTCTCCACGCCGGTGTACGGCAAGCTCGGCGACATGGTCGGCCGCAAGCCGCTCTTCCTCGCGGCGATCCTGATCTTCCTCGCCGGCTCGATGCTGGCCGGGCTCTCACAGTCGATGGGCGAGCTGATCGGCTTCCGCGCCCTGCAGGGGATCGGCGCCGGCGGCCTGATGGTCGGGGCGCAGGCGATCATCGCCGACATCGTCCCGCCGAGGGAGCGCGGGCGCTACATGGGCCTGATCGGCTCCGTCTTCGCGGTCGCCTCGGTCGCCGGGCCGCTGCTCGGCGGCTTCCTCGTCGACACGCTCTCCTGGCGCTGGGTCTTCTACGTCAACATGCCGATCGGCGCCTTCGCGGTCCTGATCGTCGCCACCCGGCTGCACCTGCACACGCCCCCGGTCAGGCACCGGATCGACGTGCTCGGCGCGGCGCTCCTCACCGCGGGCGTCAGCGCGCTGATCCTGCTCACCACCTGGGGCGGCAACCAGTACGCCTGGGGCTCGGCGACGATCGTCGGGCTCGGGATAGTCGGCGTCGCCCTGCTACTCCTCTTCGTCTGGTGGGAGACGCGGGCCGCCGAGCCGATCCTGCCGCTCTCGCTCTTCCGTTCGAGCGTCTTCAGCGTCGCGAGCGCGATGGGCTTCGCGATCGGGATGGCGATGTTCGGCGCGATCGTCTTCATCCCGCTCTACCTCCAGCTGGTCTACGGCGCCAGCCCGACCAGCTCGGGCCTGCGGCTGCTGCCGCTGATGGCGGGCTTGCTCGTCGCCGCCATCCTCTCCGGCCGGGTGATCAGCCGGATCGGCCGCTACAAGGCCTTTCCGATCGCCGGCACCGCGACCCTGATCGTCGGCATGTACCTGCTCTCGCTCCTGCGGGTCGGGACAGCACCCTGGCTCGCCTCGGTCTACATGCTCGTCGTGGGGGTCGGGATCGGGCTCGTCATGCAGGTCCTCGTGCTCGTGGTCCAGAACGACGTTCGGCCCCAGGAGATCGGCGTCGCCACGTCGACTGCCACCTTCTTCCGCTCCGTCGGCGGGTCGTTCGGCGTCGCCATCTTCGGCGCCATCTTCGCCAGCAGGCTCGCGAGCCAGCTCTCGCGGTTGCCGCAGAGCGTCACCGCCCATCTCGGCAGTGGCGTCCACCTCAACCCGGAGCAGGCGAAGCAGCTCCCCGCTGCGGTGCACGCCGACTTTCTCGTCGCCTTCGCGAACGCGCTCCACGGCGTCTTCCTGTTCGGGATGGTGCTGGCGGCCGTGCCCTTCGCGCTCTCCTGGCTGCTCAAGGAGGTGCCGCTGCGGACGACGCTCGAGCCGGTCGTCGCCGAAGCGGCCGCGCCCGCGCCGCCCGACGAGCGGATGCTGGCGCCCAAGACGATGGGCGGCCACGGCTCCGCCTGATCAGCCTGGGACCGGCTTGAGCTCCGGCAGCGTCTGACTGCGCCCCGACTGCGACTCGGTCTCCTTTCTGTGGATCGAAAGCAGGACGGCCCCGGCGATGACGGCGACGAACGCCGCGATGCGGACGGCGCCGGTCCAGCCGGAAGGGAACGGCTCGTGGAAGAGCACCATGCCGGCAACGATCGGCAGCGCGTTCGTCAGCAGGGTCGAGAGACCGGCGGTCGTCAGCGCTCCGCCCCGTTGGAAGGCGGCCTGGAGCACAGCCGTTCCAGCGCTGTAGAACACGATCAGGCAGGCGAGGAAGGCGACATTGGTGGCGCCGCCCGAGACGGCCATCTTGGTCGCCACGTCGCCGGCCGCGAAGAGGATGCCCGAGGCGATGCCCCAAGCGGGCGCGCGTCCGATCGCGCGCGCGAGCAGCGTCACGCACAGTACGGCCGCGGCCGCCGAGGCTCCCAGCCAGACCCCGACCCAGCCGTACGTCGCCCCGGTCCCCTCACCATGGGTCGAGAGCAACGAGAGGCCGAGCAGTGCGAGCCCGGCGACCGAGACGGCGGCCCCGATCCGCTCGAGCCTCGTCAGCGGGACGTGCGTGATCCGGGAGACCATGATCGCGAGGATCCCGATCCCGCCCGCGGCGGTCGCCTGCACGAGCGAGAGCGGCGCGAGCGCGAGCGCGATCACGTAGAGGACGAAGCCGGCACCCTGAATGCCGAAGCCGAGCAGCCACCGCCGCTCGACGAGGAGCGAGCGCACGGAGGCGATCGGCCGGCGAAGCGAGAGCGGCGGGAGGCTCGCTGCGACGTCGTGCTGAAGTAGATACCCGAGGTCGAGGGCGCAGGTCGAGACGATCGTGAGCACCAGTGCGAGCGCGATCTGCACGGTCAGTCAAGCCTCGCACACAAGCGCCGCTTATCCACGACGGCGAATCAGCGCATCCCCTGATGCGCCGGCGGACGCACGCGGAGAATCTGGCTCGAGACGCCGCATCGGGAACGGAGGTGATCGTCGATGCAAGCGACCCTGGTGCCGACGAGCCCCGGCTATCCGGCCAGGCTCGAAGGCCATCTCGAGCAGCCGTCGCGGCTGCTGTGGCTCGTCAAGTGGCTGCTCCTCGTACCGCACTACTTCGTGCTCGCCTTCCTCTGGCTGGCATTCGTGCTGCTCTCGCTCGTCGCGTTCTTCGCGCTCCTGTTCGGGGGTAGCTACCCGCGCGGGATCTTCGAGTTCAATCTCGGCGTGCTGCGCTGGACGTGGCGCGTGTCCTTCTACGCGTTCGCCGCGAACGGCACCGACCGCTATCCGCCCTTTACGCTCGCGGACGTTCCGGACTATCCCGCCCGGCTCGAGATCGACTATCCCGAGTCGCAGCGGCACGGTCTGCCGCTGATCGGCTGGTGGCTGGCCGGGTTCCCGCAGTACCTCGTCACGGGGATCATCGCCGGGGCAGGGGCCGGGGTGACCTGGCAGGCGGACGCGAACTGGTCACGGACGTTCTCCGTCGGCCTCGTCGACCTGCTCGTCTTCTTCGCGGTGGTCGCGCTGGCCTTCAGCGGCCGCTATCCACGCTCCATCTTCGATCTCGTGCTCGGCCTCAACCGCTGGGTGCTGCGCGTGGGTGCCTACGGCGCGCTGATGACGCGGGAGTATCCGCCCTTCCGTCTGGATACGGGCGAGGCGGACCCCGGTGGCGTCTTCGCGGTGCCCCTTCCTGCTCAGCCCGAGCCGGCGGCAGAGGCACGCGCCGACCGTTGGGGCGCTGGGCGCGTCCTCACTGTCGTGCTCGGCAGCCTGCTGGCACTCGTGGCTCTCGCCGCGATCGCAGCGGGCGGAATCGCGATCACCTTCGACCAGACCCAACGCGACGGGAGCGGGTACCTGATGACCGGCTCGCAGTCGTACACGACGGGCACCTATGCCTTCGTCTCCGAGAGCTATCGCACCGGGTGGAGCGGCGACGGCACCGTCCCGCGTGACCTGCTCGGCACGATCCGAATCCGCACCCGGAGCGCGAGCCCCGTGTTCGTCGGCATCGGCCCGACCAGAGCTGTCGAGAAGTATCTCGCCGGCGTCCGGCGCGAGGTCGCCCAGCAGGCCGCCGCGCAACCGGGTGACTTCCGCGTGCGCCCGGGAGGCGCACCCGCCGGCGCCCCCATCGCGCAGGACTTCTGGGTGGCCCGGAGGGTCGGCTCAGGAACGCAGGTGCTCTCCTGGGCGCCCGAGAACGGCAGCTGGCGGCTCGTCCTGATGAACCCGGACGGATCGGCCGGCGTCCACGCCGACCTCGCTGCGGGTGCACGCGTTCCCCATCTGCTCGGATTCGGCATCGGAGCACTCGTGTTCGGGCTCATGCTCGGGGTAATCAGCGGCGGCGTGCTGTACGCCGCGGTGCGGCGACGCAGGTCGGCGTAGAGTCACGCTCATGGCAGTGACATCGATCTCTCTGCTCGATCAGATCCTCGTCTTGCTCGTGCTCGTGCCTCCGTTCCTCGCGCTTGTCCTGTTCGAGCTCATCACCGGACAGGTTCAGCGGGAGTGGGGGTACTACCGCTTCTACGAGCGCGAGCGAGACGAGCCGGTTCGACGAAGCTGACGAGGCGCGTCAAGCACGGAACGGCCGCACCGCGATCGTCACTCGGCTGACGGCGCACAGCCGGCCTTCGTCGTCTTTCAGCTCGACGTCCCAGACCCACGTTGTCCGGCCGCGGTGGACGCGGCGCGCGACGGCGTGGATCGTGCCCTCCCGGATCGGGCGCAGGAAGGTCGAGTTGTTCGACATGCCGAGGCCGATATCGCCCTCCGGCATGACGCCGACGTTGGTGCCAACCGAAGCAAGCGCTTCCGCGATCGACGCGTGGACGCCGCCGTGCACGAGCCCGACCGGCTGGAGCACGTGCTCGCGCACCGGGACGTGGCCGCGGACGAGCTCGTCGGTCGCCTCGTCGAGCTCGAGCCCGTAGTGGCGGTCGAAGGGGGACGGCTGGATTTCCCTCTCCATGTCGCAAAGTGTGAAGCTTCGGCCGGAAGTGAACATCGGTGTCGGACTCCCCACGACGGTTCCGGGCGCGACGGGCGAGCTCTTGCTCGACTGGGCGCGCCGAGCGGACGCCGGGCCGTTCTCGTCGGTCGCCGTGCTCGACCGGGTGGTCTACGACAGCTACGAGCCGTTCGCGGTGCTGGCCGGGGCCGCCGCGGCGACCTCCCGCGTGCGGCTGGCGACGATGATCGCGATCGGGCCGCTCCGCTCGACTGCGCTGCTCGCGAAGCAGGCCGCGTCCGTACACGGGCTCTCGGGCGGGCGGCTGACCCTCGGGCTCGCCGTGGGCGCCCGGACCGAGGACTTCGAGGCGGCCGGCGTCGAGCACAAGGGCCGCGGGAAGCGGCTCGGCGAGCAGCTCGCGTACATCCGCGGCGATGTCGACGGCGACCGCGTCGGTCCGTCGCGCGACGGCATCGAGCTCCTCGTCGGCGGCCTGAGCGGCCCGGCCTACGCGCGGATGGCGCGCTACGCGGACGGCTACGCGCACAACGGCGGGCCGCCGCGGGCCTTCGCGAACGCGGCGGGGCGGGCGCTCGCGGCGTGGAGTGACCTCGGCCGGCCGGGGAAGCCGAGGCTCTGGGGCCAGGGGTACTTCGCCTTCGGCGACGCCGAGCAGGGGGACGCCTACCTGCGCGACTACTACGCCTTCACCGGGCCGTTCGCGGAGAAGATCGCGGCCGGCAACCTGACGAGCGCGCGCGCCGTCAAGGACTACGTCCGCGGCTACGAGGAGGCCGGCTGCGACGAGCTCGTCCTCTTCCCGACCACGGCCGACGTCGAGGAGCTCGAGCGGCTCCAGGAGGCGCTCGCGTGAAGGTCGAGATCGTCGGCGCCGGGCCTGCAGGGCTGTACCTCGCGATCCTGCTGCGCAAGCTCGACCGCGGGGTCGACGTCCGCGTCCTCGAGCGGAACGCCGCCCGACGCCACCTTCGGCTTCGGCGTCGTCTTCAGCGAGGAGACGCTCGGGGCGCTGCGCGACGCCGATCCGGAGACGCACCTCGAGATCACCGATACCTTCGCGCGCTGGGACCGGATCGACATCCGCTACCAGGGGCGAGAGCTGTCGTCGCGCGGCCACTCGTTCTCTGCGATCGCCCGCAAGCGGCTGCTCCAGATCCTGCAGGAGCGGTGCCGCGAGCTCGGTGTCGCGCTCGAGTTCGGCGTCGAGGTCGAGGAGCTTCCCGAGGCCGATCTCGTCGTCGGCGCCGACGGCGCGAACAGCCTCGTGCGGCGCTTCCGCGACTTCGGCACGAAGGTGCGGACCGAAGGCAGCAAGTACGTCTGGTTCGGCACCGACCACGTGTTCGACGCGTTCACGTTCGCCTTCCGCGAGACCGAGCACGGGCTCTTCAACGCGCACGCGTACCCCTACGACGAGCGGATGTCGACGTTCATCGTCGAGTGCCCGGAGGCCGTCTGGCGCGCGGCGGGGCTGGACGAGATGGACGAGCAGGAGAGCCTCGCGTTCTGCGAGCAGCTGTTCGCGAACGAGCTGCGCGGCCGGGAGCTCTTCTCGAACCGGTCGCTCTGGCTCGACTTCCCGAAGATCACGAACCAGACGTGGCACGACGGGAACGTCGTCCTGCTCGGCGACGCGGTTCACACCGCGCACTTCTCGATCGGCTCCGGGACGAAGCTCGCGCTGGAGGACTCGATCGCGCTCGCGGCCGCGGTGGCTCGGCGGCGCTGGGACCTGAAGGCGGCGTTTGTCGACTACGAGCTGGAGCGCGCGCCGTACGTCGAGCGCACGCAGCAGGCCGCCAGCGAGAGCGCCGCGTACTTCGGGCGGATCGCGAGCTACTCGCACCTCGAGCCGATCCAGTTCGCGTTCAACCTGCTCACGCGGAGCGGCCGGATCACCCACGCGACTCTGGGCGTGCGCGACCCGCAGTTCACGCGGGCGCTCGACTCGTGGCTCGGCGGGCGGCCGGTCTCGCCGCCGCCGGCGTTCTCGCCGTTCGAGCTGCGCGGCGTGCGCTTCGAGAACCGGTTCGAGCTTGTCGAAAGGTCGGTCGCGGTGAGCCCGGAGGGAAGGACGTCGCTCGAGGAGGTCTCCCGGCCCGAGGGCAAGCTCCTGCTTCGTGTGAGCCACGCCGGCCGTCGCGGCGCGACGCAGCCGCGGAGCCGGGGCGTCGACCTCCCTCTCCGTGACGCGTGGCCCGTCGTGGCGCCGACGAGGCGTCCATACGGGCCGTTCGGCGCAGTTCCCGGCGAACCGGACGAGGATGCCGTCGTCGACGCCTTCGTCGCCGCGGCGAGCGAAGCGCGCGCCGAGGTGCTGGAGATCGACATGGCTCACGGCTACCTGCTCGGCAGCTACCTGTCGCCGCTTACGAACGACGAGGACGACCGGCTGCGGCTTCCGTTGCGCGTCCTCGAGGCCGTCCGCGCCGTGTGGGATGGGCCGTTGTCCGTGCGCCTCTCGGTGACCGACTGGCACCCGCGCGGGAACTCGGTCGAGGACGGGATCGCGATCGCCGGCGCCATGCGCGAGGCCGGCGCGGACCTGATCCACGTCGAGGCGGGCCAGACCGTCCACGACGACCGGCCCGAGTACCGACGCGGCTTCCTGACGGCGCTCAGCGACCGCGTGCGCAACGAGGCGCGCGTGCCGACGATCGTGGGCGGCTACCTGACGACGCTCGACGAGGCGAACACGATCGTCGGCGCCGGCAGGGCCGACCTCGTCCTGCTCGACCTGCCGGAGACCCAGGTCGAGCGTCCCCTCCAAGCAAGTAACAGTCTGTTACTTGGCGAGGTTCGGGCGTGAATCTCGGTGAGCTGGCGTACCCGGACGTGCCGGCGGACGCGGTCTACGTGCTGCCGCTCGGGGCGACCGAGCCGCACGGGCCGCACGCGCCGCTCTCGACCGACACGATCATCTCGGTCGGGATCTGCGAGCGGGCGGCGGAGCGGCTCGAAGGGGAGATCGCGGTGCTGGTTCTCCCGGCCGTCGCGTACGGCGTGACGCGCTACGGCGCGGCCTTCGCCGGCGCTGTCTCGATCTCCGAGGAGACGTTGCGGTCGCTCGTCCGCGAGATCGCGGAGGCCGTCGGCCAGCTCGTGCTCGTCAACAGCCACTTCGAGCCGGAGCAGGTCGAGACGCTGCGCTCGACCGGGCTGCCGCTGCTCGACCTCACCCGCCGCCGGAACGCCGAGCGGCTGACCGAGGAGTTCCGCGCGGGCTCGTGCCACGCCGGCCGCTACGAGACCTCGCTCGTGCTCGCCGACCGGCCCGAGCTCGTCCACGCCGACCTGCTGCCGGCGCTCGAGGAGCGGCACGTCGACATGCCCGCCGAGATCCGCGCCGGCCGGACCGACTTCGTCGCCATGGGCATGGAGCACGCGTACTGCGGCGCGCCCGCCGAGGCCTCCGCGGAGGAGGGCGGCGAGACCTTCGAGACGCTCACGACCATGCTCGTCGAGCTGATCCGGGAGGTAGCGGCGTGATCACGCACGCCGATCTCCCGCGTGAGCTCAATCTCGCCAGCTGGTTCGTCGATCGGAACGTCGACGAAGGGCGCGGCGAGCGAACAGCGCTGATCGGCCCCGGCGGCGCGACGAGCTACGCCGAGCTGGCGGGCCTGGTCAACCGCTGCGGCAACCTCCTGCGCGAGCTCGGCGTCCGCGCCGGGGAGCGCGTCCTGCTCGTCCTCGGCGACTCGGTCGAGCTCGTCGCGCTCTGGTACGGCGCCCAGAAGATCGGCGCGGTCACGGCCGAGGCGTACACGTTCCTGCAGCCCAAGGACTACGCGTACTACATCGAGTACACCGACGCGAAGGTCGTCGTCGCGGACGAGACCACGGAGCCCGCGATTCGGGAGGTCGCGGGCGAACGGCAGGTGCTCGTCGCGGACGAGGAGTTCCGCAGGCGCCTCAAGGACGTGTCGGCTGAGCTCGAGCCCGCGCCGACGACGAAGGACGACATCGCGCTCTGGAAGTTCACGACCGGCAGCACCGGCCAGCCCAAGGGCGCCGTCCACCCGGTCCACAGCCCGGTGCTGAGCAACGACTGGTACGCGCAGGGCGTGCTCGGGATCCGCGAGGACGACGTCGTGCTGCCGGTGCCGAAGCTCTTCTTCGGGTACGCCCGCGACCTGACGGCCCTCTACCCGTTCGGCGTCGGCGCGGCGGGGATCGTCTTCCCCGAGCGCTCGACGCCCGAGCGGATCTTCGAGCTGATCGCCGAGCACCGCCCGACGATCCTCGTCAACGTCCCGACGATGATGGCCCAGATGCTGAACCACCCGGACGCGGCCTCACGGGACCTCTCCTGCCTCCGCTTCTGCACGTCGGCCGGCGAGGCGCTCCCGCGCGAGCTGCACGACCGCTGGCTCGACGACCTTCGGCGTCGAGGTGCTCGACGGGATCGGCTCCTCCGAGCTGTACCACATCTACATCTCGAATCAGCCCGGCCGGGCGCGTGCCGGATCGACCGGCGAGCTCGTCCCGGGCTACGAGGCCGAGCTCGGCGACAACGGCGAGCTCCTCGTCACGGGCGACACCGCGGCGCTCTACTACTGGGGCGACGAGGAGAAGACGGCGCGCACGTTCGACGGCGACACGGTCCGCACCGGCGACCTCTTCGAGCGCGACGAGGACGGGTTCTTCTGGTACCGCGGCCGGGTGGACGACCTGATGAAGGTCGGCGGCATCTGGGTCGCGCCGGCCGAGATCGAGCACTGCCTCGCGTCGCACCCCGAGGTGATCGAGTGCGCGGTGATCGGAGCGCAGCAGAACGGGCTGACCGTGCCGCGGGCGTACGTGGTCGCGCGGGAGCCGCTCGAGGAGCGAGCCCTGCAGGACTTCGTCCGCGAACGGCTCTCGCCGCACAAGTACCCACGCGAGGTCGTCTTCGTGGACGACCTGCCGAAGACGCCGTCCGGCAAGCTCGACCGGAAGGCGCTCAAGGCGTGAGCCGGGTCGTCGTCGTGACCGGTGGGACGAAGGGCATCGGCAAGGCCGTCGCCGAGCGCTTCTCCAGCGAAAGCGTCTTTGCGCCCGGCCGTGACGAGCTCGACGTCACCGACGAGCAGGGCGTGACGGACTTCTTCGAGCGCCTCGGCCGCGTCGACGTGCTCGTCAACAACGCGGGCGTCGCGGCCGGGATGCCGCTGGCCCGCACGACGCTCGACGACTGGCGCGCGCACCTCGAGGTGAACGCGACCGGCGCGTTCCTCTGCACGCGTGCCGTCGTGGGCGGCATGATCGAGCGCGGAGATGGCCGCATCGTCACCGTCGCCTCGACCGCCGGGCTCGCCGGCGCCCGCTACACGGCCGCCTACGCCGCGTCCAAGCACGCCGCGGTCGGGCTCATGCGGGCGACCGCGGCGGAGGTCGCGGGAACCGGCGTCACCGCGAACGCCGTCTGCCCGTCCTGGGTGCGGACCGACATGACGCGGCGCACGGTCGAGAACATCGTCGAGAAGACCGGCCGGACGGCCGAGGAGGCGGAAGCCGGAGCTGGAGCAGATGACGCCGCTCGGCCGGCTGCTCGAGCCGGAGGAAGTCGCGGCCGCGGTCGTCTTCCTCGCCTCGCCCGAGGCCGCCGCGATCAACGGGCAGACGCTCGTCCTCGACGGCGGAGGGCTCCAGTCATGAGCCCCTTCCGCGGCTCGGCCGCCTTCACCGAGCGCTGGCAGAACTTCGACCTCTCGCTCGAGGACGGCGTCGCGACCGTCACGTTCTCGCGGCCCGACAAGCTCAACGCCCTCACGTTCGACGTCTACGCCGACCTGCGCGACCTGCTCGGCGAGCTGCCGCACCGCGGCGACACGCGGGTGCTCGTACTCACCGGGGAGGGCCGCGGCTTCTGCTCCGGCGGCGACGTCGAGGAGATCATCGGCGAGCTGCAGAGAATGGGCGCGGGGGAGCTGCTCGAGTTCACGCGGATGAGCGGCGCGGTGGTGAAGGCGATGCGCGAGGCGCCGCTGCCGATCGTCGCGGCCGTGAACGGGGTCGCCGCGGGGGCGGGCGCCGTGCTCGCGCTCGCCGCCGACCTGCGGCTCGTCGCGCGCTCCGCGAAGTTCTCGTTCCTCTTCACGCGCGTCGGCCTCGCCGGGGCCGACATGGGCGCCGCGTACCTGCTCCCGCGGCTCATCGGTCTCGGCCGCGCGACCGAGCTGCTCGTCCTCGGCGAGGAGGTCGACGCGGAGGGCGCCGCCGCGATCGGCCTGGCGACGCGCGTCGTCGACGACGAGGAGCTGCCGGCCGCGGCGGGCGAGCTCGCGCGCCGCCTCGCGGACGGGCCCGCTCTCGCGCACTCCACGACGAAGGTGCTTGCTGACCCGCGAGCTCGACATGGCGCTCGGCGACGCGGTCGAGATGGAGGCGCTGGCCCAGGCGCTCCTGATGAAGAGCGACGACTTCGCCGAGTTCCACGCGGCCTGGAGCGAGGGCCGGAGCCCCGCATGGACCGGCCGCTGATCGTCAACCCGCCGGAGCTGCCGGAGCCCGTCGGCTTCGCTCACGCTGTCGTCGCGGGTGGATCGGTGCACCTTGGCGGCCAGACCGGCGAGGGCGCCTCGCTCGTCGAGCAGTTCGACTCGGCGGCGGGCAAGCTCGTCACCGCGCTGCGGGCGGCGGGTGGCGAGCCGGACCAGCTCGTCTCGCTCGTCGTCTACACGACCGAGATCGAGGAGTACCGCGCGTCGACCCGCGAGCTGGGCGAGGTGTGGCGGCGGCACTTCGGGCGGCGCTACCCCGCGATGGCCCTGATCGGCGTGTCCGCTCTCTTCGAGCCCGAGGCGAGGGTCGAGCTGATGGGCGTCGCCGTGCTCGATGCCTGACGTCCTCGAGCAGAGCCGCCGGCTCGGGCACGAGGTCTTCCCTCCCATCGCCCACCGGGGGCAGCCGGGGAGGTTGAACCGGCCGCTCGTCAAGGCGCTCGGCGAGCACGGCCTGCTCGAGCTCGTCTTCGCCGGCTCCGCGGTCGAGCTCTGCGAGCTCCGAGAGGGCCTCGCGCACGGCTGCACCGAGGCGGAGACGGCGCTCGCGCTCCAGGGCCTGGGCGGCTACCCGATCCTCAGCCGAGGGCGGCCGGAGCTGCGCGAGGAGTGGATCCCACGCCTCTCGCGGGGCGAGGCCGTCGCCGCGTTCGCGCTCAGCGAGCCCGAGGCGGGCTCCGATGCCGGGAACCTCGGGCTGCAGGCGAAGCGCGAGCGCGACGGCTTCCGCCTGACCGGCACGAAGCTCTGGATCTCGAATGCGCCGGAGGCCGACGTCTACAGCGTCTTCGCGCGAACCTCCGACCGCGGCCCGAAGGGGATCACGGCGTTCGCGGTCCCGCGCGAGAGCGAGGGGCTCTCGGGCGAGCACCTCGACCTGCTCGCCCCGCACCCGATCGGCAGCCTGGACTTCGACGGCGTGCGCGTCGCGCGCGAGCAGATGCTCGGCGACCTCCACGACGGGTTCGCGGTGGCGATGGACACCCTCGACCTCTTCCGGCCGAGCGTGGGCGCCTTCGCCGTCGGGATGGCGCAGGCGGCGCTCGACGCTGCGGTTGCCTACACGCGGGAGCGTGAGGCGTTCGGCCGCCCGCTCTCGCACTTCCAGGCCGTCTCGCACCAGCTCGCCGAGGTGGCGACGGAGATCGAGGCCGCGCGCCTGCTCGTCCGTGAGGCGGCCACCCGCTACGACGCGGGCATCAGGCCCGTCCGCAAGGCGTCGGCGATGGCGAAGCTCTTCGCGACCGAGGCAGCGCAGCGGGCCGTCGACGTCGCGGTCCAGGTGCACGGCGCCCGCGCGCTCGAGCGAGGCCACCTGCTGGAGCACCTCTATCGTGAGGTGCGCGCGCCGCGGATCTACGAAGGCGCGTCCGAGGTCCAGCGCGAGATCATCGCGCGCGAGCTGTTCAGGGAGGCGCAGGATGAGCGAGCAGGACAAGTCGCTGACGTACACGTCGTACCTGGCGCTCGAGGAGATCCTCGGCGCGCAGCGGCCGACCTCCGAGGAGCACGACGAGGTCCTCTTCATCGTCGTCCACCAGGTCTACGAGCTCTGGTTCAAGCAGCTGATCCACGAGCTCCGCTACCTGCAGCGGATGCTCGAGGAGGGAAAGGACGCGCGCGTGTTCGCCACCTTCAAGCGCGTCCTGACGATCCTGAAGCTGGTCGTCGCGCAGCTCGACGTGATCGAGACCATGACGCCCGTCCAGTTCCTCACGTTCCGCGACCTGCTCGAGTCCTCGTCCGGGTTCCAGTCCGGCCAGTTCCGCGAGCTCGAGGCGATCCTCGGGCGCCGAGACCCGGGCGTTCTGACCGCCTACCACGAGGGCAGCGTCGACCACGCGAAGGTGAAGGCGGCGCTCGAGCGGCCGTCCGTCTACGACTCGTTCCTGCGCTATCTGGCCGGCAACGGCTACGAGATCCCGCAGGAGGCGCTCGAGCGGGATGTCACGCAGCCCGTGCAGGAATCGCAGGGCGTCCAGGCCGCACTGCTCCGCGCGTACCGCGACGACGGCGGCCCCGCGCAGGTGGCCGAGCGGCTCGTCGACTTCGACGAGGGCTTCATGGAATGGCGCTACCACCACGTGAAGATGGTCGAGCGGACGATCGGCTCGAAGGTCGGGACCGGGGGGTACGGCGCCGAGTACCTGCGCTCGACGCTCCACCAGCCGTTCTTCCCGGATCTCTGGGCGATCCGCGGCGAGCTTTGATCGAGGGGCTCGCCGAGCACTACTCGGCCTTTCGCGTCTCCGAGCGGCTGCTCCTGACCGGGCACTCGCACCAGGCGTGGCCGGACGTCGGGCGGGAGGGACAGCTGGAGGCGTGGGACGACGCGGCCGAGCATGCCGACCTCAAGTGGGAGCGGGCGTTCGCGAAGGCCGAGCGCCTGCGGGAGGGCGTCCGCGGACTGCTCGCGGACCCGGGCGCGCCGGTGGCGCTCGCCTCGAACACCCACGAGCTCGTGCTTCGGTTCCTCTCGGCGCTGCCGCTGGGGGATAGGCCGAAGCTCGTGACGACCGACGGCGAGTTCCACACCCTGCGCCGCCAGCTCGGTCGGTTCGCGGAGGAGGGGCTCGAGGTCGCCCGGCTGCCGGCGCGGCCGGCGGAGACGCTCGCGGAGCGGCTGGCGGCCGAGACTCCAGGCGCGAGCGCGGTGCTCGTCTCGGCCGTTCTCTTCGAGGACTCGCGCATCGTCCCCGGGCTTCCGGCCCTCGCGGCGGCGTGCGCGGACGCCGGCGCCGAGCTCTTCGTCGACGCCTACCACGCCCTGGGCTGCGTGCCGTTCACGGTCGCAGGCCTCGAGCGCGCGTGGATCGTCGGCGGCGGCTACAAGTACCTCCAGCTCGGGGAGGGCAACTGCTTCCTGCGGCTCCCGCCCCAGGCGGATGAGCTGCGGCCCGCGATCACCGGCTGGTTCGCCGAGTTCGAGGAGCTGCAGGCGGCGCCCGAGCCGGGCGCGACGCCGTACCCGCGCGGCAGCATGCGCTTCGCGGGCTCGACCTACGACCCGACGAGCCACTACCGCGCTGCCCGCGTGCTCGACTTCTTCGAGGAGCACGGCCTGACGCCGGAGCGGCTCCGCGAGAGCTACCTGCAGCAGACGACGCTGCTCGCGGAGCGGTTCGACGAGCTCGGGCTCGACGACGTGACGCGAGACCGCGAGACCCCGCTCGAGGCCTTCGGCGGCTTCCTCGCCCTCCGCTCGGAGCGCGCCGAGGAGCTGAGCCGCCGGCTGCTGGCCGAGGGAGTCGTCACGGACAGCCGGCGCAGCTACCTCCGTCTCGGGCCTGCGCCGTACCACTCGGACGAGCAGCTCGAAGCCGCCGTCGAGCACCTCGGGCGAGTCGCGCGGGCTAGCGACCCGCCGCGGCGTAGAGGCGGATCTTCGCGAATGGAGTCGAGGTCCTCGTCGCCGGCCATGAGCTCCCTGACGCGCTCGTTGATCTCGAGCGCCCGCCGGAGGTGCTCGATCGCCTCGTCAGTGCGTGCCCGGCACGTGCTGCGAAGCACCCGGCGTTGAAGTGCGCCACGGCGTTGTCCGGCTGTTTTTCGACAACGACGAGCTGCTTCGCCAGCGCCGTCTCGTAGTCGCCTGCGCCATAAGCGCCGAATGCCTCCGAGGCTTCCTCCGGAGCGGGCTTGTACGCCTCGCCCGTGGTGCCACCGACGGCGAGGATCGTGTTGTCGTCCTCTGTCGCCGTCGCCTTCCGCTTCGCGCTCCGCCGAACCTGCACCATGGCGCCGGTGGGCGCTTCGACGACCTCGCCGTCGATCTCGAACGTCGCTGCGCCCCGGAGAACGAGGTAGAGCTCCTCTTGCCCAGCCACGCCGAGCGAGGTCTCGTCGTGCTCGCTGATGATGCTCACGCCGCTGCGCGCGCTGAACGCCTGCACGCCGAAGGCCGTGATGCCGAGCTTACGACGGACGTCGAAGCGCCGTTTCCCGTCGTCAGTTCCGCCTGGTGCGATACGTGGCGCCAGCTCAACCGTCCAGAGGTTAACAAGCTGTTCTCACTGCTGCATCTGGCCCCCTCTCCAAACTTCCCATCGATCTCTTATCACTACCCCACCCCCCTAAGCGCGCGTCAGTTCCACTCGCCCGGAACGCCCTTCAGCTCGCGGACTCCCTTGTCCTGGAACTCGATCTCCGAGCCTGCGACGAGGTCTTTGACGGTTCCGGAGACGAGGACCTCGCCGGGGCCGGCAGCCGCCGCCACGCGGGCTCCGATGTTGACGGCGATCCCGGTCACCTTGCCGTCTTGCAGCTCGCACTCGCCCGTGTGGACACCCGCTCGAACCGCGAGGTCGAGCTCGCCCAGGCCGCCGACGATCGAGCGGGCACAGGAGATAGCTCGAGCCGGGCCGTCGAAGATCGCGAAGAAGCCGTCGCCTGCCGTGTCGAGCTCCCGGCCGCGAAAGCGCGCCAGCTCGCGCCGGATCACGGTGTGGTGGTCGCGGAGGAGATCTCGCCAGGCACGGTCGCCGAGGCTTGCCGCCCGCTCCGTCGAGCCGACGATGTCCGTGAACATGATCGTCGCCAGCACGGTGTCGGGCACCGGCTCGACCTCCCTGCCCGACAGGAACGCTTCGACTTCTCGGGTCATCTGCGTGAACGCGGAGAAGCCCTGCCCTTCGATCTCGAGCGGGTGCGCACCCTTGATGCGCCCGGCGAGGTCGAGCATCTGGTCGCGGTCCTTCAGCCGGTAGAGGACGAGCGTCGGCACGCGGATCGTCGGCAGGATCTCGCGTAGGTCGGTCTCCCCGAACACGCGAAGGAACGTCTGCGCCGCTCCCGGGCTCGCGCAGAACCGCTGGCAGGTCACGAACCAGTCGAGGAAGTCGTCGTCGGCCGCGGGATTGATGTCCCGCGCCTGGGTCTCGAGGTACTCGCGCTCGCCCCACCGCTCCCGGGTGGTCCGCAGAAGCGTCCGCCAGTCGTCCTCGGATGCTCCGTAGGGGTAATCCTCGGCCCTGACGGCCCGCGCGGGCGTGTTGACGAGGACGAGCGCCTCCGTCCGTTCCGGATACGTCGCCGCGAAGAGCGCGCACGTTTGGCCGCCTTCGCCCATCCCGACGAGCGTCGCGCGCTCCACGCCGACCGCGTCGAGAACCGCGCGGATGTCGTCCATCCTCGTCTCGAGCGGCCCGAGCTCGCGCGGGCGATCCGAGAGGCCGGTTCCTCGCTTGTCGAACATGATCAGCCGCGAGAACGAGGCGAAGCGCTGGTACATATCCCGCCAGTCCGCGTTCTGCCAGGGAAACACGAGATTGCTGAACATCGGCACGAGCACGAGATCGCGCGGCCCGTGCCCGAACGATTGGTACGCGATTGCGACATCGCCGCTGCGCGTGTACTCGATCTCGGGTATGTCCACGGTGAGAGTGTCCCACCAGGCGGGTCGCTTAAGGCGACGCTTGCGTCACTTCCACGCGCCGGATGAGCGAGTCCGGGCCGAAGGAGAAGCGGGCCAGCAGCTCCTCCTCCGCGGCGACCTCTCCGTTTCGCGCCAGCGTTGGACACGCCGGGCGACCACCTCGACGCCGTCGGCTTGCGCATCGAAGCTGACCGGAAGGGTCTCGAAGACGAGCTCGGGATGTTCCTGCTCCGCAAGCTCCCGCACCGCGTCGCGGCCGGCGAAGACCTCAGGGCCGAAGGCGACCTCGACCTCCGGATCGACGAGCGCGGCCGCGGCGTCGCCGTCGTGCGCGTTCATCGCCGCGAAGAAGCGTGAGATCGTCTCCTCAGGGGTCACCGCGAGGAGTCTGATGGTTTCCCGCCAACCGCGGGCGCAGACCCAGGACATGCCCCGTCGGGCTTCTCCTATTCGCGCCTCGGGTCGCCTTCGACCAGCCCGTGCGGCTCGCCGTAGTCGGCCAGGAGGTCGAGGAACGGCCCTGCCGGGAACGACTCCGGCCCGAGCACCCCGGCGCCTGACCAGACGCCCTCGGCGAGCAGCTCCAGCGCCGCGACCGGGTTGAGTGCCGTCTGGAGGACGACCGCCTGGTGGCCGTACTCGCGCATCGTCCGCTCGTTGTCGGCGACGTGGTAGAGGTAGGCGGCCCGCGGCTCGCCGTCCTTGCCTGTGCCGGTGACGAGCGTGCCGGCGCACGTCTTGCCGCGCATCCGGTCGCCGAGGGTCGCGGGATCGGGAAGCGCGGCCGCGACGACGTCCCGCGGCGCGACCTCGACCCCGCGCACGCGCAGCGGCTCGGTCGAGTCGAGCCCGAGCTTGTGCAGGGTCTGCAGGACGTCGATGAACTCGTCGCCGAGGCCGTACTTGAACGTGACCCGGCGGCACTCGATCGCGCGCGGGACGAGCACGACCTCCTCGTGCTCGACGTTCACGCACGTGACGGCCCCGATTCCCTCCGGAAATTCGAACACCTCCGGCTCGGAGAACGGCTCGGTCGTGTAGAAGCCCCGCTCGCTCGTCCCAGACGAGCGGCGGGTTGAGGCACTCCTCGATCGTCGTCCAGATCGAGAAGGTCGGCGCGAAGTCGTAGCCCTCGACCACGAGGTCGGCGCCGTCGCGGACGGCGACCTCGTCGATCTCCGAGAAGAGGTGGTCGGCCGCGTAGCGCGCGAAGACGTCGGAAAGGCCGGGCTCGACCCCGATCCCGACGAGCGCGAGCAGCCCGCGCTCGAGCCAGCGCTCGTGCTCGGCGAACTGGGCGTCGCCGAGCTTGACGCCCGGCTCCGAGAATGGCCGCTCCAGGTGCGGCGACGAGAGCGTCATCGCCATGTCGAGGTACGTGCAGCCGGCCTCGAAGGCGGCGGCAAAGATCTGCGGGTTGAAGCGCGGGTCGGTCGCGTTCAGCACGACGTCCGCGCCGGCGTCCGCGATCGCCGCCGCGAGCGAGGCCGGATCAGAGGCGTCGACGGCCGTGGCTGTGAACCTGTCGTCGTCGAGCGGCGCCACCCCGGCTTCGGCGCGGCCCGCGTCGAGGTCGGCCAGCGTCATCCGCTCGAAGAAGCGCCGCCTGCGCGCGACGGCCGCGACCGCGCTGCCGACACCGCCGGCTCCGACGACCAGGATCCGCATTCGCAGCACGATACGGTGTCAGGACTGGCGGGATTTGACAGAGGTTTCTTCGGAATTCGGTAGAAGAGTCTCCTAGGACGACGCTACCCTGTATGAGAATCAGCCCCGCGGTGCCTGCTGGCCGCCGGGGCAGAGAAATGAAGCTTCCGCTGCGTCCCCATCACTGGCTCGCCGCCGCCCTCGCCTCGGTTGCCGTCGTGCTGTCGCTGTTCGTGCTCTCTGGAGGAACGGGCTCCGTGCCCGCGGCTCCGCACGTGCCGGCCGCGGTGGTCGCCTTGGGTCGGATCGAGAGCGCCCTCGCCGCCCCACCGCCGCCGTCTCGTCCGGCCGGCGTCCGTCACGCGGTGGCGACGGCCCGGAGCGTCCGCGTGGCCCCGCGGCTGCGGCTGACTGCGCGCCGGACAGTCCTGCAGCACCCGCGGCGGGTCGGTGTCCGCCTTCCCGCTGCGCCGGTCGTGCCCGCGACACTGAAGGCGCGCGCGTCGACGCCGCCCGCTTCCGCCAAGCCCGCCGTCGGGAAGCGCGGCAAGCAGCGAGGAAAATCCGCGGCGCGAGAGAAAGGTCGTCGCGCGGCAGAGGTCCAACAGAGTCACAGGAAGACCGAACCGTCCGGCAGCCCCGGCAAGAAGCACGGCGATCACGGCGACCACGCCGACTCCGGCAAAGGCCACCGAGGAGACAAGTAATCGGGATCCCGCTCACCGGCCGGATCCGGCTTGCCGGAGCCCTGCTTCTGCTATCGCTTCCACTCGCGGTCGGCGTCTGGATGTCCGCAAGGTACGCGGGCCAGCACGAGCGGAAGAGCTCGGACCAGCGACTGGTGGCCGGACTGAGGACGGCGGCCGTCGCCTACAAAGGCACCCTCAAGGACGCGGCGGAGCACGCTCGGGCCCTCGCGAAAAGCCGCCGTGTCCAGCGAGCGTTCCTCCGACACGACCGGGCCAGGCTGGACGCGATCCAGGCGTCGCACGAGCACATCGTGCTGAGCATGCCCTCGACCGCGCCCGTTTCCGGCGCGGCGACCCGCAGCTTCGACGTCGTCAGCGGCGGGCGCATCATCGGCCGGGTGATGGCGGCCATACCCCTGAACGGGCAGCTCGTGGCGAGCCTGGCCAGGCAGGCCGAGCTGCCGCATCCTCTGCAGCTCGGGCTCGTGCGCGGCAACGAGCTCATCGGGACGGGGACTCCCGTGCGCCTGCGCTCTCGGCTCCCCGCGACCGTCGGCGACGTCGTCGCCGGCTCGACGACGTACCGGGCTGCCGTCGCCCCGTTCGAGCGGACGACTCCGCCGCTCAGTCTCGTGGCGCTGGAGCCGAAGGGCGCGATCGACGCGGCCGCCGCACAAGTCCCGGAAGCGCGTCCTGATCGTCGGCTTCGGGTTCATGGCGGCGCTCGTCTCTCTCGCCTACTCGTCGCGCCGGGGATCGCCCGCAACCGCGTCTCCAGACAGGAACGAGTCCAGGCGGAACGCGTCCTCGCGCACGTCGGCGACGGCATCTTCCTCGTCGACCCCGCCGGCGTCGTGCGGCTCTGGAACGCGGCCGCGGAGGCGATCACGGGGATCAGGGCAAAGGCCGTCATCAACCGGCCCGCCCGGGAGAAGATCCCCGGCTGGCCCGCGATCGAGGCGATGGTGCCCATCGCGAGCAGACCGGGCGACCCAGAGAGACCTGGACGTCGGAGACCGTCCCGCTCGACGTTGCGGGAGGGGAGGTCTGGCTGTCCATGGTCGGCGTTGCGCTCGAGGAGGGCATCGTCTACGCATTCCGAGACGTCACCCGCGAGCGGCGGCTCGAGCGGGTGCGCGCGGAGTTCGTCGCGACGGTCTCGCATCGAGCTGCGGACGCCGCTCGCCTCGCTCCACGGGGCCGCGCTCACGCTGCGCGAGCACAGCGATCTGGCCGCCGAGACCAGCGCGATCTCCTCGACATGATCGCGGGCCAGTCTCAGCGCCTGGCCGACCTCGTCGAAGAGATCCTCATCACCAGCCAGCTAGACAGCGGCTCGCTGCGGGTGTCGAGCGAGCCGTTCGACGCAGAGGACGTCGTGCGCTCGTCGCTGATGACGCCCGCATGCGCGTGGGCGAGGAGCGAACGATCGAGGTCGATCTCCCGCCGGACTTCCGCCGGTCTACGGCGACGCCGGCCGTACGCGCAGGTCCTCTTGAACCTCGTCGACAACGCTGCGAAGTACTCACCGGACGGCAGCCGCATCTTGGTCATCGTCGACGTCGACGACGAGCACGTCCGCTTCGCGGTCTCCGACGAGGGGCTCGGGATCCGCTCAACGAGCAGGAACAGATCTTCGAAAAGTTCTACCGGCTCGATCCGCACCATCGGCGCGGCGTGAGCGGCAGCGGTCTCGGCCTCTACATCTGTCGAGAGCTCGTGCGTTCCATGAACGGGCGGATCTTCGTCGAGTCGGACCTTGGCCGGGGTGCAACGTTCACGGTCGAGCTCCCGGTCGCCGACCGGTCGCCGGCGCCTGCACCGAGGCTCCCGGCGCGCGCCTGACCGATCCGCACAGGCGCATCCTCTGCCGACGGAGTAGATTCGATGCGACCGGAGGAGGAGACATGGACGCCGTCGAGTTCGCGGCCGGCAGCGCCGCGACTGGGGAAGCGCAGCAAAAGGCTGGTACGACTGGCAGGAGCTCATCGCCACCGCGACCGCGCCGGTGAGCCGGAGACTCGTCGAGCTGGCTCGAGATCGAGCCGGGCGATCGAGTGCTCGACGTCGCCGCAGGCACGGGAGAGCCTGCGCTGACCGCAGCTAGGCGGTGGGGCCGAAGGCCGAGTCGTGGGGACGGACATCTCGCCGGAGATGCTCGGCCACGCCCGGGAGCGTGCGCAGGCCGCGGGCGTCGGGAACGTCGAGTACATCGAAGCTGCCGCCTCCTTGCTCGACTTCCCGCCCGAGAGCTTCGACGGGGCGCTGTCGCGCTGGGGCATCATCTTCGAGCCGGAGGCGGAGGCCGCGCGCTCGCATCCGTGGTTCAGAACAGGGCGCGGATGGCGATCGCCTTGTGGGGCCGCCCGAGGGGTGCCGATGCTCTCGATTCGATGCGGACGGCATGACGTCGCTGACGTTCCGCGACCACCGCCCGGACGCCTGGACCGCTCTACTGCCCGACGCATGAGGCGATCGGAGGGCTGCTCAGGCGCGGCTTCGCCGACGTGAAAATGGAAGAGCTCACGGCGGAAATGGAGTGGACTCGCCGGAAAGTTGCCGCTTTCAGCGCGAGATCGCGCCGCCGATCAGCGCGCTGATGGCCGAAATCCCAGGAGGTTCGGGACGAGGCCCTTGGTGCGGTGGTGGAGGCGGCGGCGACACGACGGAGAGGACGGAAGGTGCACCTGAAGGAACCTCGCGCCCCTCGCCGCCGGTCGCGCGTGACGAGAAATTCCGCGTAGGCGGGTTCCGCGGCAGCAGGAGCGTAGACTCGGGGGATGCCCCGTTGCGCCGCCTGCGGGCACGTCAGCCGCCGAGCCGTTCAAGTTCTGCCCGCAGTGCGGGGCGCCCGCGGCGACGAGCCGCGCGAGGAGCGCAAGATCGTGACCGTCCTCTTCTGCGACGTCGTCGGCTCGACCGAGCTCGGCGAGCGGCTCGACCCGGAGAGCGTCCGCCGGGTGCTCGCGTCGCTTCTTCGAGACCTGCGCGACGTCGTCGAGCGCCACGGGGCAGCGTCGAGAAGTTCATCGGCGACGCGGTGATGGCCGTCTTCGGCGTCCCGTCCTGCACGAGGACGACGCGCTGCGCGCGGTTCGCGCCGCCGGGGAGATGCGGGAGGCGATCGGGCGCTGAACGAGGAGCTCGACCGCGACTTCGGGACCGTGATCGAGCTTTCGGATCGGGATCAACACGGCGAGGTCGTCTGACCGGCACCGACGGAGCGTCTCGCGACAGGCGACGCGGTCAACGTCGCGGCGCGGCTCGAGCAGGCCGCCGGGCCCGGCCAGGTCCTGCTCGGAGAGACGACCGTCGAGCGCGTGGGCGACGCCGTCGTAGCCGAGCCGCTCGCCGACCTCGACCTGAAGGGCAAGAGCGAGCCGGTCCGCGCCTGGCGGCTCGCGCGAGGTCGCGCGCCGAAGAGACGCGCCGGCTCTCGGCAGTGCCGATGGTCGGGCGCGAGCTCGAGCTGCAGGCTCTGCGCGACGCGTTCGCCGAGGCGTCGATCGCAGCGTCGTGCCGGCTCGTCACGGTCGTCGGCGCAGCCGGGGTCGGGAAGTCGCGGCTCGTCTCGGAGTTCCTGGCGGCCTCGACGGCGCGCGGGTCGTCCACGGCCGCTGCTCGCCTACGGCGACGGGATCACCTACCGGCCGGTCGCCGAGGTCGTCCGGGAGCTCGCGGCCGCTCGAGAGCTCACCCCGACCAGCGCGTGCTCGCTGCGCTCCAGCGGCTGGTCGCGCGACGGCGAGGCGAGCTCGACGGAGGAGATCGCGTGGGCCGTGCGCAAGCTCCTCGAGACCGCCGCGGCGGAACGACCGCTCGTGTGCGTCTTCGACGACGTCAACTGGGGCGAGGACACGTTCCTCGACCTCGTCGAGCAGGTCGCGGCGCTCGCGCGGGCGCGCCGCTGCTCGTGGTCTGCATGGCGAGGCCGACCTGCTCGACCGACAGGCCAGGCTGGGGCGGGATCGTCCGGCTCGACCCGCTCTCGGACGACGAGGCCGACCTGCTGATCGCAGAGCTACCGGCGGCGCGGGCCTGGACGAGTCGCTGCGGGAGAGGATCCGCGGAGCCGCCGAGGGAAACCCGCTCTTCGTCGAAGAGATGATCGCGATGCTGCGCGAAGCGCGACGACGGCGAGGTCGCGGTCCCGGCGACGATCCAGGCGCTGCTCGCCTCGCGGCTCGACCAGCTTCCGCCGCCCGAGCGGGAGGTGCTCGAGTGCGGCGCGGTCGAGGGCCGCGTGTTCCACCTCGGCGCGGTACAGGTACTCGCCCCCGAGCAGCTCAGCTCGGGGCGGCGCTCGCCTGCTCGTGCGCAAGGACCTCGTGCGCCCCGATCCGGAGCAGCTCGCCGGTGACGAGGCCTATCGCTTCCGCCACGTCCTGATTCGCGACGCCGCCTATGACGCGCTGCCGAAGTCTGCCCGCGCCGACCTGCACGAGCGCCTGGCCGACTGGCTGGAGACCGCCTCCGAGGACGTGCTCGAAGGTGACGAGGTGCGCGGCTACCACCTGGAGCAGGCGTACCTCTATCGGCAGGAGCTCGCGCCCGGCGTCGCCGGAGACGAGCCCGTCGCGGCTCGGGCGGCCGATCTGCTCGAGACGGCGGGAGGCGGGCCCTCGCGCGCCTCGACGCCGGCGCCGCGCGCACCCTCTTCGAGCGCGCGCTCGCGCTGCGGCCCGAGGCCGACCCCGCGGTGACCCTCCGGCTCGACCTGGCGGAGGTGCTGCTCCTCTCCGGTGATTACGTGGCGCGCTGCGCAGCTGCCGCTGACGCCGCCGAGCGCGCCCGCGAGATCGGCTACGAGGTGGGCAGTCTCGCGCGGAGCTGATGAGCGCGAGGGTCGCCGCGCTGACGCCGAACGAGGATGACGCCAGAGGCGAGCTCCTCGCGCTTGCGGCCGCAGGTCGTCTTCGACGGCTCACGGCGATGACCTCGCGCTGACCGAGGCCTGGGTCGGCACCGCCTGGGGCGAGCTCGTTCGCTGCCAGTACGCGGCGATGCTCGAGGCGGTCGAACGCGCTATCGAGCACGCGGCGCGAGCGGCTACACGCGTTGGGAGCGCGAGCTGCCCGGTTTGGAAAGGGCACGGCGCTCTTCTACGGGCCGACGCCGGTCGAGGAGGTGCTGCGCTGGCACGAAGCGGAGGGCCCCCGGCATGCGCTCGCTCTCCGTCAGCACGGCGTTCTCGAGGCGAGGCGCGGCCGTTTCGACGAGGCGCGCGTCCGATCGCGGCCGGCGACGCAGCGGCGGAGGAACTCGGGCAGACGATCTGGCTCGCGGTCGGAGGGATGGCGGCTTGGGAGGTCGAGTGCTCGCAGGCGATGTCGAGGCCGCCGAGCGCGTCGTCCGCCGCAGCTGGAGCAGCTCGAGAGCTCGGCGACACCGGTTACCGCGCCACGGCCGCGGCGCTCCTCGCCGAGTCGCTGTACGCCCTGGACCGGCTCGATGAGGCACGCGCGCGAGACCGAGCTCGCCGAGGAGCTGGCCTCGCCCGATGACCGCCTCTCACACGGGCTCTGGCGCGGTGCGCGCCAAGCTCACGCCCGCGCCGGTCGCCACCCCGAGGCCGAGGCGCATCGCGCGCGAGGCGGTCGCCCTCTTCGCCGCGACCGACATGGTCGACGACCAGGCGCACGCGCGACGCGATCTGGCCGAGGTCCTCGCCAGGCCGGGTCGCCTGGCGGAGGCCGCGGCCAGCTCGAGCGCGCCGTGAAGCTCTTCGAGAGCAAGGGCAATCGTGGTCGGGCGCCGAGCGGCCGCGGGCCGCCCTTGTGGAAATTCCCGCGACCCGGCGTTAGAGTCGTCGCGTGACAGTAGACGACTACAGCGAGAACATGCGAGTTCTGATCGAGGCCGGCGTGATCCCGGGCCGCTGCCGACGCCGTACGACCGCTGATCGACGACCTGAGCGCCGAGGAGGTCGAGGCGCTGATCTCGGTCAAAGCCCGCTCGACGAGGCCAACCAGAACTTCGGCGGCACGGGCGACGCGGGTTCATCGGCATGGTCGCCCCGCTCTGACCGCGACGCCAGGCTTCGGCAGAAGATCGAGCTGGTCGAGCCGCTCATCGGGCGAGCCCGCCCGGATGCTGCTCGAGCACCCGCGCGCGGCCCGAGATCTATCCGCGCTACCTAGCGGCCGGCTACCACGTCACCTGCGCCATGCTCGAGCTGATGGAGCTGGCGCTCGCGCGCGCCCGCGAGCTCGACGACGACGTCTCCAAGGGCCTCGCGCGCTATCTCGACCGCCACCTGATCGAGGAGATGCACCACGAGGAGCCGGGCGGGGCGGTGCTCGACGACCTGCGCGCGCTCGGTGAGGACCCGGGAAAGGCTCGTCGCCGAGTCTCCGACGGACAAGATCGACTCGCTCGTCAGCACGGAGGGCGCGCGGATCCGCGAAGACCACCCGGTCGCAGTGCTCGGCTTCCTCGAGCTCGAGGCCTGCCACACGGGCCGCGACGCGGTCGAGCGGCTGATCGCGGCGACAGGCCTGCCGCGCGAAGGCTTCCGGCAGCTCCTCCTGCACTCGCGTCTCGACGCGGTACATGCGGCGGAGCTCCACGATTTGCTCGATTCGCTCCCGTTGGAGCCGCGCCACGAGCAGCTGGTCGGCCTCAGCGCGCTCACAACGGTCGGCACGGTGGCCGATGCGTTGCTCGACGTGGTCGCCGAGCGCGCGATTCAGCCCGTCGAATAGCTCCTCCGAGGGATACGGACGGCTCCGCCGAGGGGCCGATTATCCGTTTCAACACACAGTGAGCGGTGCGGCCCCGCCAACGCAGAGGCAGATGGAGGGATCGCGGCGTGGAGCAACAGCACCGCCCCGAACTCGTCACAACCGAGCAGACGACCCTCCCCGACGACGAGAAGGGAGGTGAACTGTGCTCAAGCTTTTCGCCTATACGCAGGCGTTCGCCGCTAACGCGGCCAGCACTTGGGCGCCGCGAGGACGGGCAGACGATGGCCGAGTACGGTGTTGTTCTTGCCGTCATCACGCTCGCGGTGGTCGCGGCCCGCGCGCTTCTCTCCGGACAACGTCCGGAGTGCGATCGAGAACGTGGCGGGCATTCTCCCAGTGATGTTCCCAGCGACCTGTATACGAATCTCACCGCCCGCGAGCAGCGGGCGCTTCGCTGGAGCGCGGCCGCCACGGCAGCCGCGCTCTGGTTTTCCACGGCCTGGACGGACCCCTGGCTGCTACTGGCCGTTCCGGTCGCGGCCGCAGGCTTCTTCGCTACCGCGCCCGACACAAGGACGAGCCGGACGAGGACGACCTGGATCTCCTCTAGATCAGTTTCGCGACGACCTCGAGGTCTCTGACGAGCGCCTGTACTCGAGGTCGCGCGTCTCGTCGTTCGCCCGCAGGATCGAGCTGCGGTGGACCGTCGCGATCACGTTTCGGCCAGACCGGACCCACCAGCTCGCCACGCTCGCACCGAGACGCGAAAGTCGCGGCCGAGGCTGCTCGCCGACGAAGACCACGCGCGCCTTGGTCAAGCCCAGAGCGCGGAACCTCGCCGCTACGATGGTCGCCGCGGCGCCGTGGCCGAGAGGTTAGGCAGAGGCCTGCAATTCCTCGTACACCAGTTCGAATCTGGTCGGCGCCTTCATGCTGCGGGCGAGGATCTCCAGAGCGTTGCTCAGCCACGTGCGTGCACAGACGATGTTCGGGCCGTCCGGCGCGAGCGCGACGGTGTCGGCCTGGAGTTCGGTCATCAGCGTCACCGCTCGCACAGGTCGGGCTCCGTCAGGGCCTCTTCGATCCGCTCGGCGAGGCGGTCGGGCTTGATCGCTAGGGGTTCGACGCGGGCCGCGAGGCGTTTCGTGTCGGCGGCCAGACGCGGTTGAGCGCGAAGACGATGCGGGTGACCCGGATCGCGTCGTCGACCATCCGCTCGAGCATCGAAAGCCGCTCTTCCCGGCCGGACGATCGTCAGGAGCCCGGCGGCCGCGAACCCGCCCCAGGTCAGCGCCGCGTCCTCGATCTCCGCGGCGGCGAGCTCGTCCGGGTAGTGGCTCAAGCGCTTCTGCCATTCGGCCAGTAGGCCGGACGTGCGCAGAGCTACGCCGTTGGCCAGCGCGTCGGCTGTCCCGAGTCTGGCCCGCGAAGATCGCCTCGACCGCCTCCTCGGCCTGCGGCCGCGACCACCAGATCAGCTCGATCGGAACGCCCTCGCGGTACCCGGAGACGCGCTTCGTCGGCTGGCTCTGCGGGCCCCAGCTTCCAGCTCGGTCAAGCCCGCGTCGGCGGCGAGCGCGAAGCACGTGTCGAGCTCGGGCTCACCAGGCGTGACGATCAGCATCTCAATGTCCGACACGTCGTCCGCGACCCCGCGGGAGACGCTCCCGGTCAGCACGACCTCCTCGATGTCGGCGGGCAGCGCGTCGGCGATTCGCTGCGCGATCGCGCGGAGCTCCGTCGTCTTCGCTGAGGGCGGCACAGGGCCAGCGTATTCGGTCGGCCTACGATTTATCAGTCACAAACTCTTAACGCGAGCTACGCCGAGCGATCACAGAGAGGCAGAGAATCAACCGCATGAGGGCACTCCTGGCCGGCGCCATAGCGACATTGCTGCTCGGCGGAGCGGCGCATTCGGCCGGCACGTACGGTTCGCTCGCGTTCGCGCGCAAGACCACCTATGTGGTTGCGCGCGGCGATCACAGGCTCGACGCCTTTGTCGTCATTGACCTCAACGGCGACGGCCGGGCCGACGCCGTCATGGCGGACACCTACAGCGGCAAGCTGCGAGTCCAGCTCGCTCGGGCAAACGGCACCTTGCGGCCGGCGGTGGCGTATCCGATCAGGAAGACGGGCAACGGGATCGGATTGCACGTTGCGGACGTGACCGGCGACGGAAAGCCAGAGGTCCTTATCGTCGACACGAATGTCGTCTGGGTTTTGCGCAACCGAGGCGACGGAACCTTCGCGCCGCGCGTCAGCTACCCGGCAGGGCGAGGGGCTGCAGAGCTCGCCGTCGCGGACCTCAACGGCGACGGAAGTCCGGATCTCGCCGTGGCCGGCGAGACTACGAACGACACGGACGCGCTCTCGGTGCTGCTCAACCACGGCGACGGGACCTTCGCGCCCAGGCAGGCCTACCCGCTCGTCTCCGCTTCTCATTCGCTCGCGGTCGGCGACCTGAACGGCGACGGCCGCCTCGACCTCGCCGTGGGCAACGGCTACGGCGACGCGGTTTCCGACAGCGTCTCGACGCTGCTCAACCGGGGCGACGGGACCTTCTCGCCGCGGCAGGACCATGACGTTCCCGGCGCACCCGACTACGTCGTGCTCGCCGACCTGACGGGCGACCGCAAGGCCGACCTGATTGCGGGCGGTGAGGACGACAGCGCGGTGTGGGTCTTCCTCAACCACGGCGACGGGACTTTCGGGGCCCTTCAGAGACGCGAACCGGCGGCGAGATCGTCGCCGCGATCGCGACCGGCGACGTCAATGGCGACGGCCACACGGACGTCGTCGTTGCGGACGAGGCGCACAAGGGAGCTGTGTCGGTACTGCTCAACCGCGGCGACGGAACGATCTGCACGCGGCACGACTATCCGGTGCGCGAGACCCCGGACCGCCTGAGCCTGCTCGACCTGAACGGGGACGGCAAGCTCGACGTCGCCAGCTTCGACCGTGCCTGGGATCCGCGTTTCGACCCCGACCAGGAGACCGTTTCCGTGCTTCTGAACCGCGGAAGCTCGCTCGCGCCGAAGCGCGACTATCTCGCCGGGCTCGACGGCACTCGTGCGGTGTTCGCGGATGTGAACGAAGACGGCAGGCCCGATCTCACTACTGCTTCCAGCCGGAGAGGCATCGCTGTCTCGGTCCGGCTCGCCCACCCGGGGCTGTGCAACGTGCAGGACGTCGTCGGCCTGACCCTTCATGCCGCCTCGCGGGCTCTCGCTCGCGTCGGCTGTCGCGCCGGAAGTCTCCGGTACGCGCACTCGACACGGGTCCGCGGCGGCGGCGTGATCTCGGAGAGCCCGCGCTTTGGCGCCGTCCGCTCGGGCGGCGCGAGGATCTCCCTCGTCGTCAGTCTCGGCCGCGGATAAGCGAGAGCGCCCCGGAGGGCGCTCTCTAGCGAGGGAGGGTGCTGCTACCAGAGACGGTACGACTGCCGGGAGACGAACAGACCGTGGCCGTGGCGGTTGCGGCAGGTGACGCCGGTGCTGCGGGAGTTGCAGGTGAACGGGCCGAGCTGCCGGCTCTTGCCGTAAGCGAGCGTCTTGTACGCGACGCGGTCGCCGCTCGCGCCGCCGGGGCAGTACAGGACCGGGCGGCCGGTTGAGGTGAGCGTGAAGCCGTGCCAGTCGCCTGCCGGACAGTGACGCTGGAGCTTCATGGCGTAGTCGGCGTGCTCGAGCCCGCAGTGGACGACGGGCGTGAAGCCGGGCTTCGCGAGGCCGTGCGGGTTGTAGTAGCACTTGATGTTCCCGGTCGGCGAGTTGAAGCCGGGCAGGACGCGCGCGGCGGCCGAGGCGGAGAGGGCGAGTGCGAAACGGCGGTGATGAGGAGCGAGAGCTTCATTGGAGCCTCCTGTCGATTGACACGGCTCATGCTGAGCCGCCACGCAACGCCCCTGTCACGGGGGCGTAACGGTTCCGCAACGGCTCACTCGAACTTGTCGAGCAGCATGTGCACCTCGCCGACGCGCTCGAAGCCGAGCCGCTCGAGGATCGGGCGCGACATCGAGCCGCCCTGCGTGATCAACGCCGGCGTGCCGAGCGCGACGGCGTCGTCCCAGCGGGCGCGGATCAGCGCGCGGTAGGCGCCGCGGCCTCGGGCCTCAACTTCGTCGCGCCGCCGTAGAGGAGCAGGCCGTGCTCGGTCGCCGCCGCGGTTCCGGTGCAGACGATCTCGCCGTCGAGCCAGACCGCGTGCCGCAGGTAGAGCTCTGGCGGAAGCGCTCGGGCAGGAGGCGCCGCGCCTCCTCGATCTCCTCCGGCTTGGACTCGAAGGCCTCCCACTGGACGGCCATGGCGGCCTCGAGCTCCTCCAGCGTCTCGGTCTGCCGCGCTGTGAACCCTGGCGCCATTGCGGGTGGCTCGTGGCTGAGCACCAGCGCGACCGCGTACGGGTCCTTGTCGGGCTCGACGCCGCGCTCGAGCAGCGCCTCGACGAGCCCAGCGGGCGGCGAGCTGCCGACCTCCCACTGCGTCTGCTTCCGGCCGCGCTCGCGCAGCGCCTCGCGCACCTCAGCGAGCACCTCGTCGACCTCGGCGAGCGGGAACCGCTGGCGCTGCACCGTGTTCCAGGTCGAGCCCGCGCCGATGCAGAGCGTGTAGCGCTCGGTCTCGATCCGCTCCTCGTTCTCGCCGATCGGGCTGAAGCAGTTCGGGTACTCGGCAACCTCGCGCAGCACGCGCCGAACCTACCGCGTCGTTACACAACCGTTACGAAGGGTGACGCGCCGCGTTGCAGAGCGGGCGGAGGATCGGTCGCGTCAGGCAAACAGGAAGGGGCAGGCCATGAAGCCGCCGCACGCCGCACCGCTCTCTATTCTCCGCGTGGCGGTGGCCGTCGCTACGCGCCCTGTTCGCGTGCATGGGCGCAGCGCTGCGCTCGGCGGCAGCCCTCTCTTCATCCGCGCTCTGCTGCGCTCTCAGGAGCCAAGCTCTCTTTGGACATGACAGGCAGTAACGGCTTCGCGATCGTGGCGGGATACCTGAACAGCGACGGCGCTGCCGATCTCGTGTTGCGGACGGACCTCGACCAAGGCCGTCTCTGCGTCTAGCTCAATCACGGCCACGCGCCCTCGCCGAGCCGGCACTATCATCTGCGCGGCTACTGCGTCCTGTCCGTACGATCGCGGACTCAACGGCGACCGCAGGCACGACTTCGTGGTCGCAACTGACAAAGACCTCGACGACGGACCACTATCGTCTCGCTCCTCCTCAACATCGGCGGCGGCACGTTCCGGCGCGGGCAGAGATGCGTACGACTCTCCGGTATGGCGCCCGTTGCTGTCGCCGACGTGACGGCGACGGCGCTCCGTGACGTCATGACAGGCTCCGGTGAGTCCGGACATCTCGCGACGCATGACGACGACAGTCGGCGGTGCTGCCTCAACGACGGCCACGGCAGCCTGGACGAGGTGCGCAGCCTATCAGGCCGGACGGCTGGCGAAGGTCGCGGTCGGCGACGTCAACGGCGACGGAAGTCGGATCCGTGACGACGAACCCAGAGAGCAACACCGATTCGGTCCTCCTCAACACCGGCGACGGCACCTTCGCGCCAGGCACGACTACCCCGACGGACGGAGCCTGAGGCGATCGCGATCGTGACATCGAACGGCGACGGCAGGCCGGATCTCATCGTCGGCGAACTATCGACCGACTCCGAGCGTCACCGGTCGAGGCCCTCTTAACCGCGGGAAGGCACCTTCGCGGCACAAGTCGCTATCAAGGTCGTGAGCCGCGCCGCTCGGTCTCGATCCACGATCTCAACAGTGACGGCAAGCCGCGACATCGCGTTCGTCAACTATGACGACATCCGTGTCCATCCTGCTCAACCGGTGCCGGCGAAGTTCCATGCCCAAGGTCGTCTATCTTTCCACGATCGAGAGCGTCCGATCCTCGCTCGCCATCACCGATCTCGACGGCAATGGAAGGCCTGGATCGCTGCGCCGTCGCCAACGCGGAACGACGTGCACCATCTGCCGTCTTCATCAACACGCCGGGTCTTTGCAACGTGCAGCACGTCAAAGGTCATGACGCTCCTCGGCCAAGCGTAGTCTCGCTCGCGCTCGACTGCCGCGTCGGCCAGGTCCAGCCGTGCGCACTCGATGAGTCAAGAACGGCCTCGTGTTCGCAGAAGCCCACTTTCGGCGCAGTCCGGCCAGGCGACGCGCAAGGTCGACCTCGTCGTCAGCAACGGGAAGAAGCGAGAGCTCTTGTTCTCCTCGCGTGCGCGGCGACAAATTGCCGGGCTCGCGTCCGGTCAGCGCAGGCCGCCGCGCTCGTGGTGGGCGCGGAAGAACTCCTCGGAGCCGGCCGTCGCCATCGCAGCCGAGGCGGAGATCTCGAGCGCGAGCGTTGCCGCGGCGACGATCTGGGCGAAGCGGTAGACCTTGCCGGCGCCGGCGCAGCCCATGACGTCGAGCCAGCGCTGCGCGTAGGGGAGCGTCGTCCCGCCGCCGACGGTCGCGACCTCGAGGCCGGGCAGGCGGATCGAGACGTTCAGGCCGCCCTCGACGCGGCGGCCGGCGCCGTGCGCCATCGAGCTCGTGCCGACCATGCCGAGGTCCTGGCCGGTGGCCGCGAAGACGGCCGCGATCGCCGAGGCGGGCGTGAACGCGACCGACTGCATCCCGGACGCGACCGCGCCGTGCGTCCCGGCCCAGGCGAGCTCGAGCAGGTCGTCGATGCTCGTCCGCAGCACCCGGCGCACCGCCTCCTCGGTGAGAGTCGTCTCGGCCAGGACGGTCTTGCCGTGACCGCTCTGGAAGTACTCGAACGACGGCTTCTTGTCGCCGCCCATGTTCGCCTCGAGCAGCGCGCGCTCGGGCTTGACCGGCGCCCGCTCCATCACGTAGCCCATGTTCAGGACGTAGGAGTTGCGGGTCATCATGTTCGCGCCGACCGCGTCACCCGTCGTCCAGCGCCAGAGCACGTGGCACATCGGCCCGACGACGTGCGTCTTCACCTCGCGCAGCCGCGCGAACTTCGAGAGCGCGGGGTCGTCCTGCCCCTCGAGCCAGGCGCGCATCGAGTCGAGCTCGCCCTCGAGCCAGCGCGCGAGCTCGATCGCCTCGCCCGCCGAGCCGCAGACGAAGCAGGAGGCGCGCGTGATCCGGTCGGCGAGGACGTACGTGCGGAACCCGCCGGACTCGGCGACTGCGCGCGCGCCGCGGTGCATGGACGCCGAAAGCCCGCCTTCGGTGTGGGCGAGCGGGACGAAGACGGAATCGTTCGCGCGGCCGGTCTCGACCAGCGACCCGTCCGGTTCGCGCAGCTCGTACTCGCCGAGCTCGAGCTCGAGCGGGCCAACCACCGAGACCGGGATCACCGCCGCACCGGTCAGCATCTCCTGCGCGCGCACGAACGGCTGGAGGTCGATCTCCGTCACGTTGCCGTCGAGCCCGAGCGCCTCTTGTCGCGCCCGGACCGAGTCGGCGTCGTTCTTCCGCGGCCATTTCATGCCGGTGAGCTTAGAGCGGCTGCGAAGACGTCTCGCAGCTCGTCGTCGAGGAAGACGAAGCGAATCAGCTCGAACTCGTGCTCGAAGTCGCGGGCGACGCCTAGCGCGATCGGCGCCGCCAACTCGGGCGGAAAGCCGAAGGCACCGCATGAGATCGCGGGGAAGGCGACCGTTCGCGCGCCGAGCTCGCGCGCAATCTCGAGTGCGCGCCTGTGTGCAGATTCGAGCAGCCCAGGCTCGCCCCGATCGCCGCCACGCCAAACGGGGCCGACGGCATGGATGACCCAGCGGGCCGGAAGCCGGCCCGCCGTGGTCGCCTTGGCGTCTCCTGTCGCGCAACCGCCGAGCTTGCTCGACTCCGCGAGAATCTCGGGGCCGCCTGAGTCGTGGATAGCCCCGTCCACGCCTCCGCCGCCCAGCAGCGACTCGTTCGCAGCGTTCACGATTGCGTCCACCTCTTGCTTCGTCAGGTCGCCGACGCCGAGTTCGATCGCCATGGCGGGACCATATGATCCTGTCGTGGAGACGGGCGCTGTCATCGACCAGGAGCGCGAAGAGCGCGAGGCATTCGAAGGAGTTCTTCGTTTCTACGAGCTCGCGAAGAAGCAGGAGTGGCAGGTTCGCGACCTGCCTTGGGGCGAGCAGCCGCCGATTCCCGAGGGCAAGGGCTCGGACGTGCGCAAGGCCCGTCGCCGCGACATGTGGCGCTCCGTGCTCACGCAGCAGCTGCAGGCGGACATGCTCGCCTGCGAGATGGCCTCGCAGCTCCTGAACATCGCGCCCGACCCCGAGGCCAAGCTCTACTACTCGACGATGGTGCAGGACGAGTCGCGCCACACCGAGGCGTGGCTGAAGCTGATCGAGGAGGCCGGCGGCACTGCAGAGCGCGACCCCTACCTCGACGAGCTCGCGCACATGACGCTCGAGGCGGACAGCCTCGAGGAGAAGGTCTTCCAGATGCAGGTCTTCTACGAGCGGCTGATCATCTCCCGCTTCCGGATGATCGCGCGCGCCTCGCGCGGCACCGTGCTCGAGGACCTCTGCAACCGCCTGACCACGGACGACGGCATCCACCACGGCGCCGGGATGGCCTACGAGAAGGTGCTGCTCCGGAGCGCCGACAAGAAGACGAAGCGGGCGCTCGTCGAGGCGGCGAACCGGCTCCTGCCGACCTTCGTCGAGCACGCCCTCTGGCGGCCGAAGGAGCGCGCCTTCATCGGCGCGGCGATGCGCTCGCGCGACATCGAGAACCTGAAGAAGGACATCGAGATCGGCGTGCGGCTCGCCGAGTCGCTCGGGCTCGACGTCAGCGACGTGGAGCTTCCCTTTTCCTAGTTTGAGCGCGACGCTGATGAAGGGCGGCCCGCTCGCGGAGCGCGTGCGCGCGGAGGTCGCCGACGAGGTGCGCGAGCTGGGCGAGATCGGGCTCGCGACGGTGCAGGTCGGCGAGGACCCGGGCTCGACGATCTACATCCGGCGCAAGCACGAGGCGGCGCACGAGGCGGGCATGCGCTCGGTCGACCTCAAGCTGCCGGCCGAGATCTCGCAGGAGGAGCTCGTCGCCGGGGTCGCCGAGCTGAACGAGGACGACGGGATCGACGGCATCCTCGTCCAGCTGCCGCTGCCGGGCGGGCTCGACGAGGCGGCCGCGGTGGCGGCGATCGATCCGGTCAAGGACGTCGACGGCGTGCATCCCTTCAATGCGGGCCAGCTCTACCTCGGGCGACCGACTCACGTTCCTGCGACCCCCCTCGGGATCATGGCGCTGCTCGCGGAACACCGGGTGCAGCTCGACGGCGCCCGCGCGGTCGTGATCGGGCGCAGCGACATCGTCGGCAAGCCGGTCGCGCACCTGCTCCTGCAGGCGCACGCGACCGTGACGATCTGCCATTCGCACACGGACGACCTGGCGCGGGAGGCGCTCGACGCCGACGTCCTGGTGGTCGCGGCGGGCGTGCCGGAGATCGTGACGGCGGACATGGTGAAGTCCGGCGCGGCCGTCGTCGACGTCGGGATCAACCGGACCGAGAGCGGGCTCGTCGGCGATGTTTCTCCAGACGTCGCCGAGGTCGCCGCGTTTCTCACGCCGGTCCCGGGCGGCGTCGGGCCGATGACGATCGCGATGTTGCTCGAGAACACCGTGCGGGCCGCGCGCTTCCGGCGCGGCCTCCTTGCCTTCCCCGGCCTCCGGCGCTAACCTTCGCGCCGCTTCACGTAGGTCGGCGGCTCGCAGCCCGGGCCGTCGTTGTTTTGTGCAGGAAGGGAGTACAGATTTGCCCAAGGGGACCGTCAAGTGGTTCTCGAACGAGAAGGGCTACGGCTTCATCGAGCGCGAAGGCGGAGAAGACGTCTTCGTCCACTTCTCGGCGATTGCAGGGGAAGGCTACAAGTCGCTGACCGAGGGTCAGCAGGTCGAGTTCGAGGTCGTGCAGGGCGATAAGGGCCTGCAGGCAGCGAACGTTCAGCCGGTCTAGCTAGACCCTTCTGGAACCTAAAGCGCGCGGGCCCCGAAAGGGGCCCGCTCTTTTGGAAGGATTGGCGGGATGGCGATTTCCAGAGACGAGGTGCTGCACGTCGCGCGGCTGGCCCGGCTCGAGCTCTCCGAGGACGAGCTCGACCGGTTCGCCGAGCAGCTGAGCGCGATCCTCGACGCGGTCGGCAAGGTGGCCGAGCTCGAGCTCGACGGGTGTCGAGCCGACCTCGCATCCGCTCGACCTCGTGAACGTCTGGGCCGAGGACGAGCCGAAGCCGTGCCTGGACGCGGACGAGGCGCTCGCGAACGCGCCCGACCGCGACGACGACTACTTCCGCGTCCCGGCGGCGTGACGGCGGCTCCTCGATGAGGCGTCGCTAGATGTTCCAGTTTCGTGACGGAGACGTGACAGACACGCGCGCTTTCCCCAGCTACGGTGTCTGCAGGGGTCCCGGGGGACCCCTGGGGGCAGTTGGGCGCTCGGTGGAGGGGGTCGTGTCGTGATCGACACGCTGCGGCTCACCGTCGACGAGGCCTCGGGGCTGCTCGAGCGCGGGGAGGTCACGCCAGCCGAGCTCCACCGCGCCTACCTCGACGCCGCGGCGAGCCGCGACAACGAGCTGCACTGCTACCTCCGTACGGTCGAGGACGGCGGGGACGACGCGACCGGCGTGCCGATCGCGTTCAAGGACCTCGTCTCGACCAAGGGCGTCGAGACGACGGCCGGCTCGAAGATCCTCGCCGGCTACAAGCCCGTCTTCGACGCCACGGTCGCCGCCCGCTGCAAGGAAGCCGGGCTCGGCCTCCTCGGCAAGACGAACATGGACGAGTTCGCGATGGGCTCGTCGACCGAGAACTCCGCCTACGGACCGAGCCGCAACCCGTGGGACCCGGCGCGCGTGCCGGGAGGCTCCTCCGGCGGGTCGACCGCGGCTGTCGCCGCCGGCCTCGCCCCGTGGGCGCTCGGCTCGGACACCGGCGGCTCGATCAAGCAGCCGGCCGCGCTCTGCGGCGTCGTCGGCCTGCGCCCGACCTACGGCACCGTCTCGCGCTTCGGGATCGTCGCGTTCGCCTCGAGCCTCGACCAGATCGGCCCGATCACGAAGACCGTCCGCGACTGCGCCCGCCTCTACAAGATCATCGCCGGCCGCGATCCCAGCGACACGACCACGGTCGAGCTGCCCGAGCCCGTCGAGCTGCCCGAAGCCGAAGACCTCAAGGGCCTGCGCATCGGCGTACCCAAGGAGCTGAACGAGGCAGAGGGGATCGAGCCCGGAGTCACCGAGCAGGTCGCGGAACGCGCTCGAACAGGCCCGCGAGCTCGGAGCGGAGATCGGCGAATGCCGGCTGCCGCGCTCGGTCGAGTACGGCCTGCCGTGCTACTACCTGATCGCCCCGTCGGAGGCGTCGTCCAACCTCGCCCGCTACGACGGCGTCCGCTACGGCCTGCGCGCGGGCAACGGCGACGTCCGCGCGATGTACGACCGCACCCGCCACGACGGGTTCGGCGACGAGCCGAAGCGCCGGATCATGCTCGGCACGTACGCGCTCTCGGCCGGCTACTACGAGGCGTTCTACGGCCAGGCGCAGAAGGTGAGGACGATGATCCGCGAGGAGCACGCCGCGGCGTTCGAGCAGTTCGACATCCTCGTCAGCCCGACCTCGCCGACGGTCGCGTTCGAGCTCGGCGCGCGTACCGAGAACCCGCTCGCGATGTACGCGGCCGACCTGCTGACGATCCCCTCGAACCTTGCCGGGCTGCCCGGCCTGTCGATCCCGTGCGGCCTGTCGGACGGGCTCCCCGTCGGCCTGCAGCTGATCGGGCGCCAGTTCTCCGAGAACCTGCTCTTCCGCGCCGGCCACGCGCTCGAGCGCGCGCTCGCCTTCGACTTCGTCCCGGAGCGGTACCGGTGAGCTGGGAACCGGTCATCGGGCTCGAGATCCACGTCCACCTGAAGACGCGGACGAAGATGTTCTGCCGCTGCCCGGTCGCGTACTTCGAGCCGCCGAACTCGCAGACGTGCCCGGTCTGCCTCGCCCTGCCCGGCTCGCTGCCGGTGCCGAACCGCCAGGCGGTCGAGCTGACCATCCTGCTCGGGCTCGCGCTCGGCTGCGAGATTGCGCCGCGCGCGAGCTTCCACCGCAAGAACTACTTCTACCCGGACAATCCCAAGGGCTACCAGATCTCGCAGTACGACCAGCCGCTCTGCGTCGACGGCTCCGTGCCGCTGCCCGGCGCCGACGGGGACATCGAGATCGGGATCGTGCGCGCCCACCTCGAAGAGGACGCGGCGAAGACCGTCCACGTGGGCGGCGCCGAGGGCCGGATCCACGGCTCGGAGAGCTCGCTCGTCGACTTCAACCGCGCCGGCACGCCGCTCGTCGAGATCGTGACCGCGCCCGACCTCCGCTCGGCCGAGGACGCGAAGCGCTTCCTGCAGATCCTCCGCCAGACGGTCGTCGAGCTCGGCCTCTCGGACGCGGAGATGGAGAAGGGGTCGCTGCGCTTCGACGTCAACGTGTCGGTCCGCGAGACCGGGGAGGACGGGCTCCGCACGCGCACCGAGCTGAAGAACATGAACTCGTTCAACTTCGCGGCCAAGGGGATCGAGCGCGAGATCAGGCGGCAGATCGAGATCTACGAGTCGGGCGGAACCGTCGTGCAGGAGACGCTCCACTTCGATCCGGGCAACGAGTCGGCGCCGCCGCTGCGCTCGAAGGAGGAGGCGCAGGACTACCGCTACTTCCCGGAGCCGGACCTCGTGCCGCTCGAGCCCGACCGCGGGCTCGTCGAGCGCCTGCGGGCGGAGCTGCCCGAGGCGCCGTGGGCGCGGATCGCGCGGCTGCGAGGAGGAGCTCGGCTTCGTGCTCGCCGAGGGGCTGGTGACGAGCGGCCGCGACGAGCTCTACGCGCGGACGCCCGGCGAGCGCGAGGCGGTGGCGAACGTGCTGATGAACGAGTTCGCGGCGGCGGGCGTCGACCCGCCGGCGGTGAACGGGGAGGAGCTCGGCAAGGTGATCGCGCGCCGCTCGGAGATCCCGAGGTCGGCGTTCACGGAGGCGCTCGCGGCGAGCGGCTCGAGGGCTTCTCCGCGGAGCGCTATCTGGCGGAGACGACGATCGCCGACGCCGGCGAGCTCGACCCGGTGATCGACCGGATCCTGAGCGAGAACGAGTCGCAGGTCGCGGCGTACCGCGGCGGCAAGGAAGGCCTGCTCGGGTTCTTCGTCGGCCAGGTGATGAAGGAGACCGGCGGCAAGGCCAGCCCGCAGGTCGTCAACGAGCGCCTGCGCGAGAAGCTGAGCGCCTAGGCCCGAGCACGTCACGGCGAGCGTCGCCGCGAACAGCCGCCTCCGGACGCGCTTGAGGCGTGGCAGCGGGAGGGACCCGTCCCAAACCCCCAGCGTCCGAGGGGATAGGCGAGGGAAGCGCCCAAAAGCGGCACGAGACCGTGACGAGTGAGCGCCGAAGCGGTGAAATCTCGTAAGCCGGCCGGCGACCGCATAGGCCGGAACGAGTGCGAGGTGAGGCCGGCGTCCGCGCTGGGGGAACCGCGAGCCCATGGAGGAACGATGACTGGCTAGGCGCCTCGGCGACTTCGCCCGTGGCCAGCGGCGGGCGGAGGAGACGCGCCGACGCGATCACACACGGACGTTTTGCTGCCGAGCGCGGTGTTCGTCGGGATCGTGACGCGGTTTCGCTAGGTGCTCTGGCTCACGTGCGGTAGGCACGGCTTCAAGATGAACTCGCATCGTCCGAAAACACGATCGGCATGCTCACCTGCCGTCCCAGGTTCGCGGCACTCCTGGTCGTCCTCGCCGCGCTCGCGTTCGCCCGCCGGCGTTCGGCTGGGCAACCCCGACACGGCCGCGCTCCAGGTCGCTCTGCGGGCGCGCGGGCTCTACAACGGCACCGTCGACGGGGAGAGGGCCGGCGACGACGCGCGCCATCCAGCGTTTCCAGCGCCGCGCCGGCCTGCCGCCCGACGGCGTCGCCGGCCCAGCCACACGCAAGGCACTCGGCCGCTACGGCCGGCACACCCTGGGCAGCCGGCCGCTTAAGCGCGGGCGCGGCCGGCTGGGACGTCGCCGCGCTCCAGTTCCTGCTCGCCTGGCACGGATTCCCCTCGGCGACCTTCGACGGCGGCCTCGGCAGCCACACCGAGCGCGCGCTCCGGCACTTCCAGCGCTGGGCGGGTCTCAGCCCGACGGCGTGGCGGGCGCCTCGACGTTCGCGGCCCTCAGACGCCGCCCGCCACGTGCCCGATCGCGCTCGCCTGGCCGCTCAGCGGCCCGTCGGCGACCGCTTCGGGCCGCGCGGCGACCGCTTCCACGCCGGCCTCGACATCCTCGCCGCGAGAGGCACGCCGATCGCGCGCCGCCGCGCCGGGCCGTGTGAGTTTCGCCGGCTACGCCGCGGGCGGCTGGGGGAAGCTGGTCATGGTCACGATGCACGACAGCGTCCGGACGCTCTACGCGCACCTCTCGCGCGATCAGCGTCCGCAGAGGGCAGTCGGTGTCGACCGGCACGCGCCTCGGCCTCGTCGGGGCGACGGGCGACGCCACCGGCCCGCACCTCCACTTCGAGGTCAGGCTCCGCGGCGCGGCCGTCGACCCGCTCCTCCGCGCTGCCGTAGCGACAGCGGCCCAACTAGTACTCTCGGGGCCGTGGCCGAGAAGCGCTACCTGATGACCCCGGGCCGACGCCGGCGCCGCCCGAGGTGCTCGCGGCGATCGCGCAGCCCGTGATCCATCACCGCGGCCCGACTTCCGCAAGCTCTACGCCGACTGCCTCGGCCGCCTGCGCGAGGTCTTCCGCACCGAGTCGGAGGTGCTGCTCTTCGGCGGCTCCGGCACGGGCGCGATGGAGTCGGCGGTCGCGAACCTCTGCTCGCCCGGCGAGCCGGTGCTGGTCGTCTCGGCGGGCTACTTCGGCGAGCGCTGGGCCGGCGCTCGCGCAGGCGTACGGCGCCGAGCGTCGACCACCTCCGCTACGACTGGGGCGAGATCCCGTCGCGCCGACGACGTCGCCGCGCGCCTGCGCGAGCGCGCGGCCACCGCGGTCTTCCTGACGCACTCGGAGACCTCGACCGGTGTCGTCACCGACCTGCAGCCGTTCGCCGCAGCCGCGCGTGAGGCCGGCGCGCTCAGCGTCGTCGACGCGGTCTCGAGCCTCGGCGCGGTTCCGCTCGAGACCGACGCGTGGGGGATCGACGTCGTCGCCTCGGGCGCGCAGAAGGCGCTGATGACGCCGCCCGGCCTCGCGATGGTCTCCGCCTCTGAGGCCGCCCGGAACAAGAGCGCACGCCGCGACCTCGCGCCCCGCTTCTACTGGGACTGGGAGCGCACGCGCAAGGGCCAGGCGACGCTCGACGCGCCCGGTCACGCCGCCGGTCTCGCTCGTCGCGGGCCTCGACGTCGCGCTGAAGATGCTGCTCGAGGAAGGTCTCGAGGCCGCCTTCGAGCGCCACATCAGGCTCGGCCGCGCCTGCCGCGAAGGCCTCAAGGCGATGGGCCTCGAGCTCTTCTCGCCCGACGAGGACAGCTCGGCCGTCGTGACCGCCGCGCGCGCGCCCGAAGGCATCGACTCGGACGAGCTCGTGCTCCTGCTGCGCGACCGCCACGGCGTCACGCTCGCGCCGGGCCAGGGCGAGCTGAAGGGCAAGATCTTCCGCATCGGCCACATCGGCTACTACGACGTCTTCGACATCACGACCGCGCTCGCGGCGGTCGAGCTGGCGCTGGTCGAGCTCGGCGCCGAGATCGAGCGCGGCGCCGCGGTCACGCGCGCGCTCGAGGCGTTCGAGCACACCCCGGTTGAGCCGACCGCGCGTCCTCGTCCGCGAGCCGATCGCCGACGCGGGAATCGAGCTGCTGCGCGAGCGCTTCGACGTCGACGTCGACGCGAACGGCGACCTCGCCGGGAAGATCGGCGACTACGACGCGATCGTGATCCGCTCGGCGACGAAGCTGACCGCCGACCTGATCGAGCGCGCCGAGCGGCTGAAGGTGATCGGCCGCGCCGGCGTCGGCGTCGACAACGTCGACGTCGAGGCCGCCACCCGCCGCGGGATCGTCGTCGCGAACGCGCCCGAGTCGACCGTCACCTCCGCCGCGGAGCACACGATCGGCCTGCTGGTCGCGCTCGCGCGCAACATCCCGCAGGCGCACGCGGCGCTGAAGCAGGGCCGCTGGGAGCGCTCGAAGTGGGGCGGGGTCGAGCTCGAGGGCAAGACGCTCGGCGTGCTCGGCTTCGGCCGGATCGGCCAGCAGGTCGCGCGCCGCGCGCTCGGCCTCGGGATGCGCGTCGTCGCGTACGACCCGTTCGTCGCCAAGGAGCGCTATCGCGAGCTCGGCGTCGAGCGGGCGGAGACGCGCCGAGGACGTGCTCGCCGCAGCCGAGTTCCTGACGCTGCACCTGCCGCTGACCGCCGAGACGCGCGGGTTCCTCGAACGCGACGCGATCGCGCAGCATGCCGCGACGGCGCGCGGCGTGTCAACGCGGCCCGCGGCGAGCTGGTCGACGAGGAGGCGCTCGTCGAGGCGCTGCGCTCCGGCAAGCTCGCGGGCGCCGCGCTCGACGTCTTCTCGAGGAGCCGTACTCGGGCCCGCTGCTCGAGCTCGACAACGTCGTCGTCACGCCGCACCTCGCCGCGTCGACCGAGGAGGCGCAGGACCGCGCGGGCGTGATCGTCGCCGAGCAGGTCGCCGCCGCGCTCGAGGGCGGCGCTCGTCACGAACGCCGTCAACATCCCCGTGATCCGGCCGAGGATCTCGAGCTGCTCGGCCCGTTCATCCCGCTCGCCGCGAAGCTCGGGCGGCTCGCGATGGAGCTCGCGGAGGGCCGCGCCGAGCGGATCGCGCTCTCGTACTACGGCGCGCTCGCCGGCTACGACACGCGCCTGCTGACCGTCGCCGCGCTGAACGGCGCCTTCCAGGGCCGCTCCGACCAGCCGGTCAACTACGTCAACGCGCCGCTGATCGCCGCCGAGCGCGGGATCGAGGTGCTCGAGGAAAGCCGCCGCGCGAGCCGCGACTTCACCAACCTCGTCCGCGTCGAGGTCGACCGCACGTCCGCGTCGCCGGAACGATCATCGGCAACGAGAACCACCACTGGCTCGTCAACGCGCTCGGCTTCGAGCTCGAGATGGAGCTCGCGCCGCTGATGGTCTTCTTCCGTTACGACGACGTCCCCGGCGTGATCGGCCGGGTCGGGACGCTCTTCGGCGAGGCCGGCGTCAACATCGCGAACATGGCCGTCTCGCGCACCCGGCGCGGCGGCAAGGCGCTGATGGCGCTCTCGCTCGACACCGAGCCGCCGCCGGAGCTCGTCGACGCCGTCCGCGCCCAGGGCTTCGACGACGCCCGCGTGATCTCGCCTCTAGGGGAGAGCCGCCCCCGTCCCGCGGGAAGAGCGTCGCCTCGCGGATGTTCTGCGCGCCGACGAGCCGCGCGACGAAGCGCTCGAGCCCGAGCGCGAACCCGCCGTGCGGCGGCATCCCGTACTTGAACGCCTGCAGGTAGCCCTCGTACGGCTCGGTCTCGCCGCCGAGCGCCGCGACGTAGTCCTCGTAGCGGTGCAGCCGCTGGCCGCCGGTCACGATCTCGATCCCGCGGAAGAGCAGGTCGAACGAGTTCGAGTACTCGGGCCGGCCCGGCTCAGGATGGGTGTAGAACGGCCGCTTCGCCAGCGGGAAGCCGGTCACGAACAGCCACTCGCCGTGCTCCTCGCAGAGCCGCCGCTCGTCCGCCGGCGCGAGGTCGACGTCGTCGACGCCGGTGTCCGCGAAGTGCAGCCATGGGATCTCGGCCGGGCACCTCCGGCAGGTCGGCCGCGTCCGGCACGCGCTGTCGCACGGACTCGACCATCCCGGCGACCGCCTCGCGCACCACCGCCATCACGTCGAAGTGGTCGCCGATGAAGCCGAGCTCGGCGTCGAGCGAGGTGTACTCGGCGAGGTGCCGCCCGGTCTCGTGCGGCTCCGCGCGCCAGACCTTGCCGGTCTCGTACACGCGCTCGAAGACGCCGACCAGCGCCTGCTTGTAGAACTGCGGGCTCTGCGCGAGGAACGCCGGCCGGCCGAAGTAATCGAGCCGGAAGACGTTCGCGCCGCTCTCGGTGGCCGAGGCGACGATCTTCGGCGTCGAGATCTCGGTGAAGCCCAGCCCGTCCAGCGTGCGCCGGAAACCGGCCACCGCAGCCGCCGTGATCTCGAGCTTCGCCCGCTCGCGCGGATGGCGCCAGGCGAGCGGCGCGTGGTCGAGGATCGTCGGCAGCGGACTCCTTCAAGACCGGCCGTCGCAGCTCGAGTGGCGGCGGCTCTGCCGGCTCCGCCAGCACGCGGAACGACGGCTCGCGAAGCTCGACGCCGCCAGGCGCCTGCTCGGCGGCGACCGCGAGGCCCTCGACTTCCACCACCGTCTCGGCCGAGAGCTCGACCGGTTCGTCGACCACGACCTGCGCCAGCCCGCCGCGGTCGCGCAGCACCACGAACGTGACCGAGCCGAGCTCTCGCTTGGCGTGCAGCCAGCCGGCCAGCGTCACGCGCTCGCCCGCATGCGCCGCGAGCTCGGTCGAAAGGACTCTCATCCGGATCACCTCCCCCACACAGTCGCCCTACGTGTGCGGGCGGGAGGCGTCCCCGCGGTGCCACCGCACTTCGCCGCAGACGCGGCCTCGTTGGCGACCGGATGACGGCGGTCAGCCGGACGGCTCGGCGGGCGTCACTCCGCGTCGACGCCGTCGGCCCGCAGGTTACACGCGTCCGTGCGCGGATCGAGGCGCCTGGCGATCGCCGCAACCACGCGGTCGACCTTCTCGACGACCGTGTAGCGGTGGTTGCGCTGGACGATCTGCTCGACGGGGCCCGTGACGTGGCCGTGCTGAACGACGAACCGGGTGGAGTGTTGGCGAACGTCTCGTACTCGTCCAGCGGGATCTCCACGTGCTCGGTGCACGTCGGGTCGCCGCACTCGCAGACGAACTCGCCGACCTCGACCTCGAAACGCCCGGAGGCGTCCTTGATCTCCTCGTTGACGTTGCGGAACAGCGCTTCGGTTTGCGCGATCTGCTCAGGGGTTCGTTCCATCCCGAGTACAACGGATTGACTCCCGAATCAGTTTCGCTGGCTAGCCTGTGCCGGTGGAGACGCGAGCGTGGCCGGAGCCGGTGCAGCGCGTCACCGCGTTCCTCCTGGAAGCAGGCGCGGAGGTGCGCGTGGAGGAGTTCAAGGACGGCACGCCGACGGCCGAGGCGGCTGCGCGCGCGGTCGGTTGTGACCTCGCGCAGATCGTCAAGTCGCTGGTTTTCGACTGCGGCGGCGCGGCCGTGGTGGTGATGGTTCCGGGCGACCGTCGCGCCGATGCCCGGAAGATCGCCCAGGCTGCCGGCTGCCGTTTCGCCCGGATCGCAGGGTCGGAGGAGGTCGAGCAGGCGACGGGCTTCACCCCGGGCGCGGTTGCGCCGTTCCCGCTGCCGCGCATCCGGCAGGTGCTGATCGAGCGCACGCTGCTCGCCCATCCGGTCGTCTGGATCGGCGCCGGCTCCGACCGCCACATGGCCTCGCTGACCCCGAACGAGCTGGTCCGGCTGGCGCGGGCCAAGCCGATGGACGTCGTCGAGCCACGCACATAACATCTGCGTCAAAGGAGGCTGCGCATGCGCGAGACCGAGAAGATCTGGATGAACGGCGAGCTCGTCGACTGGAACGACGCCCGCATTCACGTCGGCGCCCACGGATTGCACTACGGCTCGGGTGTCTTCGAAGGCATCCGCGCGTACGAGACGCCGAAGGGCACCGCGGTCTTCCGGCTCACGGAACACCTCAAGCGCTTCCACAATTCCGCGCAACTGCTGCACATGGAGCTGCCGTTCTCGCTCGACGACCTGCGCGCGGCCTGCAACGAGCTGATCGTGGCCAACGGGCTGCCCGAGTGCTACCTCCGGCCGATCGCCTTCTACGGCTACGGGGAGCTCGGCGTCTCGGCGGTCGGCAACCCGATCGACGTCGTGATCATGAGCTGGCCCTGGGGCGCCTACCTCGGCGAGGAGGGCCTGAAGAAGGGCATCAGCGCGAAGATCTCGAGCTGGCAGCGGATCGGCCCGAACGTGATCCCGCACGTCGCCAAGGCGACCGGCGTCTACCTCAACTCGATGCTGGCGGTGACCGAGGCGAACCGGGCCGGCTACGACGAGGCGATCCTGCTGACCGGCGAGGGCTTCATCGCCGACGGCTCGGGCGAGAACGTCTTCATCGTCAAGGACGGCGAGCTCTTCACGCCTGATCTCTCGGCTTCGATTCTGCCGGGAATCACGCGAGACACGGTGATCCAGATCGCGCAGGACCTCGGCTACCACGTGCACGAGAAGCCGCTGATCCGCTCCGACCTCTACCTGGCCGACGAGGCGTTCATGACCGGCACGGCGGCCGAGGTGACGCCGCTGCGCTCGGTCGACGACATCGAGATCGGCGTCGGGCCGATCACGCTGGAGATCCAGGCGAACTACCTGGACACTGCGCGCGGCCGCAGCGAGCGCTGGGCCCAGTGGCTGGAGTACGCCACGCCCGCGCCGGCCGAGGCTTGAGCACAAGTACGCGCGAGATCCCGCTCGCGCGGCCGCTCCTGGACGAGCGCGAGGAGGAGCTCGTGCTCGAGGTGCTGCGCTCGGGGCGGCTCTCGCTCGGGCCGACGATCGACCGTTTCGAAGAGCTCGCTGGCCGAGCGGATCGGAGCGCCGTACGTCGCGGCAGTCTCGAGCGGAACTGCCGGCCTGCACTTGCTGGCGCACATCGCGGGGCTCGGGCCGGGCGACGAGGCGATCACCTCGCCGATCTCGTTCGCGTCGAGCGCGAACTGCTTCATCTTCGGCGGCGCGACGCCGGTCTTCGCGGACGTCGACGCGCGCACGCTGAACCTCGACCCCGCGGCGGTCGAGGCGGCGATCACGCCGCGGACCAAGGCGATTGTCGCCGTCGACATGTTCGGGTACCCCTGCGAGCTGGACGAGCTGCGGGCGATCTGCGATCGGCACGGGCTGGCGCTGATCGAGGATGCGGCCGAGGCGCTCGGAGCCGAGTACAAGGGCCGGCCGATCGGCTCGCACGGCCCTTCCGGCGTCTTCGGGTTCTATCCGAACAAGCAGCTCGCGACCGGCGAGGGCGGCGTCGTCTTCACGCACTCCGAGCGCGAATGGCAGCTCGTCCGCAGCCTGCGCAACCAGGGGCGCGACTACGAGGGCGGCGGCTGGTTCCATCACGTGCGCGTTGGCTGGAACTACCGCTGGACCGATGTCCAGGCCGCGATCGGGATCGGCCAGCTGGAGAAGCTCGATCGGCTGCTCGCCCTGCGGTCGCAAGTGGCGGCGCGTTACGACGCGCTGCTCGACGGGAGTGGGGTCGAGCCGCTCTGCGCGGACGACGCCGACCACCGCCGCTCATGGTTCGTCTACGTCGTGAAGGTGCCGGAAGGCGTGGATCGCGACCGCGTGATGGCCGAGCTTCGCTCGGAGGGAATCGGAACCGCCGACTATGTCCCGTGCGTGCATCTCCAGCCGTACATGCGCGAGACGTACGGCTTTCGCGAGGGCACGCTGCCCGGTCGCGGAAGCCGCGGCCGCGCGCACGCTCGCGCTGCCGTTCTACCCGCACCTCGAACCGGAAGATCAGGAGCGCGTAGCCGCCGCGCTCCGAGCCGCGCTCTAGCTAACGGCCCGCGCAGGTCCGGTGGACAAACCGGCGCAGAAGAATCACCAAGCCGTGACAGACACGCGCGCCGCAGCGCGGTAACGTCACCCACGAGGGCGGCGGGCAGTAATCCCCACCCTTTGATTGGGTGGGGGTGCAGGGCTAGCGCGGGGTCGACCTTCCTCCCGGCAACCGGGTCGGAGCGGAGATAATCCCCCCATGGCAGACGGCAACCGGATGGTCTTCCTCGGGTTCGGCAAGTACGCGCGCGCCGACAAGATCTACGCGATCGAGCCGATCCGCGACGATCGCCGCGGGCACGGGCGCCGGACGCTCGTCTGGGTCGAAGGCGTCAGCGAGCCGATTGTCGCCTCGCGCACCGAGCGCACGATCCTCGCCGACATGGGCGAGGACCCGGCTTTCGGCAAGCCGCTGCTCGACGACGCGCTCGATCTCGCCGAGCGGCTTGCCGAGCAGTCCCAGAGCGGCAAGGTCGACCTCGCCGACCTCGGCCGCCGCGCGCGCCGCCTCCTCGAGGCCACGTCCCGGCCGGGCGACGCCGAGAAGCTCTTCTAGGCCACTTGGAGCCCTCAGAGATCCGCGAGCCCGGCCTGGTGCGCCGGCTGGCGGTCGACCTCGGCCCACTGCGCCGATACCCGGCCTTCCGCCGCCTCTTCATCGGCCAGACGATCTCGACCTTCGGGAGCGAGATCGCCGCCGTCGCCGCGCCCTACCAGCTCTACACCCTGACCCACTCGACGCTCCAGGTCGGCCTGCTCTCGCTCTGCGAGCTCTTCCCGCTGCTCACCCTCACGATCGCCGGCGGCGCGATCGCCGACGCGGTCGACCGACGCCGCCTGCTCCTGCTCACCGAATCGCTGCTCGCACTCGTTGCCCTCGGCTTTGCGTTCAACGCGGCGATCCCGCACCCGCGCGTCTGGGCGATCTACGTCTTGGTCACGCTGGCGATGTCGGTTTTCTCGCTCGGCGTCGCCGGCATGAACACGGTCATTCCTCGCCTCGTCGAGCCGCACGAGCTCCTGACCGCGAACGCGATCGAGAACGTCTACGGGAGCACGACCAACGTCGCCGGCCCGGCGCTGGGCGGAGTGCTGATCGCAGTGCTCGGCCTGACGGGCGCCTACGTGCTCGACGCCGCCACGTTCATCGCGTCGCTCTGGTCGATCTGGCGCCTCCCGCCGCTGCAACCCGCGCACGACGCCGAGCGACCGAGCCTCCAGACGATCAAGGAAGGCTTCCGCTTCGTCAGCAAAAAGCGGGTCCTCCTCGGCATGTTCCTCGTGGACTCCAACGCGATGGTCTTCGGAATGCCGCGTGCGCTCTTCCCGGCACTCGCACTCAAGCGCTTCCACGGTGGGGCCGGGATCCTCGGCCTGATGTACGCCGCGCCGTACGCCGGCGCGCTCGCGGCTTCGATCCTGTCCGGCTGGATCAGGCACGTTCGGCGCCAGGGCCTCGTGGTCGCGATCGCGGCCGGGCTCTGGGGCGTGGCGATCACGGCGTTCGGATTCGCCAATAGCCTGTGGCTAGCTCTGCTCATGCTGGCCGCCGCCGGTGCCGCCGACAACGTCAGCGCCGTCCTGCGCGGCACGATTCTCTGGACGGTGACGCCGGACCACCTGCGCGGCCGCGTCTCCGGGATCGAGTTCGCACAGGTCGCCGCGACGCCGGCGATCGGCAACGTCGAAGCGGGACTGGTCGCCTCGCTGACGAACCTTCGCTTCTCGATCGTCTCCGGGGGCCTCGCGTGCGTCGCGGGTACCTTCATCGTTGCCCTTGCCGTCCCCGCGTTCATCCACTACGACGCGCGTGCTCAACCCTGAGTTCTTCGCGCGAAGCGTGCACGAGGTCGCGCCCGACCTGATCGGGACGACGCTGCTCGTCGACGGCGCGGGCGGGCGCATCGTCGAGGTCGAGGCGTACGACCAGGAAGACCCGGCGAGCCACGGCTACCGCGGCCGAACGCAGCGGAACGCTTCCATGTTCGGGCCTCCTGGCCGCGCCTACGTCTACCGCTCCTACGGCATCCACTGGTGTCTCAACCTCGTCTGCGAGGACGAGGGCAGCGCCAGTGCGGCCCTGATCCGCGCGCTCGAGCCCACGCACGGGCTCGACCAGCAACGCGCGAGACGCGGCCTCGACGACCCGAGGCTCCTCTGCAGCGGGCCCGGCAAGCTCTGCCAGGCGCTCGGGATCACGAACGAGCTCGACGGCCACCGGCTGGATCAGCCTCCGTTCGAGCTCCGCGAGCGCGTGGAGGCCGTGGAGGTTCTGGCCGGCCCGCGGATCGGCATCACGCGCGCAGCCGAGCGCCCCTGGCGCTACGTCGAGGCCGGCTCCCGCTTCGTCAGCCGGTCTTTACCGCGAGCCTGACCACGAGGCCGGGCTTCGCGGCGGTGCGACCGCGCGGGCTCTGCCAGATCACCTTCGCGAGCGGCGAGGGATGCCCGCCGACCTTCCATTTCAGGTGGAGCCGCTCCAGCCGCGCCGTCGCCCGCGCGAGCCGCAGGCCGATCACATTCGGGACGGCGCCGTGCAGCGCCTTCGGCAGGACGAGCGTCACCTTCTGGTACGACGAGAGCGTTCCCTTCGCCGGGAACTGGCGCACCACGATCCCGAGCCGCTGCTTCGGCTTTGCCGGCTCGTAGACGTACGCCGGCGTCAGCGGCATCGAGGCAAGCCGCGCGTTGGCCTCGGCCACCGTGTCGCCGACTACCTGCGGGACGTCGACCTCGTTCACCTTGCAGTTCGCCGTCTGCGCCGGGCCGCGTCCCGAGAAGTAGAGGAGCTGCCGCGGCGAGTGACAGTTGCCGTTGTCCAGTTCCAGCTTCCCGTTGCGGTAGACGACGAGCTTCGGCACGGAGTAGGGGAGCAACGGCGACGCGAACGACTCGGGCGCGTCGTGCAGGTAGGGCAGCGCCGCCTCCATGAAGCTCTTCCAGATCTGTGCCGGGTAGGTGCCGCCTGCGACCGGCTGTCCGTGGTATTCGGTCAGCATCGGCCGCAGCGTGTTCGGATAGCCGACCCAGACCGCCGTGACGAGCTGTGGCGTGTAGCCGACGAACCAGGCGTCGCCGTAGTTCTCGGTCGTGCCGGTCTTGCCCGCGACCGGGCGGCCGTCGGAGAGCTGCGCGTGTGTGCCGGTGCCGCCCTTGACGACGTTCTGAAGGAGCGACGTGACGATCGCGGCGGTGTTCGCCGTCAGCATCTGCCTGCGCACGGGCAGGTTGTCGTCGACGGTCTTCTCGTGGTCGTTCTGGATCAACGAGACCGCGCGCGGCCGGTTGCCGAAGGCCGCTCCGTCGATCCGGTTGCCGCCGTTTGCGAACGCCGAGAACGCGCGCGCCATCTCGAGCGGGTTGACCGCTTCCGCGCCGAGCCCGATCGCGAAGTAGTTCCGCAAGGGGCTCGTGATGCCGAGGCTCTTCGCCGTGCGGACGATCGCCGCGGGCCCGACCGCCTGCGTCAGTTGCGCGAAGACCGTGTTGTCCGAGAACTCCGTCGCCGTGGTCAGCGAGATCCGCCCGAGGTCGGAGCCTTCGTAGTTGTGGACGTACCAGACCTTGTCGCCGAGGGGAATCTGCACCGGCCCGGAGGTGAACTCGGAATCCGGCGAGATGCCCTGCTTGAGCGCGGTCGCGAGCACGAACGGCTTGAACGACGACCCCGGCTGCCGCTCCCCTTGCACCGCGAGGTTGAACTGGCTCTTGCGATAGCTGTTCCCGCCGATCATCGCGAGCACCTTCCCGTTGCGCGGATCGATCGCGACGAGTGCCGCCGATGGGCCGGTCGGGCTCGGCAGCCACTTCGCGATCGCGCTGCGGGCCATTTTCTGCACGTTCAGATCGATCGTCGTGTAGGCGCGCAGCCCGCCGCCGAAGACGCGGCCCGAGCCGTAGCGGTCGACGAGTTGCTGCTTGACGTAGTTGGTGAAGTACGGCGCCGGGCCCTGCTCGCCCGGAAGGTGGACGTCCTGCGGATTGGGTAGCGGCCGCCGGCTTGCGCGCAGGTAGTCGAACTTGGTGATGTCTCCCTGCTCGAGCAGGTCGTGCAGGACGATCTGGCGGCGGGCACGCGCGGCCTTGGGGTCCGCGACCGGGTCGAACTGCGAGGGATCGCTCGGAATCCCGGCAAGGAGCGCGGCCTCCGCCCAGGTCATCGTCTTGGCGGAGTGGTGGAAATAGGTGCGGGAGGCGCGCTCGACGCCGTAGGCGCCGTTGCCGTAGTAGATCGTGTTCAGGTACGCGGTCAGGATTCGGTCCTTCGACCAGCGCTGCTCGAGCTGCCAGGCAAGCGCCGCCTCCTTCAGCTTCCTGCTGATCGAGCGCTGGCTGTGAACGCAGGTGTTCTTGATGAACTGCTGCGTGAGCGTCGAGCCACCCTCGACCACCTTCTCGTTGCGGACGTCGGCCCAGACCGCGCGCGCGATCGCGTGGAGGTCGACGCCGCGGTGCACGTAGAAGCGCTTGTCCTCGACCGCGACGATCGCCTGCTTCATCCGGCCTGAGATCTCGTCCGACGGCACCAGGATGCGGCTCTCCGAGCCGCGCAGGACGGCCAGCACCCGCTTGTGCGGCACCGCCGCGTAGACGTAGCCGTCGACCTCCTGCTTCTCGCAGCGCGCGGGGTCGAGCGCAGGAACCTGGCTCGCGACCGCCGTGATCAGGCCGAAGCTGAACGACACGAGACCGAGCAGGGAGAGCAGGAGCAGGAGGCTGAACAGGCGCAGCTTGCGAATTCTGCGCCGCGGCTGTGCAGACGGCTGCTTGCGAGCGAAACGCGGCACGAGAAGCGCCAGATTCTAGCGTTAGACTCGCCGGGGCCTATGGGCCTATCTGAGCTAACCCGCAATGCCGCCCACGTGCTCCCCGAGGGCGGGCTCGAGCGCAAGCTCGCGCTCGGCCGGCCGCTGCGGGTCAAGCTGGGGATCGACGTGACCGCGCCCGACGTCACGCTCGGGAACGGGATCCCGCTGCAGCGCATGCGCGCCTTCCAGGACGAGGGCCACATGGGCGTGCTGATCGTCGGCGACTACACGACCCGGATCGGCGACCCGTCCGGGCGCAAGACCGAGCGCCCGATGATCGAGCCGGAGGTGATCGACGCGAACGCGCAGCGCTACTTCGAGCACGCCTCGACGATCATCGAGCCCGAACGAACCGAGCTCCGCTTCAACAGCGAGTGGCTCGGAAAGCTCGACTTCGCGGAGATCCTGCGCCTGACGCGGACGACGA
>CAVWKS010000007.1:0-153194 GCA_963755635.1 uncultured Actinomycetes bacterium | reverse complement strand
ATCTGGCGGCCCTCCTCGGCGTTCGTGCCGTCGAAGCGGACGACGATCGGGTGCTCGATCGCGATCTGCGAGAGCGCCTCCAGGATCCCCTGCGCGACCACGTCGCAGCGCGTGATCCCCGCGAAGATGTTGAACAGGATCGAGCGCACCTGCGGATCGCCGTTGATCACCTCGAGCGCGTCGACCACGCCCTGCGAGTCGCCGCCGCCGCCGAGGTCGCAGAAGTTCGCCGGCCGGCCGCCGACGAGCGCGATCACGTCGAGCGTCGACATGACGAGCCCCGCGCCGTTGCCGAGGATGCCGACGTCGCCGTCGAGCTTCACGTAGGTGACGCCCTTCTCGCGCGCCGCGCGCTCCTCCGGTGGATACGACTCGGGGTCGCGCATCTCCGCGATGTCGGGGTGCTTGTAGAGCGCGTTGTCGTCGACCGTGAACTTCGAGTCGAGCGCGCGCACTTCGCCGTCCGGCGTGACGATCAGCGGGTTGATCTCGCAGAGCATCGCGTCGCTCTCGACGAAGCAGCGATAGAGCCGCTCGACGATCGCCGCGATCTGCTTCTGCTCCGATTCGTCTTCGACTCTCCCTCCGTAGATCAGCCGGCGCGCCTGGTACGGCTGGAAGCCCTCGAGTGGGTCGACGTGCAGCCGCGCCAGCGCCTCCGGCTTCGTGGCGGCGACCTCTTCGATCTCGACGCCGCCCTCGGTCGTGAACATGAACAGCACCTGCTTCGCGCCGCGATCGAAGGTGAGCGAGAGGTAGTACTCCTTGGCGATGTCGGAGGCCTGCTCGATCCAGAGCTTGCGCACGACGTGACCGTTGATGTCGAGCCCGAGGATCTCCTCGGCCTTCTTCTCCGCGTCGGCCGGGTCGTCGGCGAGCTTGATCCCGCCGGCCTTGCCGCGGCCACCGGTCAGGACCTGCGCCTTGACGACGACCGGCCCGTCTAGCTGCTCGGCGGCAGCGCGCGCCTCGGCGGGGCTTGCAGCCGGCCGGCCGTCGGAAACCGGGATCCCGAAACGCCGGAAAAGCTCCTTGCCCTGGTACTCGTAGAGGTCCACCGGGCGCGGACTCTACCGCGGTAGTCTCAGACGCCGTGGACGCGATTGTGGCGGAAGCGCTCGAGAAGCGCTACGGCGAGGTGCAGGCGCTCGACGGCGTCTCCTTTCGCGTGCGCGCGGGCGAGGTCTTCGGGCTGCTCGGGCCGAACGGTGCGGGAAAGTCGACGACCGTCAAGGTACTGACGACGCTGACCACGCCGAACGGCGGCCGCGCCGAGGTCGCGGGCCACGACGTCGTCCGCGAGCCCGACGCCGTGCGCCGCTCGATCGGCTACGTCCCGCAGAGCTCCGGAGTCGACCGCGACGCGACCGGCCGCGAGAACCTGATGCTGCAGGGTCGCGTCCAGGGGATGTCGGGCCGGCGGCTGCGCGACCGCGTTGACCGCCTGCTCGAGCTGCTCGGCATCGCCGACGCCTCAGACCGCGTCGTCCGCGGCTACTCGGGCGGGATGAAGCGCCGGCTCGACGTCGGGCTCGGCCTCGTCCACGGCCCGCAGGTCCTGTTCCTCGACGAGCCGACGACGGGCCTCGACCCGGAGGCGCGCACGGCGATGTGGGAGGAGCTGGCGGTGCTCGCGCGCGAGGAGCTGCTGACGATCCTCCTGACCACGCACTACCTCGAGGAAGCCGACGCGCTCACCAACCGGCTCGCGATCGTCAGCCAGGGCCGCATAGTCGTCGAAGGGACGGCGGAGGAGCTCAAGGGCGGATTGCAGGGCGAGGCGGTGATCGTCGAGCTGTCCGACGGGCAGTTGGACGAGGCCGCCGAGGTCGTGCGCTCGCTCGCGGAGGTGCGCGAGGTCAGCGCGGACGGCCACCTCCTGCGCTCGAGGGTCGGAGACGGAGCGCGCGCCGTGCCGACGATCCTGGCGGCGCTCGACGGGCGCGGCATCCCGGTCGAGGCCGTCACGATGCACCGGCCCTCGCTCGACGACGTCTACCTGCACTACACCGGCCGAGACTTCCGCGCCGAGGACGAGGCCGGCGGCCTGGCGGGAGAAGCGGAGTGACCAAGGCCGTCGTCCACACCTGGTTCATGGTCGGGCGCCAGGCCCGCAACCTGATGCGCGAGCCGATCTGGATCGTGCTCCTGCTCGTCCAGCCGATGATCTGGCTGCTCCTCTACGGCCAGCTGTTCAAACGGGTCACGCACCTGCCCGGCGGCGGCTTCGGGACGACTTCCTACATCGAGTTCCTCGCTCCCGCGATCGTGATCATGAACGCGTTCTTCGGCGCAACCTGGAGCGGGATGGCGATGGTCAGCGACCTCGACCGCGACGTGATCCCGCGCTTCCTGGCCACACCGGTCAGCCGCGTCTCGCTCGTCGTTTCCCAGATCGTCCGCTCGGCGCTGACGGCGCTGATCCAGGGGATCGTGATCCTGCTCGTGTCGCTTGCGCTGGGCGTGCGCGTGCACGCGGGGGCTGCGGGGTGGGTGGTCGTGCTCGTGGCGGCGATGCTGATGAACAGCGCCTTCGCGGGGATCTCGCAGGGGCTCGCGCTGCTGACGCGCAAGGAGGCGACGATGATCGCGATCGCCAACTTCATCGGGCTGCCGCTCTTCTTCCTCTCGTCGACGCTCATCTCGCTGCGGCAGATGCCGCAGTGGATGCAGGAGCTGAGCAAGTTCAACCCGGTCAACTGGGGCGTCGTCTCTGCGCGCGAGGTCGTGCTGCCGGGCACCGCCTGGGGCTCGGTCGGAGAGCACCTGGCGATGCTCCTCGGGCTCACGATCCTGACCGCGGCGTTCGCGACCTGGACGTTTCGGGTCTACCAGCGGCAGCTCTAGGAAATGACGCAGAGGACCTGGCCGGTCTTGACGGCGTGGCCCGGGCTGATCGCGAGCTCGGTGACCGTGCCGTCGCGCTGAGCCGCGATCTCGTTCTCCATCTTCATCGCCTCGACGACACAGATCACCTGGCCGGCGCTGACCTCCTGCCCTTCTTCGACCTCGACGCTCAGGACCGTGCCTTGCATCGGCGTCGTCACGGCGTCCTTGGCGGCGCCGTGGCCGCCCTTGGTGACGCGCTCGTGGCGCCGGCGCGCCAGCTCCGCGTAGGGCGGCTCGGGCACGCAGGGCGCGGAGCTCGAAACGGCGCCCGTCCAGCTCGACGCTCGAGACGCGCTCCCGGAGCCTGCCGTCCGACCCCGCAGCTACGTTTGTTGTCCCATGAGACAACTGCAATGTCTGCTGCGCCTGCTCCTCCGCCTCGCGCGCGAGCTCTTCGGACTCGACCACGCCGTGGCAGGTCTCACCGGCCGCGAAACAGGGGCGCTGGAGCAGCGCCCGGTGGAAGCCGAGCAGCGTCGTGACGCCGCCGATCTCGTACTCGCGCAGCGCGCGGAGCATGCGGTTCCGTGCGTGCTTGCGGTCGACGCCGTGCACGATCAGCTTGGCGACGAGCGGGTCGTAGAGCGCCGGGATCTCCGAGCCCGCCACCACGCCCGAGTCGACGCGCACGCCCGGTCCCCCAGGTTCCCGGTAGGCCGTGATCCGCCCCGGGCTGGGCAGAAAGCCGTTGGACGGATCCTCCGCATTGATCCGGCACTCGATTGCGTGCCCGGTCAGGCGAACGTCCTCCTGGCGCAGCGATAGCGGCTCCCCTGCCGCGATGAGAACCTGCTCGCGGACGAGGTCGAGGCCCGTGACCATCTCCGTGACGGTGTGCTCGACCTGGATGCGGGTGTTCATCTCGAGGAAGAAGTACTCGCCCTCGCGCGAGAGCAAGCCCTCGATCGTCCCGGCGCTGCGGTAGCGCACGGCGCGGGCCGCCTCGACGGCGATCTCGCCGATTCGCGCCCGCAGCTCGTCGTCGACCGCCGGCGACGGTGTCTCCTCGACGAGCTTCTGGTGGCGACGCTGCATCGTGCAGTCGCGCTCGCCGAGGTGGATCACGCTTCCGTGGGCGTCGGCGAGCACCTGGACCTCGACGTGGCGCGGATCCTCGAGGTAGCGCTCGACGTAGACCGACGGGTCGGAGAAGTACGCCTCGCCCTCGCGCTGGGCGGATTCCAGCGCCCGCTCGGCCTCGTCCGGGCCGGCCACGACCTTGAGGCCCTTGCCGCCGCCGCCCGAGGAAGCCTTGATGGCGAGCGGCCAGCCGAGCTCCTCGCCGAGCTGGACCACTTCTGCCGCGCTGGTGACCGCCTCGGTCGTCCCGGGCACGACCGGAACGCCGGCGGCCCGCATCTGCTCGCGGGCGGCCGTCTTGGAGCCCATCGTCTCGATCGCATCCCCGGGCGGGCCGATCCAGACGAGCCCTGCGCGGGAAACCGCCCGCGCGAACGACGCGTTCTCGGCCAGAAACCCGTAGCCGGGATGGACGGCCTGCGCGCCCGCGCGGGAGGCGGCTTCCAGGATTCGCTCCTGGTTGAGATAGCTCTCGGCGGGCGCGCCGGGGCCGATCAGGTAGGCCTCGTCGGCGACCGCAACGTGGAGCGAGTCGCGGTCGGCCTCCGAGTAGACGGCCACGGTCCCGATCCCCAGCTCGCGCAGGGTGCGGAAGATCCGCACGGCGATCTCGCCGCGGTTCGCCACGAGCACTTTCGAGAAGAGAGCCACGGGCCGTATTCTCCCTGCTCATGACCCTTGCAGATCAGCTCACGCTCGTGCGCGTGGCGGCGGTGCCGATCGTGGTCGTCCTCTACGAGTGGAATGTGCGCGGGCACGACTGGTGGGCGACGGGGATCTTCATCGCGGCGATGTCGACCGACTGGTTCGACGGCCGCGTCGCGCGAAGCCAGGGTCGCACCTCGCCACTCGGCTCGCTGCTCGATCCGGTCGCCGACAAGCTGCTCGTTCTGACCGTCCTGATCGTGCTCGTCGGGCAAGACATCTTCCCCGGCTGGATGGTGGCGGCGATCGTCGCGCGCGAGTTCCTCGTCTCGGGCCTGCGCCTGGCCGCGCTCGAGCGAGGCGTCGTGATGCACGCGCGCGACCTGGGCAAGCTGAAGACCTGGTCACAGGCGACCGCGGCCGCAATCGGCGGTTTCGCAGCGGCCGGCGCGTGGAGCACGGACGTCGCCTGGTGGGCCCTGCTCGTCGCGCTCGTCCTGACCTGGGTCTCCGGGCTCGATTACGCGCGCGTGGCGCCGGGACTGCTGCGGGGCCGCGCGGCCGCCTCGTAACGGTCGTCGGCCTCGGTGTTCTCGCGGATTCCCTCCTTGCGCCAGCCACTCCGATAGGCCGGCGCCGGCGCCGGCGGCGCGAGCAGGCTCTCCAGCGACGCGAGCAGGGCGCGGCGCTCCTCGGGGCTCGGTTCCGGCGTGATCTCGGCGTCCATCCGGTCGCAGCCTAAAGCGCTTCGCCGCTACGGACGATACGAACGGTGGTATGAGCCGCCTTGCCGCCGTCGCCGCCTGCTGTGCGCTGCTTGCAGCGCCCTGCGCCGCTGCCGCGACCCAGGTTATGAACAGCGCCGGCACTCAGAAGAAAGGCTCGCTCGTCCCACCGAAGTCGTGGGACGCCGCCCAGATCCGCTTCGTCGTCACGAAGGGCCTGATGGCCAAGACCGTCTCCGCCTTTCGTCCGAACGACGTCTTGACCCACGGCGAGCTGGCGACGCTGGTCGCCGACCTCACGAATCAGCCGAGAGTCGACCCGCCCGATCCGTCGGCGCCGGTCACTGTCACGCAGCTCGACACGAGCCTCGTCAAAGCGCTGCAGCTCTCGGACGCCGCAGCGCTCTTCCTCTCGAATGCGCGCAGCGCAGGGCTCGCCGTCCCGGGGCGGTTCGGCACGGAGACGGTCGCGCGGCTGCTCGGCCTGCGGACCAACCACCCGGCCAAGGACGACGACCTCGAGCTGCTGCCGACCGACCCGGTCACGCGGGCCGAGACGGCGTACTCGGCCGCGGCGATCCTGCATTTCGGCGGCTGGGAGCAGCAATTCGTCGAGGACGCGGCCGCGACGTTCACGCTTCCGAAGCTGGGCGCATGGCAGACGCGCGTGCTCGACACCGCCACCCGCTTCGTCGGCTACCCGTACGTGTGGGGCGGAACCAGCGAGCACGCCGAGGCGCCGTTCGGCGTGAACGCACGCGGAGGCTTCGACTGCTCGGGCTTCGTCTGGCGCGTGTACAAGCTCCAGGCTTACAGCGGCGGCGCGGCACTGAACGCGACGATCAAGGGCCGGACGACGTACCAGATGAGCGGCGAGGTGCCGAAGTCGAAGCGGGTCGGCTTCGCCAACCTCCAGCCGGGCGACGTCGTGTTCTTCGGCTCGGCCGGGACCCGCTCGAAGCCCAGCCAGGTCGGGCACACCGGGATCTATCTCGGCGCCGGGTGGATCGTCCACTCGTCCGGCCAGGGCGTGGCCGTGACACCGCTGACCGGCTGGTACCGCCAGAGCTTCGCGTGGGCGCGACGCCCCCTCGCCGAGGCCGGCCTCGTTTCCGGTTCGTAAGGCATAAAGCGGCCGGCCGCAAGCTTCACCCGTCCGGGGGATGCCGCCGGCACCCGAAGGTTGAAGAATCGACGACGTCATGTTGTTTCTTCTGGGGAGGTTGACGATGTTGCAGTGGCGTCCTCGGCTACTCGCACTCGTAGTAGTTCTCGCGTTGATCGTGATCGCCGTCGTCGGCGGTTACGGCGAGGACTTCTGGAATCTGTACTGGTAGCGAGCCGGTGAAGGAGAGCCTTCCGCCGCCGCGGCTCCTCGCTGTCGTCGCGCCAGTCTGCGCCGCCGGTCTCGGCGTGATCTGCGCGGGCTGCGTCGTCTTCGCATTGGAGCCGCACAAGACCACGACGCTGGTCGGACTGATTGCGCTCCTTGCAGCGTCCACGCTCGCCGATCGCTTCCCCGTCCCCGTCGAGGGGATCGACACGGGCGGCGTCTCGCTCTCTTTCGTCTTCGGCGTCGCGTCGATCGTGCTCTTCGGGTGGGCAGCAGGCTTGCTCGTCGTCGTCCTCCCGCCGGCGATCACCCAGGTGCTCGAGCAGCGGCCGCGGATGCGAATCGCGTACAACGTCTCGGTGCTCGCCCTCGCGGCGACCGCGGCCGGCGCGCTGGTGGCGCCGATCTCCGGACACGACAGCGCGGGCGGCGTGTTCGCGCGCGTCGGCGTTGCCGCCTCCGCCCAGTACACCGTCAACCTCGTCCTGATCACGGCGGTGATCGCCGTGACCGCCCGCCAGTCGCTCTTCTCGGTCGCCCGCTTCAACATCCGCCGGACGATCGTGCCGTTCTCGCTGATGGCCTCCGCGGCGCTGATGCTCGTCGTGCTCTGGCAGCGCTCGCCGTTCCTGTCGGTCGCGCTCGTCGGGCCGCTGCTTGCGATCCAGCTCTACCAGCGCGCGATCGTCAGCTCGCTCCGCGCGATGCGCCTGGCGCTCACCGACCCGCTGACCGGGCTCGGCAACCATCGCCACTTCCACGAGCGGCTCGAGCGAGAACTGGTGCAGGCGCAGCAACGTGGGCTGCCGCTGACGCTCTGCTTCGTCGACCTCGACGACTTCAAGCGCGTCAACGACCGCTTCGGGCACCCCGCTGGGGATCGTGTTCTCTCGCAGCTGGCCAGCCGGCTCCGCCAGACGGGCGAGGCGTTCCGGCTCGGCGGCGACGAGTTCGCGCTGCTGCTGCCGGGCTACGACGAGTCTGCTGCGGTCGTCGCCGCCTGCTCGGTCGTGGAGCGGATCGGCCGGCTCGATCTCGAGCACGTCGGCTCCGTAACGGTCAGCGCCGGTGTCGCGACGTCGCCGCAGCACGCAGCCGAGCGCGGCGAGCTGATCCGGCTGGCCGACAGTGCGCTCTACTGGGCGAAGGAGTACGGCAAGAACCAGGCGCGCGCCTACCGGCCGGACGTGATCGAGCTCGCCGAGCTGAAGCGTCTCGCGAGCGGCCCCGACCGGGCAGCGCGCTTCCGGGCAGCGGCCAGCCTCGCGCGAGCCGTCGACGCCCGAAATGCCTACACCGGCAGCCATTCACAACGCGTCTCCGAGCTCGCGGCTCGCACCGCCCGGCGCCTCGGCCTCCCGGAGGAAGAGGTCGAGCTGACCCGCCTCGCCGCCAGCCTCCACGACCTCGGCAAGCTCGCGATCCCAGAAGAGCTCCTGCGCAAGCCCGGCCCGCTCACCGAGCCGGAGCGAATGATCCTCGAGCGCCATCCGCAGATCGGGTTCCGCATGCTCGAGAGCCTTGGCGTCGACACGGTCGCGGACTGGGTTCTCCATCACCACGAGCGCTGGGACGGAAGGGGCTATCCGGATGGACTGCCGGGCGACCAGATCCCGCTCGGCGCGCGCATCATCTTCGTCGCCGACGCGTACGACGCGATGACCTCCGAGTGCGTTTACCAGCGGCGCGTCTCCCCCGAGGATGCCATCTCCGAGCTCGACCGCTGCGCCGGCACGCAGTTCGATCCCGAGATCGTGACCGCATTCGCCGAGGAGCTCGCGCTCACGGCCACGCCGGCCGAAACGGCCACCGCGCTGGCCTCCTGAGCGCGCCCGGGGCGGGTTCTTGCGGCGAGCCCGCCCCGCGGATCTCGCGGCCCGGCGTTTCGACACACTTTCGGCGCACTTCCGTGACAGACACGTGCGTCTTTCGCGGTTACGATCGCCTCGGGGAGGAGGCCGGGCGAACCGAACTAAGGGACCAAGGAGAGTTGGCGCGGGGTGAGTGAGTTCTCGCAGGCTCTGATCGACAACTCAGGCTACGACCGGGGCGGGTTCGCCGAGGGCTACGACCGGCACCGGCCCAGGCCGCCTCGGGTGCTGCTCGAGCTGCTCTCCCGCTACGCGCGCGCCGAGCCGCCGGAGCTCGTCGTCGATCTCGGCTGTGGCACTGGTCTCTCGACGCGCGCGTGGTCCGGCCTCGCCGAGCGGGTCGTCGGGGTCGAACCAAATCCCGCGATGCTCTCTGCGGCCGAGCCGGCCCAAGGAGTCGAGTACGTGCAGGCCTACGCAAACGCGACCGGCTTGCCCGATCGGGTGGCGGACATCGTCACCTGCTCCCAGTCGCTGCACTGGATGGACCCTGTACCGGTGTTCACCGAGGCTGCGCGCGTCCTCCGGCCGGGAGGCGTCTTCGCCGCGTACGACTACGACTGGCCGCCGGTCGTCGATCCGGAGGTAGACGTTGCCTACGCGGAGTATCAGGAGCGCCGCCGGCAGGTACGCGCGGATCGCGGAGTGCAGCGCGGCGCGGACCGGTGGGCGAAGAGCGGGCACCTCGGGCGCATGCGCGCGAGTGGCTGCTTCGCCGCTTGCCGCGAGGTCGTGCTCCACTCGATCGAGGAAGGCAACGCCGAGCGAGTCGGCGGCTTCGCGCGGAGTCTCGGCCTGCCGGTGGCCGCCGGAGACGACCCGGAGCTCGAGCGCGACCTCGACATCGCCGGGCTGGAAGCGGTCGCGCACCGCGTGCTCGGCAACCGCACCGTGCCCTTCCTCTTCGGCTACCGCGTGCGAATCGGAGTCGTAGCAACCTAAAAGTCCACGAACTGGTCGAACGGACGCAGGTACGCGTCCGCGGGGCCTGTCCGGAGAACGATCCACTCATGGACGTCGCCCTCGGCACCCTCCTCCTCGACCGTCCAGCCGAGGTTCGCCAAGAAGAAGTCGACCGCGCGGCGCACGCCCGGCAGCTGCACGTCATCGGCGAACACGATTCCTCCCTCCTCGAGCAGCCGGCCCGAGTAGGCGAGATCGAGGAAAACGCCCTCGAAGCGATGGTTGCCGTCGAGGAAGGCAAGGTCGAACCGCCGGCCCTCGGCGAGCAGGCGCGGGAAGACGAGCTGCGACTCCTCGAGATGGAACTCGACGAGCTCGCTCACGCCGGCCTCCTCGAGCGCGCGCAGGCCGGCGCCCTCGTAATGCGTCGCATGCTGCTGTAGACCCTGAAACTGGAACGGGTCGGCCGCGACGTGACGGCCGCCGCCGTTCTCGAGCAGCCCTTCACAGATGAAGAGCGTCGAGACCGCCCAGGCGAGGCCGGCCTCGAGCGTCCGCCGCGCGCTCGAACGCCGGACCCACTCGAGCAGCGCTGCACCCTCCGCCGGGCCGATCGAGACCGGCGAGAGCTTGCCGCCCTCGAGCAGCCGCTCCCGGACCGCGCGCACTTGCTCTGTGTCGGTCAGAGCGGGATGTTCCCGTGCTTGCGCCGCGGGCGCTGCTCGCGCTTCGTCAGCGCCGTCTCGAGCGCGTCGGCCAGCACGGGACGCGTCCGCCTGGGCTCGATCACCTCGTCGACATAACCGCGCTCGGCGGCTGCGTACGGGTTGGCGAACCGTTCGCGGTAGTCGCGGATCAGCTCGTCCCGCCGCGCCTCGGGATCGTCCGCTGCCTCGAGCTCGTGCCGGAAGACGATGTTGACCGCACCCTCGGGCCCCATCACGGCCACCTCCGCCGTCGGCCACGCGAAGTTGAAGTCGGCGCGGATGTGCTTCGAGCTCATGACGTCGTAGGCTCCGCCGTACGCCTTGCGCGTGATCACCGCGAGCTTCGGCACGGTCGCCTCGGCATACGCGTAGAGCAGCTTGGCGCCGTGGCGGATGATCCCGCCCCACTCCTGCGCCGTCCCGGGCAGGAAGCCGGGCACGTCCACGAAGGTGACGAGCGGGATGTTGAACGCATCGCAGGTGCGGACGAAGCGCGCGCCCTTCACCGAGGAGTCGATGTCGAGCACGCCGGCGAGCGTCCGCGGCTGGTTGCCGACGACGCCGATCGAGTGTCCGTTCAGACGCGCGAAGCCGCAGACCAGGTTCTCGGCCCAGCGCTCGTGCACCTCGAGGAACTCGCCCTCGTCGACGACGCGTCGGATCACGTCTTTCATGTCGTACGGATGGGCGGGGTCGTCGGGGATGAGCGTGTCGAGGTCCGGGTCCTCGCGCCCGGGCGGGTCGGCCGGCTCCGAGTACGGCGGCGGGTCGACGTTGTTCTGCGGCAGGAACGAGAGCAGGTAGCGCGCGTCCTCGAGGCAGGCCTCTTCGTCCGGCGAGATGAACTGCGCGACACCCGATTTCGCCGCGTGCGTCGCCGCGCCGCCGAGCTCTTCGAAACTCACCTCCTCGCCGGTGACCGTCTTCACCACGTCGGGACCCGTGATGAACATGTACGAGCTGCCCTCGACCATCAGCACGAAGTCGGTGATCGCGGGCGAGTAGACCGCGCCGCCCGCGCACGGGCCCATGATCAGGCTGAGCTGCGGGATCACGCCCGAGCACTGGACGTTGCGCCAGAAGATGTCTGCGTAGCCCGCGAGCGAGACCACGCCCTCCTGGATCCGCGCGCCGCCCGAGTCGTTGATCCCGATCACCGGGCAGCCGTACTTCGCGGCCATGTCCATCACCTTGCAGATCTTCTCGGCGAAGACCTCCGAGAGGCTCCCGCCGAAGACGGTGAAGTCCTGCGAGAAGACGAAGACACGCCGGCCGAAGATCGTCCCGTGGCCGGTGACGACCGCATCGCCGTACGGTCGCCGCTCGCGCATGCCGAACTCGGCCTCGCGGTGGCGGACGTAACGATCGAGCTCGACGAAGGAGCCGGGATCCAGCAGTTTCTCCGCGCGCTCGCGGGCGAGGAGCTTGCCCTGCTCCCGCTGACGTTCGACCGCTTTCTCGCTGCCTGCGTGGCGCGCTTCCTCGCGTAGCTGCTGCAGGCGCTGGAGCTTCGCCTCGGTCGATTCCATCTCCGCCGACACGGCGCGAGCGTACTGCACGCACTCACTCCTTAGGGGGAAGTCGCGGCTCAAGAAACGGCTCTACCGTGACGAAGGCGGAAGAGAACTGCGGAGAACCATGCGGCATTACGTCGACCTACCCAGGCGGCTTCCCTCGGCGCGCACCCTCGCGCGTACTCGTTCGCGCGCCCTGCCGATCGTCATCGCCCTGCCTCTGGTGGCGATTCTCTGGGTCACGATCGGGCTGCCGATCATCTCCACGTCCACGAGCTCGAGCTTCAGCAACCGTCGCGCCCGCGACCTGGTGTTCCAGGGCGGCGGCGGCCCCGGCGGGCACCCGCGCGGTTCCTCATCCGACACCTTGTCCTTCTCGACGTTCCTGCCCGCGGTTCTCCACGCAGTCGGCATCAACCTCGACGGCACGCCGATCTCACGGCCCAAGGCTCCGACGAAGCGCGCGCGCAAGACCTCGCGGGACCCCGGGAACATCCAGATCACGCCGGCGTTCACGCCTCCGCCTCCGCCGCCGGTTCCTACTCCGCCTCCGCCACCCGCGCCTCCTCCTCCTCCTCCTCCTCCGCCGCCGCCTCCGCCGCCACCGCCGCCTCCTCCGCCGCCGCCGCCTCCTCCGCCACCCCCAGCACCCCCGCCTCCTCCTCCTCCGCCACCGCCACCACCGCCACCGGCGCACGTAGATCTGGCGATCACGCCTGATGCTGCGACGGTGGTGTCCGGATCGAAGATCGGCTTCACCATCACGCTCAGAAACACGGGCGGCCGGACGGCGAACGGGCTAGCGCTGACGGATGGCCTGCCAGCGGGCACGGACGTCGAGTGGTCGGTCGACGCAGACACAAGTGACAGCAGCTGGCTCGTCGCCGGCGCGCCGCCTGCGCAGCACGTCGCCATCGGCGACTCGGTGCTGGCCCCCAGCACGACGCTTCACGTCCACGTCATCAGCGACACGACGGGCCTGAGTTGCGGCACCTACGCTGACAACATCAGCTTCACGAGCGCCGACGCGGGCTCGGGAACGGCTTCCGCCTCCGTGACCGTCACCTGCCCGCCTCCGCCTCCCACGCCGCCTCCTCCACCGGCGCCACCTCCGCCACCGCCTCCTCCAGCGCCTCCACCACCCCCGCCTCCAGCACCACCCCCGGCGTACGCGAACGTGGTGCTGGCCGATGGCCCGATCGCCTACTGGCGACTCGGCGAGGGCAGCGGCACGACCGCCGTCGACACGACCGGCAACGGGCACACAGGCACGTACCTGGGCGGCGTCACCCTGGGCGTCCCGGCAGCGCTCGTCGGCGATACCGACACGGCAGCGCGCTTCAACGGGTCGAACGGGATGGTTCAGGTGCCGGACAGCGCCCCGCTGCAACTGAACAGCTCCTGGAGCATCGAGTTCTGGGCGAAGCAGGTTTCGTACATGAACACCTACCCCGGCATCCTCGGCAAGGGGGACCCGACCAATCCGAACGGCTACGGCATCTGGGCCGACTCGCACGGCGCCCTCTGGTTCATGCGGAACCAGAAGGTCAGCGGCTCGGGCAACGGAGCCCTGACGACGGCGTTCCGCTACTTCGTCGTCACGTACGACGTGCCGTCCAAGAAAATGCGCTGGTACGTAAACGGTGCGCTCGCGACGACCACGACCGTGAGCCTGCCGAACGCCAGCGGGACCCAGCCGTTCCAGCTCGGACAGGGATACGGTTACTTCGGGAACAACGACCTCGACGAGGTCGCGCTCTACGGCGCCGCCCTCAGCTCCACGCAGGTCGCAACGCACTACGCGGCCGGCAGCTAACCCTCAACCGGGATTCAAGCGGCCCCCCGCGGACGCCGATATTCCCGCCATGAGCTCTGCGGCTTCAGCAGCTACCCCTGCTGGCGAACGCACCGCTCCTTCGCCGAGGAAGGAGAGATCTGGCCTCACCCGCAGGTCGGGGCTCCAGCTGCTCGCAGGGTTGCTCGTCGTGGCAGGAATCCCCGTCGTCGCAACCGTGCGGATCCTCGACGCGAACGCGCTGCGCAACCAGAAGGCGCGCGCGGACGCGGCGCTGACCGCCCAGCTCCAGTACGCGGGTGACGAGCTGCGCGGGGTCAACGATGACGCGTCGACCCGCGCGGCAGACCTCTCCGGCTCGCCGGTGCTACAGCGCGCGATGCTGACGGACGACAGGGCCACGATTGCTCGCTTCGCCCGCCGGAATCGCAATACCGCGATCTACGTCGGGAGGACGCACGTCGCCGGAAAGCTGCCCGCCGTCGCGCTCACTCGCTCGGTCTCGCTCGTCCTCAACGGCAAGCGGGTCGGGCGGGTCATCACCGCCGTCCCGTTCGACGAAAGGCTGCTCGAGCGCCTGCTCAAGGCCTCACAGCACTCGAGAGGAGACAGGCTGCTGTTCGTCCGCGCCGGCAGGGTCATCGGCGGCGGTCAAAGGATCCATATCGCGGGCAAGACCGTCGAGCTCGGCGGCACACGCTACCGCGGCGTTCTTGTGCCGATCCCGAACGCGCCCCGCACGAAACTGGTCGCCCTCCGACCGAACGCGGCGATCACGGCTTCGGTGCGGCCGTATCAGCACCGGGTTCTCTACGCGGCGTTCGGATCGTTCGCGCTGCTCGTGCTCGTAGGACTGCTCTTCGGCAGCCCGATCCTGCGCAGTCTCGGCGACTTCCGACGGGTTGCGTCCCAGGCCAAGACCGATTCCCTGACCGGCCTCGCGAACCGCTGGGCCTTCGACGAGGAGCTCGCGCTCGAATGGCGCCGCTCCGAGCGCGTCGGCGACCCGCTCGGGCTGGTCCTGTTCGACATCGACGACTTCAAGGCCGTGAACGACCGGCACGGTCACCAGGTCGGTGACGAGGTTCTGCGCCGTGTCGGCCGTGTGGTCTCGGAGAGCGTGCGCCAGGTCGACCTGGCCGCCCGCTACGGCGGCGAGGAGTTCGCCGTCGTCGTCCCGGAGACCGACCTGGCCGGAGCCGTCGGCCTGGCCGAGCGGCTTCGGACCGCTCTGGCCAGTCAGCAGGTCGAGCTGCCGGACGGAAGCCTGCTCTCGGTGACGGCGAGCTTCGGCGCCGCGGTCAAGGGGGAGCTGGCGGCTTCCGGCGAGCAGCTGATCGCGGCCGCCGACCAGGCGCTCTACGACGCCAAGCGGACCGGCAAGAACCGCGTCGCACCCGAGCTCGAACGCCGGAGACGCGCTCCTGCCCGGCCGTCCGAGCGCCGGCGGCGTCCGGCGTCGAAGCAGAAGCCCGACTAGAGTCGCCGCATGGCCGAGCGGCACCGGCTGCGGGAGACCTTCGAGGAGTCGCCCGAGCTGTACGACAGCGCGCGGCCGTCCTATCCGGATGAGCTCTTCGACGACCTCGTCGCGCTCGCGGGCTTGCAAGCCGGTTCACGCGTGCTCGAGCTCGGGCCCGGAACCGGCAAGGCGACGGTGGCGCTCGCGGAACGCGGCCTGCGCGTCGTCGGCGTCGAGCTCGGCGAGGGGCTGGCCGCCCTTGCCAGCCGCAACCTCGCCGCGTTCCCGGAGGTCGAGATCGTCAACGTTCCCTTCGAGGCCTGGGAGGCAGACGGACGGTTCGACGCCGTAGTGGCCTTCACGGCCTTCCACTGGATCGATCCCGAGGTGCGCTACGAGAAGTCGGCGCGCCTGCTCCGCGAGGGCGGCTCGCTCGCAATCGTCGAGACGAGGCACGTCCTGCCCGAAGGCGGCGACCCGTTCTGGGTGGAGGTGCAGGCCGACTATGACGCGGCGGCCCCGGACCCGGACAACCGCCCGCCGCCGAGGCCGGACGAGGTGCCCGACCTTGGTGAGGAGATCGACGCGAGCGAGCGCTTCCGCAACGTCGCCGTTCGCCGCTACCTCTGGGATGCGCCGTACACCGCGGACGAGTACATCGCCGTGCTCGACACGTACTCCGGCCACCGCTCGATGTCCGTGGAGCAGCGGCTCGAGCTCTACCGCCGGATCCGCGCGCGCATCGGCGGCCGCACGGTCACGAAGACGTACCTGTTCACCCTGAACGTGGCGAGTCTGTGCCCTCGGGCCGATGACGAGCGGGGTTCCGCCAAACTCTCCTAGAGTTGCGCAGTGGAGCCGCTCGACCGATCGACGATCTGGCCGTACCGTGACGGCGAGCCGGGCGACTTCTACTACCAGCGCTACGCGCATCCGACCGGCGTCGCGGCCGAGCGCGCGCTGGGCGAGCTCGAAGGCGGCGAGGCGCTGCTCTTCCCGTCCGGCTCCGGGGCGATCACGGCCCTCGTCCTCGGGCTGCTCGAGCCGGGGCAGACGATCGCGCTGACGCTGGGCGGCTACTACGGCACATCGCTGCTCTTCGAGGCACTCGAGCGCTGGGGCGTGCGACACGTGGAGTTCGACCAGACCGGCGCGCCGCCCGACGGCGTCGACCTCGTCTGGCTCGAGGCGCCCTCGAATCCGTTCCTGACGATGCCCGACTTCGAGGCGGCGGCCGCGCACCCGGCGCGCGTCGTCGTCGACTCGACCGCCGCGACACCCGTCTACCTGCGCCCGCTCGAGCACGGCGCGGACTTCGTCGTCCACAGCGCGACCAAGTACCTCGGCGGTCACTCGGACGTTCTCCTCGGCGCGGTCGTGTGCGGCTCTGGCGGGGACGCTGAGCGCCTACGCGCGTTCCGTGGGCGAACCGGGATCGTGGCCGCGCCGGACCCGTGCTGGTTGTTGCTGCGCAGCCTCAAGACGTTGCGCGTGCGGATGGAACGGATCACGGCGACCGCCCAGGAGCTCGCCGAGCGGCTGCGCGCGCATCCGGCGGTGTCGGTGGTGCGCTACCCCGGCTTCGGCGGCCTGCTCTCGTTCGACGTGGAGGATCCCCGCAAGGTGGAGTCCTCGCTGCGCGTGATCACGAACGCGACGAGCCTCGGCGGCACTGAGTCGCTGCTCGAGAGCCGTGCACGCTGGGAGGGCGACCGCGTGCCGCCGGGCTTGTTGCGGCTCAGCGTCGGGCTCGAGGATCCGGACGAGCTCTGGGCCGACCTCGAGCAAGCGCTCGCTTGAGCACCGTCGTCTTCTTTCCCGAGGGCGCGTTCGGGCCGACGAACAACTGCGTCGGGATCGGGCGGGTCCTGCTGGAGCGCGGGCATCGCGTGGTCTTCGTCGTGGAGGAGTCGTTCGCGGGCACGCTCGAGGCGCAGGGCTTCGAGGAAGCGCTGATGCGGCTGAAGCCGGCGCCCGAGGCAGAGGAGGCGCCGGGCCAGTTCTGGAAGGACTTCGTCCGCGACACGGCGCCGGAGTTCCGCAAGCCGACGATCGACCAGCTCGAGACGTTCATCCTGCCGGTCTGGCAGGAGCTGGTCGACGGCGCGCGTTACGTTGACGAGCGGCTGCGCGAGATCTTCGGCGAGCTCGAGCCGGACGTGATCGTGCAGGACAACGTCGTCGGATTCCCCGCAGTGCTCACGAGCGGCCGGCCCTGGGTTCGGATCGTCTCCTGCAACCCGCTCGAGCTAAAGGACCCGGAGCTGCCGCCTCCGTTCTCCGGCTACCCGACCGGCGATCCAACGGGCTGGGACGAGTTCCGCGCGCGCTACCGCGAGCTGCACGAGCCGTTGTGGCGCGAGTTCTCGGCGTTCTGCGAGGAGCGCGGCGCGCCGCCGCTGCCGGAGCTCGAGTTCATCCACGAGTCGCCCTTCCTCGACCTCTACCTCTATCCCGCCGAGCTCGACTACGAGCGCGCGCGCCCGCTCGGGCCGAAGTGGCGGCAGCTCGAGTCCTGCGTTCGTTCGGCCCAGGAGGGCTGGAAGCCGCCGCCGGGCGACAGCGCGCTGATCTACGTCTCGCTCGGCAGCCTCGGCTCGGCGGACGTCGAACTGATGAACCGCCTCGTCGCCGCGCTGGCCGAGACGCCGCACCGCTACCTCGTCAGCAAGGGCCCGCAGCACGCGCTCATCGAGCTTGCGCCGAACATGACCGGCGCCGAGTTCCTGCCGCAGCCGGCGATCCTGCCGCACGTCGACCTCGTGATCACGCACGGCGGCAACAACACCGTCACCGAGTCGGTCCACTTCGGCAAGCCGATGGTCGTGCTACCGCTTTTCTGGGATCAATATGACAACGCGCAGCGCGTCGCCGAGTGCGGCTTCGGGGAGCGGCTACCGACCTACGAGTTCGAGGACACGCAGCTGCACGAGGCGATCGCTCGGCTGCTGGACGCGGCCGACCCGCGGTTGCGCGAGGCGTCGGCGCGCCTGCGGGCGAGTCCTGGAACGGTCTGGTCGGGTGACCTGATCCAGGAGCTCGCCCGCAAGTCGTAGGCCAGGCTCAGCCGCTCGCGATCTGGCCGAACAGGCCGTGCTGCTCGCCGTCCGGGCCGGCCGTGAAGAAGAGCGTGCCGGCCGGGCCGTTGTTGCCGCCCTTGCCGAACTGCAGTGCCCACAGGCCGTCGATCGTCAGCGACTTGCCGCTCGCGTCGCGCAGCTCGCCGCGGTGCTCGAACTGGCCGTTGCCGAGCTCCGCGTACGCGTTGATCTGGCCGTCGCCGAAGTTGCCCACGAGCAGGTCGCCCGCGAAGCGCCCGAACGTCGACGGCGCGAGTGCGAGCCCCCACGGCGCGTTCAGCTGGCCGTGCTGGGCGACGCGACCGAGCAGGTTCCCCGCCGTGTCGTAGGCATCGACGAAGCCCTTGCCCTGGCCGGCCACCTCGTCCTCGGCGTCCGCGTCCTGCTTCGCATACGTGACGAACACGCGGTCACCGATCGTCTGGATCCCGAACGGCGCGTAGCCGCTCGGCAGCGACGGATCGACGAAGCCGCTGTCGGGCACGAGGCCGAAGCTGCCGTCGAAGACATCCACGCGCGCGTTGTGGAAGTCCGTCGCGTAGAGCCGTGGGCCCGCGGTGGTGTCCGCAATCGCGAGACCCTTGTAGATCGCCCCGTCAGCGAGGTCGGCCACGACGACCGCATTCGTGCCCTGCGCCTGGTTCCAGCCGAGCACCTTCCCTTCCTCGGTGTCGAAGAGGAAGAGCGCCTTCCCGCCCGTCGGCAGGACGAAGCCGGTCGTCGGGTTGAAGACGGTTCCGGTCGGCGCGTTGTGGACGTTGACGACGAGTGCCTGCGGCTGCCCGTCGGAGCCGCGGTACAGCGTCGACTTGTCTGTGCCGTTGTCGGCGACCCACCACGGCGTCGTCGGCCCGGAGGTCAAGCCCCAGGCATTTACGAGATTCGGGTCGGTGTTCTGGGCCACGCCCGGCTGGTCCGAGACCAGCCGAATGACCGTGTACGAGTTACGCTCGGCAGCGCGCAGCGGCGAGACCGCCACGACCGCCACGCCCAACATGAGTGCCAGCACGAGCAACGCGCGCCGGCGATGTTCCAAGACAAGCTCTCCCACTCCACCCTCCTTGGCTCGGATCGACCGTCTGTCGGTTCCTACGAGCCGAGCCGGGGTGCGGTTTGGAGCGAGAGCCGGAGGTGGGATTCGAACCCACGACCCACGGCTTACAAAGCCGTTGCTCTGACCAGCTGAGCTACTCCGGCGCCGAGCCCAGCGTAGCGCCTAGTGGTGCTCGATGACCTCGTCGATCAGGCCGTACTCGAGCGCTTCCTGGGCGCTCATGAAGTGATCGCGGTCGGTGTCCGCGGCGACTCGCTCGAGCGGCTGGCCGGTGTGGTCGGCCAGGATCTGCTCGACGCGGCTCTTGAGGTCGAGCACTTCCCGCGCGCGGATCTCGACGTCGGACGCCTGGCCGCCGAACTGGCCCGTCCAGACCTGGTGGATCAGGATCTTCGCGTTCGGCAGTGCGGTGCGCTTGCCCTTCGTGCCGGCAGCGAGCAGGACCGCGCCCATCGACATCGCGATGCCGACGCACGTCGTGCGCACGTCCGGCTTCACGAAGGTAAGCGTGTCGTAGATCGCCAGGCCCGCGTAGACGTCTCCGCCCGGCGAGTTGACGTAGATCGAGATGTCCTTGTCCGGGTCCTCCGACTCCAGGTGGAGCAGCTGCGCCACGACCACGTTCGCAACCTCGTCGTCGATCGGCGAGCCGATCATCACGATCCGGTCGCTGAGCAGACGCGAGTAGATGTCGAACGAGCGCTCTCCGCGCGAGGTCTGCTCGATCACCATCGGGATGAGCGGGCTCATGCGGGCACGGCCTCTCGGACGGGCTCGAGTGTGTGGACGGCAACGCCGTATGCGCTCAGGCCATCGGTGTCCACGGTCACCGCGGGAGGCACGAAGATCTCTGCGGGCCGCGCGAACGCGGCGCGCCAGCCGCGGACGCCCTCGACCGTGGCGCCCCAGAGCAGCGCGCGGCCGAAGACGCGCGACTCCGCTCCCACGTTGAGGTAATGGCCCCAGGCCGCGAGGTCGCGGCCGGCGTGGATGCCGCACTCGCAGGCGCGGGCCGGCGCTTCGTGATCGTGCCGGACGCAACTCGCCCGGATCGGCTCGTCCACCGGCCACGGATTCCCGTAGAGCACGCTCACGAGCAGACCGTCCTCGACGCGCCAGACCTTCCAGCCGACAGTCGGCTGCAGCGCCTCGGCTCCCCACTCCCGCTCGATCCGGCCGGTTCTCATTCCTCCTCGGCGAGCCACGCGAGGACCGCCTCGCGCGAGAACCGCCACTCCTCTCCGATCTTGCGGCCCGGGAGCTCGCGCTTCTCCGCAAGCTCGATCACGGCCTCTTCTTCGACTTGCAGCAGCCCGGCCAGCTGCGCCGGGGTCAGGATCTCGAGCTCCTCGGCCGGCCGGAACGAATGGCGCCCGACGCCCATCTCCGAGCCGCCGAGCGCGCTCAGCGCGCCGAGGTCCTCGGGGTCGACGTAGCGCGCTACGAGCCGCGTGATCAGCTCGCGCTTGGGCGCGCCGAGCACGCTCGAGGCGTGGTGCAGCTTCGCCGCCTCGGCGGAAGGAATCCGCACGAAGAGCGGCGTCTCGTCTGCGGTGCGTCGTGGTCGAGCCATTGCTGATATCTAGATATCAAAAAGATATCCGAAGCGCAAGTCAATCTGCCCCGGGTGGGTGGGGGGTTGGGATGGTGCCGACCGAAAGCGCACGCATGTGTGACGAGACCGTGCCGATTCTGTGAATTCTCGGTCCTAGGAGAGAACCTGGCGCGTCTGCTGGTGCGAGAGCACCTTCCGCTTCACGCGCTGCAACGCGTTGTCGATCGTCTTCGTGTCGCAGCCGAGGCGCTCGGCCATCGTCTCGTACGACTCGCCCTCGAGGTAGAGCTTCAGCGCATCGGCCTCGAGCCTCGATAGCCCGGTGCCCAACGTGAAGACGAGGCTCTGCAGCTCCTCGGTCGAGATCACGCAGACCGAAGGGTCGTCGACCGAAGGCCCCGGCAGCGCGTCGCCGAGCGTGCAGTCCCCTTCGCTCTCCTGGCCGGCGGGCGTGTGGCTGAACGAGACGTACGTGTTGAGCGGCGCGTGCTTGAAGCGGGTCGCGCTCTTGATGGCGGTGATGATCTGCCGCGTCACGCAGAGCTCGGCGAAGCTGCGGAACGACGATTTCTCCGGGCTGAAGTCGCGCACGGCCTTGTAGAGGCCGATCAGCCCCTCCTGGATCAGGTCGTCGCCGTCGCCGCCGGCGAGGAAGTAGGAGCTCGCCTTCAGCCGGACGAACCCCTGGTAGCGGCGGATCAGCTCGTCGAGCGCCTTCTGGTCGCCGTTCCGGGCGCGCATGACGAGCTGGAGGTCTGCGAGCTCACGCTGGAGCTTCTGCGGGCTGTGAAGAGTCTGAGCGGGTCGAGCAGCAGGCATTGCCTTCTCCTCGCTGACGGCAGGCGAGCTCCGCAAGCCTCACCCTTAGGTTGACGGTCAAGTTAGCAAGGTCCCAACAAGAATTCAAGACCTTGCGATTATCTCTTATTGACCGGACCCTTGCCCTCTCCGCAGTTTTTCTAGGCGTTTTCGCGTCTCGTCGTCCACGCGATCGCCAACTCGGTACCTACTCACCTCGCCATGCTCAACCTGCTCGAGGTCTCCGAGAAAGGTTCGCGAGCTGCGCTTCTGTACCTCCTGGCCCGAGGTGCCGCGAACCGCGGAGTCGGACGAGACGAGGCAGACGGTCTCGCTGTCTCGGTGTTCCGCGGCCAGGCGCTCGAGCACGGTGTCCGCGTCTGGTGCATAGCGCACCTCCAGTGGGCCGAATGTCTGGTCGTCGCCGCTGCCGTCGAAGACGACGATCCCGCGGGCGCCGCTGACCGCCACGAAGCTGGCGAGCTGGTCGACGAGCTCGCGGGTGTCCTCGTACGAGCCCGTATAGAGCAGGTTGTGCCCGTCGAACAGGTAGAGCGTCGGCTCAGCCACCGCGCTGCCGCCTCGCCTCGTAGAGCAGCAGCGCCGCCGCGACGCTGACGTTGAGCGACTCGACCTGACCGGCGAGCGGGATCGCAACGGCGTCGTCGCAGGCGCGGCGGACAAGCGGCCGGAGGCCCTTGCCCTCGGCGCCGAAGACGAGCGCGATCCCCCCGGAGAGATCGGCCTGCCACATCGTCTTCTCGGCCGCGCCGTCCGCAGCCCAGGCCCAGAGCTGCTGGCCCTTGATCTCGCCGAGGTAGCGCGCGAGGTTCTTCACGACCGCGACCGGAAGGTGCTCGACCGCTCCCGCGGAAGCCCGGCAGACGGACGCGGTCACCCGTGCCGAGCGATGTTCCGGGACGACGACGCCGGACGCGCCCGCCCCTTCAGCGCTGCGGATCACCGCGCCGAGGTTGCGCGGGTCCGTGACGGAGTCGAGGCAGGCGAGCAGCGGCGCCTCGCCGCGAGCGAGCTCGTAAGCGTCGGCGTAGCGGTACGGCTCGACCTTCGCGAGCACGCCCTGATGGTCGGCTGTGCCTGCCTCGGCGTTGAGGTCGCGCTCGGGCTTGCGCTGGACACGCACCGGCGCATCGCGCAGCCACGCCTCGGCCCGGAGCGCGCGCTCGGTCGCCCAGAGCTCGAGCACCTCGCGGGGGCCACGCAGGACCTCCCGCACGGGCCGGCGCCCGTAGACGAGCTCTCCGGTCACCGCTTCGGGACGAGCTGGAAGCCGGGCTCGGCATCGACGTCGCGGACCTCCCAGCCCGCGGCCGCGATCTCGTCCCGCAGCCGGTCACCCTCGGCGAAGTCCTTGCGCGTCCGCGCGTCTGCCCGCTGCCGCGCGAGCTCCTCCAGCTCCGCCGGTGCGGTCTCGATCTCGGCGAGCGAGTCGAGCCCGAACACCTCGAGCCCACGCCGCAGCAGCTCGTGGTCGCGCCAGCCGTGCATCACCGCGAGCGCCTCGGGCGTGTTGAAGTCGTCCTCGAGCGCAGCCGCGAACCGCTCCCATTCACCGCCTGGCTCCGATGCCGACCGAAAGACGTTGCGGAAGCTCTCCGCCTGCGCGGCCGCCTGCTCCAGCGAGTCGTCCGAGTACTCGAGTGGCTTGCGGTAGTGCCCGCCGAGGAAGTACACGAGCACGGTCTCGCGGCCCCAGCGCTCGAGCGCGTCCCGCAGCGAGACGACGTTGCCGAGCGACTTGGACATCTTCTCGCCGGCCATCCGCAGCATCCCGTTGTGCATCCAGATCCGCGCGAACTCCCGCCCGGCCGAGCGGGACTGGGCGACCTCGTTCTCGTGATGCGGGAAGACGAGGTCGATCCCGCCGCCGTGGATCTCGAACGCGGGCCCGAAGAACCGCTCCGCCATCGCCGAGCACTCGATGTGCCAGCCCGGCCGGCCGCGGCCCCACGGCGAGTCCCACCAAGTGTCCTCGCCCTCCTTGTGCGACTTCCAGAGCGCGAAGTCGCGCGGGTCCTCCTTCAGCTCGTCCGCTTCGGCCTCCTCGGACGGGTTGCGCATCGCCTCCTCGTCGTCGTGCCGGCCGGAGAGCCGCCCGTAGTCGGGGAAGCTGGAGACTCGGAAATAGACGTCGCCACCGGAGGGATACGCGTGACCGCTCTCGACCAGCTCCTCGATCAGGGCGACGATCTGCGGGATGGTCTCAGTGGCCTTCGGCTCGTGGTCGGGCCTGTCCAGGCCGAACTTGTCGGTGTCCTCGACGTACCAGTCGCTCGCGTCGGCGGCCAGCTGCGCGCTCGCGCCCGGGGCGGCGGCGTAGATCTTGTCGTTGATGTCGGTGATGTTCTCGACGAGCGTGACGTCGTAGCCCGTCCGCTCGAGCCAGCGCTTCAGCCACATCGAGAGCAGGAACGGCCGCGCATTCCCGATGTGGATCCGCTGGTAGACGGTCGGCCCGCAGAAGTACATCCGCACGGGGCCGGGCGCGGGCGGCAGCTCCTGGTAGCCGCGGGTAAAGGTGTCGTAGATCCGCATCCGGGACCTTTTACCGGAGCGCGGCGTCCACCCGCCGGAGCGCCTCCTCCCGCGGCAGGGCGGCGATCACGGTCCAGAGCTCGGGACCGCGCTCGGCGCCGGTCAGCGCCAGCCGCAGCGCGCGCAGGTTTCCGCCGACCGCCTTCAGCTCGCGCACGAGCTCGCGGGGATCGCCGTCTGCCTCGAGCAGCTCGCGGAAGCGCTCCAGCGTCTCCGGCGAGTCGACCGCGACCGGCGCCGGCGGCTCGAGGATCGCCCGCGCGTACTCGCGCGCCTCGTTCAGGTCGCGGGCGCCGCGCAGCGCGGGGACGAGCTCGACCGGTGCGCCGACGCGCGCCGCCAGCTCGTCGTCCGGCAGCGCGCCGATCGCCTCGATCGCGAGCCGCCGGATCCGCGGCAGGTCGTAGTGGACGTCGTGCTTCGGGAGCCCGAGCTCCTCGAGGTAGCGCCGCGCCGCCTCGGCCGGAATGCCCGCTTCACGCAGCGAGCCGACGGTCGCGCCGGGCGCGCGCTTTGAGAGCTTCTTGTTGTCCTCGCCCAAGATCAAGCCGTGATGGATGAACTCGGGCGGCTGGGCACCGAGCGCCTCGAACAGTCGCCGGTGCAGCTCCTCGTTCGGCCGGTGGTCGTTCCCGCGGAGCACGTGCGTGATCTCGAAGTCGACGTCGTCCACGACGCTTGCGAGGTGGTACGTCGGCGTGCCGTCCTCGCGCAGCAGCGTCACGCCGTCGAAGCGCTCGCCGAGCTGCTCCGCGGCCTCGACATGGCGCGCGCGGCGCTCGCTCTGCCGCACCGGCCCCTCGTCCCATTCGACACCGAGCCAATCCAGATCGCCGAGAAGCTCCTCCTCCCCGCCCGGCACGTTGCGCGCCGGGTCGGTGTCGTCGATCCGGAGCAGGAGCCAGTCGCCGAACGCGCGGTTCGCGACGGCGCTCAGCGCGTTGCCGACGTGGAGCGAGCCGGTCGGGCTCGGAGCGAAGCGGACCCGCTTCACCAGGCCCTCTCCGCGCCGAGCCACTCGGCGAGCGGCGCGAGCGCCTCGTCGATCTCGCGAAGTGTCGCCCCAGGCGCCCAGCAGCTCGAGCTTGCCGCTCTGGCGGTCGAGACGCGGCTCGACGCGACCGACGACCTCGTCGCCGACGAGGAGCGGCAGGACGTAGTAGCCGAACTCGCGCTTCGCCTTCGGGACGTACATCTCGAGCCGGTAGCGGAAGCCCCAGAGGCTCTCCGCGCGGTCACGGTCCTTGACCAGCCCGTCGAACGGCGAGAGCACGGTCACTCGGTCCGGAATCGGCCCGTCGGAGCTGTCCGGGTGCGCGTGCCACTCGCCGCGATTGAGCCAGGCTCCGAGTCGGCGCCGGCGGCGCTCCTCGAGCTCGCGCTCGGCCTCGCGCCAGGGCACCGTCTCCGTCTCGGGCCACAAGCGCTCAGGGAGATCCCAGAGGCGATGCGTGCCGACGCGGCCTGCCACCGCGATCTCGCCCCGGCCGGCGAGCATGTCCATCATCAGCCGCAGCGGGCCGCTCCCCCACCACGCATGCCGCTCGCCATCCCATCTCGCGTCTTCCTTCAGGTCGCGCGAGAGCAGCGGCCCGTTGCGATCGACCTCGCGCAGGACGTAGCGGCGCAGGCTCGCGTGCTCCCGCAGGAAGTTGCTGCGACCACAGGTCCCGCTTGGTCTTCAGGTACCCGAACCGGCGCCGTCGTGTCATCCGCGCCCGCTGAAGCGGCAGGTCCTCGATCGGGTAGATGAACGCGTCGTACTCGAACAGCTTGCGCTGCTTCCAGAGCAGGCGCTCGAGCTGCGCCGGGTCGTACGGGCCGAGCCGGCTGAAGAGAACGAGCTGCTGCGGGGTCGCGACGGTGGCGATCGGGTCCATCTGCAGGAAGCCGAGCCGCCGGACGGTGTCGAGCACGCCTCGGGCCGAGCCGTCGAGCAGCTGCGCGCGCACGGCGATCCGCCGCGCTTCCTCCGGAGCGACGACGCGGGTCTCCACGGCCTAGCTGTGGCGCTCGATGAACTCGAGGACGCGGTTCCACGCGTCCTCGGAAGCGTCGGCGAACTGCTCCTGCTTGCGGTCGAAGAAACTGTGGGGCGCGCCCTCGTAGGTGACGAGCTCGTGGTCGACACCCGCCTCGGAGAGCGCCTGCTCGAACGCCGCGTTGTGCTCCGCGGTGATGTTCTGGTCGTCGCCGGCCTGCAAGGCGAGGATCGGCGCCTCGATCTCCCCGGCGCGCTGGGTGGGTCCGGGGTTGCCGCCACGCTCGCCTGGCATTCCGTAGAAGCCGATCGCGCCCGCGAGGCCGTGACCATCAGCCGCCGCGAGCCACGACTGGCGCCCGCCCATGCAGAAGCCGACGGTGAAGATCGACCGCACGCCCAGCGAGCGCAGCCGTTCGACGGCCGTGGCGACGTCGCTCTTGATCTGCTCGCCCGTCACCGCCTCGACGTGGGGCCAGTACTCGAAGTCCTCGCCGCGCTTCTCGACGCCTGCCGTGCGGCCGAAGTAGTCGAACGCGAGCGCCGCGTAGCCGCGCTCGGCAAAGCGGAGCGCGAGCTCCTCGTAGAAGCGGTAGAGCCCGCGAACGTCCGGCAGGATCACGACGCCGGTGTCGGCCGGCTCCTCGGGCGTCGCCAGGAACGCCGCGAAGCGGTTCCCGTCGCGAGCCTCCAGCACGAGGTCCTCGTGCGAGACGGCCGCGCCGGAGATCACCGGGATCGGCGGCAGCGAATCGAGCTCGAAGCACACGTCGGCAGGAGTGTAGGCACGGCGTTCGCGGTAAGGAGGTCGTCGTGGGATTGATTGCGCGCGCAGACGAGCTGCGGGAGCGGGCCGACGAGGCGATCGGCGAGAAGCTCGACGAGCTGATCGTCGCGCACCATCGGCGCCGCCTGGAACGAATCGGTTGGCTCGGCGCGCTGGATGCTCCGGCCGGCGGGTGGGCCGGCGGCGAGCCCTCGCCTCGTGGAGGAAACAGCGTCGAGGTCTTCGTCGACGGCTCGGAAGCGCTGCCGGCGATCGCTGAGGCGGTCGAGAGCGCGCGCTCCCACGTCTGGCTCGCTGGCTGGCACTTCTCGCCGGAGCTGCGGCTCGGCGCCGAGGGGCCCACGGTGCGCGAGCTGCTCGCCGAGGTATCCGCGCGGGTCGACGTGCGGGTGCTCGCCTGGGCCGGGGCGCCGTTGCCTCTTTTCCACCCGTCGCGCCGGGAGGTCCGCGAGGCGCGGGAAGAGCTCATGCGCGGGACGAGGATCGAGTACGCCCTCGACGCGCGCGAGCGGCCGCTGCACTGCCACCACGAAAAGCTCGTGCTCGTGGACGGCGAGCTCGCCTTCGTCGGCGGGATCGACCTGAGCGTGCTCGGCGGCGACCGCTTCGACACACCGCGGCACCTCCCGCGCGAGGACCTCGGCTGGCACGACGCGACTGCCCGCCTGCGCGGCCCGGCCGTCGGGGACGTCGCCGGGCACTTCGCGCTGCGCTGGCACGACGTCACGGGCGAGGAGCTCCCGCCGACCGCGCCACCGGCGCCGGCCGGGGACCTGGAGGTGCAGGTCGTCCGCACCGTCCCCGAGCGGATCTACCCGAGCATGCCGGGCGGCGACTTCCGCATCCTCGAGAGCTACCTCCGCGGCCTGCGCTCGGCCGAGCGGCTGATCTACCTCGAGAGCCAGTTCCTCTGGTCGCCGGAGCTGACCGACGTGCTGGCCCAGAAGCTGCGCGACCCGCCGAGCGACGACTTCCGGCTGGTCGTTCTCCTGCCTTCGCGTCCGAAGAACGGGCAGGAGGACACGCGCGGCCAGCTCGGCGTGCTCGCCGAGGCCGACGGCGGCGCAGACCGCTTCCTCGCCTGCACGCTGCGGCAGGCGAACGACGCGCACCAGGTCTACGTGCACGCGAAGATCGCGATCGTCGACGACCACTGGCTGACGATCGGCTCGGCGAATCTGAACGAGCACTCGTTCTTCAACGACACGGAGATGAATCTCGTCTGCCACGACGAGCGGCTGGCGCGCGACGTGCGTCTGCGTCTCTGGGCCGAGCATCTCGAGTGTCCGCGCGAGGAGCTCGAGGGCGACGCGACCGCGATCGTCGACGAACTATGGCGCCCGCACGCCCAGGCCGGCGGGAAGCTCAGGCTGCTGCCGCACGTGTCGCGGCGCTCGCGCGGCCTGCTCGGCCCGCTGAACGGCTTCCTGGTCGACGGTTAACCTCGGGCGCGTGAGAGACGCGCTGCTCCGGTGGTTCGCGGCGAACGGGCGAGACCTGCCCTGGCGGAAGACGCGCGACCCGTACGCGATCCTCGTCTCGGAGGTCATGCTGCAGCAGACCCAGGTTGCGCGCGTCGTGCCGCGGTATCTCGAGTGGCTCGAGCGCTGGCCGACGGTCGGGGCGCTGGCCGCGGCGTCGACCGCGGACGTGCTGCGCGCCTGGCAGGGGCTCGGCTACAACCGGCGAGCGCTCAACCTGCAGCGTGCGGCGCGCGAGGTGGCGGCCGGCGGTTGGCCGGACGACCTGACTCGGCTGCCCGGCGTCGGGCCGTACACCGCGGCGGCTGTCGCTTGCTTCGCGTTCGGGAGAGCCGAGCTGCCGGTGGACGTGAACGTGCGGCGGGTCCAGGAACGAACCGGCGAACGCTTCGACCACACGAGCGCGCAGGCGCTGATGGACCTCGGCGCGACGGTCTGCCTCGCCCGCGTGCCGCGCTGCGGCGAGTGCCCGCTCGCCGCTACGTGCCCGTCGCGCGGCCGGCGCTTCGAGCCGCTGCGGAAACAGGGCCGCTTCGAAGGCTCGTTCCGCCAGCGCCGTGCCCTGGCGCTCCGGAGCATCCTCGAAGGGCGCGACCCGGCCGACGCGGAAGCGGTGGCGGCGCTCGCGGCGGACGGGCTCGTGCGCCTCGAGGCGGGCTCGGTCAGCCTTCCGGACTAGGACGCAAACGGGTGCCGCATCCAGACGTTCGGCTCGCGGTAGCTGCCGCGGTCGAGCTCCAGCTCGATCTCGACAGGAACGAGCGCACCGTCGACCACGTACCTCCCGCTCTCCGGGAAGGAGAGGCCGGTCCAGAGCGCGAGCTCGGCGACCGTGCCCTCGGAGACCAGGGAGTCGTGCGCTATCCCGAGCAGCTCTGCTCCAAGCCGCTCGTGGGCACGCAGCCATGGGTCGAACAGCAGGCCGTCGTCGCGCCGCCACTCGACATAGCTCTCGATCGGCGTCAGCGGGTAGCGGTGCTTGAGGCTCGGCCTGACCGGCGCGACCAGCTCCCAGCCGCGCTCGCGTCCAAGGCCCCGCATGTGTTCGAGCATCAGCCGCGAAAGCCCATGCCGCTGGTGGTCGAGGTCGACGAGGATCGCGAGCGCGCAGAGGCGGTCGGGCTCTTCTGCCCCGAAGCCGTCGCGCAGCGCCTCGCGCCAGGTCGCCGGCATGCCAGCTACCGGGATCGAGTTGCCCTCGGCGAGCACCGCGCCGTCCTCGACCAGCGCGAACTGGAACTCGGGCCGCTCGTCGTAGAGGCGGCCCCAGTTCGCGTTGGAGATCGGGTCGTGGAAGACGATCTCAGGCCAGGCCCGGCGCAATGAGCCGTAGGAGGGCGTCTGGCGGAGCCCCTCGTCGAGTGGAACGATCCTCATCGCTCGAGCAGCGCGACCGCGACCGCCGCAAGGCCCTCGCCGCGGCCGGTGAACCCGAGCCGGTCGGTCGTAGTCGCGCGCACGTTCACGAGGCCCGGCTCGACCTGGAGCGCCTCTGCCAGCCGTGCTCGCATCGCTTCGCGCAGAGGTGCGATCTTCGGCTCCTCGCCCACGAGCACGCAGTCCGCGTTGGCGAGCTCGAAGCCCTCGCCGCGCACCTGCGCGTAGGCGCGCGCGAGCAGGTCGAGCGAGCTCGCGCCCTCCCACTCCGGCGAGCCCGACGGAAACAACGAGCCGATGTCGCCGAGGCCGGCGGCCCCGAGCAGCGCGTCGATCAGCGCGTGGGAGATGACGTCGCCGTCCGAATGGCCGGCGAGGCCGCGGGCGGAGTCGACCTCGACCCCGCCGAGCACGAGCGGCACGCCTTCGACGAGCGCGTGCGCGTCGACTCCGACACCGACTCTCATCCGAGCGGCTCCTGCCGGCGCTCGCGGCGGTCGAAGACCGTGACCGTCTCGTAGCCGGCGTCGCGGGCGAGCGCGGCGGCGCGGGCGACGTCACGGCCGACATGCGCCGGCTCGTGGGCGTCCGAGGCGAGCGTGATCGGAACGCCGCGCTCGCGGCACAGCTCGAGAAAGCTCCTGTCCGGATAGAGCTCGCCGACGGGCTTGTCCAGTCCGGCGGCCGAGACTTCGACGCAGACTCCGGCCGCCTCGATCGCGTCCGCGGTCTCGACGTGCAGGTAGTGAATCTCGTCTTCGGGCGGGCGCATCCCGAAGATCTTGATCAGATCCGGGTGCGCAAGCGTGTCGAAGAGACCGCTGCGTGCTGCGTTGCGCAGCCAGGTGAAGTAGCGCCGCCACGCCTCTCCCACCGGGACGCGGTGGACGAGGCCCGGCTCCTGGTCGACCGGAAAGCCGTCGACGAAGTGCACCGAGCCGAGCAGGTAGTCCCAGGGGTAGGCGTCCAGCAGCTCGGCAAGCTCGCGTTCGATGCCGGGGAAGTAGTCGACTTCGAGCCCAAGCTTGACCGGCAGCCCGCGGCCTTTCGCCTCGACGATCGCGTCGACGTACTCGTCGAGATCGTCGTCGCAGCGCTCGAGCATCCAGGGAATCTCCCAGAGCTCGCGCGTCTGACGGAAATAGAAGATGTGGTCGCTGAACCCGATCTCGTCCATGCCCGCCCGGCGAGCCTGCTCGACGTACTCCTCGACCCGGTCCGCCGTGTACCGGGCAGTGGGCGGCCCGTCGGGCCCGCGCAGGTGCATGTGGTAGTCAAGAAGCACGAACGAATCCGTGTCTTCGCTTGACAAAACCCGGTGTCGGACCCCGGTTGGCGTCAAGGTGGCCTTTGTCGCGGAAGTGTGACGTTCTTTGCACAGGCCCTACTGCTGTTCGCGCTCGAGCAGGCTCGCGACCGCGGCGAGATCGTCGGCGTCCGTGATCTTCAGGAGCCGGCGGTCACCCTCGACGACCTTGACGCGGCCGCCCCGGGCCTCCACGAGCGACGAGCAGTCGCTTGCGCTCGAGAGATCGCCCGCCAGAGCCTCGCGCAGCACCGAGGCGACAAACGCCTGCGGCGTCTGCACGGCCACGAGCTCGGCCCGCGGGAGCGTCTCCACGACGCGATCCTGCTCCACTTTCTTCACGGTGTCTGACACCGGCAGCCCCGGCACGACTCCGTCCCAGCCCTCCGACAACGGCGCGAGCACGCGCTCGATCACCTCGTCCGGCAGCAAGGGGCGAGCAGCGTCGTGGACGAGCACGACCGCGGCGCCGTCAGGCACGTCCTCGAGCGCGAGCCGCACCGACTCCGAGCGTGCCGCTCCACCGGTGACCGCGGAACTCACCTTCCCGGCGCCGATCTCCTCGGCAACCAGGATGCATGGCTCCTCCCACTCGGGCGGTGCTGCGATCACGATGCGGTCGATCCAATCGGAGCTCTCGAGCCGCTCGAGACTCTCCGCGATCAGCGGCCGACCGCCGAGGCGCGCAAACGCCTTCGGCCGGTCCGAGCCGAGCCGCTCGCCGCGACCAGCCGCAGCGAGGACTGCCCAAACCGACAAGGACTACGCGGTGGCCGGGACCTTGGTCGCGGTCTTCTTGCGCTTCGGCTTGCCTGCGAGGACGCCGTCGAGCCATTCGGCCGCCTCGTCCTCGTCCATGTCCTTGGCGTACATCAGCTCGCTGGCGAGAATCTTCTTCGCCTTGACGAACATCTGCTTCTCGCCGGTCGAGAGACCCTTCTCGTGGTCGCGAAGCGCGAGGTTCCGCACGACTTCGGCCAGCTCGAAGATGTCGCCGGTCTTCATCTTGTCGCGGTTGTGCTTGAAGCGGCGGTTCCAGTTCTTCGGCATGTTCGTGCCGCTTCCGGTCAGCGCCTTCAAAACCTTGGAGACCATCTGCTCGTCGATCACCTTGCGGAGACCGACCCGTTCGGCGTTGTCGCTCGGGACGTTCACCGTCATGTCGTTGTGCAGGATCTTGATCGTCAGGTACTCACGCTTCTCCCCGAGCACCGTCCGCGTCTCCCGCTTGACCACTGTGCCCGCCCCGTGGTGGGGGTACACCACCTTGTCGCCGACCTTGTACAACGCCGATCCTCCCCTTCGTCGCTCTTTTTCCACAACGACGCCGGCGACTACAATGCTCCGCCGGCGGCTCGGCCAGTATAGCGAAAATCGCTGGAAAACGCCAACTTTTCGACCGAACTACGCGGCGTGCAGGGATTTTCTCTACAGCTGGAGGTAGCGGTCGACCAGATTGTGCTCTTGTAGGCGGCGCAGCCCCTCGCGGATCTCGCGGGCCCGCACCGCCCCGACACCCTCGACCGCCTCGAGCTCGCGCTGCGAGGCGCCGGCGATCGCCTCGAGCCCGGGAATGCTTGCGACGACGCGCTTGACGACGGCGTCGGGCAAGCGCGGGATGTGCGAGAGCACGCGATAGCCCCGCGGCGAGACGGAGTGATCGAGCGGGTTGACGCTCGCCGGGTAGCCGAGCACGGCGAGCAGCTCGAACTCGAGCAGCTGGTCGTACGGCAAGCCCGCGAGCGCCTCGAGCCCCTCGCGCGTCCGTTCGGCGCCGCCGTCGGCGTGGTAGTCGTAGACGAGCGCGGCCTTCTCGTCCGGCACGTCGGCCACGAGCTCCTCGAGCTGCAAGCGGATCAGGCGCCCCTCCTCGCCGAGCTCGACGCACGCCCGCTCGATCTCCTCCGCCATCCGCGTCGTCAGCTCGGCGCGCTGCAGCGTGACGAGCACGTCGTCGAGCATGACCGCGTCCTGGAACTCGAGCGCGGTCAGGCGAGTGACCACCTGCTCGAGCCGGGCGCGGTAGGTCTCGAGCGTGCCGAGCGCCTGGTTCGTCTTCGCGAGCACGTCGGCGATCGGGTCGAGCTGGTAGCGGCTGTGGCCGACGAAGACCGTCACCGTCTCGCGCTGCTGCGAGATCGAGATCACAAGCGCGTCGGTCTGCTTGGCAACGCGCTCGGCCGTGCGGTGCCTCGTGCCGGTCTCGGCGGACGGAATCGTCGGATCCGGCATCAGCTGAACGTTCGCGTGCGCCAGCTTCGTCACCGCCGAGTTGACGATGATCGCGCCGTCCATCTTCGCCAGCTCGTAGAGGAGCTGCGGCGTGAACGGCTGGTCGAGCTGGATCCCTCCGGAGAAGAGAAACGCGAGCTCCGAGGGCTCGCCGATCACGATCAGCGCTCCCTCGGCGGAGCGGATGATGTCGTCGATCGCCGCTCGCAGCTCGGTTCCGGGCGCGATCCGGGCGACCGCGGCCAGGAGCTTGGAATCGAGCCTCGGATCGGTTTGCGTCGGCTGGCGGACGAGACCGAGCGGGGGCGGGATCCGCGGGGCCCTATCCTCCTTCGGCTCGTTCTGCATCGATCGCTGCCCTCGCCGCCTGCCTGAGAGTGTCTGCTTCGAGAACCCTTAGTTTGACACGGCCGGAGGTGCCGGCAGGGGCGACCGCCGCGGCGAGGCCGAGCTTGGCGCACTCCTCGAGCCGGCGCTCGGCCTGGGCCGCGGGCCGAAGCCGCCCGGTGAGGCCGATCTCGCCGAACGCCGCGACCTGCGGCTTGAGCGGAGCGCCCTTGGCCGCGGAGACGATCGCGAGCCCGATCGCGAGGTCGGCGCCGGGCTCGTCGATCCTGACGCCGCCGGCCACGTTCACGAAGACGTCCGCCTGGCCGAGCGCGACGCCCGCGTGCCGCGAGAGAACCGCGACGATCATCGCCAGCCTCTTCGGGTCGACTCCCGTGCCGACCCTGCGAGGCATCGCGAGGTCCGTCGGCGCGACGAGCGCCTGGATCTCGAGCAGAAGCGGCCGCGAGCCCTCGAGCGCGCACGCCACGGCCGCGCCCACCTCTCCGTCGACGCTGCGGCCGAAGAGCTCCGACGGCTCCGGTACGCCGACAAGGCCGGTTCCGGTCATCTCGAAGACGGCGAGCTCGTTCGTGGAGCCGAAGCGGTTCTTGGCGGCGCGCAGGACGCGGTGCTCGTGGTAGCGGTCGCCCTCGAACTGGAGCACGCAGTCGACCAGGTGCTCGAGGACGCGCGGGCCCGCGACGGCGCCGTCCTTCGTCACGTGGCCGACGAGGAAGATCGCGATCCCGGACTCCTTCGCCACCCGCAGCAGCCGCGAGGCAGCCTCGCGCACCTGCGCGACCGAGCCGGGCGCGGAGCCGAGCTCTGCCGAATAGAGCGTCTGCACCGAGTCGATCACGCAGACCTCGGGGCGGACCGCCTGGAGCGTCGCGCAGACGCCCTCGAGCTCGGTCTCGGGCAGGATCGCGACCTCCGCCGCGCCGCCGAGCCGCTCGGCCCGCAGCTTGACCTGGGCGGGAGACTCCTCGCCGGTGATCAGCAGCGTCGTCCTGGCCTCGCTGATCGAGCGCAGCGCGCTCAGCAGGAGCGTCGACTTGCCGACCCCGGGCTCGCCGCCGACGAGGACGAGCGACGCCGGCACCAGGCCGCCGCCGAGCACGCGGTCGAGCTCGGCCACTCCCGTCGGGATGCGGTCGGCCTCCTCGGCCTCGACCTCGACCAGGCGCAATGCGGTCTTCGGAGCAGCGCCGCCGGCCGGGACGTCGGCTGCCTCGACGAGCGTCCCGAACGCCCCACAGGACGGGCACTTGCCGAACCACCGGCCCGCCGAGTAGCCGCAGTCGGTGCACGCGAACTGGGTTGCCGCCTTCGCCACCTGATCATGGTAGGAAGGCGCGCGGACGCCGACTGTGCCTAATCCGGAACTTCGGCGAGCTCCGGGACGTAGCCCGGCTCGGGGCGCGACTCCTGGCGCCGGCCGGCCGAGACGATCAGCAGGCCGCAGAGCACGAGCGCGACGCCGCCGAGCTGGAGCCCCGACGGCGTCTCCGACAGGATCATCCAGGCGAAGAGCACCGACAGCACGGGCTGGAAGGTGAGCAGGACCGACGTGAGCGCCGCGGGCAGCCTCGGCAGCGTGATCGAGATCAGCAGCCACCCGAGCGCCTGCGAGCTCAGCGCCAGCAGCATCAGGTAACCCTGCGCCTTCCAGTCGGGCACCCAGTCGATGTTCCCCCAGACGAGCCCGATCGGGATCACGCCGAGCGCCGAGACCAGCGTCGCGTCGAAGAGCGGCCCGGCGGGACGGCGTAGGTCGCGGTTTCCCTCGCGCAGAACGAGCAGGAAGCCCGAGTACGCGAGCGCGGTGAGGATGCCGTAGGCGACGCCAAGGCCCGGATTGCGGCCGTAGGCACCTCCCTCGAACGCGCCGGAGATGAGGACAACACCGACGAGCGCGACCGGGATCGCGGCCAGCGAGCGCCCCGAAGGCCGCTCGCGCAGGATCGCCCAGGCGAGCAGGCCGACCAACACCACCTGGAGGTTCCCGAGCACCGTCGCGAGGCCCGCGCCGACTTCCTCGATTCCCTGGTGCCAGGCGACGAGGTCGATCGCGAAGAACAGCCCCGCCAGCCACGCAAGGGCGCGTTGTTTCAGCGGCCGCGAGCCGTAGCGGCGGTCTTCCCGCTTGGACAGCAGCCAGAGCGGCACCAGTGCGTACAGGCAGCGGAAGAGCGCCCCGGTGGTCGGCGAGACGTGGGCGACGCGGAAGAGGATCCCCGAGAACGAGATCGCGAGCGCGCCCGCGAGCGCGGCCAGAACCGGCCGGTCGTGCAGTCGGCGAGGCACGCTTCCAGGCTAGCCGCGCTCAGCAGTTAGCTAACGCGGCGCCGTCGGCAGCGCGCGCTCGTCGATCGAGCCGCCGCGCTCGATCTGGTCGAGGATCATCCGGTCGGTCAGCCACTCGACCGGCGCGCGGTCGTCCGTGAGCGGACTGCCGCGCGGGCGGACTGTGCTCAGCCGCGAGCGAAAGAGCGGGAGCAGCGGACGGAGGGGTCCCGGCGCGCGTTCGGCGCGGCGCTCGAGCACGGCGGCGGAGGTGGACGCTCGGAAGGCGAAGAGCACGTCGTTGAACCGAAGCGCGCGCCAGCGCCAGGCCTGTGGGAAGGAGGTCAGCAGCGTCGTCCCGACCGCGTCCGAGAGCTTGTGGTCGTGCGGCGTGGCGGCGACGTTGAGCGCGATCGCGCCGCCCGGCCGCAGGTGGTCGCGAGCGAGCCGGAAGAACTCCTCGGTGGCGAGGTAGAAGGGCACGTAGGGCTGGCGATAGGCGTCGACGACGATCAGGTCGTAGCGCTGCTTCGTCTTCTCGAGGAAGGGCCGGCCGTCGGCTGCGATCAGGCGCATGCGCGGGTTGTCACCGGCGCCGAACCAGCGCCGCGCGACCTCGTTCAGCTTCGGGTCGAGCTCGACGCCGTCGATCCGGACGCGCGGGTAGAAGCGACCGTACGCGCGCCCGATCGTCCCGCCGGCGTTCCCGATCACGAGCATTCGCCTCGGGGGCTGCCCGAGCAGCGGCGGGAGCATCAGGAACAGATCCCAGTAGCCGCCCGTCAGAACCGTGTCCGGGCGCCAGACCGAGTGGGAGACGACACCTTCGTTCAGCTGGAGCTCCCGGCCGCCCTGTCCGTCGGCGACGACGCGGATGTACTGGTAGGCCGACTCCGTCTCGTAGAGGGCGCTCTTGATCTGCGGCGGAGGAACGGCGAGCAGGGCCGCGACAGCCACGGGCGCCAGCAACCAGGGCCGCGGAAGCAGGAGCGCCGCCGCGAGCGCGACCGCCGCACCCGTGCCCACGATCGTCCGCTGGGTCCCGACCCAGGGAATCATCACGAGCGCGGCGAGGAAGGTCCCGAGGAGGCTTCCCGCGGTCGAGAGCGCGTACAGCCGGCCCGCCACCTTGCCGGCCTCGTCGACGGACGACAGCGCGAGCCGGACGAGAAACGGCGCCGCCGCACCGAGCGCCGTCACCGGCACCGCGAAGAGCGCGAGTGCCGAGAAGAACGAGCCCGCGACGGCCCCGATCGAGACGACGTCGAAGCCGTGGAGCGCCCAGCGCAGGAACGGGCGAGCCGCAAACGGGGTCACCGCGAGGGAGACGGCGGCAACCAACAGGATCGCTCCGAGGACACGCGGGTCGGGCCGGCGGTCGGCGAGCACTCCGCCAAGCCAGTATCCGAGCGCCAGGTAGGCGAGCGTCAGCCCGATGATGTTCGCCCAGACGACCGTGGACGCGCCGAAGTACGGCGCCAGCAGCCGCGAGGCCGAGATCTCCGTCGCGAGCGCCGCGCCGCCGACCAGAAAAGCGACAGCGCCGAGCCTGGTCGAGCCGACGGCCGAGAGCGCCACGGGCGCCTCGACGGCGGCTGACGCCGGCCGCTCGGCCAAGCGCGTCACATCGGCAGTCTAGGAGCAGCGGGCACGAGCGCCGGACGTTCCACGTCGGCCCGGGAGACGACTGCTAGTCGTTCGGCTCGTCCTCGTCCTCGCCGGCCGAGTCCATCGGCTCGTCGGGCGGGACGGTGACCTTCTCGGGCGTGATCTCGCCCGGGATGACCGTGATGTCGACCTCGTCCGCGTTCTTGCGGTCGACGAGGATGGTCGAGCCGGGCTCGAGCTCGCGGCCGAGGACGAAGTCGGCCAGCGGATCCTCGATGAAGCGCTGGATCGCGCGCCGCAGCGGCCGTGCGCCCATCGTCGGGTCGTAGCCCTTGTCGACGAGCAGCTCCTTGGCGCCCTCGGTCAGCTCGATCGTGGCCTCGTGCTCGCCCATCTGGTCGCGGAGCCGCTTCATCATCAGCTCGACGATGGTCATGATCTCGTCCTTCGTCAGCTTGTGGAAGACGATCACCTCGTCGATGCGGTTGAGCAGCTCGGGGCGGAAGACCTTCTTCAGCTCGCCCATGATCCGGTCCTTCATCTCGTCGTACGAGAGGCCGCTGTCGTCGCCGATCGAGAAGCCGAGCGTCTGGTTCTTCGAGATCGTGCCGGCGCCGATGTTCGAGGTCATGATCACGATCGTGTTGCGGAAGTCGACCTTGCGCCCCTGGGCATCGGTCAGCTTCCCGTCCTCGAGGATCTGCAGCAGGATGTTGAAGACGTCCGGGTGGGCCTTCTCGACCTCGTCGAGCAGGACGACCGAGTACGGCTTGCGCCGCACGGCCTCGGTCAGCTGCCCGCCCTCGTCGTAGCCGATGTAGCCCGGAGGCGAGCCGACGAGCCGGGACACGGAGTGCTTCTCCATGTACTCCGACATGTCGACCTGGATCATCGCGTCCTCGTCGCCGAACAGGAACTCGGCGAGCGTGCGCGCCAGCTCGGTCTTGCCGACACCTGACGGCCCGAGGAAGATGAACGAGCCGGCGGGCCGCTTCGGGTCCTTGATGCCCGCGCGGGCGCGGCGGATCGCCTTGGAGACGGCGACGATCGCCTCCTCCTGGCCGATCACGCGCTTGTGCAGCTCGTCCTCCATCCGGATCAGCTTCTGCGACTCGGCCTCGGTGAGCTTGAAGACCGGGATGCCCGTCCACATCGAGACGATGTCGGCGATCTCCTCCTCGCCGATCTCGGGCTGCTCGGCGCCGCCTTCCTCGGCGCGCCAGCTCTCCTCGAGCTCGCGCTTCTTCTGCGACAGCTTGCGCTCCTTGTCGCGCAGCGAGGCGGCCTTCTCGAACTCCTGCGCCTCGATCGCGGCCTCCTTGTCCTTGCGCACCTTCTCGATCTCGTCCTCGAGCTCGCGGTAGCGCGGCGGAGCGGTCATCGTCTTGATCCGCATCCGCGAGGCGGCCTCGTCGATCAGGTCGATCGCCTTGTCGGGCAGGTGGCGGTCCTGGATGTAGCGGTCTGAGAGCGTCGCCGCCGCGCTGAGCGCCTCGTCGGAGATCTTGCAGCGGTGGTGCGCCTCGTAGCGGTCGCGCAGGCCGCGCAGGATCTGGACGGTGTCGTCGACCGACGGCTCCTCGACGCGGATCTGCTGGAAGCGCCGCTCGAGGGCCGCGTCGCGCTCGAGGTACTTGCGGTACTCGTCGAGCGTCGTCGCTCCGATCGTCTGCAGCTCGCCGCGCGCCAGGGCCGGCTTGAGGATCGAGGCTGCGTCGATCGCGCCCTCGGCCGCGCCCGCGCCGACGAGGTTGTGGAGCTCGTCGATGAACAGGATGATGTCGCCGCGCTGGAGGATCTCCTTCATGACCTTCTTCAGGCGCTCCTCGAACTCGCCGCGGTACTTCGAGCCCGCGACCAGCGCCGCGAGGTCGAGCGAGTAGATCTGCTTGCCCTTGAGCAGCTCGGGCACCTGGTTCGAGGCGATGCGGGCGGCGAGGCCCTCGACGACGGCGGTCTTGCCGACGCCGGGCTCGCCGATCAGAACTGGGTTGTTCTTCGTCCGGCGCGAGAGGATCTGCATCACGCGCTCCATCTCGGTCTGCCGGCCGACGACGGGGTCGAGCTTGCCCTCGGCGGCCTGGCGCGTGAAATTGCGGCCGAACTGGTCGAGCAGCTTCGAGCTCTTCGACTTCTCGCCCGGCGCGCCGCCCGCGCCCTGCTGGCGCCGGCCGGGACCGGAGAGCATACGGATGATCTCGTTGCGGATCTTCTCGGCGTCGGCGTCGAAGTCGAGCAGGATGCGCGCGGCCACGCCCTCGTTCTCGCGGACGAGGCCGAGCAGGATGTGCTCGGTGCCGATGTAGTTGTGGCCGAGGCTCAGAGCTCCTCGCGGAGCGCGAGCTCGAGCACCTTCTTCGCGCGCGGGGTGAACGGGATCTGGCCGGTCGTGACCTCGTCGCCCTGGCCGACGATCCGCGCGACCTGGGCGCGAACCTCCTCGACGGTGATGTCGAGCGACTCGAGCACGCGCGCGGCGAGACCCTCCTCCTCGCGCAGCAGGCCGAGCAGGATGTGCTCGGTGCCGATGTAGTTGTGCTTGAGCGCCCGCGCTTCGTCTTGTGCGAGGACGACGACCTGACGAGCTCTCTCGGTAAATCGTTCGAACACGTTCCTTCTTTCCCCGCTCCGCGGAAGACGCCGTGAGGCACCTATCGTAGCGAAGGGCTCGGGGGGTGGCGCACCCCCGGCCGGGTCATTCGCACGGGGTTCACTTTCGACTCGCAATCGGGTTGAATATGTGTATCTAGGGGAAGGGGAGCCCCGTGGGAAGACGATCTTCGTCGCTGCTCTTGTTCGTCGCGGGCTATCTCGCGATGGCGCTCTTGGCGCCGTACGTGGCGCTGGTTCCGGCTTTGCTGAGCTTCTTCGCGGGCGTGATCGTGCTCATCCGCGAGCCGGCGGCCGAGCGAACCGGCTAGGTCCGGCCGCCCCGCTCGGCGAGGCGGCCGGCTTGGATGGGATGGTGGTTAGGGCGCCTCGTACAGCGCCGAGGACGACTGCAGGCGCTTGAGCCTGAGCCCGTCCGACGTGATCGCGCACCTCATCGACACGGCGAGCCGTCTTCCCAGGAACCGCCGTGGCCGACTGCAGCCGCTTGAGCTGGTACCCGTCCTCATCGCTGCCGAGGCAGCGCATCTGGACGGTGTCCGAGACCTGGAAGGCGCTCAGGTTCGGCGCCGTCGGGCACGTCGCAGGTGAAGCAGCGGAAGCGCGCTCCGGACGAACATGAAGCGCGTCCGCAAGGTCGGGCACGAGGACTTGCTGGAGCTCGAAGTGACGAGGCCGCGGGCCGGCAGAGACGATCAGGCTCTTGCGCCACGAACGCCGCGCGCTTCCGCGGCGGTTCGTTGCCTCCTCTCGACCGAAGAGCCGGCCGAGGGGTGCCCTGGCCGGCTCGACGTGTCGGTACGTTCGTACGGACGGCGGTCGGGCGGCAACCGCACTCCTGCTCAGAGGTTGCATCGGCGCGCTCTAGCCGCGCCTCGCGAAAACTCCCTCGGTTTAGCTACTCAATCGTGGGGGAACCCCTGGTTCCCCCACGAGCCCCCTCCTTTCGAGACGCGAACAGAGCTCGCGCGCTCAACATGCCGCCCACTGGAGAGTTGGGCAGCTGTCGTTGTCATTGTGTGCCTCCGCCGGGCGAAGCCCGGCTCCGGCGGCCACCCGCCGCTCTCGTAGTCGCCCCTTTTTCTGCTGTCAGAGCTGGCCCGGCGGCCGCAGGCTGTCTGCGCGTGGCTATTCGGCCTGAGAGAAGTACGTGCGAACGGCCAGGACCGTCTTCAGCAGGATCTTGAAGTCGAGCCAGAGCGACCAGTTCTCGATGTAGTAGTTGTCCCACTCGACGCGGTCGCTGAGGGACGTCTTGCCACGCAGGCCGTGCACCTGCGCCCAGCCGGTGATGCCGGACTTGACGCGGTGCCGGTCGCCGTAACGCGGCACGTTGTGCTCGAACAGGCGCACGAACTCCGGCCGTTCCGGGCGCGGGCCGATCAGGCTCATCTCGCCGCGGAGCACGTTGAACAACTGCGGCAGCTCGTCGATCGAGGTCCGGCGGAGGAACGCGCCGAAGCGGGTCCGCCGGTCGTCGCCTTCGATGCCCCCGGGTGCCGTGTCCTGCGGGAGGTCGGGCAGCACGACCGGCTCGGCGACGGTGCGCATCGAGCGGAACTTGAGCATCTCGAAGCGGCGTCCGTCCCGGCCGACGCGGGGCTGCCGGAAGAAGACCGGCCGGCCGACGGAGACGAGCGTCCCGACTGCGGCCACGAGCAGCACGGGTGATGCGAAGAGCAGGATCACCGACGCGACGATGCGATCGAGAACGTGCTTGACCGCGAAGTGCCAGCCACGCGGGTCGACGCGACGCGTCGAGAGCAGCGGCAGGCCCCCGATGTGCTCGACCTCGAGCCGCTCGGTCAGGCTCTCGAAGAGGCGCGGGACGAGCGAGACGCCGACACCGAGCTCCTCACAGCGCTTGATCTCGCGCAGCAGGACCTCGCTCGGCGCGGTCGAGAAGGTGACGACGACGTGCTCGATCCCGTGCTGCTCGATCAGGCGCTCGAGGTCCCAGCTCGCGCCGAGGACCGGAACCGGCAGGCCGCCGGTGTCGAGCGGCTCCTTGTCGAGGAAACCGACCGGACGGAGGCCGAACTCCGGGTGATCCTGCAGCCGGCGGGCAGCGAGGCGGCCGATGCGGCCCGCGCCGACGACGAGGGTCGGCTTGGCGAGCTCCCCGTGACGACGGGCGGTCAGCTGCGCCCAGTCGAGCGCGCAGCGGCCCGCGGCGAGGTAGAAGGCGCTGAAGGCCCACAAGCGGATCGACTGGCCTGCGAGCTGATCGACGTCTCCCGGCAGGAGGATGCGGAGGCTGATCAGCGCCGTCACCGCCAGGAGGGTTGCGGTCAGGACGCCGCGCATGTCGTCGAGCACCTGCAGGCGGACACGCCACGAGTACATGCGGCGCGTGTGGAGCGCGAACAGGACGAGCGCCGAGTAGAGCAGCACCCAGACGGTCGGCATCGGGATGATCCCCGCGAAGCGCGAGCCGAGCTGCGCGGCGAGCCCGGCCGCGAACAGCATCGCCGAGTCGAGCAGGAAGGCGCCGTGCGACCACGTCCCGAGTCCGTGCAGGCGCCCGAGTGCAGGCGCGTGCCGTCGCTCGAGCTCGATCGGCTCGAGTGCCGGCAGCGCCTCCACGTTGGTCAGAGGTCGCGTGGCCATGTCGCCGCCTTCCGCAGCTCCGCAGTGCCCGGTCTAGTCCCGGCCTACTTCTTGGCCCGGCCTAGCACCCGCATTCCGGTGCCCGCGGCGAGCAGCAGCGCCGCGCCGGCCGACATCAGCGCGAGGTCGAGGCCCGTGAACGGAAGCCCTCCCCCCGTCTTGACGGCCTGCGCGCCGAGAGCCTGCTGAATCGCTCCCTGGCCACCGGTGTGCGGATAACCCTGCTGCGCGGCATCCCTGAGCGCGCGCTTGAGGTCGCCCTTCGAATAGTTATGCGTGAGCCTGCCGTGCTGGGCGTAATCGCGGTAAATCTGCTGGGGGGTCGCACTGAGCGCCCCCGGGGCGAGCACGAGCGCCGCCAAAGCGCAGGCCGCCGCCCCCCAAATCATCAACCGACGCCGCATGTCCCTCGTCTCCCTTCCTCCATAGCCGCGTGAAGCGGAGCCTGTATCTCGGGCTCCTTTCCACACTGTTACCTACCCGGCAGAAATGCCCGCCTCTGCCGATTTCCAATCAGAACCTCCTACCCGCACTCACCGTAGTAGTACCTGCGGCGTTGCGCAAGATGCAGCTTCCTGCACTCATTAGGACGCCGAAAACCTGCTTAAGTCAGTCGAGGATGCGATTCGACGCCGAAGGAGCCGTGCGCGTGCTGCCGGCTGCGGCGCTCGGCGCGGTCGCGTGGGGGCTCGCGTGGGTCGAGACGGGCAGCACCGTGGGCCCGGACTGGCTTCCCTACGCGTTCTTCTCCGCGTTGCTACTGGCGGCCGTGCTGGTGGCCGGAGCGCTGCGTCCCGGGCGGCGGGAGCTCGCGGCGGTGGGCGCTCTCGTGGCGCTCGCAGCCTGGGAGGCCCTCTCGATCTCGTGGTCGGCGGTACCGCCGCTCGCGCGTGACGAGGCGCTGCTGACGCGTCTTCTACGCGATCGTCCTGCTGATCCCGCTGCTGACGCTGCGCAACCGGCTGGATCGCCTGCTCGCGGTGGCAGTGGTCGCGGCGGCGTCCGGCCTGCTCGCGGTAGGAGTGGGAATCGTCCTGCGGTTCGGCTCCGACCAGGCGGACCACTTCTACTCCGGGCGGCTCTCGTTTCCGATCTCGTATCCGAACGCGCAGGCCGCGGTCTTCCTGATCGGCTTCTGGCCCGCGGTCGTGCTGGCGGCGCATGCGACGGAGCCCGCTGCTCGCCCGGGCGCTCGCGCTGGCGGCCGCGACGGCGATCGCGTCGGGCTGGCTGACGGCGCAGAGCAAGGGCGGCGTGCTCGCGCTGGCGGTCTCGGCGGCGCTCGTCTTCGGGCTCTCGCCGCTGCGCCTGCGGCTGCTGCCGCCCGTGCTGGTGGCGGCCGGCCTGACTGCCGCGGCATACGGGCCGCTGACGGCTCCGTTCCGCTCGGGGGACGTCGCGACGGTGAAGCGCGCCGGCGCCGCGATTCTCATTCTGACCGCGGTCGGCGGGGCTGTCGGGCTCGTCTACGCGCTCGTCGACCGGCGGGTCGAGCTGGGCCCGCGCGCCGTGCGGGCCGCGGGGCTGGCGTCCCTCGCGCTCTTCGCGGTGGTCGTCGCGGCGGGCGTCGCGGTCTTCTTCGCGCGCACCTACCACCAGGGCTGGTTTGGCGACCAGTGGCGGTCGTTCAAGCACATTCCCGCGCAGTCGAGCGCGTCGAGCCATCTGCTGCAGCTCGGCTCCTACCGCTACGACATCTGGCGCGTGGGCGTCCACGAGTTCGAGCACCACCCGCTCGCGGGGATCGGCTCGCGCGGGTTCGGCCCCGCGTACCTGCAGCACCGCAACAGCCCGGACGTGCCCGCCCGTGCGCACTCGTTCGAGCTCGACGCCCTCAGCGAGCTCGGGATCGTCGGCTTCGTGCTGCTGGCGGTCGGGCTCGTTCTCGTCTTTCTGCCGCTCGTGCCGAGGATGCGCGCCCTCGATCCCGCCGGGACTGCCGCGTTCGCGGGCTGCTCGTACTGGCTCGTCCACGCCTCGGTCGACTGGATCTGGACCGTGCCGGCATGCGGGGTGCCGTTCTTCCTGCTGCTCGGTGCAGGCGGCTCGGGCGGGGAGCGGCGGTCGCTTCGGCCGCGGGTGTCGCTCGCCGCGGCCGCCGCGACCGTGGCTCGTCGCTCTGATCGCGTTCGTGCCGCCCTGGCTCTCCGCGCGGCTGACGGATCACGGCGACCTGCACGCCGCCAAGCGGCTCGACCCGCTCTCGGTCGACCCCTACATCGCGCAGTCTGCGCGCGCAGCCACGCCGAAGGAGGCGCTCGCCGGGCTCCAGCAGGCGGTGCGCAAGGAGCCGCGCGTCGTCGAGCTGCACTTCGACCTCGCGATCGCGTACCTGCGCGCGCACGAGCCGGAGCGCGCCCGAGCCGAGCTGCTCGTCGCCCGCAGGCTCGACCCGCGCGAGCCGCGCATCCAGGACGCGCTGAGGAACTTGCCGAAGCGGCCGATAGAGTCGTCCTAGTGGCGGGGAAGGCGCTTGTCACCGGTGGGGCGGGATTCATCGGCTCACACCTCTCGGAGCTGCTGCTCGCCGGCGGCTGGGAGGTCTACGCCCTCGACGACGTCTCGACGGGCTCGCTCGACAACGTGGCCGCGCTGCGCGACCGCCCCGACTACCACCTCGTCGTCGACTCGGTGCTCGCCGCCGTCGGTGGTCGGAGACCTCGTCCAGCGCTGCGACGTCATCTTCCACCTCGCCGCGGCAGTCGGCGTACGGCTGATCGTCGAGCAGCCGGTGCACACGATGGTGACGAACGTCCAGGGAACCGAGATCGTGCTCGGCTACGCAAGCAAGCTCGGCAAGCGCGTCCTGATCGCCTCGAGCTCGGAGGTCTACGGCGACCACCGCGAGGAGCGCCCGCTCGCAGAGAACGACCGACGCATCTATGGCCCGACCACCGAGAAGCGCTGGCTCTATGCGGACTCGAAGGCGATGGACGAGCACCTCGCGCTCTCGTACCACCTCGAGCAGGGCCTGGACGCCGTGATCGTCCGCCTCTTCAACACGGTCGGCCCGAGGCAGAGCGGCCGCTACGGCATGGTGATCCCTCGCTTCGTCGAGCGCGCGCTGGCGGGCGAGCCCCTGGAGGTGCACGGCGACGGCACGCAGACGCGCTCCTTCTGCCACGTCGCCGACACCGTGCGGGCGCTGACCGGCGTGATGGATGCGCGCGAGATCTCGGGCGAGATCTTCAACGTCGGCTCCTCGGAGCGGATCCGCATCGTCGACCTCGCAGAGCGGGTGAAGCAGGCGACGGGCAGCGACTCCGAAGCTCGTCTTCGTCCCCTACGACCAGGTCTACGGACTCGGCATCGAGGACACGCTCCACCGCGAGCCGGCGACCGCCAAGATCCGCGACGCGATCGGCTGGGCGCCCGAGCGCGACCTCGACCGGATTCTCGCCGACGTCATCGAGAGTCACGTCCCTGGCTCGACCGCAGCCCGAACAGGGACTGCGCCAGGGAGAGAGTGAGCTCCCGGACGAGCCGGCCGGTGGCGACGAAGCCCGCTTCCGGACCGCCCATCGGGTCGGCGATCTCCTCCCACTGGCTCGTGGGCCCGCGTCTGCGCAGCTCGTTCGCCTCGCGGACGACGCTCCTCGCGCGCTCGACCGGCCAGGCGTCCACGGGCAGCGCGACGTGCGCCAGGAGTCCCACGAGCTCGGTGAGCAGGAAGGTGCGCTCCCGGCGCGCGCGGGCGTCCATGACCGCGGTGGCCGCGTGAATCGGCTCGAAGCCGATCACGAGATCGGCTTCGCTCAGGTCGGAGCCGGCAACGCGACGCGAGGCATGAGCGGAAAGATCGAGCCCTAGCGAGTTCCCGAACGTGATCGCCTGCGGAAGCGCAGGCCCCGGTTGCAGGTCGAGGGTCCCGGCAGAGCCGACGCGGACCGGCAGGCCGGCCGACGCTTCCTGGAGAACAGCTTGCGCGATCGGGCTGCGGAACCGGTTACCGGAGCAGATGACGACGATTTCGAACACGTACTGCTCGGCGGCGCTGGTCACGACAGAACGTTAACGGCGCCCTGCGAGGCTCTCGTAGAGCTCGAGGTACTCCGCGGCCATGCGCTCCTCGGAATATCCGCGCGCCACGGCTCTGCCGGCCCCTGCCAGCCCGGCCGCCAGCGACCGGTCGCCGAGCACGCGCCTGAGCGCCTCTGCGAGCGCGGTCGCATCGTTCGACGGCACGAGCAGCGCCGCTTCCTCGCCGACGAGCTCACGCATGCCTCGGACGTCCGTCGCAACGAGCGGCGTTCCCGCGACGAGCGTCTCGAGGGCCACGAGCGGGAGCCCTTCGGCGCGGGACGGAAGGACCACGGCATCGGCCGCGCCGATCAGCGCTCGCGCATCCGAGCGCAGGCCCGTGAACACGACGCGGTCGGCTACGCCGGTCTCCCGCGCGCACGCGCGGAGCTCCTCGAGCAGCGGCCCGTCGCCGACGATCACGAGGATTGCGCCCGGAACGTCCGCAAGGGCGCGGATCGCCAGCTCGTGGTTCTTGACCGGGACGAGTCGCCCGACGGCGATGAGCAGCGGCTTGTCCGGAGAGATGCCCAGCTCGGCCGCAAGAGCGGCGCGGTCGGCCGCGGGCGGGGCCGCCGAGACGCCGTTGAGGATCGTCGTGAGCGGCCGCAAGCCCGCCTCGGACAGCGCGGCGGCAATCCCCGGCCCACAGGCGACGACGGGGAGTCCCGCAAGCCGAAGAACGCGCGCAGCCCGAGCGTAGTCCTCGTCCTGAACGCCGTGGACGCTGACGAGACTCGGCGGCCTCCTGCCACGCAGCGTGGCGGGGCCGACAGCGGCGGCCAGCCCAGGGTTGTGGCAATGCACGAGGTCGGGCGAGGCCTCTCGAACCGCGCGGCGCACTGCGAGGATCGCGCCGGGGAGCCGTCCGAGGCGGCGCTCGATCAGAGGGAGCTCGAGCCGAGGGCCGGTCAGCTCCTGCGTGAGCGGGCCGGCGGCGGCGACCGCGACCTCGTGGCCCGCCGCCCGGGCGGCAGCCGTGAGCGCCAGGACGACTCGTTCCGCCCCACCTGTCTTCAGCTCCTGGATGGTGTGCAGGATCCGCACTAGCTCACGAGCTCGCGGTAGAGCGCGACCATCTGCCTCGCGACGAGCCCGGCCTCGAAGTGCTCGGCGATCCGCGCGGCGGCTGCGCGACCGAGGCGCTCGCGCTCCTCGCCCTCGGCGAGCCGGGCGAGCGCTGCGGCAAGGCCCTCCACGTCCTCCGGCTCGACGAGCAGGCCGCTCTCCCCGTCGCGGACGACCTCGGGCACCCCGCCCACCCGCGTCGCGACCACGGGCAGCGCCACCGCCATCGCCTCGAGGATCGCGACCGGCAGGTTCTCGCCGCGGCTCGGGAGCACGAAAACGTCGAGCTCCTCGAGTCGCCCGGCGAGTTCGGGAACGAAGCCTGCGAACTCCGCGCTTGCTCCGAGGCGGTCGCCAAGCGCTTCGAGCTCAGCCGCGCAGCGGGCCGTCGCCCATAATCACGAGCCTATGAGGGATCGCGAGCCGTGCGCTGGCTTCGAGCAGGACGTCGATTCCCTTGCGCCGTTCGAGCAGCGCGGCGGTGCCGATCACGAGCGGATGGTGAGCAGGGCCGGGCTCGCGCCGTCGCACAGGCACGCCGTTTGGAATCACCCTGATCCGCTGGGAGGGGAAGCCGCAGCGAATCGCGTAGTCGGCAAGCGCCTTCGACGGGACGACCACCGTGCCGAGGTAGCTGAGCAGCGCCTCGATGCGGAGCAGGCCGTGCTCGAGCCAAAGGAGCCTGGCGCGGGAGGCGTGCGGATCCTCGACAGGGATCTGCCGGCCGACCCGGCCGAAGAGCTCGTCTGGGACACCGTGAAGGGTGTGCACGGAGCGGGCGGCGACGGATCGCGCAAGCGGTCGCACGAGCAGGCCGGCGCGCCGGTCGTGAGTGTGCAGGATGTCGGCATCGGCCAGCTCGGGGCGAATCCGCGCCGCCCCTGCGAGGTCGAGCTTGTCACGGAGCGGTCGCACGACCGCTTCCAGCCCCGAGGCTCGAAACGGCAATGCCGCCTCTTCCGAGGCGCACACCACGCGTACGTCGACCCCTTCGGCGGCAACGTGGGGCGCGAGCTCGCGAAGGTGCGTCAGCGGCCCCCCGGCTTCCAGGGTGCAGACGTAGACGACCTTCACGCGGCGGTGCTGCCCACCTGCCGGGCTTCTCGCCACAGCGCGGCGGCGAGCCCGCCGATCAGCCAGAACGGAGCGAAGTACTGCTCGGAGAGCGTGAGCGACGACACGGCCGCGATCACGAGCGAGACGCGAAGGGCGGCGGCGAAACCCGGTGGGCCGACCTCGAGGCGTCGCGCACTGGTGAGCTGCGCGAAGACCGTTCCGATGTAGGCGATGAAGAGCAGCATTGCCGTCGGGCCGAGCTCGGCGGCGACATCGAGGTAGGCGTTGTGCACGACGCGCAGACGCGTCGTCCCCGGAGGACTGTCGGTCGCCTGGAGAAAGTAGTACTGGAAGTTGCCCGGCCCGACGCCGAGCGCGGGATGGTCGACGGCGAGCTTGCTCGCCGCCTTCCAGGCCTCGAGCCGACTCGTGACGTTGGCGCTCGCAACCTTCTGCTTTGCGCGCAGCCCCGTCTCGATCCTGTTGTGCTTCACGTGCACAACCAGGACGAGGATGAGGCCGGCGACGACGGCTCCGGCCAGCAGCGGCCGGAGGAAGCGCCTCTCGGCGAGCGCGAGCCAGACCACGGCTGCGCCAAGCCCGACCAGAGCGCCGCGCGAGAGCGTGAGCAGGATCGAGACGGAGATAATGCCGAGCAGAAGCGTCGCGAGCGCGCGCCGCCTGCCAGGCTCGCGGAGCAGCCAGAACGTGAGCGGCAGTGTCGTGGCGAGGATGAACGCTATGTCGTTCGGATCCCCGTTTGGCAGCCGCGCCGAGAGGGTCCGGCCCGAGAGGAAATACGAGGCCGCGACGATCCCGGCGACGGCCGAGGCGATCGAGAGCACCCAGGCGATCCTTCGCTGGAGCTGGTGGTCTCCCACGAACTGGCTGACGACGAAGAAGAGCGCGACGAAGCTCGCGTAGCGCGTTGTCGTCGTCATCGCGTCCGCGGTCGAGCGCGCAGCGAGCGTGGAGAGCATGGCAATCCCGAGGATCCCGAAGACCAGCGCGTGCGGGACGCCGGCCCACAAGCGCCGCCGCCCGACCACGGCGCTGAGCGCGAAGCTGATGAAGCAGAGCGCCCCCACGACCTTGGTGACCGTGAGCCCGCCGCCGGAGCCTCCGGGAAAAAGCGCCTCGAGCGGTGCCGTCGCAACCAGCAGCAGTAGCGCGAGGTCGGCCCGCAGCGCGCAGACGACGACCGCGATCAGCGCAGAGAGGCCGACGAGCACTTGCAGAGGCCCGCTCGCGGCGGCGAGCGCAAGCGCGCAGACGATCGCGACGAGCGCTACGACCGCGACGGGGGCGCCGAGACCGGGCCAGCGGATCTGCCGGGTGGTCGGGGCCGCGGCGCCCATCGCGCGGGACTAGGCGCGCCCGCGGACGACGGTTCGCTCTTCCGCGGCTTCAGGGGTCCCGTAGTAGGTCCCGGGCCCCGCGGCTCTTCGACATGTTGAGCACGGCGGCCGTCGGCGTGACCGCGATCAGAGCCAATCGGTCGACCGCCTCCTTGACGGAGGCCCTCGTCGCCCTTCCCGACCTCGCGACGATCAGCGTCGCCGTCGAGAGGCTCGAGATGACCCGCGCGTCGTTGACCGGGACGAGCGGCGTCGTATCGAGCACGATCGCGTCATACGATTGCTCGAGCTTCTCGAGCAGCTGGGAGAAGCGCGTCGAGAGGACCTCGCCCGGGTCGCTGACGATCCGGCCGCCGGTCATGACCTGCAGATTGGGCACGCCGTCTCGCGGATCACGCCTCCGTCGAGACGCGTGGCGCTCATCGCCTCGTACAGCCCCGGCACGCGCGGAATGTCCAGCATCTCCGCGACCCCCCCGCGACGGAGATCGGCGTCGATCAGGAGCGTCTTCGCGCCCGAGCGCGCTATCGCGACCGCGAGCCCAAGAGCGACCGTCGACTTGCCGTGGCTGCCCTCGGGGCTCGTCACGGTGACGGTCTTGATCGTCCCGTTGCCCGCGTAGGCCAGATTCGTCCGGAGATCACGCAGGGCTTCGTTGATCGTGCGCAGCTCGGTGCTCGAAGTGAGCAGCTCGGGCGACACGCCGCCTCGCAGCGCGCGCTCGACCGGAAGCTCGGCGTATACCGGGAGGCCGCTTGCAGTCTCCAGCTCGCCACGCGTCCGTACACGGCTCGAGAAGTTCTCCCGGAGCAGCGCGGCCGCGATGCCGAGGCCGAGGCCGAGCAGCGCAGCGACGGCGAGCGTCAGCTTGGTGTCGGGGAACACCGGAGAGGCCGGCAACCCCGGACGGTCGATCTGTGCAACGCGCAGCGAGGGGATCCCCGCCTTGCCGGCGGCCACCTGCCTGCGGAGCGTCTCGGTCACCTGCTGCGCGGATGATTGGGCGATGGACCTGTTCGTGTCCCGGGCATCGATCTTGAAGATCGGTGCGCCCTGGAACGTACGAACCGAGATGTCGCCGAGCTGGCCGCCGTTCCGGGCACGTGCCATGTCGAGGGTTACGGTCGACTGCGCGGCCGTTGCGTAGATCGGCACGATCGCGTCGATCGTCTGGAAGAACGCGAGGTCGTTCGTGAGGTTCTGCGGCTGGAGCGCCAGCGTCGAGGTTGCCTCGTAGACTGGCGTCACGAGTTTGAGCGCCCCGACCGCAGCGACGATCGCGACGGCGAGCACGCCGATCACGACCAGCTTGCGATGCCAGAGGACGGAGAGAACTTCGCTGAGGTTCATCGAGGTTGGGCCCGCGGGCAGGGAGGCGGTCGAAGGATAGCCGCCCTTCCTTCTGCATCGGTACGCCGTCGCCTGCTCTTGACCCTCTATCCACCCGACGGCGGGGTGGCCCGGCACGTGCTCGACATCGTCCATGGTCTCGACCCGGAGGGCTGGCTCGTGGACGTCGCCTGCCCGCCCGGATCGGATCCCTGGCTCGAGCTTGCAGGGCGCCGGGAGTGGCGCTGCACCCGCTGTCTCCCGGTAAGGAGCCGCAGCTCTCGGACGCCGCGGATCTCCGCCATCTCGCCCGGCTGGCCGCCCGCGCGGACGTCGTCCACGCGCACGCTTCGAAGGCCGGGTTCCTCTCCGCCTGGCGTCCGTCCTGCGCCGCCGGCGGGGGCGGACCGTATTCACGCCACACGGGTGGTCCTTCTGGGCCCACGACGAGCGCTCCGGTCTCTGGCTCAGGCTAGAGCGCCTGGCCGCACACTGGTGCGGCGCGATCGTGGCGGTAGCGGACGCGGAACGTCGCGCCGGGCTCGCCGCGGGGGTCGGGACGGAGACGCAGTACCGCGTGATCCGGAACGGGATCGACCCGGCCCGTTTCGAGCGGCCACGCCGACCCGTGCGCGGGCGCATCGCGCTCGTCGGCCGGCTCGCCGAGGCGAAGCGCCCCGACATTGCCATCAGGGCGCTCGCCCGCCTCAGGCAACGGCATCCCGAGGCCTCACTCGACGTCATCGCCGACGGCCCGCTCGACGCTGAGGTGGCCGCGCTGGTCTCCGAGCTCGGCGTGCAGGACGCCGTGCGCCTGCTGGGCAAGCGGGACGACGTTCCCGACCTGCTCGCGGAGGCCGAGTGCTTCCTGCTCACCAGCGACCACGAAGGCTGCCCCTACAGCATCCTCGAGGCGATGGCTGCCGGGCTGCCCGTGGCCGCTACCCGTGTCGGAGGCGTGCCGGAGCTCGTCGCCGAGCGCAAGACCGGGGTGCTCTTCGAGCCTGGAGACCCGGACGCGGCCGCGGACGCGCTCGCGGGCCTGCTGGAGGCGCCGGATCGGGCGCGCACGCTCGGTGAAGAGGGCCGCGCGCGCGTCCGGAGCGAATTTCGCCGGGAGCGCATGGTGCGCCAGACGGTCGCCCTCTACGACGACCTGACCGAGAGCCTCCTCCTCGCTTGAGGGACGAGCGGCCCCTATGGGCTGCCGATCACCCGGGCGTCAGCTTCGACTCCTTTGCCCGGAGGGACCCCAGTCTCAGCTCGTCTCCGCCGCCGCCTCACATTCCTCGTCGCGCTTGCGCTTGCGCTGACCCTCGCTGCGGGCGTCAGGGCCGGCGGAGGCGGCACGAACGTGCCGTCGACTCCGACGACGGGAATGCTGCGCATCTGCACCGGCTGCGCCAACTACGGCCTTTCGGAGGCGAACCAGTACTCGTACGTCGTCCTCAATTCCTGGCAGGCCGGCCTGATCCCGCAGCTGAAGAGCCAGAACCCGAATCTGAAGGTTCTGGTCTACAAGGACGTCGCGGCGACGCTGTCCTATGACTGCACGAACGGGGTCGACAACGCGCAACTGCCTGCCGGCGTGGGCTACTGCTGGGCGGACAGGCACCATCCGGACTGGTTCCTCACGGACACGACCGGGGCCCGGATCGAGTTCTGCGACTTCAATGGTGCCTGGCAGATGGACGTCGGCAGCGCCGCCTACCAGCAGCAATGGCTCAACAACGTCCTCGCCGACCTGCGCTCGGCCCCTTGGGACGGCGTCATGCTCGACGACGTCAACGAGTCGGAGAACTGGCACCTCTGCGGACGGACGATCGCGCGTTACCCGACGAGCGGGCAGTACGGCGCGGCGACCGAGAGCTTCCTCAGCCAGGTCGGCCCCGGCCTCCGCTCGGCTGGATACCTCGCGATGCCGAACATCTCCCTCGACGACTCGTGGTCGGCCGGCGGGCTCGCGCGCTGGGACCGCTGGGTCTCGTACAGCTCCGGCGCGGTGCAGGAGTACTTCTCCAAGTGGGGGCAGCGACTCGAGCCGCTGGCTGACCGACGACGGGACGCACAACGACTGGAGCATCCGTCAAGCGCTGTTCGCACGCACGGAAGCAGCCGGGAAGACATTCCTTGGGATCACGTACGCTCCGTCTGGTGATGCTCACTCGATGCGCTACGCGCGCGCGAGCTTCCTCCTCGACTGGACCGGAGGCGCGAGCGCGCTCGTCTACGAGCCGACTACGCCGGAGGCCCAGGACCCGTACGCCCCGGACTGGACCATTGATCTCGGCACACCGACCGGGCCTCGCGCCCGGGTCGGTGTCGCCTGGTTGCGCTTGTTCTCAGGCGGAGCCGTCGTGCTGAGACCCCTCTCCACCAGCTCCCAGACCGTCCCTCTCGGGGGGAGCTACGTGCTCCCGGACGGCACGATCGGTTCGAGCGTCACCGTGGGACCGACGGACGCCGTGCTCCTGAACGCCGCCCAGGCGCCGCCGCCACTCCTCCTCCGGGCGACCTTCCGGTGAACACGCAACTCCCGGCCATCTCGGTGATCAGGCACCACCGAGCATTGTCCGCGGCGCAGGGCACCTGGACCGGCAGCCCGACGAGCTTCGCGTACCAGTGGCTGCGCTGCGACTCGAGCGGCGATGGGTGTTCGCCGATCGCCGGCGAGTCGTCCCCGACCTACAACCTGGCGACCAACGACATCGGCAGTCGGCTTCGGGTCGTAGTGACCGCCACCAACGCGGAGCGGGTTGGCCGGGGCCCGCGACGTCACAGCCGTCGGCGGTCGTCACCAGGGTCAACGGCAAGGCCTTTGCGTCCTCCTGCGGAAGGGCCGTGTCGTCCACCGCGCGCACGGACACCTTCGGCGCCGGCTCCTCCGCCGTCACTAGCCGTCCGCGGGTAGACGAACGCCGCCGGTGGTCTCGCGGGTCCCGGCCGCGAGGCGCTGTCGCGCATGCCGTGGCGCAAGGGCAGCGGCAAACGCCTTCACGCGCGTCCGGGAGAATCCGCCCTGGTCCCACGGCCACCGCGAGCGACCGCCGGCGCGGCCGCGGCAGCTCGCCGGCGAGCGCGGCCCGGGCCTCCGCCAGGGCGAGCCGGCGCCGCTCTAGCGCGATCGACCCTTTCACCACACGGCGCTCCGCGGGGGTGAGTGACGGGTGCGAGGCCGCTTTGCGAAGCACGCGGATGCGCCCCTCGAGCAGGTTCGTCCGCGAGCCGCTCAGGCTTCCCTCGCGAATGCGGTAGCGCGCGAGCGGCTCCATCACCGCACCGACGCGCGACCCGTCGAGGATCAGCCTCGCCCAGAGGTCCCAGTCCGTGGCGTAGCGGAGCGACTCGTCGAAGCCCCCTGCGTCCAGGAACCGTTCCCGCCGCACGGCCACGAGCCCGAGCACGAAGTTGCGCCGGAGGATCGTGGTCCGCTGATCGTCGACCTCGAACGGGAGCTTGTCCGCGTAACAGCGCCGGACCGCCGTCCCGTCCACTTCCAGCACTGCGTCGGTGGTGAGGATGTCGAGATCCGGCCTCGAGACCGCCAGTTCGGCAAGCGCCTCGAGTCGCTCCGGCAGGTACACGTCGTCCGCGTCCAGGATGGCGAGGTAATCGCCCGACCGCCTCGTGGGCGGCGGCTTCTTGGCGGAGCCCTCGCCGCGGTTCTCCTGCGGAGCAGCGTGATCCCGTCTCCGAAACGGCTCGAGCGCGCCGGTGAGGTCGTCCGCCGAGCCGTCGTCGCAGACGATCACCTCCAGGGGCGGGCGAGTCTCACCGAGCGCCGAGGAGACGGCGTCTGGGGCCAGGCTCGCGACGTTGTAGGCCGCGATCAGCACGCTGAACGACGGCTCGGCCCGGGATGCAGCCCGGCCGTAGGCGGTCGGGAGCTAGGACCGGCCTCATCCCGCCTCCGCCGGCGAGCGCGGATGGGCGCACATCCGGATTGCGCGCGCGACGCGGCCGCCGTGGGGCGGCCGAGAGCCTTCTCCAGCCACACAGCGTCCTCGGCGGTCAGGATCCGAAGCCAGGCGGCCAGCACGAGGAACGTCGCGGTTGCGGCGCCGAGCCCGATCAGGACGCCGAGGGCCCCGCCGAGCCAGCGCTGCACCAGCCAGCCGGACAGACCTGCCCCGACCGAGACAAGCACCGTTCGCGCCAGGGCCGGAGGTGCCCATTGCCGGACACCGATCCGCCGCCAGGCGTAGACGAGGACGGGCAGACCGGAAACGAGCTGCCCGCCGCAGTTCGCGAACGCTGCTCCGAGCGCCGCGTGCCCGGGGATGAGCAGGAAGTCCAGCCCGACGTTCACCGCGGCTCCGATGGCGCCCGTGCTGAGCTGGAACCACTGCCGGCCCATGCCGGCGAGCACGACCTTGCTCAGGTTGATCAGGGTGACGAGCGGAATCGGAGCGAGGAGCACGATCACGACTGTGCCGGCACCGCCGAAGTTCTCCCCGTAGACAAGCCGCAGCGTCTGGGGACCGAGCGCGATCGAGACCGCCGTCATCGGCAGAGTCAGGAGGAGAAGCAGCCGGATCGCCCTCTCGAAGCCCCAGCGTATGTGGTCCGTGGCACCGGCCCCGAGCAGGTTCGCGACCGCCGGGAGCACGACGCCGACGAGCGCCTGCGGAATGAGGAGCAGCGCGGCCACTGCCGAGAACGCGACCGAGTAGAGCGCGATCTCCGAGTCGCTCGAGTAATGATTCAGGAAGAGGAACTCCGACCGCCGCCAGACGATCAGCGTCAGCACGACGCCGAGTGAGGCCACGAACGCGTAGCGGAGGAACTCCTGCTTGAGTGGGGGCTCGACCGGCACCGGCGGGCCGAGGGGCACCTGGGCGCGGCGCGACACCAGCCAGAGCCATGCGAGGCTGACGACGGCGGCGACGGCTTCGACCGCGAACATGCCCACGATCCCGCCGCCTGCCGCCAGCACGAGGATTCCCGCAACCGCCATCGCCACCGCCATCACAACGCCCACGAGCGACGGCCCACGCCAGAGCTGGAGCCCGTTCAGCACCGCCGAGGGAATCCGCTGCACGGTGCCGAGTAGGACGACCGAGGCGGCGAGCAACCAGGCCGCGCGCGGCGTCGCTCCGGCGAGCCCGATACCGGCCAGCACGCCGGCCCCGGCCAGGCCGAGGATGACCGTCATCCGGCCCACCCAGCGGGCGAGGCCCCTGACCACTCCCTGCTTGCCGCGGCCGACCGCGTCGCCGGCGAAGCGGGCGAGCGCGAGCGGCAGGCCTGCCGCGCACAGCGTCAGCGTGGTCACCTCGACGAACGCGATGAAGCTCTGGCGACCGAACTGATCCCTGCCCAGGTAGCGCGCGGCCGCGATCGAGACGGCCAGCAGCGCGAGCTGGGGCACGAAGAGCCCTACGAGGTTCCAGACGCCGCCGCGGAGCACGGCGGCGCCACGGTGCCGGCGCGTCCTCGGGGGCTCATGCTCCGCGTGCGGAGGGATTGCGGGTCCGGAGCTCATCCTGGCCCGTGACGTCGCGGCGCACGAGGCGTGGAGGGAAGCCGAGCCGGATGACGAGCCACGGCCGGAGCGGGACGGCGCGGCCGGAGCAGCGCCGCTCGCGCGCGCATCCTGCTCCCGTGCGCCCGCTCGCGGGCGGCTGCGAGGGCCAGGCGCGGGCGTCGGGGCTGCCCGCCCTGCAGCTTCGTACGCCTCGGCGAGCGCGAGCGTGGCGCGATGCCGCCCAGGGAGCGCCGAGCCGCGCGCGATCCTCGGGCGGCAAGGCGGTATCCCCGAGGAGGTCCTCCAGCATGTACAGGCGCTCCACGAACGAGCCGAGCGGTGGCCGCTCGTGCTCTCCTCCCGCAACCGGTAGCGGAGCAGAGGCTCGTCGACGGAGCCCGCCTTCGACCCGCCCAGGATCATCCGCATCCAGCAGTCCCAGTCGGCCGCGGCGTGGAGGCGTGCGTCCTGGCCGCCGACCGCGAGCACGGCCGTCCGGCGTGCGCCGGGAGCGACGATGAAGCACCGCTCGACGATCACCGCACGCTGATCCTCGACCTCGAAGGGGTTGGCTTCGCGGTTGAATCGCCCGACGATCTCCCCGTCCGACCCCCAAGCAGCGTCCGTCGTGACAATGTCGAGGTCGGGCCGCGCCGCGGCGAGCTCGGACAGCGCCTCGACTCGCTCCGGCTCGAAGACGTCGTCCGCGTCGAGCACGACGACGAAGTCGCCGGTGGCCGCGTCGAGGGCCCGGTTGAAGGCGCCCGCCGGCCCGAGGCTCTCGCCGCGCAGGTAGACGATCCTGTCGCCGTAAGGGCGCAGCACGTCCTCGGTCCCGTCGGTTGAGCCGTCGTCGCAGACGACCACCTCGAAGGGCGGCAGAGTCTGTGCGAGCGCCGACTCCACCGCATCGCCCACCGTCTCGGCCAGCTGGTGCGTCCGGATCAGGACCGAGAAGGTCGGCGGCTCGCCGGCCTTCACCGGCCCGTCAGACTCGGGTCGAGGAACCGTCTCATCCGCGCATCCTCGCTTCGGCGTAGAGCTCTCGCGCCGGACCCCACGTGACGCCGAGCCGCTCCAGCCAGAGCGCCGCGGTGAGGGGAGGGTAGGCGAGGAGGCGCGTGGCGAGGCGTGCGGTCTTGATCCGGTCGCGGATCTCCTGCGCCAGCCTCACGGTTCCGCGCGTGGTCGCCACGATCGTCGAGACGTCGAGCCCGTGCCGGTCGAGAAGCTCGGTCAGCTCCTCGCAGGAGTAGCCGTGCCGGACCTCGTCCCTCCAGCGCCGCTCGCTGCCGTGGAGCACCGGCTCCCAGTCGCGCTCCGGGACGTGAACGAGGAAGAGCCCGTCCGGGCGCAGGGCCGCCGCGAGCGACGCGACCGCGGTCTCGTCGTCCTCGATCTCCTCGAGACACTCGATTGCGAGCACGACGTCGTACCCAGGGTCGGGAAGAGGACGCGTGAGGTCGAGCAGCTCGAAGCTAACGTTTCGCACCCCCTCTCGATCGGCTTCGGCGCGACCTTGCTGGAGGGCATCCGCGCGTATGTCGGCCGCCACGATCGTCCAGGTCGGATGCCGACGCGCGATCGCGAGCGAAAGAATGCCTTCGCCGGCCCCAGCGTCCAGCACCCGCAGCGGGCCGTTCCGCCCGAGACGTTCCAGCGACCGGAGCACGAGCTGGAAACGGAGCCTACGGGCCGGGGGCAGATCGCGGGCATAACGCTCCAACCGCGCTCGGACCGCCGCTGAGAGCTCCGTGGTCCTCGACATCGCGCTGCACTGATGGTAGCTCGGAGCTTTCCGGAGTCCCTGCGGCCGAGGAGGTCGCTAACGTCCGCCACGTGCAGGAGGTTCGGCTGACGATCGTCGTCGACAGCGACGTCTACGGCGGTGCCGAGGCCTACGCGGCACAGCTTCTCCGCCATCTGCCCGCGCGATTCGAGCGCACGCTGCTCGCAACCCCGGATGTGCCTCCGCAGCTGCGGGAGGCGGCGGGGAAACGGCTCGCGCTCTTCGAACGGCCGCGTGGCAAGACGGACGTCACTGGTCTCGCCCGCGCAGGCCGCGCCCTCCGTGCCACGCGCCCCGACCTGGTGCACGTGAACATGACCACGGCCGCGAACAACCGGCACATGATCGGCCTTTCCGCCCTGCTGCGTCTCCGGGCGGTCGCGACGCTGCACATCGTCGCTCAACTCGAGAGCTCTCCCCAGACCAGAATCATGAGCCTCGCCTACCGCCGGCTCGCGCGCCTGATCGCCGTCTCGGAGGAGACACGCCGGCAACTCTGCGGCGAGCTCGGCCTCCCCGAGCACCTCGTCCAGGTGGTCGCGAACGGCGTCGACGAGCGTCCCGCCGTGGCGCCCCGTGACGGCCCGCTGCGCGTGGGCGGCGTCGGCCGCCTGACCGCGCAGAAGGGCTTCGACGTCCTGATCGAGGCCGTGCGCCGGCTCGCGGGCGAGGGCATGGCGGTCGAGGCTGTGATCGCCGGCGACGGGCCGGATCGCGCCGCCCTGGCCGCCGCCGCGGACGGCCTGCCGGTCGAGCTGCCCGGCTTCGTCGACGACGTCCCCGCCTTCCACCGTGAGCTGGCCGCGTTCTGTCTGCCCTCGCGCTGGGAAGGGCTACCCTTCGCGCTGCTGGAGGCGATGATGAGCGGCCTTCCCTGCGTCGCCAGCGACGTCGGCGACGTCAGGCTCGCGCTCGACGGGGCCGGCGCGGTCATACCCGCGGACGACCCCGGCGCTCTGGCCGAGGCGCTTCGCGAGCTCGCACTGTCCGCCTCGCTGCGGCGCGAGCGCGGCGCTGCGGCCCACAGGCGGGCCCTGGAACGCTTCACGACCGCGTCGATGGTGGCGGAGACGGCCCGCGTCTACGACGCCGCCCTCTCGGCGTGAGCGAGGCGACGCTGCACTCGGTTGCCGGCCCCCGGGGGATCGGCGACGCCGCCGGGCTCGCCGCCAGGCACCCGGTCCTCGTAGGCCCGTTCGACCGCCTCGTGGCGCGTGTCTCGCCTCCCGGCGCTCTCCTCGACGAGGCCGCGCGCGGCCTTCCGGAAGGCGCTGCGAGAGCCGAGGCGCTTGCGGTTCGCCTGCGCCGAGCCGGCGTGGAGCTCGCGTGGGGCGAGCCCGACGAGCTCGCGAGCCCGCGTGAGCTCCTGGAGTTGTGCCGGGCCCGCGGCCGCTCGTCGGTCGAGATCTGGCGCGCCGACCCGACGCTGCTCACGGAGCTCCAGCTCGGCGCCCGCACGCAGGCCGGGACGGCCCACCGTTTCGCCCGACGGCTCCCGCTCCCGCGCCGCAGCCTGAGGCGCCTGCGCGCCAGCGCCGAGCGAGCGTTCTGGGCAGGCGCGCGAGAGGCGGCGACGCCACGGGAATGGGACCAGCTGAACGCCTCCTATGCCGCCCTCGTCTACCACCGGCTGGCCGGCGACCGGAAGCCGGGCCAGGAGCGGGTAGACCTGCACCCACGCCGGTTCGCCCGACAGCTCCGGGTGCTGGACCTACTCGGCTTCCGTCCGCTGTCGCCCGAGGAGCTCCTGTCCTTCCACGACGGCGACGGCAGCATGCCGAGCCGGGCGTTCGTGATCACCGTCGACGACGGAACCGAAGACGCCGGGGGTCCGCTGACCGCTCAGGCAGCCTCCACCCCGCAGCTCTTCGTCTGCACGCAGGAGGTCGGCGGCTCTGCGGCATGGCTGGACGGCGAGCCGCTCCTCTCCTGGGAGAGCCTCGAGCTCCTCGAGCGGCGCGGGGTCGCGGTGGGGGCGCACGGGAGGACACACCGCCCCCTCGACTCGCTCGCGGGAGCCGAGCTCGAGTCGGAGCTGCGCGGGTCACTCGCCGACCTCGGGAACCGGCTGCCTGACGCGATCCCGCTGCTCGCCTACCCGAACGGCCGTCACGATCACGCCGTGCGGGCCGCGGCCGTCTCCGCGGGCTTCCGCGCGGCGTGGACGACCGAGAAAGGCCGAAACGGACTGGGCACCGACCCCTGGTGCCTGCGGCGCGTCAGCGTCCATGCGGCCGACGGGCCGCTCAGCGTGCTGTGGAAGGTCGTCACCGGCGAGCCACCGCCCTGGCGGCGCAGGTGAGCCTGAGACGGATCGACCTCCGGTTCGCGCTCCCGCATCCCGTGCGGCGAGCGGCGGTGCTCGACGCGGAAGCCTGGCGCGAGGCGCTCACCGAGGCAGGCGTCGAGGTCGCGGATAGAGGCGAGCTCGACCTCGCCGTCGCTTCCACGCGGCGGGCGCCGGAGGCGGCTGCGCTCGGGGCGCGGGCGGTGCTGCTCGAAGGGCGAGGCGGACGAACCGCGCTGCGCCGGGCGGGCTACCACACCTCGAGATTCCTGCCGCTGCCCAGTATCGAGGCTCCCGACCTCGTGCTCCCGCTCGCCCGCGACGCGCCCGTCCGCTACGCCCTGCGCACCTGGCGGCCGGCCCGGTCGCAAGCGAAGCGCGCCCGCAACGCCGCTGTGGCGGGGCTCGCGCGGTTCGGCGCGCTTCCGGATCCCCGTCCGCTGCAAACGCTCGGCCTGCGGGAGCCCGGCCCGCCATTGGCGATCGCGGCCGCGGCCGTGTTCGGCGCCGATCCCGAGGTGCGGTGGTTCCTGACGCTCGGACAGGGCGATGCGCTTGCGCGGGCCGTCTTCCACCTTTTCGCCCCTGTCTCCGCCGAGCCCGCCTGGGCCCTGAAGCTCGCCCGCGTGCCGGGCTACGAGGAGCCGTTCGCGCGCGACGAGCGCGGGCTTGCGCTCGCCCACGACACCGGCGGCAGCGCCGCCGCGCATGCGCCGCAGCTGCTGGGCAGGTTCGAGGTCGACGGCCACCACGCCTCGCTCGAGACGGCGGCGCTCGGAGAGCGGCTTTCGACGTTGCTACCGCGGCGCACGGGCGCCGCTCACACCGCATTCGCAGACGTCACAGGCTGGACGCAGGCGGTCGGCGCGGAGACCGCCGCCGCCAAGGGGATCGACGACGAGCTCGAGCGACTTGGACGCGAGGTCGTGCCGCGCTGGAATGCGCCGGCCGGGCTGCTCGAAGCCGTCCGCGCCGTTCCCACGGTGCTGCAGCACAACGACCTGGGCACGTGGAACGTCGTCTTCGCCGGTCCGGGGCGCTTCACGGTCCTCGACTGGGAGTCAGCCCGTCCAGCGGGCTTGCCGCTCTGGGACCTCCTCTACTTCGCCGTCGACGCGCTCGGCCAGCTCGACCGGATGGGCAGCTTCGAGGAGCGCACCGCCCACGCCGTGCGGCTCCTCCGCGGCGATCTGCCGGCGTCGAGCACGCTCTTCGAGTGGATCAGGCGGTACGTCCAGGAGCTCCAGCTCCCCCCGGAGTCGGTCGGACCGCTCGCGACGCTCTGCTGGCTCGCTCATGGCCTCTCGCACGTCGCCCGGGGCGCAGCGGCCGGCCAAGTCGGGCAGTCCGCACCGCTGCCGCCTGCGGAGCGAATCGCACCGATCTGGCTCGAGGATCCGCTGCTTGGCCCGGGCTGGGACCGTTGGCGCTAGGCCATCCTCGAGTACAGCGCCGCGACTGGCTCGGTGGCCGGCATCGGCGTGTAGGCCTGCTCAAAGCAGGCGCGGGCCGCCGCTCCACGCTCCCGCCGCTCGTCCTCGTTTCGCAGCAGGCCGGCCGCGGCCTGGGCAAGACGCTCTGGCTCCGATTCCACGACGACGCCGTCGTTCGTCTCAATCCCCTCTGCGCCGGCCGGCGTTGTGACGACCGGCACGCCGGAGGCGATCGCCTCCAGCACCTTGACCTTCATCCCACTCCCGCGCTCGAGCGGGTAGAGAAGGAGCGACAGGCCGCGTAGGAACGCTCCGGCAGACAACACGTCGCCGAGCATCTCAACTCCCGCCACCTGGTCGACAAGCGAGCTCGTCCCGCGCCCTGCGATCTGCAGCCTCGCGTCCGGCACAAGCTTCCGGACGCGAGGCCATACGTCGTCGGCAAGTCCCCGGATGGCGTTCGCAGTCGGCGGCCAGGACGCGCTGCCGATCAGACCCGCGACGGGCGGCCCGTCGAGCAGCGCGGCCGGGTAACGATCGGGCTCGAGGCTGAGCGGCGCCAGCACGACGTCCGTTCCGCGAGCGGCGCGCCGGCGAAGCTCGTCGGCAACCGCGGGTGAGCTCGCGAGCAGGAACCGCCCACGACGGATTGCCTGCCGTTCTGCGCGCGCGAGCTCGACGACGTGCCGAAACTCTCGGCGCCACGGGGCGCTGAGCGGCCGGTCGCGAAGCACGAGGTAGTGGAGATGCGCCACTACCGGTAGGGACAGGCCTTCGGCGAGCGACGCAGTCGAGATTTCCTCGAGATGCAGGATGTCCGCGTCGCGTGCGGCCTCGCGGACGCGAGCTGCCAGGTCGCTCCGAGCCAAACCGCCGAGCGGCCGCGCCAGGCTGAGCAGCCGAGGTCGCAGTCCAGGTTCCTCGGGCGCAACCTCCACGACTTCGACGCCCGCGGCGACCGGAGGATCCCCCTGGGCCGCCCACGACTCCCGGGCGGCCAGCGCGCGGACATCGACGCCGTGACCACGCAATCCAGCGAGGAGCGCGAGCGCGCAGCGTCCCGATGCGCCGCCCTCGGGAAGCGGCGGCTCGGGGAGGACGACGAGCGCCCTCACGCGGCGAGTGCGACCCGGTACGCCTCGACCACCTGCCCCGCCATCCGCGCCCAGGTGTACTCAGCCGCCCGCTCACGGGCCGCCTCGCCTAAGCTCCGCCGGTGCGCCTCGTCGTCGAGCAGCCGGCGCAGCCCCTCTGCGAATGCCTCCGAGTCGTCGGCCGGAACGAGCTCGACGGCGCCGGCGGCGAGTTCGCGAATCGGCGGCAGATCCGTCGCAACCACCGGCGCCCCGAAGGCCATCGCTTCGAGGCACGTCATCCCGAAGCCTTCGGCGCGGCTTGCATGGCAGACCACCGTGGCCGCCTGGTACAGCGCTGCGAGTGTCTCGTCGTCGACGGGGCCGAGAAACCGCACGCGGTGACCGCGATCGACGGCAGCGATTTGCTGCCGAACCTCGTCCGCATGCCACCAATCCGGCCCTGCCAGAACGACGGGCGGGCAGCGCTCGCCTAGTCGGGCAGCGGCCTCAGCGATCAGATCGAAGCCTTTCCGTGGTGTCACCTGTCCGACCGCGAGCACGAACGGCGGCTCCATTGGCGACGTCGCAGCCGCCCGGGGCCGGCCCGCGCCGGGTGGTGCGACCACGATCCGGTCGCGTGGGAACGCTGCTACGCGCACGATCTCGTCGGCGGTCGCGCTGCAGGTCGTGACCAGGACGCGGGCTCTGCGCGCCTCGGCCAGGTCGGCACGTTGCCGCCGGTCGGCGCCCGGAGGGTAAAGCTCAGGATGGGTGATGGGAAGCAAGTCGTGGATCGTCACCACCTGGGGGCGACGCGTGGGGATCGGCGTCAGCGCAATCGTGTGCACAAGGTCGACCTCGCCGACGAACGTCTCTGCGCGGGGCCAGCGAAATGCCTGCCAGAGGGGCCGCAGGGCCCGTAGCGGAAGGTGCCTGCGCGTGACTGGAAGGCCGAAGTCACCGTTCGACCCGCGGCCGAGCGCGAATGCGCTCACGTCGACATCGTCCCGCCGCACGAGCTCGCTCCAGAGGCGCTCCGTGTAGCGCGCAAGTCCTGCTTTCGCCGTCACCGCCGGTGTGACGTCAAGGGCAACCCGCATGCTCGCAATCTACTCAGGACCCCCGGCGGCGCTCCTCCCAGCGGTCGAGCGTCTCGGCCGCGGTGCCGGTACGGCCGCCGCGCTCGTCGATCCACTCGAGCAGGCGCCGATAGAGCCGGTCGTAGCCCCGCGAGAGGATCGGATGGTGCGAGGGCGGGTGCCAGAGGATCGCGACCGCGCCGCCGTGTTCGGCGACAGGCTCCAGCGTGGCGACGGCTGCGTCGAACGCGCTCTCGGCGTCGAGGCCGAGGTAGCGCTCCTCCGCGAGCGTCGCCTCCATCAGCACGAGCGGGATCTCCCAGCCGCCCGGCTCGCGCCGCTCGGAGTCCCAGAGCTTGTAGGGGTAGGGCGTCCCGGCGCGGAAACCCGGCAAGCCCGGCCAGCCGATGCTCGAGTCGTAGCGCAGCCCGGCCGCCCGCAGCTCGGCCGCGAGCCCGTCCGGCGCGCTCCTCAGGTAGTGGTGCCTCAACCCACCTGTACGACTTTCTTGGGCCCGGCCGGAGCTCGGTGGCCTGGGCAGCGATCGCTCCGGGCTCGTCGCGGGCGCGATAGGAGGCGTGGAGCCCGATCTCGCGGCCGTTCGCTTTCGCGCGCTCGATCGCCCCGCGCAGCGCCGGGCGGTAGCGCGCCGGGTAGCCATCGTGCGGGTCGTCCTGACGCGCGAGGAAGAAGCACGTCGACGGCGGGCCCATCCGCTCGAGCCGGAACGCGGGATCGCGGCGCGCGACGGCGTCGACCAGGAATGCCGTGCCTTCGCGGACCCGGCCGCGCGCGAACCGCCGGGCCGCGGTCGTCAGCCCGCCGGCTCCGAGCGAGTCGACGTCGTGCGTGAGGGCGACGAGAAAGCGCTCGCCGTCCGGGTAGGCGCGCCGTTCTCCGACCGTTGCCGCGATTTCGGCGACCCGCGGGCCGGGCGGATCCGCCGGCGGGAGCGGCCGGCCGTGCTGGTCGAGCTCGGCGTCGCGCTCGCGCGCGAGCGTCAGCAGGCCGAAGGTCTCGTCGAGCAGCGCGTCGTCCACGCGCACCGACTCGTCGAACGGCAGCCCGAGCGCGTCGAGCAGCGCGTCGAGCGCGTAGCGCCGCTCCGGCTCCACTACTCGCGGGGCCGAAGCGCGGGAAAGAGGATCACGTCGCGGATCGCGTCGCTCCCGGTCAGCACCATGGCGAGCCGGTCGATCCCGATCCCGCAGCCGCCGGTCGGCGGCATCCCGTAGGAGAGCGCCTCCACGAAGTCCGGGTCGCCCGGCTCCGACTCCTCCGCGCCGGCTTCGCGCTCGGCCTCCTGCATCGCGAAGCGCTGCGCCTGCTCCTCGGCGTCGTTCAGCTCGCTGAACGCGTTCGCGAACTCCATCCCGCCGACCACGCACTCGAAGCGCTCGACGATCGTCTCGTCGTCGTCGGTCGTGCGCGCGAACGGCGAGAGCTCGATCGGCCAGTCGTAGACGATCGTCGGCTGGATCAGCTCGGGCTCGACGAAGTGCGAGTACGCGTGGTCGGCGAGCTGCGACCAGGAGCGGTCCCGGCCGGTGTCGACGCCGGCTTCCTGCAGCTTCGCGCGCAGCTCGGCCTCGTCGCGCGACCAGACGCCCTTCGACTCGAGCGCCTCCACGAACTTCACCCGCTGCCAGGGCGGGGCCAGGTCGACGTCGTGGCCGCGGAAGGTGACCTTCGTCGCGCCGGTCGCCTCGGCTGCTCTTGAGACGAGCGCCTCGGTGCGCTCCATCGTGTCGCGGTAGTCGGCGTAGGCCTCGTACCACTCGACCTGCGTGAACTCCGGGGAGTGCTTGTAGGAGATCGACTCGTTGCGGAAGTCCTTGGCGAGCTCGTAGACCTTCTCGAGGCCGCCGACGATCAGCCGCTTGAGGTAGAGCTCGTCGGCGATGCGCAGGTAGAGGTCGGCGTCGAGCTCGTTCGAGCGCGTCACGAACGGCTCCGCGAAGCCGCCGCCGTAGCGCGGCTGCAGGATCGGCGTCTCGACCTCGAGGAACCCCTCGCCGTCGAGGTAGGCGCGCACCGCGGCGACGATCTTCGTGCGCGTGGCGGCGAGGGCCCGCGACTCCTCGCTCATCAGGAGGTCGAGATAGCGCTGGCGGTAACGCGTCTCGACGTCGGTGACGCCGTGGAAGGTATCGGGCAGCGGCCGCCGGATCTTGGCGAGCAGCTCGAGCCCGGTCACCTCGAGCGACGGCTCGCCTCGTTTCGAGCGCCCAGGCTTTCCGGTCACTCCCACGATGTCGCCAAGATCGAGGTCGACCTTCTCGCGAGCAATCAGCTGAATGCGCCCGGAGCGGTCGACCAGGTCGAGGAACGTGAGCTTCCCCATCTCCCGCCGGGCCATGACGCGCCCGGCGACGCGGTGCTCGTCATCGAGCGACTCCCCCGGCTCCGCCTTCTCAGCCTCCAGCCGGACCGCCGCGATCTCCTCCCGGTCGGCAAACCGCTTCGGCAGCATCCGCGCGAGTCTAGGTCGGTGTGCGCCGCCATCAGCGCGCAAGCCCGCGCTCAAGCAGCTCCTGCGTCGCGGCATCTACGCGATCGACCGCGTCCTGCCCCGCGAGCCACCTTCCCAGCTCACTCATGCCGTCCTCGAGCGACGTTCGACGCGCGAAAGCCGAGTAGCTCCTCGGCGCGGCGCGTGTCGGCGAAGCAGTGGCGGATGTCACCAGCCCGGTACTGCGCCGGGCGTTCCGGCTCAATGTCGACCTCCAGCTCGCGGCCGAGGAGCGTGGCCACTTCGTTGACGGTGACCGACCTCCCGGTCCCGAGATTCATTGCATTTCCAGCCCCGTCATCGGATTCGAGAGCGAGGATGATGCCCTCGACAATGTCGCTCACGTGGATGAAGTCGCGTGACTGCTCCCCGTCCTCGAAGATGACCGGCGGGCGCCCGTTGAGCAAACGCGACGAGAAGATCGCGGCCACGCCGGTATACGGGTTGGAGAGCGCCTGCCCAGGCCCGTAGACGTTGAAGAAGCGAAGCGCCACGCTCGGGATCCCGTAGGCGGCGCCCGTTACGAGACACAACTCCTCGTGGTCGCGCTTGGTGATCGCGTAGATCGAGGTCGGGATGAGCGGCTTCGACTCTGGCGTGCCAGACGGGACGAAGCTCGAGCTCGCATGTCGGGCAGCGCACCTCCCACTCGCGTGCGGCAAGCTGATCCTCCGGCCGCGGGCCGGGTGCGACAAGCCCGTGCTCTGGACACTCGTATTGCCCTTCGCCGTAGATCGACATCGACGAGGCAACCACCAGCCGCTTCGGGCGCGGGACGCCGCCACGAGCCGCTCCAGAAACACCGCCGTCGCGATACGTGTTCTTCTCGACGTACGCAGCGATCTCGTACATCGACTGGCCAACGCCTACCGCAGCGGCGAGGTGCCGCCACCCGGTCGACCCCCTCGAGCGCGTCGTCCACGAGGGTTCGGGTTGCCGACACTGCCACTGACGAGGCGCACGTCGGCAGGGGTGTCGGGCGCCCGGCCGTCGTGGACCTGCGGCTCGAGACTGTCGAGGATCACCACGTCGTCCCCTCGTGCCAGCAGAGCCCGCACGAGGTGTGAGCCGATGAATCCGGACCCTCCGGTGACTAGCGTTCGCATGAGCGAACGAATAGCAGCAGGATTCGCCTGCTGTACAGCCCCGGAAGGCCAGAGTTCGGCTTAGGAGGCTGGCCATCCGGCTAGCCGGCGCCCCGAGAACGCTCACGCTCGACTGAGGCGTATGCGCGCGGCGCGAGCGCCTGCGCAGGTGGCTCTCCGTAGGGCGGCTCCTGGAGCCCGAGCAGAGTCCGTAGAGCACGACGGTTTGCCGCAGCCCTCTGGCGTGAGCGCTCAGAGCGCCCGATCCGCACCGACCGCAGGGCGTACCGAAGGCCGAGGGCGGCGCCATAGGCCACGCGGTGCGGCAGATGAGAAATGCTTGCGCGCGTGCTGCCAGCGCGCAAACGCATCCTGCGACCACGATGCGCTCGCTGATTCCCGCTTTGCCCGCGTGGTGGAGCACGGTCATCTGCGGAAGATGCCGTGTTTCCCAACCTGCACGCAGCAATCGAAGAGAGAGATCCGGCTCTTCGGAGTAAATGAAGAAGCGCTCATCCATCAGGCCGGCACTCGCCAGTGCTTCCCGGCGCGTGATCATGAACGAGCCCGAGGTCCAGTCGCAACGTCTCTCTTGTTCATAGCAGATCCATCCGAAGCTCTCGTTCTCCGAGCCAGTTCGCTCGGAAAGGAAGTTGCTCGGAGCCGATCGCCTCGCCGAAGGTTCGTAGCGCGTTCGGAAAGCGGCGAATGGTGGGCGCGAGCGTGCCCGCTGCATCGACCTGCCGCACGCCTCCCAGCCCGACGTCGGGCCGCTCGTCCAGCGCCTTCACCAGGTCCTCGAACGTGCCCTCCAAGATCTCGGTGTCGGGGTTCAGAAAGAGCACGTAACGCGCATCGGTCGTAAGCGCGCCCGCGGTTGTTGGCATGCGCAAAGCCGTGGTTCTCGCACGTGACGACTCGTGCATCGGGAAAGTCGCGCTCGATCAGCTCCCGTGTCCCGTCCGTGGACTCGTTATCCGCGATGACGACATCGAGATCGATCGCGCCGGCGTGGGCGAACACGCTGCGAAGGCACGGCGTCAGCCACTTCGCTTCGTTCGTCGAGACGATGATGATCGCGAGGTCTTGCATCTCGGCGTGCCGCGTTCTTCGGCTGCTAAGCGGCTTTGATCTCGAGGATCTTGAACTTCATCGCGCCGCGCGGGGCCTCGACCTGGACGGTCTCGCCCTTCTTCCGTCCGATGATCGCCTTGCCGACCGGCGACTCGTTCGAGAGCTTGTTCTCGGCCGGGTTCGCCTCGGCGGAGCCGACGATCCGGTACTCGAGCGTCTGCTTGGCGCCGATGTCGCGCAGCTTGACCTTCGAGCCCACGGAGACGACGTCTTTGGCGACGTCCTTCTTCGTGATCACGCGTGCGCTGCGCAGCCGCTCCTCGAGCGTGGCGATGCGGTGCTCGAGCAGCGCCTGCTCGTTCTTCGCGTCGTCGTACTCCGCGTTTTCGGCGATGTCGCCGAACTCGCGCGCGGTCTTGATCCGGTCCGCGACCTCGCGGCGCTTGTCGTTCGAGAGGTACTCGATCTCCTGCTTCAGCTTCTCGTAGCCTTCAGGAGTAAGGATGACGTCCTTCAACTGGCCTCCTCAAAGAAAAACGCGCGGCGCAAGGGCGCCGTCGCGGGCGGGGATGTTACCTACAAGGGTGGACGGACGTCAACCCCTAACCCGGGTACCATTTCCCGCTAAATGCAGGTAGATCTCCGCAGCTCCTGGTGGATCCGCGATGTCGAGATCCCGACGCGCCTCGTACTGGCCCCGATGGCAGGCGTCAGCGTGCAGGCATTTCGCCGCCAGGGCCGCCGGTACGGGGCCGGGCTCGTCTGCTCGGAGATGGTCAGCTGCGCGGGCCTGCAGCACGGGAACGAGAAGACGCTCGGCTACCTGCGGATCGCCTCGGACGAGCGGCCGCTGGCCGTGCAGATCTTCGGCTCGGAGCCCGGCGTGATGGCCGATGCGGCGCGGATGGTCGAGGACGCGGGCGCGGATCTCGTCGACGTCAACTTCGGCTGTCCGGTCAAGAAGGTGACGAAGACCGGGGCCGGGGCGACGCTGCTCGAGGATCCGGCGCGCGCGTGCGCGGTCGTGGCGGCGGTGGCCGAGGCGGTGGACGTTCCCGTGACGGTGAAGATGCGCCGCGGGATCGCGAACGGCTCGCGCTCCTGTCTCGAGCTCGGGCCTCGGCTCGTCGAGGCGGGCGCTGCTTCGCTGACGCTGCATCCGCGCTCGGCGCGGCAGATGTACACCGGGGAGGCCGACCACTCGCTGACCGCGGAGCTCGTGTCGCTGGTCGACGTCCCGGTGATCGCATCCGGCGACGTGACCTCGCGCGGGCGCGCGCAGGCGATCCTCGCGACGACCGGCGCCGCCGCGGTGATGGTCGGCCGCGCGGCGCAGGGGAACCCGTGGGCGCTGCGCGAGATCGTCGACGGCGCAGCAGGCGAGCCGTCCCGCGAGGAGGTCGTCGCCGAGCTCGTGCTGTTCATGCGCGAGACGGTGCGGGAGCTCGGCGAGCGCCGCTCGACAGGTTTCCTGAAGAAGTTCTACGGCTGGTACCTCGGCCGGAGCCGCTTCCCACGTCCGTTCAAGCAGGAGCTCGTGCAGCTCGAGACGCTCGACGAGGTGGAGCAGCGCCTGTTCGCGGCCGCGCCGGGCGCGGCGGAGGTCCTGGAGCGGCTGGAGGCGGAGCTGCCGAACGGCGAGGACGACGTCGTCCTCGACCTGCCGATCTCGATCTACGGCGGCGGCTGACCTGTCCGAAACGGCCACGGCCGGGGTCTGACCCCGGACGTGGCCGAAATGGTCAGGTGCGGCTGCGCTCCCAGACCAGGCGGACGCCTTCAAGCGTCAGAAACGGGTCCACGCGCTCGAGCGTGCGCGCGTGCGGGACGATCAGCTCGGCCAGCCCGCCCGTCGCGACCGTCTGGGCCTCGACGCCGAGCTCGCCGCGGATCGCCTCGACGATCCCGTCGACCTGGCCGCCGAAGCCGTAGACCAGCCCTGACTGCAGCGCGGCGCTCGTGTTCTTGGCGATCACGGTCGGCGGCTCGGCGAAGTCGACCGAGAAGAGCCGCGCCGCGCGCGCGGACAAGGCCTCCATCGAGACCTCCACGCCCGGCGCGAGCACCCCGCCCACGTACTCGCCCTCCGGCGAGACGACGTCGAAGTTCGTCGAGGTGCCGAAGTCGACCACGATGCAGGGCGCGCCGTAGCGCTCGAGAGCCGCGACCGCATTCGCGATCCGGTCCGGGCCCGACCTCGCGCGGGTCCTCGTAGCGAACCGCGATCCCGGTGCGCACGCCCGGCCCGAGCTGAAGCAGCTCCACCCCGGCCCGGCCGGCCAGCTCCTCGTACGCACGCGCGAGCGGCGGCACGGTGCACGACATCGCGAGCCCTTCGACCGATGAGAGGTCGACGAGCCCGCGCAGGAGCAGGCCGAGCTCGTCGCCGGTCCGCTCCGACTCGGTGGCCACGCGCCAGTGCTCGCGCAGCTCCGCATCCTCGAAGAGCCCGAGCACCGTCTGCGTGTTCCCGACGTCGATCGCCAGGAGCCGCGCCATGGGAACGAGCCTACTTGAGCCTGAGCGCCGTGAAGCTCCAGAGGTAGACCGGCGAGTACCTGAGACTCGCGGGCTCGACCCGATCGGAGAAGAACGTGAGGTCGTTCGAGGCCCAGACCACGGCGACCGGAGCCAGGTTCTTCATGAGCTGGACGTCGAACCGCCCCAGCGCGCGCACGCGTGCCTTCCCTTTGAGCGTGCGCGAAAGGACATCGAAAGCCTTGCTGTACGCCGCGTTCGCGGGGCCGAAGGGCCCGGGCATGTTCAGCGTCTGCCCGATGAGCGAGGCCGGGTCCGCCGACTCCGAGCAGTACCCCACGCCTACGACCAGATCGATCGGCGGGTTGGTGCCGCCGATGGCCACATAGAGGTCGAACCCGGCATAGCCGCGCATGTCGATCCGCGACGGCTCGAAGCCGAGGCCGACCAGAGCCTGTTGAACCTGCTTGGCCACGGCCGGCCCCGTGAGTCCAGCCGATTGGTAGGCGACGGTGATGTTGCCGTCACCCAGGTGGCCCGAAGCCAGCTGCCGGGCTTTCGCGAGGTTCGCGTGGAGCGGATACGGCTGAAGCCGCTGGGCCGTGATCGCCCCCGGAAATCCCGGCGGGAGCAAGTGCGTCAAGGGCGTCGCGCCGTATGGATTGTCGAACTCACCGACGATTGCGGTCCTGTCCAACGCCCAGTTGACCGCCTGCCGGAGCGCTGTGTTGCCGGCGAAGAGGTTCCTTCGCTGATTGAACAGCAGCGGCCACTCGCAGGCCGTCGGCTTGACCCAGAAGCGGCCGGTGCCGACCGGCTTGGAGCGACTGACGCCGTTCTCCTGAGCCACGCCGGCTATCTGGTCGGGTGGAAGGCACCCGATGTCGAGCTGGTTCGCCTGCGTCTCCTGGAAGCACGTCTCCACGTTGAGCGCCATGTCGAGCTCGACCCCCTCGACGTGCCGCCCGCGGGTGCCGCGGTAGTACGGGTTCTTGACGATGTTCGCCTGCTGGTTCGGCGCGTGGTACGACCAGGTGTACGGACCGGCGGTCGGAAGGTCGCCGACCTTGTTGACGGAGATCGTCTCCCGGGTCGAAGAGAGCGTGGAGGAGGCCGCCTGGAAGAAGGGCAGCGACAAGACCGTCAGCAGGGTCGGGTTGGCGCGGACCAGCCGGATCGTCAGGTTCAGGCCGCTGGCACGAACCCCGCTGACCGAGCCTGCCTTGCCGGCGGCGTACTTCCCCGCGCCGACGATGTTGAGGCCGTTCTGGGCGTCGATGAAAGACCCGCCCGGCGAATCGAGCTCGCGGTTCAGCGCGCGCTTGATCGCGTACGCGAAGCTCTGAGCCCGCACGGCCTCGCCGTCGCTGAAGCGGTAGCTCTTGCGCAGGAAGAACCGGTAGACGCGCCCGTTCTTCGAGACGGTGAACCGTTTAACGACTTCAGGCGCGACTTCGCCGTAGCCTGAATCGTGGAAGAGGTTCGCCGCGGTCGCGTTCTCGAACATCCACGATGTCGTCCCGTCCGCGATGGCCGGGTCGACGGAGTCGAGGGCGCCGCTGGTGCCGACCTTGAGGATCCCGTCCGAGCTCGCGGACGCGCTTGAGCTGAGGGCCGCAGCGGCGAGAAGGCCTGCCCCTGCCGCCAGCGTTGCGATCGCCAGCGCCAGCCGTCGTGTCATCGCGCACAATCAGACGCCCGCTCGGGCGCGAAAGTTAGAGGTCGTCGTCCGAGGCCAGCGACTCGCCGATGCGCTCGGCAAGCGCCTCCGGCGTCAGCGAAGGCTCGTCGCCGTCGCCACGCAGCTCCTCGACGGTCACGTCGCTCGAGGTGTAGACCTCGGCACGCGGGATGATCCGGGTCGGGCGGTTCTTGTCCCAGACCCACACGTCCTCCATCTTCAGCTGGAAGAACGGATAGCTCTGCTGCGGGACGTACTGCAGGTCGAGCTTGTTGCAGAGGTACGTCGCGTCCTGCGTCAGCACGCAATAGCGAAACAGGCCGAAGACCGCGGTGTACTCCTTCTTCAGAGCGAGCTCTAGCTCGGCCTCGAACTCGTCCAACTCGTCGAGGTGCGACATGGAGCGATCATTGTAGCCCTGCCAACAAGGCCTGGACCGGGCCGAGGCCGGGAACCTCCAATGCGGGCTCCAGCTCCGCGAGCGGCTCGAGCGCGAACTTCCGCTCAGCCAGGCGTGGATGCGGCACCTGGAGGCCCGGCTCGTCGATCGTTTCCGCGCCGAACACGAGGAGGTCGAGATCGATCGTGCGCGGGCCGTGGCGCGGGCCCGACTCACGCTCACGGCCGAGGCCGCGCTCGATCGCGAGCAGCCGCTCGAGCAGCTCGCGCGCGCCCAGCGACGTCTCGACGGCCGCGGCGCCGTTCAGGAAGCGCGGCTGGTCGAGGTAGCCGACCGGATCGGTCAGGCGCAGCGCCGAGACGCCGACGACCTCGACGCCCTCCTCCTGGCGCAGCAGTTCCACAGCGGCGGCGATCTGCGCCTCGCGGTCGCCCAGGTTGGAGCCGAGCCCGATGAACGCCCTGGTCACGCCAGGATTCTGCAGCTACCTTGTCCGCCTCGTGCGCCGGATCGCGCCTGTCCTGCTCGTCGCGCTCGCCGCGTGCTCGCCCGCGCTGGCGGCGCAACTGCCGAAACACGATGGAACGCCGGTGCTGCCTCTTTCGTCGAGCCGGACGCTTCCCGCGAGCAGCGACGCGCTGCTCCAGCTGAAGGCGAGGCCCGGCGGGGGCGCCCGCTTCGCGCTCGGCGCGGTCGGCGGCCGGCTGATCTCGCCGCAGCTTTCGCTCTGGCGCCTGCGGAGCGCCGCCGCACGCCGCCTGCTCCCTGCCCTGCGAGCCGAGGGCGTCGTGCGGTCGGTCACGCCCGATGTCCCGCTGCGACCGCTCGACGCGGCGCCGGCGCTCAATCGTCTGCAGCACCGACCCGCTCTGCTCGCAGGAATGGTGGTGGGGCGCCGTCCACGCCTTCAACTGGACGCCTCCGGGCCCGGGCGTCCCGGTGACGATGATCGACTCCGGCACGGACCTCACGCACGAGGAGTTCTCGGCCCGGCCGGACACGACCGCGCTCAACACGCAGACCGTCACACCCGTCAACCTGGACGAGCAGCACGGCACCGCCACGTCCTCGGTCGTCGGCGCGCCCGCCAATACCGTCGGGCTCGTCGGGATCTATCCGCTTGCGAAGCTCCAGCTCTGGGACGCGAGCCCCGGCGGCGTCCTCACGGTCGGCGACGAGATCGCAGGCCTCTCTGCCGCGGTCGCCCACGGCCCGGGCGTGATCAACCTCAGCCTCGGGGGAACCGAGCGGCTGCCGATCGAGGAGCACGCGATCCTGTCCGCGTTCGCGAGCGGCTCGCTGATCGTCGCCGCGGCCGGGAACTCCGGCGACGAGGGCGATCCGCCGATCTACCCTGCGGGGTTCGCGCACGTGCTCACGATCGGCGCGACCGACGAAAGCGGCGGCGTCACCTCCTTCTCCAGCTCCTCTCCGAAGATGGACCTCGTCGCGCCCGGCCAGGACATCCCGGTCGCGATCCCCACGGCCTTCAATTCTTCCGGGTACGCGGTCTTCGACGGGACGAGCTTCTCGGCGCCGCTGACGTCCGGCGCGGCCGCCGGCGTCTGGACGCTGAATCCGACGCTGACGAACACACAGCTCTTCGACATCATGCGCCACTCCGCGAGCGGGAGCGGCTGGAGCCGGACGAGGGGCTACGGCGCGCTCGACGTGGCCGCGGCGGTGGCGCGCAAGGCGCCTGCGCCCGACCAGCAGGAGCCGAACGAGGACGTCTTCCTCGTCAAGCCGGGCGGTCTCTCCCGGGCCGGCCACCCGGCGCTGACCTCACCGGCCCGAAAGCGCGCGACGATCGCGGCCCGGCTCGCGCGCGGCGACGACTCCGAGGACGTCTACCGCGCCTACCTGCCGGCGCGCGGGAAGCTCGTGGTCAACGTCCGCACGAACGCGAACGTCGATCTCGAGGTCTGGGGTCGGCGCACGCGCACGGTCTTCGAGCGCGGCGCGGGGGCGAAGCGCGACCTGCTCGGCCTCTCCGCCCACGCGGGCGCGCGGCCCGAGCGCGTCGTCGTGGCCGGCCGCGGTGCCGCGCAGTACGTCTACGTGGACGTCTTCCTCGGCAAGAAGCCGCGCGAGGCCGGCTACAAGCTCAGCCTCTCGACCGCTCGACGGTAGCCGCCGCGTAGTCGACGGCCGTCCCGAGCTGGACACGCGGCTTGCGCACGCGCACGCGGACGTGCCGGATCGAGGGAAAGCGCTGCAGCAGCGCCTCCGCGACGGCGCCGGCGAGCGCCTCCAGCAGGCTGAACTCGCGCGCCTCGGAGATCTCCCGGAGCAGCTCGACGACGTCGCGGTAGTCGACCGTGTCCTCGATCCGGTCGGCCTTCGGCTCGGGCAGCTCGACGCGGATGTCGTAGAGGAACGGCTGCTCGCTCTGCCGCTCGTCCTCTTCGACCCCGTGCCGGCCCGGCACTTCGAGGCCTGCGAGCTCGACGACGACCGTCATGGCAGCACCGCGGCCGCGGCGGTCAGCGCTTCGACGTGCTCGCGGACGTCGTGGGCGCGCAGAATCGTCGCGCCGCGCTCGTAGGCCACGACGGCCGCGCCCACGCTGGCCGCTGTCGAGCCGGTCGTCGCCTCAGGGTCGCCGAGCAGCTTCCCGAGCGAGCTCTTGCGCGAGAGCCCGACGAGTAGCGGCCTCCCGATCCGTGTCAGCTCGTCGAGCCGGCGGATCAGCTCGATGTTGTGCTCGACCGTCTTGCCGAAGCCGATCCCGGGGTCGAGGCAGATCCGCTCCTCGGCGATCCCGGCCGCGACCGCGAACGCGAGCCGCTCCTCGAGGAAGGCCGCGACGTCGGAGACGACGTCGTCGTAGACCGGGTCGAGCTGCATCGTGCGCGGCTCGCCGAGCATGTGCATCAGGCAGAGGTACGCGCCGGAGCCCGCGACCACACCGGCCAGCTCGGGGTCGCCGCGGAGCGCGGTCACGTCGTTGACGAGCTCGGCGCCCGCTTCGATCGCCGCGCGGGCGACCTCCGCTTTCGAGGTGTCGATCGAGACCGGCACCTCGCCCTGCAGCCGCTCGAGCACCGGCATGACGCGCCCGAGCTCCTCGTCGAGCGAGACGCCGCCGGAGCCCGGCCTCGTCGACTCGCCGCCGATGTCGACGATCGCCGCGCCCTCGCCGAGCATGCGCCGAGCCGCCGCGGCCGCGTCGTCCGGGTCGAAGTTGACGCCGCCGTCCGAGAACGAGTCGGGCGTGACGTTGACGACGCCCATCACCGAGGGCCGGGGAAAACGCTGCTCGATAGGAGCTTTCACGCACGGGTAGGTTAGGGCCATGGGTGATCTCGAGGGACGCCGCCCGACGGCGTGGCGATTCATGCGCGCGGTCGTGCGCACACAGCGGCACGGGGTCATGGGCGCCGTGCTCTCCGGGCTGCTCTGGCAGTCCGGCGCCGTCGCCGCGCCGCTCGTCGTCAAGTACGCGATCGACCACGGGGTCGTTCCGCGCGACCATCACGCCCTGCTCATCTGGCTGTTCGTGCTGCTCGGCGTCGGGCTGCTCGAGGTCTGCGCCGGCGCCTTCCGCCACCTCTACGCGATCCGCAACCGCGCCCACTCCGACGCGGGCGTCCGCGACGCGCTCTTCGCCCACGCGCTCCGCCTCGACGCGACCTACCACGACCGTGTCGGCCCGGGCGAGCTGCTGAGCCGCGCCTCGTCCGACTCGCAGCACATCGCGCGGATGATGGACGCGATCGGGCACACGATCGGCTACGTGCTGACCGTCATCGCGGTCGCGATCGTGATGCTCGTGCTCGACTGGCAGCTCGCGCTCGTGGTGCTGATCCCGGTGCCGTTCGTGACCGTGGGCGCCTGGCTCTACTCGCGCAAGTACGACCGCGGGACGCGTGAGCTGCAGGCGAGCTGGGGCGAAGCCTCGACGCTCGTCGAGGAAACCGTCAGCGGGATCCGAGTCGTCAAGGGCCTGGGCGCCGGAGACGCGTTGGCCGCGCGGTTCCGCACCCGAAGCGCCGAGATCATGGACCGGGCGCTCGCGCTCGCCCGCCTCGACGCGGTCTTCATCCCGGTGCTCGAGATGCTGCCGCTGCTCGGGATCGCGGCCGTGCTCTGGATCGGGGGCCGCAGCGTGATCAACGGCGACCTGACCGTCGGCTCGTTCGTCGCCTTCAACGCCTACGTCGTGATGCTCGTGTGGCCGTTGCGCGTGCTCGGCCAGCGCGTGACGACCGTGCAGAAGGCGCTGGCCGCGAGCAGCCGGATCACCGAAGTGCTCGAAGCCGAGCCGCAGTTGCGCGAGCCGCGCCACCCGGTCGAGCTCGACGCGCGCGGCGACATCCGGCTCGATGGCGTTCGCTTCGGGCACGAAGGCGACCGCTTCGTGCTCGACGGGCTCGACCTGCACGTCGCCCCGGGCGAGTCGCTCGCGCTCGTAGGCGCCACCGGCTCGGGCAAGAGCACCGTCGCCGGGCTGCTCGCGAGGCTCTACGACCCCGAAGAGGGCAGCGTGCTGCTCGACGGCCACGACCTGCGCGAGCTGCGGATCTCCGACGTCCGCCGCGCGGTCGCGCTCGTCTTCGAGGAGACGTTCCTGTTCAGCGAGAGCGTGCGCGAGAACATCCGTCTCGGCCGCCCGGACGCGAGCGACGAGGACGTCCGCCGCGCGGCCGAGCTCGCGGGTGCCGCGGCGTTCGTGGACGACCTGCCCGACGGCTACGAGACGATCCTCGGCGAGCGCGGCTTCTCGCTCTCGGGCGGCCAGCGGCAGCGCATCGCGATCGCCCGCGCGATCCTCGCCGACCCGGCCGTGCTCGTCCTCGACGACGCGACGTCGGCGGTGGACGCGACCAAGGAACACGAGATCCGCGCGGCGCTCGCCGAGGTGATGGAAGGCCGGACGACGCTCGTGATCGCGCACCGGCCGGCGACGATCGCGCTCGCCGACCGCGTCGCGGTGCTCGAGGGCGGCCGCATCGTCGAGGAGGGCACGCACGAGGAGCTGATCGCCCGTTCGGGGCGTTACCGCTCGCTGCTGGCGCTGGAGGCCGCGGCATGATGGAGCGAGCGACGGCGCGGGAGGTCTGGCGCGAGACGCGCGGCCTGACGCGCCAGGTGCAGAACCTCTACTTCGGCGCGGCCGCGGCGGTGATCGTCTCGACCCTGATCACGCTGGCCGGCCCGCTCCTCGTGCGCTACGCGGTCGACAACGGGATCGACAAGCACGACCTGCAGCCGCTCAACCTCGCGGCGGTCGCGCTGATCGTCCTCGCGCTGCTCAAGCCGCTGGTCGTGCGCGCGCAGACCCTGCTGGCCGCGACCGCGAGCGAGCGTTTCCTGAACCGCCTTCGCGCGGCCGCGTTCGAGAAGCTGCAAGCGCTGCCGCTCGGGTTCTTCGAGCAGGAGCGCACCGGCGTGCTCGTCTCCCGGCTGACCTCGGACGTGCAGGCGCTCGACGAGTTCCTGCGAGAGGCGATGGTCGAGGTCGTCGGCAGCGGCCTGCAGATCGCGCTGACGATCGTCGTGCTCGTCATCCTCTCGCCCATCCTCGCGCTCGTCTCGCTCGTCGCGCTGCCTGTGCTGATCGCGGCGAGCTGGTCGTTCCACCACGGAGCCGGTCGCGCGTACCACGCCATCCGCGACCGCGTCGCCGAGGTGCTGACCACGCTCCAGGAGGGCCTCTCGGGAGTCCGGGTGATCCAGGCGTTCCGGCGCGAGGAGCAGACGATCGACGCCTACCAGCCGCGCAGCAACGCCCAGATCGGCGCGTGGCGCAGGGCCTCGTTCGTGAACATCCGGCTCTTCACGATGATCCCGCTGGCGCAGACGGTCGCGCTCGTCGCCGTGCTGCTGGTCGCGGCGTCGCTCTACCGGGACGGGAAGATCACCCAGGGAACGATCGCCGCCTACGTGCTCTACCTCGTGCAGCTGTTCGACCCGATCGCGCGCTTCAGCGAGTGGCTCGGAGAGTTCCGCCAGGGCCTGGCGGCGCTCGGGAAGGTCGTCGGCCTGCTCCAGGCGCCGAACGCGGTCACGGAGCGCCCGCGAGCGGTCGATCTCCCGGTCGACGGCGTGCTCGAGCTCCGCGATGTCAGCTTCGGCTACGAGGCCGGCGGGCGCGTGGTCAAGAGCGTCTCGCTGCGACTGGATGCCGGCGAGCACGTCGCGCTGGTCGGCGTCACCGGCGCGGGCAAGTCCACGCTCGCGAAGCTGCTGACGCGCCAGTACGACCCGCAGGAGGGCTCGATCACGCTCGGCGGCGTCGACCTCCGCGACGCGCGGCTCGAGTCGCTGCGCCACCGGATCGTGATGCTGCCGCAGGAGGGTCATCTCTTCAGCGGCACGATCGCCGACAACGTGCGCCTGGCCGACCCGGACGCCTCGGACGAGGCGGTGCTGCATGCGCTGGAGCAGATCGGAGCGCGCGAGCGCTTCGAGGCGCTGCCCGACGGGATCGACACGGACGTGCAGACGCGCGGGGTGCGGCTCTCGGCGGGCGAGCGGCAGCTGGTCGGGATCGCGCGCGTCGCTTTGGCCGACCCCGCTGTGATCGTCCTCGACGAGGCCACGTCGAGCCTCGACCCGGCGACCGAGGCGGCGGTCGAGCAGGCGCTGGCCGCCGTCGTCGAGGGCCGGACGGTGATCATCATCGCCCACCGCCTTTCGACAGCAGAGCGAGCCGACCGCGTCGTCGTGATGGACAGCGGCCGCGTCGTCGAGGTCGCGAGCCACGACGAGCTGGTCGCCCAGGGAGAGCGCTACGCCAGTCTCTGGGCGTCCTGGCAGGCGGGCGTCGCTACGGCCTAGTCGCCGTCAGGAAGGCGTGCGCCATGCGCCAGACGCCCTTGCCCTCCTCGACCAGGGGCCGGAGGTGCTCGGTCACGCGCTCGCGCTCCTCGGGCGTCAGCGCCACGTCCATCGCCTCCGCGAAGGTCGGGATCTTCGGGTTTCCGGACATGTTGAGGAAGACATTCCACGGCAGCGGCTCGGTCGGGCGGATCTCCGCCTTCAGCTCGAGCTCGACTGGGAAGAACCCGGCCTCCTCGGCGAAGCGGATCAGGTCGCGCTCGTCGAAGTCGAGCATCGGATCGTCCGGCGGCTGGATCTCCCCGAAGACGCGCTGCACCCGTTCCGCCAGGTCGCTCAGCCCGTTCCCGGGAAAGCCCCAGAAGGCATCGCGCATCCGCTCGTTCACTCCGAAGCTGTTGATCGGCTCCCAGATCGCGATCCGGCCGCCCGGCCGCAGCACGCGGAAGAACTCCTCGAACGCGCGCTGCTTCGCCGCCACGTAGATCAGGACGGAGCGCGTGGTGACCACGTCGACGCCTTCATCCGCAACGCCTTCCAGCTCGTCCGCGCCCGCCTGGACGAAGCTGCACCACTCGGCGAGCCCGAGCGCCCCGGCCGTCTCGCGGCAGAACGAGAGCAGGTCCTCCGAGATGTCGGCGAAGACGACGTGTCCGGCGCCCCGCTCGAGCGCGCCGAAGGCGATCATCCCCTCGCCGCAGCCGACGTCGAGCAGCGCTTCCCCTTCGGCGAGCCCGGCGCCGTCCAGCACGCGGTCGCGAACACCCGCGAGCCTCTCCAGCATCTGGCGGCGCGCGTCAGCGTCACCGCCGGACCTGCGCTCGGCCAGCCACTCAGCCCAGATGTCGCGCTGCTTCGGCGTCTGCGGTTAGCCCTTCGCCCCTTCGGGGGGCGGGGGCTGCATGGTCGCGCCGGGGAACGGCACCGGGCGCGGCTTCGGCTTCGGGGTGCGCTTGCGCTCGTCCGCGGGAGTCTCCTCCGGCGGGGCCGGCGGCTCCTCCGGGAAGATGGTCGCCTCGTCCTCGCCGGCCAGGAGCCGCTCGAACTGGTCCCGGTCGATCGTCTCGCGCTCGATCAGGATCCCGGACAGCCGGTGCATCTCGTCCATGTGCTCGGTGAGCACCTTGACGGCGAGGTCGTGGCCCTCCTCGATCACGCGCCGGATCTCGTCGTCGATCTCGCGCGCGATCTCCTCGGAGTAGTCGGGCTCGTTGCCCATCTCGCGGCCGAGGAACGGCATGTCGTGGTTCCGGCCGAGCACGCGCGGGCCGAGCTTCTCGCTCATGCCGAAGCGCATGATCATCTGCTTCGCGGTCGAGGTGACCTTTTCGAGGTCGTTCGCGGCGCCCGTCGTGACCTCGTGGAAGACGAGCTCCTCGGCCGCGCGCCCGCCCAGAGTCATGGCGAGCTGCTCCATCAGCGCGGTCTTGGTCGTGAGGTAGCGGTCCTCGCGCGGCAGCGAGATCGTGTAGCCGAGCGCCTGGCCGCGTGAGATCACGGAAATCTTGTGGACGTCGTCGGTGTGCTCGAGGTAGTGGCCGACGATCGCGTGGCCGAGCTCGTGGTAGGCGGTGATCTTGCGCTCCTCCTCGGAGAGCAGGCGCGTCTTCTTCTCCGGGCCGGCGATCACGCGCATGATCCCTTCCTCGAGCTCCTCCTGGTCGATCACCTTCATGCCTCGGCGCGCCGAGAGGAGCGCGGCCTCGTTGACGAGGTTCGCCAGGTCCGCGCCGGTGAAGCCCGGCGTCCCGGCTGCCAATGTGTCGAGGTCGATCTCCGGCGCGATCGGCTTGCCCTTGGCGTGCACCTCGAGGATCTTGCGGCGGCCGATGCGGTCGGGCCGGTCGACCACGATCTGGCGGTCGAAGCGGCCGGGGCGCAGCAGCGCCGGGTCGAGGATGTCGGGCCTGTTCGTCGCGGCGATCAGGATGATGTTGTCCTTCAGCTCGAAGCCGTCCATCTCGACGAGCAGCTGGTTGAGCGTCTGCTCGCGCTCGTCGTGGCCGCCGCCGAGGCCCGCGCCGCGGTGCCGGCCGACAGCGTCGATCTCGTCCATGAAGACGATGCAGGGCGAGGCCTGCTTGGCCTGCTCGAACAGATCGCGCACGCGCGAGGCGCCGACGCCGACGAACATCTCGACGAAGTCGGAGCCGGAGATCGAGAAGAACGGCACGCCGGCTTCGCCTGCGACCGCGCGGGCGAGCAGTGTCTTGCCGGTGCCGGGCGGCCCGTAGAGCAGCACGCCCTTGGGGATGCGAGCCCCGAGCGCCTGGAACTTCTTCGGGTTCTCGAGGAACTCCTTGATCTCCTGAAGCTCCTCGACCGCCTCGTCCACGCCGGCGACGTCCTTGAAGCCGATCTTCGGCGAGTCCGGCGCCATTCGCTTGGCGCGCGACTTGCCGAAGGACATCACCTTCGACCCGCCGCCCTGGACCTGGTTCATCAGGAAGATCCAGAACGCGATCAGGATCACGAACGGCAGCATCGAGATCGAGGATCCCGAGCCACGAGAAGCCGCCGGTGCCCTTCGAGTCGAACGTCGGGTGATTGGGCGCGTTCTCGAGCGCCGTCTGGATCTGCGGCGTGACCTGGTCGGCCGGGTAGTGGACCGTCGCCTTCTTGTTCTCGTTGACGATCGTGAAGGAGATCGAGTGCTTGCTCGGCGAGATCGTGACGTTGTCGACGTTGCCGTCCTTCACCGCGCTGATGAACTGCGAGTACGTGACCTTCTTGGCGGCCTTCGAGTGCGGCAGGAGCGTCTGGCTGGCCAGGTAGACCAGCACGACGATCACGAAGAGTGGAAACAGCGCTGAGCGGAAGAAGCGATTCACAGGCCCTCTATCGACAAAGGGTACCAGCGAGCATGAGCTTCACCGGTTCCGCGTGGCCGGTTAAAGACCTTCCGGCATCAGCTCGTCGCTCAGCACGGCGACGTAAGGCAGGTTGCGGTAGCGCTCGGCCAGATCGAGCCCGTAGCCGACCACGAAGCGGTCCGCGATCTCGAAGCCGACGTATCGCACCGGCACGTCGATCTCTCGCCGCGCCGGCTTGGTCATCAGCGCGCAGACCTCGAGGGTCGCCGGCTCGCGGGACTCGAGGTTGCGCATCAGGTACGAGAGCGTCAGGCCCGAGTCGATGATGTCCTCGACGACGAGCACGTCACGGCCCTCGATGTTGATGTCGAGGTCCTTCAGGATCCGGACGATCCCCGAGGAGTCGGTCGAGTCGCCGTAGCTCGAGATCGCCATGAAGTCGACCTCGCAGGGCACGGTCAGATGCCGCATCAGGTCGGCCATGAAGAAGACGGCGCCCTTGAGCACGCCGATCAGCAGCAGGTCGCGGCCCGCGTAGTCGGACGAGACCTCGGCTGCCGAGCTCGGCGACGCGCGCGGCGAGCGTCTCCTCGTCGATCAGGACCTCGCCGACCGCGCGCTCGAGCTCGGTCTGGCTCACGCTTCCCGCTCCCGGCGCCGGCAAAGCCGTCGCCTCCGCTCCCTGATGAGCTCCGTCGAGCCTACGCTCATTCCCGCTCCGCCCTGATCCCGGGCGCGTCGACCAGGCCGGGGACTGCGACCACCTCGCGCCCGCGGACGACGAGGGGCCACGCCTCGCGCTCGGATCGGGGGATCTTTGCGTCGACGAACACGTCTTGCACCTTCTTCCGGCGGCCCGCGAGCCGGTCGCCCGGCCGCCAGCTTCGTACCTTAAGGCCTGGGAGCTCGGATTCAATCCGCCACTGGCCCCAACGCACCTCGCCGTCGAGCGCGACCGGGGTCTGCTCGAGCCAGACTCGGTCGTACTCGCGCACCGCGGTGAGGCCGCCGCCGAGGTCGACCCGCGCCGATCCTTCGCGCGCGGCAAGCAGCTCGTCGAGCTTCGACGGGCGGCCCTCGGCGAGGCGAAGCAGGTTGCGCTCGGCAGCGGGATGGAGCTCGCGGAGGAGGGGCAGGATCTGGTCGCGGATCAGGCCGCGCTTCGTTTCCGCGTTCGAGCTGTCCTGGCGCGGGCTGAGCCCTTCGGCACGGCAGTAGGCCTCGGTCTCCTCGCGCCAGAGCGTCAGCAGCGGTCGGACGACGCCGTCCTCGCGCTTCGGCTTGATCCCGCCGGGCGTTCCGCTGGAGACGAGCCGGTAGAGAACGGTCTCGACCTGGTCGGAGGCCGTGTGGCCGGTCGCGCGCAGGCGGTCACGCGCGAACGAGTAGCGCAGCTCGCGGAGCGCGTCCTCGGTGGGTCGGTCCGGCGGCGGCGCCTCGACCACCTCGGCGCCGAGTTGTTCGCGGCACCAGCGTGCGTCCTCCTCCGACTCGGCCCCGCGCAGGCCGTGGTTCACGTGCAGCGCCGAGACGCGGTAGCCGAGCTCGCGCAGCGCGTGCCAGAGGCAGGTCGAGTCCGGCCCGCCGGAGACGAGCGCGACGACCTCGCCGCCGGGCGGGATCAGCTCGTGCCGGCGGACGTGCTCCTCGATCCGGGCACGCAGGGCTGCGGTGTCGGCCTGCTCGGCCACACGGGAAGTGTCGCTCAGAGGATCAGCGAGCGGTAGGTACCGGTCTGCCGCATCCCGATCGCGTCGTAGACGCGGATCGCCGGCGCGTTCTCGGCGCGGACGAAGAGGCAGACGATCGGAACGTGCCCGAGCAGCAGCCGGCAGAGGTCGCGCATGCCACGCTGGGCGTTGCCGTGGTTGCGCACCGCCGGGTCGACCCAGACCTGCTGCAGCTGCACGGCGCGCGGCGTCCAGGCCGAGGCCTCCGCCTTGAACAGGATCGTCCCGTCTTCCCGCCAGATCCACGACCGGCCGTCCTCGATCTGCATGCGCGTGCGCCAGCGGAAGCTCTCGGGGTCACGGGCGAGCGGATCGATCCCGATCTCCTCCAGGTGCGCGGCGGCGCAGGCCGGGACGAGCAGCTCGAGATCGGCCTCGGTGGCGGGGCGCAGGCCCGACTCGCCGGGCTCGGGCAGATCGTCGATCACGTAGACCGGTTGGCCGGGCCGGTCCTCGCGTGGCTCCGGCAGGCGGTCGCGGGCGGCCTCCCAGAGCTCGGTCACCGCCCGCTCGTCGCCGATCACCATGCGCGCGTGGCCGGCAGCGGCGACGTCGGCGAAGGCGCCGCAGCCGCGCCCGGACGGGACGATGTTCGAGCCGGCGTGGCAGAGGGCCTCCAGCCGGCCGTCCTGCTCGAGCGCGGTGAAGCGCCCGAGCCCGCGACGCGCCACGTCCTCGAGGAAGACGCGCTCGACTGGATCCTCAGCGCAGAACGCGAGGATCTCGTCGAGGCCGGGCTCTTTCAGCTTGGGCACGGGCGAAACTTTAGGCTCTCGCCGATGCCGATCCACGTTCGCGCCGAACAGGGGGACTACGCGGAGGCCTGCCTCCTCCCCGGCGACCCGCTGCGCGCTCAGTACATCGCCGAGACGTACCTCGACAACGCGGTGCAGCGGAACGCCGAGCGCGGCCTGCTCGGCTTCACCGGCGAGTACGAGGGCAAGCCGGTGTCGGTGCAGGCGACCGGGATGGGCTGCCCGTCGGCCGCGATCGTGATGGAGGAGCTCGTCCAGCTCGGCGTCAAGCGTTTCCTGCGGGTCGGCACCTGCGGCGGGCTGCAGCCGGACCTGCAGCTCGGCGACCTGATCGTCGCCGTCTCCGCGGTGCCCGCGGACGGGACCGCCCGGCACTACGTGGGCGGCGAGCCACACGTGCCGACCGCCGACTGGGAGCTCGTCCACGGCGCTGTCCACGCCGCCAAGGAGCTGGGCCAGCCGCTGCGCGTGGGCGCGATCGCCTCGAGCGACACCTTCTACGACCCCGACCCCGGGCGCCACAAGCGCTGGTCGGAGCGCGGCGTCCTCGGCGTCGAGATGGAGGCGGCCGTGCTGTTCACGATCGGCTCGCTGCGCGGCGTCAAGGCCGGCTGCCTGCTGACGGTGAGCGACATCGTGATCGGCGAGGAGTTCACGCGCATCTCCGACGACGAGCTGCGCGCCGCCGTCGACCGGATGACGCGCGTCGCGCTGGCCACCGTCACACAGTCTCATTAGCGAGACCGTCTTCCTCGTCAACCCGGCCTCGGAGAACGGGTCCACGGGCAGGCGCTGGCCGGAGCTCGCGCACCGCGCCGCGGGGCTCGGCCTCGCCGGGGACGCCCTGCTCTCGGAGCGGCCCGGCCAGCTCGGCGACCTCGCGCGCAGGGCGGTCGAGGAGGGTGCGCGCCTCGTCGTCGCCGTCGGCGGGGACGGGACGGTGAACGAGGTGGTACAGGGGCTCGCCGGCCGTCACGGGGTCGAGCTCGCGGTGATTCCGCGCGGCACCGGCTGGGACTTCGTGCGCACCTACGGCATCCCGCGCAAGCTCGAGGACGCGGTGGCCGTCGCACGCGAGGGACGGGTGCGGGAGATCGATCTCGGCCGGGCGCGCTACCGCTCCTGGGACGGTGGCGACGAGGAGTCGCTCTTCGCGAACATCGCCAGCGCAGGCATGAGCGGCGCGATCGCCAAGCGCACGAACGAGACCTCGAAGGCGCTCGGCGGCAAGGCCTCGTACCTCTGGGCGACGCTGACCGTCTTCGCGGGCTGGCGCAACGACGAGGTGCGCGTCCGCGTCGACGGCGAGAGCCGCAGCGCGCGGATGCACGACGTCGTCGTCGCGAACGGACGATTCTTCGGCGGCGGGATGATGATCTGCCCCGAGGCCGAGCCCGACGACGGGCTCTTCGACGTCCTGCTGATCGGCGACCTGACGAAGCGCGACCTCATGCTCACGCTCCCGAAGACCTACCGCGGGCGACATCTTCCCCACCCGAAGGCCGAGCTCTTGCGCGGGTCGGTCGTCGAAGTCGACGCGGACGAGCCGCTCCCGGTCGAGCTCGACGGCGAGCAGCCGGGAACGACGCCGGCTCGCTTCGAGGTCGTCCCGCGGGCCTTGCGCCTGCGGGTGCCCCGCTAAGCCTGGCTCTTCGGAGGCCGCTTGGCCGCAGGCTTCTTCGCGGCCGCCGGCTTCTTCGCGGCAGCGCGCTTCGGTGGGCCGGAGAGGTGCTCCACCTTCTTCTCCAGCGCTGCGACTCGGGTCTCGAGGGCGTCGAGCCCGCGGAGGCGCCGCTGGATCTCGTCGACCCGCTCCCGCAGTCCGCCCGCGGCCTCGACCAGCCGTTGTGCGGCCGGAAAGTCGCCGAGCTTGCCGACGACGTCCTCGCCGCGATCCGCCAGCTTGGAGATGAGGTCCTTCGTGATCATGTCCTGTTTGCGCTCGGCCATGTCGGGACCCTATCTACCCACGCGTGTGACGATGTAGTCAAGCTCGTAACAGCCGAGCTTGTTCACGGCCGGACAGGTGGTCATGGCGCGGCGCGACGGGCGGCCGCGGTGGACGCCGAGCGAGGCCTGCGGCGAGCGAAAGTGCTTGACGATGTAGCCGGGCCGGTCGTCGCCGTCGAACGTGCCGACCTCGCTCGAGCGCGGACAAGGGAACATCGCGTGCGTGGCGCCGTCCGCGTTGCCGAGCACGCCCCAGTCACATTCGCGCGCGAAGACGAACAGCCGCCACGGCTTCCCGCGCGGCACATAGACGTCGAGCGTCGGCCCGCGCCGGACGACCTGGCCGTCGCGAACGTGCAGCACGCCCTTGCCCCACATCGCCCAGACGCCGGCTGCGTCGACGTAGACGTTCCACTCGCCGGGCGCCGTGGAGATCTGCTCCCCGTGCGTCGTCTGCTTCGAGCCGCACGTCGGCTGCCCGTTCGCGCAGCCCGGATCCATCGCGCGGCGGACGAGCAGGCGCGTGAACCGCACGCGCAGATGCTCGGGCCGCGCGGCGCCGGTCCAGGCGGCGAGGACGCGCTTCGCCACGAGCAGCTTTCGAGCGGGCGCCGAGGTCACCGCGACGGTCGCGTAGAGGTAGCTGCCGCGAACGCTCGTCCGCACGGGTGGCGCTCCCGCGGTGCTGCCGGCGTCGAGGACCCGTACGCGCAGGCGCGAGCGCTTCGCCGGCCGCCGGGGCAGGCGCAAGCGGAACGAGTACGTGCCACGGATGTCCTGCCACTCGGTCTCGGTGCCGAGACACGTCTGGAAAACGAGCACCACGCCCTTGGCCAGGTGCGCGCAGTCGGCCTCGACCCCCGCGTACGTCTTGTCGTTCGAGAGCAGCAGGTCGGCCTCGGCGCCGCCCGCCGCACTGCGCGACGCCGTGGCCCGTTCGAGCCAGAGCGCGCTGTACGAGTGGAGCTCTGTGCGTTCGCCGCCCGGCTGCCAGTGGCCGCAGTCCCAGACCCACGAGCCGACCAGCGCCACGCGGTCGCCCGGGTCGGGCCAGGCGAAGCTCGGGAACGCGCCCTGCTCGCGCTCCACGTGCACGCGCCCGGTCGAGGGCCCCTTGCCCTCGTAGTTGCCGGTTCGCTGCGCGGCGCTGCCGCCCATCAGGTCGGTGTAGCCGCGGTCGGGCAGCACGTCGAAGTTGACGTCGTAGGAGCGGTGGATCGGCGGCAGGTCCTCCTCGGTCGGGTGCGACGCGAGGTCCGGGAGGTAGCGCGCCGAGACCATGCCCTCGAGGCGCTGCGGCGGGGGCGCCGGGCCGGCCGCCGGGTAGTTGCGGTCGTTGACGTAGACCCAGGTCGGGATCTGGCGCTGGGTCTGGGCGAGGTAGTCGCGGCCGCAGCCGTCGAGAACCGCCTCCTGAGGGTCGGGCGGGGCGTTCGGCCTCGCGCCGGCGAGCGAGCCCAGCGTCGCCGCCAGCCCGGCGGCGAGCGCCGCGCCGAGCAGTACGACCCGGGCCCGTGTCACGGGCGAATCACAACAGGAGTTCCGGCCGGCGTCGAGGCGAACAGGCGCTGGAGCGCGGCGTTGCGCACGCGGATGCAGCCGTTCGAGACCGCATGGCCGATCGACCAGGGCTCGTTCGTCCCGTGGATCGCGATCGGGCCGCCCTGCGTCCAGCCGGTGAGCACGTTCGAGAACGCCGAGATCCCGATCGCGCCGGGGCCGAAGGGGCCGTTCGGGTCAGTCGGGATCAGGCGCTGGTTGACGTAGTAGCTCCCCGTCGGCGTCGGCGTCGCCGAGGAGCCGACCGCGACGGCGGTCGTCAGCACGCGCTTCCCGCGGCGGTAGAGCGTCAGCCGCTTCTTGGAGATGTTGACGACGACGCGCGAGCGAACCGTGCCGAGCTCGACGTCGCGCGCCCGGACGAAGCCGGTGGCGCCGTTCGGGCGGAGCGGCACCTGGACGCGGTACCAGGACGCGCGGCAGTCACGGCGGCGGAGGGCGGCGAGCACGCGGAAGACGGTCGGGAAGCGGTTCTGGTTCAGGCGGCCGAAGCTCGCGAACGGCCTGCGGCCGGGACGCCGGTAGACGCGGGCGTGCCGCGGAACGGCGGCGGCGACCGCGAGCCGGCTCGAGCCCATCGCCGCCAGGCCCGCGTGGCAGTGCGGTTTCGCGGCGGGCGGCGGTTGCGCGTTCGAGCTGCGTCCGGCGTTCGCGCCGCAGCCGGCGAGGAAGCACGCGAGCGGCAGCGAAAGCAGCAGGACGGAGCGCCGATGGCGCATACACGCGAGAGTACTCCCGGCACGGCCGCGACGACACCGTTTCGTCACAACTTCGTCACCCTTTTGAGCGTCGTACTTTCCGAACCCATCGCTACGCTGAGTCCAAGGACGATGTCTCAACTCTTTATCCCCCTACGGCGGCGCACTCACACGCACACGGCAGTTCGCACGCATGTGCTGCTGCAGCGGTACGGCATCCCGTACGAAGTGGAGCGGACGGTCTGCAGCGAGTGCCGGAACGTGCTCGCAGAGCGCCCGCTCAAGCGCGCCGCGGCCTAGCCCAGCGCCGCGACAACCTGCGGCAGCAGCTCGCCGGCTGCCGCGTCGATTCGGACTGATGCCTCGTCGTCGAGCGCGGTCGGGCCGCGGTTGACGATCGCGAGCTCCCCGCCCGCGGCGAGCGTCTCGAACGGCAGGCCCGCGATCGGGTAGACCTCGAGCGCCGAGCCGACCACGAGCAGCAGCCGCGCGCGGCGGGCGAGCTCGGTGGCGCGCTCGATCGCCTCGGCCGGGAGAAGCTCGCCGAAGAAGACGACGTCCGGCTTGAGGATCTCGCCGCAAGCGGGGCACGCGGGCGCGTCGGCGTCGGCAAGCAGCTCCACGACCCGCTCGAGCGGCTGCCTCTCGCCGCAGCCCGGGCAGGTCGCGGTCCGGATCGAGCCGTGCACCTCGACGACGTTCCTGCTGCCGGCGCGCTCGTGCAACAGGTCGATGTTCTGCGTCACGACCGCCTCGACGAGGCCGAGCCGCTCCAGCTCGGCGAGCGCGCGGTGCGCCGGGTTCGGCTCTGCCTCGGTCAGCACGGAGATCCGCGGCTTGTAGAAGCTCCAGACCTTGCGCGGGTCGCGGCGGAAGGCCTCCAACGACGCGTACTCGAGCGGGTCGAACTGCGCCCAGAGACCGGTCCGCGAGCGGAAATCGGGAATCCCGCTCTCCGTGCTGACCCCGGCCCCGGTCAGGACGACGCACGGCTGCTGCCGCCGGATCAGCTCCGCGAGCTCGGAAGCGGACACGCCGCGATCGTAGAGTTCGCCCGTGGAGTTCCGCTTCGAGACCGAGGTGCGAGTCCGGTTCGCCGAGACCGACGCGCAGGGGATCGCGCACAACGCGGTCTACCTCGTCTGGTTCGAGGTCACGCGAATCGACTACCTGGCCCGCTTCCGCGGCGGCTATCCGGAGCTGCGAGCGGAAGGAATCGAGGCGCTGACGGTCGAGGCGCACGTGCGCTACCTGGCGCCCGCGCGCTTCGACGATCGCCTCACGATCCGCTGCGCCTGCGGCGACCTGCGCGGCGCCCGCTTCCGCTTCGACTATGCCGTCGAGCGGGACGGCGAGGCGATCGCCGACGGGTGGACGCGCCACGCTTGCGTCGACGCGCATACGCACCGCCCGACACGCGTGCCGGCCTGGCTGGTGGAGGCGATCGCTAGCTCGGAGGCTTGACGCCGGACGGGCCGGTCGGGCCGGTGGGCCCGCTCGGGCCCTTCTTCGGCGGCGGCTTCTTCGCCCTCGTCCCGAAGCGGATGATCTCCGGCTCGCCGCGGTAGGACGAGTACCACGTGTTGTCGTAGAGCAACTTCCCGCCGGCGGTGTAGACGAGCCTGCGAACGCTCGTCGAGCGCGGCGGCTCGCCGTAGTCGTCGATCGCGGTCGCGCCCCTGAAGAGCGCGGGGTCGGGGATCCGCTTCACCGGCGGCTTCCCCGTCTCGACGAGCGGCCGGGTCTCGCTGACGACACGGCGGTGGATCGGGGCGCCGAACAGGTCGACGACCAGCGAGGACGACCCGACGAACGTGCGCAGCAGGATCCAGTGCGGCGTGTCGTTGACGAAGCGCAGGTCGACATCCGGGTAGTTGACCGTCGCGTCGCGGCCCTGCGGGTAGTGGCTGATGTAGAGCGCGTGATTCGTCCGCGCGGTGATCTTCAGCCCGGCTTCGTAGGCCGCGTTGAACACGGTCGTCGAGACCTGGCAGACCCCGCCGCCGAGGCCGGTGGTGAGCTCGCCGTTGACGATCACCGGCGCCTCGAGGAAGCCCTTGCCGGCGGTGCGTGCGCCGGTGGCCTGGTTGAACGAGAAGGTCGCGCCCGGGGCGACGAGCTTGCCGTCGATCAGGCGGGCGACCAGCTGGACGTTGTGGATCCGGTTCGGGTCGCCGCCGTAGATCGTCTCGTAGCGGCTGATCTTCGTCGTGATGCCCATCGCGCGAACCTCGGCGGTCGAGCGGCGCGCCGCCTGGCTCGTGACGACGACGCGCGCCGTGCGGTTCGTGGGCGACACCGCCGCCGCGAGGATGTTCTTCTCGGTGGCGGCAACGTCGATCACGCGGCCGGGACGGGACGGGACGATGCGGATGTTTCCGCTCGTCGAGACCGCGAAGCTCGCATTCCGTGGGTGCCGGCCGACACCGTGGCCGAGCCGGCGGAAGTAGCCCTCCGCGCCCTTGCCCCCGATCGCGAGCGACTTTGAGCCCCCGTGCGGCAGCGACAGGATCGACGCGAGCTGGCCCGGCCTGAGCCACCACGACGAGCGGCCGAGGCTCATCCGGATCCGGCGCGAGAGGGCGGTGCGCAGCTGTGCGACGGCCGGCGCGAGGTCCGCAGCGGTGGCCGTCGGCGTGTCGACCACGACTGGCAGCTGGACGACGTTGCCACGCTCGAGACTCGCAAGCGCGCTGACGATCGCGGCGCCGGCGGTTGCCTTGTCGAGCGCGCGGCCCGTGCGTCCGGGGACGACCCGCGGCTCCAGCCCGCGCAGTGCGATCGCGGCGTCGCGGTGAGGCGTTCCGACCGCGGCGTTGATCCGGCGAAGGTCGATGTCGAGCGCGCGCTTCCAGGCCCGCGTGGGCGGCGTGACATCGGAGCCGAGCAGGCGAATGCTCACGCGGCGCAGACCGCGCCAGGGCGCGAAGCCCTCGCCCTCGGACTGTGCCCGCTTGACCGCGGCGCGCCAGTCGACCTGGATGCCGAGGTTGACCGGCCGCTCGCGGAAGCGGCGCCCGCCGGCCTCGAACACGACCGGGACGCTCGCCACGGCACGCGACTTTGCCTCGAGCCTCTTGACCGCTTCGCCGGTGGTCAGGCCGCCGACGTTGATGCCCGCGACCCGGACACCGGCGGCGATCCGGTCGGACGAGCCCGCGAAGGCCAGCCCGACGAGCCCGGCCGCAATCACGCCGACGGCCGTCAGTGCAAGGAGCCTGCGGGCAAGCAGCTGCCGCGCCCGGGCACGCCTGCGCCTGCGGAGCCTGACCGCGCTCGATCCTGCTTCGACCCGCAAGGCCCGAAGTCTAGCGCCGGCCCTCCCAGTGCAGGCCAGTGGATTCCAAGGATCTTGCTGTGGAACATCGGGCCCACATTCGCCACCGTCCCGTCACACATTCGTGTGAATTTTCAGACTAGGATCGACGGTGGGTGGTGGGTTAGGGGTGCCCCGGCGGGAAGCCGGAAATTGCGGAATCAGGACTCGCGGGCGCGTAGTCAGAACGTGAAGAGCTCGATCCCGCCGCTGACGTTGAGCTCGATCCCGGTGATGTAGCTCGCCAGGTCAGAGCAGAGGAAGGCGATCGCGTTCGCGACCTCCTGCGGGTCGCCGGCGCGGCGGAGCGCTGTGCGGCGGATCATGCGCTCGTTCATCTCCGGGTTGCCGAACGCGAACGCCTCGGTGCCGATCACGCCCGGGACGATCGCGTTCACCGTGATCCCGTGGCGCGCGCCCTCCAGCGCCAGCGACTTCGTCAGCCCGAGCAGGCCCGCCTTCGTCGTCGAGTAGCTCGCCTGCCCGAACCCGCCGAGCGTGCCCGCAACGGACGCCATGTTCACGATCCGCCCCCAGCCGCGCTCGACCATTCCCGGCCAGACCTCCTGCGCGCAATTGAACGCGCCGGTCAGGTTGACGCGGAGATCCCGCTCCCAGAGCTCGGGCCTTTGAGCGGGCAATTGGCCCACATGGTCGAGCGTGCCCGCGTTGTTGACGAGGATGTCCACCGCGCCGAGCTCACCCGCGACCCGCTCCACCGTCTCGGCGACCTGCTCACGGTCGGTCACGTCGCAGCGCAGCGCGACCGCGCGGCGGCCGAACGCGCGGATCTCCTCGGCCGTCTGCTCGGCGTAGACGAGCCCCTGCGCCCGCGCTGCCTGCGCGAGCGGCCCGTACCGCTCGGCCGCCTCGCCGGAATCGGACTCGAGCTGGATGTCCGCGATCGCGACGTCCGCGCCCGCGCGCGCCAGCGTCAGCGCGTCGGCGCGCCCCAGCCCGCGCGACCCGCCCGTGACGAGCGCGACCCGGCCCGACAGGTCGATCTCGAGCGCCACGGGCCAAGCCTCTCAGATGTACGCGCGGTGGACGTCGTCGAACGAGAAGATCCGCGACGCGTCGCCCTGGTATGCGGCCAGGAGCCGCGCGAAGTAGCCGCGCAGCGCGTCCTCGTACGTCAGCCGCCCCTCGACGAGCAGGCGCGCTGCCTCGAGCAGCTCCGGTAGGTCATCGGCGATCCGCGCCCGCGACATGCTCGGCGTGCGCGGCCCGTCGTCCTCGACCTGGATCCGGCTGCTCGGCGAGCTGCATGTAGGCCGGATAGCGCCGCGTGTCCGGGATGACCGAGTAGAACGGCACGCCGTTGAAGAACCACTCGTGCCAGGGCCCGCCCGAGAGCGTCAGCCACGGCGTCCCGACGGCGAGTGCGGCGAGGCCGAAGCCCGTATGCGGCGAGACGAAGAGGTCGCACGCTTCCACGAGCGCAAGCTGGTCGAGGAGCGGCTCGTCGACGGCCGAGATGTCCGCACCGAGCGACTCCAGCTGCTCCCGCGACCACGAGGTCGAGGTGCGCCCGTCCCGCTCGAGCTTGCCCACGAGGCAGATGACGGCGCCGGGCAGCTCGGCCGCGAGTGCTTCCAGCATCAGGCGCCACGAAGCCGGCGACGGGTAGCGCGCGGGCTCGGACGATCCTGCCGGCAAGACGGCGATCCGGGTGCCTTGCGGAAGCTCACGTTGCCGGGGCAGCTCGAGCCGAAGCTGCCGGTTCGGTATGTATTGCGGCGGCTCGGAGCCGGCTGTCCCGTGGCGAACACGCGCCCGAAAGTGCCGGTGCGCCGCCTGGTAGTAGGCGCGCAACCCTGGCGCGAAGGCGAGCTGGTCCGTCTGCCGTGAGCGCTGGTCGTCGAGCACGTAGTCCCAGTCGCGCGGCACGTGTGCGAGCGCGGCGTCCGGGTCGCCGGTCCGCCCGAGGAAGTCGACGTAGTCCACCGCGTACGTTTCCTTCAGGAAGGGCGCGCATGACCCGAGCTCGGTTGCGGTCGCGCCGTTCAGGAGCAGGCTGATCTCGAGCTCGTCGTCGCCCGCATAGCCGAGGCAGTAGCGCAGCGCTTCGACCGCGTGCCCGACCGGGTGCGCGTACCAGAAGTTGACGAGGAGCTCCATGCGACGCAAAGTCTTGCGCGTGGCCACGCAAGCCGAGAAGGCTCAGGCGTTCCAGACGCTGCACGAGGGCGAGCCATTCGTGATTCCGAACCCGTGGGACGTGGGCTCGGCGCGCATGCTCACCGCGCTTGGGTTCAAGGCGCTGGCGACGACGAGCGGCGGCTTCGCGTTCACGCTCGGCCGGCTGGACGGCCAGGTCACCCTGGACGAGGTGCTCGCCCACGTTTCGGCTCTCGCCGCCGCGACGGACTTGCCGCTGTCGGTCGACCTGGAGAACGGCTACGGAGCAGAGCCGGAGGCGGCCGCGCGGGCGATCGAGCGAGTCGCCGAGGCGGGTGCCGTCGGCGGCTCGATCGAGGATTGGGACCCGGTCGAGCAGCGGCTCTACGACCCGGTCCACGCGACCGAGCGAGTCGCCGCTGCGGCCGAAGCGGCGCGACGGCAGCCGTTTCCGTTCACGCTGACGGCTCGCGCGGAGAACCACCTCCGCGGCAACCCGGACCTCGACGACACGATCGCGCGGCTGCAGGCGTTCGAGGCCGTGGGCGCCGATGTCCTCTACGCGCCTTGGCTTCGCACCACCGACGAGATCTCGCCCGTCTGCGCCGCGATCTCGCGGCCGGTCAACGTGCTCGCGACTTCCGACCTCTCGTTTGCCGAGATCACCGGCGCGGGTGCTCAGCGCATCAGCGTCGGCGCGCGCCTCACCTGGGTAGCCGTCGACGCCGCCGCGACCGCCGCCCGGCAGCTGCTCGCAGGCGACTTCTCAGGGCTCCGTAGCAGCCCGCCGCTCCATGAGTGGTTCAGCTAGTCGCCGCGCGGCAGAAAGATCTCTCTGGCGATCACGAGCCGCTGGATCTGCGACGTGCCCTCGTAGATCTGGAACAGCTTCGCGTCGCGCATCAGCTTCTCGACCGGGTACTCCTTCATGTAGCCGTAGCCGCCGAAGATCTGGACGGCGTCGGTCGTGACCTTCATGGCCGTGTCGGCCGCGAAGCGCTTCGCGTAGGACGACTGCAGCGTCGCCCGCTTGCCCTGGTCGAGCAGCCAGGCCGCCTGCCAGACGAGCAGCCGCGCCGCCTCGATCTCGGCCGCCATGTCTGCGACGAGGAAGTTGACGCCCTGGTTCATCGCGATCGGCTGGCCGAACTGCACCCGCTCGCGCGCGTACTCGACGGAGTAGTCGAAGGCCGCGCGCGCCACGCCGACGGCGCCGGCGGCCGTGCCCGGGCGCGTCTGGTCGAGCGTCTGCATCGCGATCTTGAAGCCCTGGCCTTCCTCGCCGAGCCGATTCTTTGCCGGCACCTTCAGGTCCTGGAAGGCGAGCGCCGAGGTGTCCGTCGCCCGCTGGCCCATCTTGTCGAGGTGCTTCTCAACGATCAGGCCGTCCATGTCGGTGGCGACGATGAAGGCGGTGAGGCCGCGGTGGCCGGCCGACTTGTCGGTCGAGGCGAAGACGATCACCCACGACGCCTGGCCGGCGTTCGTGATGAACATCTTCGAGCCGTTGATGACGTAGTCGTCGCCGTGGCGGACCGCCGTCGTCTGGATCCCCGAGACGTCGGAGCCGGCGTTCGGCTCGGTCAAGGCGAACGAGCAGAGGATCGGCTCGTCGAGCAGCGGCGGCAGCCATTCGCGCTGCTGCTCCTCGGTGCCGGCGATCAGGATCGGCAGCGCGCCCAGGATGTTCGCGATGACCGAGGTCGCGATCCCCGAGCAGCCCCAGGAGAGCTCCTCGCCGATCAGCACGCCCTCGAAGCCGCCGAGGCCGGCCCCGCCGAGCTCCTCGGGAACGTGCGGGTTCATCAGCCCGACCTCGTGCGCCTTCGCGATCACGTCGGCGGGGTGCGTCTGGTGCTCGTCGTACTCGGCGGCTTTGGGCCGGATCTCCTTCTCGGCGAACTCGTGCGCGAGCTCGCGCAGCGCGCGCTGCTCCTCGGTCAGCCCGAAGGAGACACCGGTGCCGGTTGCCGTTGCGGTTGCCATCGTGGTGTTGATTGACTAGTCAGTCAAAGCCTAGCGCCAGCGGAACCCGATGTCTTCCGGTGCGGGCTCGAGCGGGCTCGCCGGCAAGCCGGGACGCGGCTCGGGATCGTTGTACTCGCGCGGCGCGACGTCGTTCGGCCCGTCCGGATGGAAGAGCGAGGCGAGGTACTGGACCTGTCCGCGGCCGGGTCCCAGCTCGAACATGCCGCCGCCGTAGAGGCCGATCTCGTGATCGTCGCAGTAGGCGTAGAACGCGAGCAGCTCTTCGAGCCGGCCGAAGCGCGACGGCTTCGAGTTGAGCGTGCGCGGCGGGAACATGAGCCCCTCGACGTCGACCACCGAGTGGATCGGAGCGTCCCAGGTGACACGCTCGCGGTGCGGCTCGAGCACAGCGTCCGTCTCCTCGGTCAGGGCCGGGTCCTCGAGGTACGCCTCGCGGAACCCTTCGGCGACTCGCCGGTAGAGATCGGCGTCGGGCGGCGGGTCCTGATCGGTGTAGTAGCCCTTGTAGTCGGCGGTCACGACCGCTCCTGTCTGGGCGAGCTCGGCGATCAGCTCGTCGCTCCAGTCGCTCCCAGGATCGAGCTTGAAGCGATGGCTCGGCTCTAGCTCGAGCCAGCGGCGGACGGTGGCGCTCGACGGCGGCTTCCCGAGCCCCGGAGAGATGACGAAGGCGACGGGCCTCGGCTCACGCCCGACCGCCTCGGCGAGCGTCTGGCCGGCCTGCCGCAGCGCGAGGTCGAGCGCCGCGCTCTCGTAGGCCCAGCGGCGGTGCGGGTCCGGCATCTCGAGCGCGCCGGAGAAGCTCTCGAGCGTCCACGTGCCCGCGAGCGGCAGGACCGCGCCGGCGGCCTGCTCGCGGTCGTGGTGCTCCGCGTACCAGGTCACGTCCTCGCCGAGGCCTTCCTCGCCGCCGCCGTGGAGGTGCACGACCGTCGTCACGCGGGTGAAGCCGCGCGTGACCGGCTTCTCCAGGCGCTCCAGCTCGTAGGGGTCGATCTCGAGCGGCATCTCCGCCAGGCGCGACCAGCTCTCCAAGCGTCCGGCCATGCCCGCGACCTTAACGGGAGAGCCCCGTCTCCGGGGCTCTCTCGGCACTACGTCGAGGATGGCTACTTACTTCTCGTGCCCGTGGCCGCCGCCGTTGCCATGGCCGCCGCCGTTGCCATGGCCGTTGCCGTGACCGCCACCGGAGTTGCCGTGGTTGCCACCGCCGTGGCCCTGGCCCTGGCCGTGATTCTGGCCCTGGCCGTGATTCTGGCCCTGGCCGTGCCCGGATCCGTGGACGCCGCTTTGGTCGTGGCCATTGGCCTTGCCGTGGTTGCCCTGACCCTTGCCGCCTCCGGCCCAGCCCGGCTTGCCCGAGCCCTGGCCGTGAGACGTCGAGCCCTGGTGGCCGCGATTCTGATGGGACGGGCGCTCCGGCTTCGGCGCGTTGGTCTCCACCTGCGTCTCCGTCGTGGTCTGCTGCTGCGACGAGCAGGCCCCGACGGTGTCACCGTGCCCGAGATGCGCCGGGAGCGCGTGCTCGGAGACGGTGATGGTCACGAACGGGTTCTGCTGCGAATGCGTGTGATGGCAGATCGTCACCTTGGAGGGCGGGTACTGCGTGGCTGCGGGCGACGAGTGGTCGAAGTGCACGACCCCCGCCGCGTAGCCGACACCGCCCAGGGACGCGAGCACGCCGACCGCGGTTGCGACGGCGGCCGCTGTGGCGAAGCGTGCGCGTCCGGACGTTCTCGATCTCTTCATTACAAGCCCCCGGGGTAGAGGTTTCTCACAGGCGTACTGGAAGCCGATCCCGCACGGGCCCGGAGCTTGTGCTCTGCTCTCACCCCGATCCGCGGATGGCTCGAAGCTCCGTGCTGAGCGGGTTCAGGGCGCCGGCGCGGGCGAGCGCATGCTGACGCTCGGCCCCACGGCTGGCGAGCGCGAGGTCGAGCCAGAGTTCCCAGTCCGCGTCGTCCTTGCGCAGGCCTCGGAAGAAGCTCGTCCGCGCGTCGGTGACCCGGCCCGCTTCGAGCTTCGCCTCGCCGAGCAGGCGCCACGGATCGCCCGACCACGGCTCCCAGCGCCTCGCGCGCCTGGCGTCTGCTGAGGCCGCTCCCAAGTGCGACGCATCGAGCGCGTCGGAAGCGGTCGCCTCCGCCTGGTTGCCGACGAAGCCGGCGACGGCGACGACGCACAGGGAGGCCGCAAGCCCGACGCCGACTGCCCGCGCGACGCGGCCGAGCGGCGGCGTCTCCGAGCCTCGCGCGGCGAGCAGGATCGCGACCCCGCAGGCGAGCGCTGCCAGCGTGACGGAGGTCATCTCCCAGTCCCAGTCGATCCCGGCATGGAGCAGGAACGCGACGTACGCGCCGAGCGCGGCGGGGGCGAGTGGATGGCGGCGGGCGGCGGCGGCCGCAGCGAGCGGAATCGCGAGCGCGCAGGCCAGGAGCGCGAGGCCGACCGGCCCGAGCTCGGCGAGCGTCTCCAGGTAGAGGCTGTGCGCGTCCAGCACCGGCAGCGCGTCTCTTCGGTCACGAAGCCAGAACCGCTGGTAACTGCCTGCGCCGCCTCCGAGCCAGGGATGGCTCTCGTACTCGTGCCAGGCGACCCGCCAATACTCCGAGCGATTGCTTCCCGAGAGGCTGAACAGGCGCTCGCTGGCGTTCGTCTTGACCAGCGGTGCGGGGGCGTTGAAGGCGTGGTAGGCGCGGCGGACCGCGGTCTCCGGCCCGCCGGCGTGGACGACCGCGGCGGCGACGACTGCGAGGACGGCGAGCGCGAGCGCCAGCACGAACGCGCGCCTCGAAGCGGGGCTCGGAGCCACCTTGAGCCTGAGGCGGCCGAGCGCAACCGGAACGAACGCCGCCAGCGCGGCGAGGACGACGATCGCGACTCCGAGCAGGCGTCCGTCGTGCCTTGCGGCGGCCACCGAGGCGGCCCGGCTCGTGACCGGATGCGCACGCGAGGCGAGCAGCACGGCGACCGCGGGGGCGAGCGCGAACGCAAGCGTGCTCGCGATCGCCCCGAGCCGGTCACGCTCGAGCAGGACGAGTACCGCGATCCCGGCAGCCAGCGCGACCCACGCTCCCCGCCCGTACGTGAAGTAGAGCGTCGGGGCGAGCACGACGAGCCCCGCCGAGCCGAGGCCCCGCGCCGCGTGCGTGCGCGCACGCAGCGCGAAGCCGAGCGCGAGCAGGATCCCGAGCACCGCGAACAGCGCCAGGGCGTTTGCGTAGCCGAGCGGGCGGGCCAGCCTGAAGCTCGCCTCCGGATCCGTCGAGAGCACCTGGTAGGCGCCGTGGCCCGGCGCGAGCGTGCGAACGGCAAGCGCGTAGGTGCAGACGCCGCTGATCGCCGCGGCGACGAAGCCGAGCAGGAAAGTGACCCGCGAGCGCCGACCGAGCAGGAGCAGCGCGCCCGTACCCGCCACGTAGACGAGGATCCGCTCGCCCTCGCGGACGGTCTGGGACACGTCTGACGTCCAGGCGAGCGAGAGCCACACCCAAACGGCGAGCGCGGCGAGGGCTGCGGGGAAGGCCCATTCGAGCGGAGCGAGCCGCCGGCCGCCGGCCAGGAGCGAGCCCGCGACCACGAGCAGCAGGGCGACCGCGCTCCAGCCCCAGCTAGTGGGGTCGAAGCCTCCGGCGTCGGTGGCGAGGGCGACCACGCTCGACGCCGCCACGAGTCCCGCAGCGAGCTCGTGCACGCCCGGGAGGGATGTCGCAGTCGCGCTTCCGTACACTTGCCATGGAGTTCGACCTTACAGACGAGCAGCGCCTGATTCAGGAGACCGTGCGCTCGTTCGTCGACGAGCGGGTGCTGCCGAACGCGATCGAGAACGACATCGCGCACCGGCTCGACATGGACGTGATCGAGGGGATGGCCGAGCTCGGACTGCTCGGGATCGTGATTCCGGAGGAGTACGGCGGGGCGGGGCTCGACTTCGTCGCCGAGGCTTTGGCGTGCGAGGAGATCGAGCGCGGCGAGGCTGCGTTCCGGACGCTGATCTCCGTCCACGTCGGGCTGAACTCGCTCTCGCTGCTGCGCTACGGATCGGAGGAGCAGAAGCAGCGGTATCTGGCACCCCAGGCCCGCGGCGAGAAGCTCGCCTGCTTCGGGCTGACGGAGCCGGGCGCGGGCTCGGACGTGGCCTCGATGCGCTCGACGGCGCGGCGCGAGGGCGACTCCTACGTGCTGAACGGCCAGAAGAACTGGATCTCGTACGCGACGGTGGCCGACCACCAGCTCGTCTTCGCCAAGACCGACCCGGACGCCAAGCACAAGGGGATCTCGGCATTCATCGTCGAGCGCGAGTGGCCGGGCGTCTCGACGCGGGAGACCGAGCACAAGCTCGGCATCTGGGCCGGCTCGACCGGCGAGCTCTTCTTCGAGAACGTCGAGGTGCCGGCCGAGAACCTCGTCGGCGAGGAGGGCCAGGGCTTCGAGATCGCGATGTACGGTCTCGACCAGGGCCGCTTCACGGTCGCGGCGGGCGCGTGCGGCGTGATCCGGGCGTGCCTCGAGCGGTCGGTTGAGTACGCGCGCGAGCGGGAGACGTTCGGCGAGGCGATCGGCCGGTACCAGTTCGTGCAGGACATGATCGCCGAGATGGTGCTCGGCTACGAGACCTCGAAGCTGCTGGTGATGCAGGCGGCGTGGCTCAAGAACGAGGGCCGGCGGAACACGCGCGAGACGTCGCTGGCGAAATGGCACGCGACCGAGTCGGCTTTCCGGGCCGCACATCTCGCGATCCAGGTGCACGGCGCGTACGGCTACTCGGCGGAGTACGGGATCGAGCGCTACTTCCGCAACGCGCGGGCGCCGATCATCTACGAGGGGACGACGCAGATCCACAAGCTGATGCAGGCCGAGCACGCTCTGGGCTACCGGGCCCTGAACGGCCGCGACGGCGACGTCTCCCCCATCGCCGCCTGGGCGCCGGCGCTCGCTCAGGTTCGCTAGGCGCGCGGCCTAGACGATCGGGGCTTCGACTGTCGTCTTCGGCTCGACTTCCATCAAGCGCACGAGCAGCGGGATCGCCCCGAGGATCAGCAGGCCGCAGAACGGCCAGAGCACCTGGTAACCCTCCGTCGCGCCGAGGTGCGGGCGCGCAAGGTCGATAGCAAGCCCGGCCAGCGGCGCGCCCACCAGCAGCCCGATGCCTTTGGTCGTCGTCGCCAGCCCCGAGACGGCGCCCCGGTGCTGGGCCGGCACGATCTTGTACAGCAGCCCCCACGCCAGCGTCATGACCGTGCCGCCCGCGATCGAGACGACCGCGATCAGGCCTAGGTACCAGGAGCGCCAGTGCTGCGCGAGCCCAGCGACGAGAAAGCCCGTGCCGTAGACGAACGAGGCGTAGAAGATCACGCGCGCGAGCCCGAACCGGTCGCCGAGCCGCCCAGCGAACACCGCCGCGACCACGTAGCCGGCGGCCACCGCCGCGAGGATCTCGCCCGAGACCGTTTTCGACTCGTGCAGCCCGTCGATGACGTAGAGGACGACGAAGCTGCGAGCGGCCGCGAACGTTCCCTCCCACGCCGAGTTCGCGAAGAGGAAGCGGCGCACGTCGCCGTCCTCGCGGAAGATGTGCCAGCTCTGCCTGGCGTACGCGAGGACACCCTCGAAGACGCGCCCGTGCCCGCCGTCTTCCCGTACGAGCAGGATCGTCAGGCCGCACGCCGCCGTCGTCACACACGCGGCCACCAGGAACGGCGCGGGCGTCCACACCTTCAGGAGGAAGTTGCCGCCGACGAGCGCGATCCCCAGGGCGATGCCGCGCAGCACGTGCTGCACGCCCTGGGCGCGGCCGTACGTCGAGGCCGGCAACACGTCGGGGTAGAGCCCGCGATAGGGGGGCTCGTAGAGGTAGTACGAGAAATAGAAGGCGAGCACGAGCAGGACCGCGGTCCAGAGGTTGGGCATGAACGGCACCAGCAGCAGGCAGAACGCCATCGGCCCGAGCCCCACGAGCATGAACGGCCGGCGGCGCCCCAGGGGCGTGTGGAACGAGTCGCTCCACGGCCCGATGACCGGCGACAGCGTCAGCGCAAAGAACCCCTCCGCGCCGATCGCCAGCCCGATCAGCGACCCCGATTCGGTGAACTTGCTGAGCAGCGGCGGCAGCGCGACGGAGATCGTCGTGATCGAGTAGGCGAGGCCGAACGCGCCTGAGCCAAGGGTCCAGAGCAGCCGCCGCTTGACCGGCGGCACCGCGACGAGCGCACCCGACGCCGATGTGGTCTCCACTACGCGGGGGCGCTCGCGTGCTCGGTGGCCAGGCCGCCGGCGACGATCTCGACGACGGTGCGCTCGGCCCGAGCGACCTCTTCCTCCGAGTCGGGCAGCCGGCCGAGCACCCAGCCGGTGAGCAGCTCGTCGATCGCGCCGTAGAAGACGTAGCTCGCCAGGCGCGCGTCGAGGTCGCTGCGGATCGAGCCGTCCGCCTGCCCGCGCTCGACGATCGACTGGATCGCCGAGAACGACGCGACGATCTCGTCCATCTCCCCCGCGAGCAGCTGGCTGCGCGTCACCTCGAGCACGAGCACGCGCACGAGGTCGGGGTCGCGGCGCCACGAGCGGAGCAGGATCTCGGCCACCTTGCGCAGCTGCTCGCGTGGAGAGTCGCCGGTCCGCTCGACGCTCTCGATCGTCGCGATCAGCGCGCGCCACGTCTCGCGGAAGACGTCGCGCAGCACCTCTTCCTTGGACGAGAAGTAGTGGTAGAGCAGTCCGTAGGCGACGCCCGCCTCCTCGGCGATGTCACCGACCCGAGCGGCGTGATAGCCCTTCCGCGCGAAGACCCGCACCGCCGCGTCGAGGAGCAACCGGCGCTTGTCTTCCTGCGCTTTCGTCGGTTCGGGCAAGGCCGACGGAGTCTAGTAACTTGGCTTGATGAAGCCACTCGCGGGCCTCCTCGTGGTCGATCTGACGCGCTACCTGCCTGGGCCGTTCGCGAGCCGGGAGCTGCTGCGCCTCGGCGCGCGGGTAGTGCGCCTCCAGCCGCCCGGCGGCGACCCGATGCGCGAGCTCGCGCCCGCGTGGCACGACGCGCTCGATGCCGGCAAGGAGTCGGTCGAGCTCGACCTCAAGGCCGAGCCTGAGCGCGGCCGCGAGCTCTGCGCCGGGGCCGACGTCGTCCTCGAGAGCTTCCGGCCCGGCGTCGTCGAGCGCCTCGGCATCGGCCCCGACGACCTGCCCGAGACGGTCGTCTACTGCTCGATCACCGGCTTCGGCCCCGACGACCTCCGGGCCGGCCACGACCTCAACTACCAGGGCTGGGCTGGCCTGCTCGAGGACACCGCTCCGGCGCTGCCGCCGGTGCAGATCGCCGACCTGGCCGCGGGCGCGCTCGGCGCCGTCACGCGCATCCTCGCCGCGCTGCTCGAACGCGAGCGAACCGGCCGCGGCGCGCGCCTGACGGTCTCGCTCACGCACGCCGCCCACGAGCTCGCCGCCCACCGGCTCGGCGGCGAGCCTTTCCCTCGCCTGCTCACCGGCGGCCTCGCCTGCTACCGGATCTACGCGACCGCCGACGGCCGGTACCTGACCGTCGCCGCTCTCGAGCCGAAGTTCTTCCGGCGCCTCTGCGAGCTGCTCGGCCGCCCGCAGCTCGCCGAGCGCCAGTACGAGCAGGACCAGGAGCCGCTCGCCGACGAGCTGGCCGAGCTCTTCGCCGCGAGACCGCTGGCGACCTGGCTCGAGCTGTTCGACGGCGAAGACGTCAGCGTCGGCCCGGTCTCGACGCTGGCGGAGGCCGCCGAGCGCCTCGGTTAGCCCGAGCTCTTCTCCGAGTTCCCGCCCGGGATCAGCGACCCGATCTGCCCGAGCGCCTGCGTGAACTCGCTCGGGATGATCCAGACCTTGTTCGACTCGCCCTGCGCGATCTGCGGCAGCATCTGCAGGTACTGGTACGCGAGCAGCTTCGGGTCGGCGTCGCCCTCGTGGATCGCCTTGAACACTGTCCCGATGGCCTTCGACTGGCCCTCGGCCTGCAGGACGAGCGCCTGGCGCTGTCCCTCGGCCTTGAGGATCGAGCTCTGCTTCTCACCCTCGGCCGTCAGGATCTGCGACTGCTTGACGCCCTCGGCGGTGAGGATCGCCGCGCGCTTGTCGCGGTCGGCCCGCATCTGCTTCTCCATCGCGTCCTTGATCGTCCCGGGCGGGTCGATCGCCTTCAGCTCGACGCGGTTGACGCGAATGCCCCACTTGCCGGTCGCGTCGTCCAGCACGCCGCGAAGCTGCGCGTTGATCTGGTCACGCGAGGTCAAGCACTCCTCGAGCTCCATCCCGCCGATCACGTTGCGCAGGGTCGTCACCGTCAGCTGCTCGATCGCCTGGATGTAGCTCTGCACCTCGTAGGTCGCGGCCTTCGGGTCGGTGATCTGGAAGTAGAGGACGGTGTCGATGCTGACCGTCAGGTTGTCCTCCGTGATCACGGGCTGCGGCTGGAACGAGACCACCTGCTCGCGGAGGTCGATCAGCGGGCGGAGCCGGTCGACGAACGGGATCACGATCGCGACACCGGGGTTGAGCGTGCGCTGGTAGCGGCCGAGCCGCTCGACCAGGCCGGCATTCGCCTGCGGGATGATCCTGACGGTCCGCGCGAGTGTGAAGACCACCAGCGCCGCGACGACGAGCAGGACGATGAGCGCAACCATTCCGAACCCCCTTAGTTGTAGACGAGCGCGGTCGCGCCCTCGATCTTGACCACCTCGACGCGCGTACCCGGCTCGAAGACCTGGCCGTCCATGTAGGCCCGCGCCGACCACTCCTCCCCGCCGATCTTCACGCGGCCGCCGTCGGAGTCGACCCGCTGCAGCACGACGGCCTTCGTCCCGGCCAGCGCTGCGGTGCCGGTCCTGATCGCGGCCGGCATGCGCAGATGCGACCGCGCGATCGGCCGGATCAGCGCCACCGATGCGATCGAGCAGGCAATGAAGACGACCACCTGCGCGATCGCGCCCGCGCCCACAAGCGAGAGGATCCCGGCCACGACGGCGGCGAGGGCCACCGGGCCGAGGATGAACAGCCCCGGCGTGAAGATCTCGCCCACCGCCAGCACGACTGCGACGATCGTCCAGATAACCCATCCGGGCACGGCGCGATCCTAACCGGGGTCAACACGCAAGCCGAGCGCCGCCGGCAGCGCGTAGAGATCCGGGAGCCGGTCCGCGACCTCCGGGTAGCGGCCGTCGCGGTCGAGCAGGAACGCCTGCTCGATGCCGGCCGCATGGGCACCTTCGACGTCGTCCTCCGGCGAGTCGCCGACCATCGCGGCGTCCGCGGGCTCGACGCCGAGGCGCTGGAGCACCTCACGGAAGATCGTCGGGTGCGGCTTCGTCCGGCCGAACGCGCGCGAGCCGAGCGCTGCGTCGACCTGCAGATGGTGGTGCGCGACGAACTCGTCCAGGTCACGGCCGGTGTTCGAGACGAGCCCGAGCTTCACGCCCTGCTCGCGCAGCTCCTCGAGCACGGGCTTCGCGTCCTCGTAGAGCTCGAAGTGGGCGGCGTGCTCCCAGGCCCTCGTCATCTCGACCGCGCAGTCGTACGCGGAGTCGGCGTCGCCGCCCATGCCGCGGATGATCCGCTCGGTGAACGCGACCCAGATCTCCTCGTCGTGCTCGAGCTCCGGGTGGCGGCGGATGCCCTCGACGGCCTTCTCCCGGGCGGCGTCATAGCGGGAGGGGTCGAGCTCGAGGCCGAAGCGCTCGCCGAGCCGCCTGTACCCCTCAGGCCCGAGCTCCGGCCCCGGCCGCGCGATCGTGAAGTCGACGTCGAAGAGAACGGCGCGAACGGTCACGCAGCCTCCAGCAACCAGCGGGCAGTTTCCACGTGTCGTGCGTGGTAGTGCGAGTTCCACGTCCAGGCGACCGTCTGCGCGATCGTCCAGCCGCGGGCGCGCTCGCGGTCGAGGCCGAGCTCCGACGTGAGCCGGTCGAAGCGGTGGAGGACGTCGCGCTTCGAGTGCCCGAGCTCGAACGAGCGGACGATCGGCGCGACGCAGAACTCGCGCTCGCCTGCGAGCGGTTTCGGGTCGATCACGAGCCAGGGCTCCCGCTCCGCAGCCAGGACGTTGTCGCCATGCAGATCCTGGTTCACGAGCACCTGCTCGCCCTGCGTCCCGGGCAGCTCGCGGAGCGCCTCGAGCGCGGCTACCAGCAGCTCCGGCGCACTCGACCAGTCCTGACCGGGCAGGTACTCCGCCCACCACGCGGCCTCCGAGGCCAGCGGGCGGAACGGCCGGCCGGCCGGTTTCCAGAGCCGCGGCAGAAGCTCGACGAACACGTCGAGCGCCGCGTCCTGGCCGGCTGCTGAGAGCGGCGTCCCCGGCACGCACAGCTCGAGCAGCAGTACGTGCTCCTCCGCGTCGTGGTCGAGCAGCCGGATCGCGCCGTCGCCGTCCCAGCGCTCGAGCGCAGCCGCCTCGTGCTCGCTCTCGCGGTGCGGCTGCTGGATCTTGAGCACCGCTTCGCTGCCGTCCTCCCGGCGCACACGCTCGACGAGGCTCGACGCCGCCCCGGGCTCGAACGACTCGACCGGGGTCAGGCCCCAGCGCTCGCGGATCAGACCGACGTCGGCCAGCGGTACGCGTCCGCCTGGCGGTTCTTCAGCGACGGCAGCGTCTCGCGCACGGAACGCAAGCGCGCCCGGTCGAGCTCGGCCGAGATGACCGTCTCCTCGTCCGGCGCCTGCGCGAGCACGATCCCCCACGGATCGACGATCAGCGAGCGGCCGTACGCCGGCCTCCCCGGCAGCGTCTCGCCGACCTGCGCCGGCGCCGCCACGTAGTACTGGTTCTCGATCGCCCGCGCGCGCATGAGCACGTGCCAGTGGTCCTTGCCGGTCGGCGTCGTGAAGTGCGCCGGCACCGTGACGAGCTCCGCGCCCTCGAGCGCGAGGATCCGGTAGAGCTCCGGGAAGCGGACGTCGTAGCAGACGGTCAGCCCGATCGGCCAGCCCTCGCCGCGCACGACCGTGGGCTCCTCGCCGGGCTCCTCGGCCTCGGATTCCTTGTAGACGTGGCCGCCGACCTCGACGTCGAAGAGGTGGATCTTGCGGTAGAGCCCGAGCAGCTCGCCGTCGGGCCCGAAGGCGAGGCTCGTGTTCGACAGCTTCTCGCGGCCCTCGCGGCGCTCCGAGATCGAGCCGCCGATCAGAGTGACGCCGTGGTCGCGCGCCCAGCCGGCCATCGCCGCAACCGACTCACCTTCTTCGAGCGTCTCGGCGGCAGCGTGCAGCACCTCGGGCGAGCCGATCGCGTTCCACTTCTCCGGCAGCGCGACGACGTCGGCGCCTGTGGCGGCCGCGCGCGCGACGAGCCGTTCCGCCTTTTCGAGGTTCGCCGCCTTGTCCGGCCCACTCGTCAGCTGGACGCAGGCCACGCGTAGAAGGTCGCTCACCCGGTGAGGATAGCTTTCGGTCATGGAGGCAATCGCCGCCCCGCGTTCACGCGCGCGCGTGCTGCACGCGTTCGCCAGCCGCGACTTCCGGCTGCTCTGGACCGGCCAGACGGTCTCGCTGATCGGCGACACGGCGCTGCTCGTCGCGGTCGGCTGGCGAACCTTCACGCTGACGGGCTCGTCCCGGGCGCTCGGCTACGTGCTTGCCCTACAGGGAGTCGGCCTGCTTTCGACAGTGCTCGTCGGCGGCGCGCTCGCCGACCGCTACGACCGCCGCACGCTGATGCTCATCTCCGACGCCTCGCGCTTCGTCCTGATCGGCGCGCTGGCCGTCGTCGACGGCACGGGCCACCTGACGCTCGGGATCCTGCTCGCGATCGCCTTCGGGCACGGGCTCGCGACCGGCTTCTTCACGCCGGCGCTCGGCGGCTTCGTCCCGCTGGTCGTCGAGGAGCCGAGGCTCGGCTCCGCGAACGCGCTGATCGGGATGGCGCGCCAGGGCAGCCTGCTCGTCGGCCCCACGCTCGCCGGTGTGCTCTACGGCTTCGCCGGGCTCGACGGTCGTCTTCGCCTTCGACGCGGTCTCGTTCCTGGTCTCGTTCGCGTTCGTCTGGGCAACGCGTCCACGAGTCGCGGAGCGCGCCGCGGCGGAAGGGACGGTGCGTGAGATCCGCGCCGGCGTCCGCTACGTGGCCGGGATCCCGTGGCTCTGGGTGACCATCTCGCTCTTCGCGTTCGTGCTGATGTTCCAGTGGGCGCCGATCCAGGTGCTGACGCCGAAGCTGATCCGCTCGCACTACCACCTGAGCGTCGGCGCGTACGGGCTGCTCTTCTCGATGCTCGGCGCGGGGATGGTGGTCGGCGCGGTCTCGTTCGGCCAGCTCAACCCGACGCGCCGCCGCGGCCTGCTCTCGTACCTGATCTGGATGGTGAACAGCTTGCTCGTGATCGTGTTCGCGCTCTCGCCGTGGTATTCGGTGGCGGTCGCGGCGTCGTTCCTGCGCGGGGCGTGCATCGGCTTCGGCGTCGCCGTCTGGGAGACGATGCTGATGGAGCTCGTGCCGCAGCACATGCTCTCGCGCGTGATCAGCCTCGACTGGTTCGGCTCGTTCGGACTGACGCCGGTCGGGCTGCTGCTCGTCGGCGCCGTCGCGGGGCTCGCCGCGCCCGGGACGATCATCGCGCTCGGCGCGTGCATCTCGATCTGCATCGTCGCGGGCGGGCTGCTCTCGCGGCAGATCAGGACGATCGATTGAGGTCGCCGCAGCAGATCCTGGCCGAGGCGCGGACGATCGCGGTCGTCGGCGCCTCGCCGGACCCGTCGCGGCCGAGCAACGACGTGCTGCGCTACCTGCTCGCGGCCGGCTACCGCGTGATCCCGGTGCGGCCCGCCGACTGCGACGAGATCCACGGCGTGCCCTGCGTGACCTCGCTCGCGGAGATCGACGAGCCGGTCGACCTGGTCGACGTCTTCCGGCGGCCGGAGGCCGTCCCGGAGCACGCGCACGAGGCGGTCGCGGCGGGTGCGGGCGCGCTCTGGCTGCAGGTGGGGATCGAGTCGGACGAGGCGCGCCGGATCGCGCAGGAGGCCGGCCTCGACTACGTCGAGAACGCCTGCACGAAGGTCGTCCATAAGCTCTACCTGGCCGGATGAAGCCCGTCTACTGGAAACCGAAGTACGGCACGCGCTCGAGCCGCCACAAGGCGTGGGCGCGGCAGGAGGCGAAGCGCGAGGCCGCGCTCGAGCGCGAGCCGAAGGTCTCTTTGCGCGAGCGCCTCCGGGCGCTGTTCCGCCGCTAACGCTCGTCGGGCGCCGACGAGACCGTCGGAGCGAAGCCGCAGCGCGGATCGTGCTGGCAGGCGAGCTTGCCGAGCAGCTCGTGGAAGGTCGCCCGCTCCTCGGGTGAGAACGCGGCGAAGAACTCCCCTTCGAGCTCATTCGCGATCGAGCGCAGCTTCTGGAGCTGCCGCCTGCCGGCCGGCGTGATGCTGACGACGTGGCGACGGCGGTCCTGCGGATCGCGCTGCCGCACGATCAGCTCGCGCTCCTCCAGGCCGTCGAGCACCGCGACCAGGCGGCTTGGATCGACGTCGAGCGCCTCCGCGATCGTCCCCTGTGTCTCGCGCGAGCCCTCGCCGAGCATCGCAAGCACGCTGTAGTGGTGGCCCTCGAAGCCCTCCTGCTCGATTCGCTCGATCGCCTTGCCCTTGAAGGCGAGACCGAGCCGGACGAGTAGGAAGCCGCTGCTCGCCACGAGCTCCTTCGCCACGCGCTGAACCTCGCGGACCGGGGCCTGGCTAGTGGTCGTCGCGGTTGACATCACGGAATAAGTGTAGCGCGCAAACGTTACCTTGTGATATCGTGGCAGAATTCAACGATTAGAGGGGAGAACGAATGAGCGCTGAAAGTATTACAGCTACCTCGGCCGGAACGACCGATCGGCGCCGGTGGTGGGCGCTCGCCGTGATCGTGGCCGCCCAGTTCATGGTCGTGCTCGACGTGGCGATCGTGAATGTGGCCCTGCCGTCGATCAAGACCGACCTTCACTTCTCGCAGGAGAGCCTGCAGTGGGTGATCACCGCGTACTCGATCTTCTTCGGCGGTGTGCTCCTGCTCGGCGGGCGTCTCGCCGACCTCCTGGGCCGCCGGCGGTTGTTCATTGCCGGCCTGGCGCTCTTCACCGTCGCCTCGCTGCTGGACGGCCTCGCCTGGTCCGAGACGTCGTTGATCGTCTTCCGCTCCCTGCAGGGCCTCGGCGCGGCGCTCCTCTCGCCCGCCGCGCTCTCGATCCTGACCACGACCTTCCGCGAGGGCCGCGAGCGGAACCTCGCGCTCGGCATCTGGGGAGCCGCCTCCGGTAGCGGTGGCGCGGCCGGCGTGCTGCTCGGCGGCGCGCTGACGAGCGCCCTCAGCTGGTCGTGGATCTTCTTCATCAACGTGCCGGTGGGCATCGCCGTCATGGCCGTGAGCCCCTGGTTGCTGCGCGAGAGCCGCGCGGATCTCTCCCACCGCCACTTCGACTTCGCCGGTGCCGCCTCGATCACGAGCGGCTTGATGCTCCTCGTCTACGGCCTGACCCGCGCGACGCAGCACGGCTGGGCGACCACGGAGACGGTCGCGCTCCTGGCCGCGGCCGGAGCTCTGATTGCCGGGTTCTTCGTGATCGAGCTGCGCTCCAAGGCGCCGCTGCTGCCGCTCCGGATCTTCCGGCTGCGGACGCTGACTGCGTCAAACGTCAGCGGGCTGCTGATGGGCGGCGCGATCTTCTCGCAGTTCTTCCTGCTCACGCTGTACATGCAGCAGGTGCTGCACTACTCGGCGCTCAAGACCGGCGTCGCCTACATCGGCCTGACCCTGACGATCATCGCGTTCTCGGCCGTCGCGCAGGCCCTGGTGACCAGGCTCGGCGTGCGCCGGGTGCTGCCGGTCGGGCTCGCGTTCTCGACCGTCGCGCTGGTGCTCTTCGCCCAGCTCCCGGTGAACGGGAGCTACTTCGCCGACCTCTTCCCGGCGTTCATCATCAGCGGGCTCGGGCTGGCCCTTGCGTTCGTGCCGATGTCGATCGGGGCCCTGACCGGAGTTCGGCAGGCTGACGCCGGGATCGCCTCCGGGCTGATCAACACGACCCAGCAGATCGGCGGTGCGATCGGCGTCGCCGTCGCGACCACGATCGCCACCACCTTCACGGCGCGCTACGTCGACAGCCATGCCGGGTCGACCGCTGTCAGCGGCGCGGCCCTGACGCACGGCTTCCAGATCGCGTTCTACGTGCTCGCCGCGCTGGCCGCAGCCGGTGCAGTGCTGGCAGCCGTGCTGGTCGAGTCGAAGCCGGCGGAGGCCGAGGAGCAAATGCCCGAAGCCGCCCTCGAGCTCGAAGCGGCCTGAGCAGACTCCACATCTGAGGACTCGCGGGGGAACCAATGGTTCCCCCGCGCTCCATCGGGGTGCCCAGATTTGAACTGGGGACCTCTCCGACCCGAACGGAGCGCGCTACCAGGCTGCGCCACACCCCGGAACGGCAACAGGTTAGCGGCTCACGCCAAGGAAACTCTCGATCGCATCGGCGCAGGCGTCTGGGCGCTCTCCGATCAGCAAGTGACCGCAGTCCGCGATCGCGCGCAGCGGCGCGCGCAGACGGCGGGCGTACTCGAAGGCATCGCCGAGCGGCAGCTGGTGGTCGCGGGCGCCCCAGAGGACGAGCGTCGGGCAGCGGACGCGGTCGAGGTCGGGACGCGGGTCGTCGCGGACGAGCGCCCTCGCCGCGCTGACCGTGTCGGTGTGCCGCGCCGGCCCCGACAGGAACGCCTCGGCGATCTCGGGCGGCAGCGCCGGCGGATCCGACGCGCCCCAGCGCCCGAAGACGACTGTCTTCAGCAGCGCCGAGCGCGCGATGCGGCGGCGATACGGCGCGATCTTGCGCCCAGGTTTGACCAGGCCCGTGATCGCGAGGCTGTAGCGAGCCCGGTTCGAGCCCGACGAGATCCCCGCGGCCCCGGCGAGCACGAGCGAGCGAACGAGCTCAGGCCGGCGGATCGCCAGCCGCAGCGCGATCGCCCCGCCGAGCGAATGGCCGACGACCGCAGACGGCCCGTCGAGGAGCGATGCCACGGAGTCGGCGAAGGCGTTCAGGCTCGCGCCGGCAGGAAGCGCCTCCGAGCCGCCGTGACCCGGCAGCTCGGGCACGATCACGCGTCGTCCGGGCAGCAGCAGCGGCGCCAGCGCGAGCCAGTTCGCGGCCGACCCGCCCAGCCCGTGGACGAGCACGAGCGGCTCCCCCTCGCCCGCCACGAGGTACCGGGCCCGCAATCCGCGCCGCTCGGCGAACCGCTCCTCGAATCCGGGCAGTTCTGACTTTGCGTCCGACACCCAGGGCGATTATTGTTCGTGTTGATGGATCGCTCGGGGAGGCAGGACCCCTGATTCCTGCCACTCACACAAACGGAGCAAGCGGCTAGCCCGTCGGCGCTGAGAGCGCGACGGGCTTTTTGATACCCGCGGAAGGAGCGAGATGCCAAACCACCTGACGCCCGACGAGCTTTCGAAGGAACTGGGGATCGACCGGACCGAAGTGATCAAGCTCTGCGTCGAAGAAGGGGTCCCGATCTACCAGGGCAAGATCGACAAGACGCTTTTCCAGGCGCAGCTCGAGGCGATCGGCGCCGCGCCTCAGCGCCACTGAGCCGCTAGGCCGCTTCGAGCGCGCGAGACACCGGCTCGAGCTGCTCGAGCGCAGCGCCACGCCGGTCGGCCTCGCACACGCCGAGCTCGATCGATTCGAGCGCGGCGTCGAGCCGGCGCAACTCGTCGCCCAGCTCGCCTTCGGCTTCGGCGGCGGCAACAGCCGTCCGGAGCTCGCCCAGGCTCAGCTCGCCTTGCCGGTATCGCGTGATGGCGTGGAGCAGAGCCTCGCGGCTCACTTGCCCGCTGCGGCCCGCTTGGGAGCGGCCTTCTTGCGCGCCGCGGGCTTGGCCCCGTCAGCGGAGCCCGACCGGCTCTTCGTCGCGGCGACGCTCTTCTTGAGCGCCTCCATCAGGTCGACGACCGGCGCGTCGGCGACCGGCTCCGGCACCGAGATCTCCTCGCCGGCCAGCTTCGCCTCGAGCAGGTCGCGCAGGTTCTGGCGGTACTCGCTGTGCAGCGCCTCGGGCTCGAAATCGCCGACCAGCCCGTCGATCAGCTGGCGCGCCAGCTGGAGCTCGCCCTCCTGCACCTCGGTCTCCTCGACGGCCTCGTCGATCTCGGCCTGCGAGCGGACGTCCTCGGCGAGGAAGAGCGTCTCGAGCACGAGCGCGTCTCCCTTCGGGCGGATCAGGCAGAAGTTCTCGTTGCCGCGGATCACCATTCGGCCGATCGCGGCCATGCCGGTCTCCTTCATCGCCTCGAGCAGCAGCACGTAAGGCCGCCGCTGAGCAGCCGCGCTCGAAGGCGAGAGGTAGTACGTGCGGTCGAAGAAGAGCGGATCGACCTGCTCGAGCGGGACGAACCGCGAGATGTCGATCGCACGCGACGTGTCGTGCTGCGCGATCGCCTCGAGGTCTGCCTCCTCGACGATCACGAACTGGCCCTTCGAGACCTCCCAGCCCTTGACGAGCTCATCGCTCGGCACCTCGCGCTCGTGCGTGGGGCACCAGCGCTTCTGCTTGATCGGCGTCTTGCACTCGCGGTGCAGCGTGCGGAAGGAGACGTCCGACGAGCGCGCCTTCGGCGTGGTCGCAGGCGCTAGCCCGACCGGGATCGTCACCAGGCCAAAACTCAGGGATCCGTTCCAGATAGTTCGCATGGGGCTGTGGATAATTCTAGTGGGACCGGGCAGATTCGCCGCTCGCTCGTGCTGTCCTTCCCGGAATAAGCTGAACGCATGACACGAACGATCGGACAGCTCTGGAACGACGCCGTGGCGGCCGGTCGCGCCAACCCCGCCTTCCTCGTCGAGGGTCCCGACGGCTGGGGCGAGGTCAGCTGGGCCGAGGCCGCAAGCGCGGTCGAGGAGATCGCGAACGGGTTGCTCGCGCGCGGCGTGCGCAAGGGCGACGCGTTCGGGATCCTCGCGCAGACGACACTCGAGTGGGCGCTGTTCGACTACGCGCTCGCGCGGATCGGCGCGGTCGGCGCGGCGATCTACGCGAACAGCTCGCCCAAGGACTGCCGCTACATCCTCGAGCACTCGGACGCGGTCGGCGTGCTCGTCGAGAACGAGGAGCAGCGGGCGAAGGTCGCGGACGCCGGGCTCGCGCACGTGATCTCGTTCGCGGAACTTGACGAGCTGCGCGCGCAGGGCCGGGAGCACGCGCGCGAGCACCCGAACGCGCTGGCCGAGGCCGAGGCCCAGGTCGGCGAGGACGACCTCTTCACGTTCATCTACACGTCGGGCACGACCGGGCCGCCGAAGGCCTGCATGATCCTCCACCGCAACTACTACGAGATGGCGCTGGCCTGCGAGCGCATCGAGGGGTTCGCGATCGCAGACGACACGATGCTGCTCTACCTGCCGCTCGCGCACAACTTCGGCCGGCTGATGCACCTGATCGGCGCGCGCACCGGGTACACGATCGCCTTCTGCCCCGACCCGCTGCGGGTGGCCGAGGCGATGCCGGCGGTCAGGCCGACGCTGCTACCGAGCGTGCCGCGGCTCTACGAGAAGGTGCACACGGGCGTGCTCGCGCAGTTCGAGCAGGTGCACGGCCCGCGGCGGCGACTGCTCGACTGGGCGCTGGGCGTCGGCCGGCGCGCCAGCGAGCTCCGCCAGCGAGGCGAGTCGCTCCCGCCCGGCCTCGCGCTGCAGCACCGCCTGGCCGACCGCCTCGTCTACTCCAAGGTCAAGCAGCGGCTCGGCGGCCGGCTCCGCCTCGGCATCTCCGGCGGTGCGCCGCTGGCGAAGGAGATCGCCGAGTTCTTCCACGCGATCGACATCCTGATCGTGGAGGGCTGGGGCCTGACCGAGTGCACGACCGCGGCCTCGGTGAACCGGCCGAACCGCTTCCGCTTCGGGACTGTCGGGCCCGCGCTTCCCGGCTTCGAGGTGCGCACCGATGCCGACGGCGAGCTGTTGATCCGCAGCCCGACCGTCTTCGCCGGCTACTACAAGGACGAGGAGGCCACCCGGGCGGTGCTCGACGAGGACGGCTGGCTACGCTCCGGCGACCTCGGCGAGGTCGACGAGGACGGCTTCATCCGGATCACCGACCGCAAGAAGGACATCCTCGTCACCGCCGGCGGCAAGAACGTCGCGCCCCAGAACCTCGAGAACGCGCTCAAGACCGTCCCGCTGATCTCTCAGGCGCTCGTGGTCGGGGACCGGCGGCCCTACGTCGCGGCGCTGATCACGCTCGACCCGTCGGTCGCGGACGGGCTGCCGCAGGCGGAGATCGAGGCGCGTGTCCAGGCCGCCGTCGACCAGGCGAACGCCGAGCTCTCGCGCTTCGAGCAGATCAAACGGTTCGTGATCCTGCCGCGCGACTTCACGCCCGAGGAGGGCGAGGTCACGCCGACGCTCAAACTGAAGCGCCGCGTCTGCGCGGACCACTTCTCAGACGAGATCGAAAGCCTCTACGGCAACTAACAGACCGCTCCTTAAGACGCAGCGATTCGCCGCCGGAGCCGGGCTTTGCCCGGCGGGAGGCTCACTACGCCAAGAACATTGAGAAGCGGGACGGCAGCCGCCGGCTCCTGAAACGTCGGCGCTACGCGACCGCGGGCGAGGAAGGGGCCCACGGGGAAACCAGGGGTTTCCCCGTGCTCAAAACCAGGGGTTTCCCCGTGCTACTAGAGACGTCGGGCGCCGACGTAGGTGTCGGCGTACCAGCCGGTCAGGCTCGAGATCTTGACGACGTCACCCGTGTGCGGCGCGTGGATGAAGTTACCGCCGCCGATGTACAGGCCGACATGGCCGAGCCCGTCGAAGAAGACGAGGTCGCCGGGCTGGAGATCGCTGCGCGAGACGGGCGAGCCATAGCCGTACTGCGCCGCCGCATTGTGCGGCAGCGAGACGCCGACCTGCGCGTAGACGTACATCGTGAGACCGGAACAGTCGAAGCCCGACGGCGACGCCCCGCCCCAGACGTACGGGACGCCGAGGTAGCGCATCGCGATCCCGACGACACCGCCGTAAGTCGGAGGCGGTGCGATCCCGCCGCCCCCGCCGGTGGGCGGCTGGACGGTCTGGATGATCGCCTGCTGCCCGGCCTGCGCGCGCTGCGACGCGAGGCGGGCCGCGGCCTCACGCTGGAGCTCGGCCTGGCGGGCACGCTCCTGCGCCTGCAACTGCGCGATCTGGCCGCGAATCGAGTTGAGCAACGCCCGGCGCTGGCCGAGCTGCGACTGGATCGACGCCCTGGCTGCCGCGCGCTCCGAGACGACCTGGACCTGAGCGGCGTGCGCGTGCTTCAGCTCGATCTGGCGTTGCTGCACCTGCTTGCGGAAGTACGCCACCTGCCGCAGGATCACCGCGTCCTGCTGCGACACGCGGTCGGCGGCATCCATGCCGTTCAGCAGCTGGTCGAGGCTGGTCGAGTCGAGTAGCACGGAGAGCGTCGAGTCCTGCCCTTCCGTGGTGTAGATGTCGACCAGGCGCACCGAGAGCTCGTGCTGCGCGATCTTCAGGTTCTTCTTCGCAACGCCCAGGTCGTGCGTGTTCGTCGTGAGGTCGTGCTTGATGTGGGCGAGCTTGACGTTCGCGAGGTCGTACGCCTCGATCGCGCGCTCCAGGCTCGAATCCAGCTGCTGGATCTGCCCGAGGACGCTCTGGGCCTGCGCCTGCTTGGAGGCGACCGAATCGGCGGACGCAGAAACAGCAGTCGCTCCCAGGAGCGCTGCAACCGCGATGACTAGTGCCGGCGCCTTTCGTCTTGTCGAGCCAAAGGGGGGCAAATAGCTCAACAGGCGCCCTCGTGCGAGGGGCCGGGTCGTCACTAGCGGGGTACCGTAACAGGGGTCCCGGACAGCCGCAAATGGCCCAGCTGTGACAAAACGCACCTTCGCCGGTCGGCCGGGAGGGGCGCACAAACTCCTGTGGTACGGTGCCGCGTCGTGCCAGGGGGGAAGCGCAAGCTGCAAACCTTGCCGGTCGTCGTCGCTTGTGTGGTGCTCTGCGGCTTCGTCCCGGCGAAGGTGGCAGCCGACTCGTCGGCGTCGCTTCGCTCCCGGGCAACGGAGCTGCAGCACGAGAACACTCGCCTTGCCGCACGCTCGCACGGGACCGTGCTCGAGCTGTACGCGCTCGACGCGCAGCTTGCCCGCGCGCGGGCCCACGTCGTCGCGCTGCGGATCGAGGCCGCGCAGGTCAGGGCAGAACGCGCGGCGTCGGAGCGGCGGCTCACCATCGCACGCCGGTCGCTCAAGGCGGCCCAGCGCGCCCTCGAGCTCCGGGTGCAGCAGCTCTACGAGCAAGGGGACGACGATCCGGTCGCCGTCTTGCTGGGCTCAACGTCCGTCAGCCAAGCCTTCAACCGGCTCGACACGCTCGGCCGGGTCTCCGACGTCGACCGCCTGGTGCTCGCGCAGACGCGCGAGGCCCGGCAGCGCTACCAGCGCGAGACAACAGCCCTCGCGGGCCGGCAGCGCTCGCTCACGGGTGTCCTCGCAGAGGCCTCGCGGACGGCGAGCGTCCTCGAGCAGACCCGCGCTCCAGCGGGCCGCCTATCTCGCCTCGCTCGCGGCCAAGCGGAGCCTGAACGCCTCGTCGATCTCCGCACTCGAGAGCCAGGCGCAGGCGAGCGAGGCCCGCGCGAGTCGGATCACCCCGATCGCCCCACCGAGCGGAGGCGGCACGCTCCCGCCCGGTGCGTCGCTGAGCGTCTCGGCCACCGGCTACTCGCTGCGCGGCCGCACCGCCACTGGAGTCCCTGCCGGCTGGGGTGTCGTCGCGGTCGACCCGAGCGTGATCCCGCTCGGCACGCGGCTGACGATCCCGGGCTACGGCGAGGGGATCGCCGCGGACACCGGCTCGGCCGTCGCGGGCGCGACGATCGATCTCTGGTTCCCGACGACCGCGCAGGCGCTCGCGTGGGGCCGCAGGGCGGTCACGATCACGCTGCACTAGACTTCACTCGCCGAAAGGGGGTTCGGTGAGCGAACCAGCCCAGAGCGTCGAGGAAATGAGCGTGCGCGTCCTGCTCGTGGACGACCACGATCTCTTCCGCACAGGCCTGCGCAACCTGCTCGAGGAACGCGGGGTTCAGATCGCCGGCGAGGCGGCCACGGGCGCTGACGCCGTTCGGCTCGTGCGGGAGCTCGCGCCGGACGTCGTGATCATGGACCTGCACATGCCCGGGATGTCCGGGATCGAGGCGATCCGGCAGATCGCATCGATAGCGCCGCTCACGCGCGTGCTCGTGCTGACCATCTCCGACGAGGACGAGGACGTCCTGCACGCGATCCTCGCCGGTGCCTGCGGCTACCTGTTGAAGGACTCCTCGGTGGAGGACCTGATCCGCGGAATCGAGGCCGCGGCCGTCGGCGAGGCGCTCGTGTCACCGTCGATCGCCGGGAAGGTCCTCCAGCAGGTGCGGGCGACGGCGGCGTCACCCGAGGCCGCTGACACTATCCGCGCGGAGCTGTCTCAGCGTGAGCTGGACGTGCTGAAGCTGATCGCGAGCGGGAACGACAACGCGATGATCGCCGCCGAGCTGCACATCAGCCCGAAGACGGTCAAGAACCACATCTCGAACATCCTGATGAAGCTGCAGATCGAGAACCGCATCCAGGCCGCGGTGTACGCGGTCCGCAGCGGGATCGTCTAGGCCTGACTGGCGTCGGCGCGCGCTGTGCGCGCGCGGGAGCGCAGCTGCGTGAGCGTGGCGCGCAGACGCTCGAGCTCGGTGCGTGCTCGGGACATCCGGCGCGAGACCTGGACGAGCTCCTCGGCCTTCTGCTCCTGGTTGCCGTCGTGCAGCTCGCCGGCGAGCTCCGTCATCCGCCGCTGGAGCCGTAGCTGCTCGGCCTCGAGCGAGAGCGCGTGCGCATACCCGTCGGTGAGCGTGCGCTCGAGCCGGGCGAGTGTCGCCGGCTCGCCGGAGGAAGGCTCGGCGAGCAGCTCGTCGATCTGGTCGACAAGCGCCGGAATGGTCTCGTAGGCCATCGCTCGCGGATTATCGAGCCCCGGCGGCATCCGCGACAAGGGCCGCTCGGCCCATCGTGACGGACTGTGCGGCCCACGCTTGTGCGACGGCATCCTCGCGTCGATGCGGTTTGACCCACACCCCGGGCATCCCCAGAATTCGCGAGGTGACCAGCCGCCGTCTGTCGGTAGTCGTCCTCGCCGCGCTGGCGCTGGTCTCGAGCGCGGGCGCTCAGGGCCCGCCGCTCGAGCGGAAGCTGGCGAAGGCGCTTGCGGTGCCCCACGTCTCGCAGGCACGCACGGCTGCCCTCGTATTCGACCTCGAGACCGGAACCACGCTCTTCTCCGAGCACGAGACCCTCTCGCTCGCGCCTGCCTCCAACGAGAAGCTCGCGCTCACGTACGCCGCGCTCGCCGGCCTGGGCGCTCAGTTCCGGATCGAGACGGACGTCGTCGGACGCGGCGAGCAGGACGGAAGCGTCTGGCGCGGCAGCCTCTTGCTCGTCGGGCAGGGCGACCCGACGCTGTCGAGCCGTGGCCTGTCCCTGCTCGCGCACCAGATCCGGTCCCTCGGGATCAGGCGCGTGACGGGCGGCATCCTGGGCGACGAGTCGTTCTTCGACCCACGGCGCACGGCGCCAGGCTGGAAGCGCTGGTTCTACGTCAACGAGTCGCCGCCGCTGTCCGCGCTGACCGTCGACCGCGACCGCTACGGAGGGCGCGTGTCGCGCAACCCGGCGCTGTCAGCGGCGCTGCTCTTCCGCTCGGCGCTCCGCCGGGCGGGCGTGTACGTGGTCGGCGGCGCGGGCACCGGGATCGACCGGGGCGGCACCCTGCCGCTGGCGTCGATCGAGTCGCCTCCGCTCGCGGCGATCCTGCGGTGGATGGACCTGGAAAGCGACAACTTCACCGCCGAGCTCCTGCTCAAGCAGCTCGGGACGCTCGTGGCCACGCCCGGCACGACAGCCTCGGGCGCGGCCTACGTGGCGCAGGCGCTCACTGCGGCTGACGTCCCGCTGGGCGGCGTTCGGATCGTCGACGGCTCGGGTCTCTCCCTGCTTGACCGCGTCACCGTTCGCGAGCTGACCGGCGTGCTGCGCGCGGCCTGGGCCGACACCGAGATCCGGCCCGTCTTCTTCGCCGCCCTCCCGGTGGCGGGTCTGACCGGAACGCTCTCGGACCGGATGCGCCGGCCGCCCGCGCGGGGGCACGTCGTCGCGAAGACCGGCTCGACCGAGCAGGCCTCGGCGCTCTCGGGCTACGTCAGGCGGCGCTTCGTCTTCTCGGTCGTCCAGAACGGCAGCCCGATCTCCTGGACGTGGGCGCGCCGGGCGGAGGACCGCTTCGCGACCGTGCTAGCCGCGCAGTAGCTTCTTCAGCGCGGCTTCGTCGAGCACGGGCACGCCTAGCTGCTCGGCCTTCGCCAGCTTCGAGCCCGGGCTCTCGCCGGCGACCACCCCGGTCGTCTTCTTCGAGACGGAATCCGCGACCTTGGCGCCCTTCGCCTCGAGCCCCTTGCGCGCCTCGTCGCGACTGAAGCCCTCGAGCGTCCCTGTGATGACGTAGGTCGAGCCGGTCAGCGGCCCTTCGACCGGGCGTTCCTCGGCACCCGCCTCGAAGCGGAGCCCGAGCTGCTTCAGCTCCTCCACCAGGCGCAGGTTCTCGTCGTCCGAGAACCATTCGGCGATCGCCTCCGCGCGCTCCGGCCCGATCCCGTCGACCTCCACGATCTCCTCCTGCGAGGCGCCGGCCAGCCTGTCGACCGAGCCGAAGTGCCGTGCCAGGCTCTGCGCCGTCACCCAGCCGACGTCGGGGATGTTCAGCCCGAGCAGGACGCGCGAGAACGGGGTTCCCTTCGAGTGCTCGATCGCCTCGATCGCGTTCGACGCGCTCTTGTCGGCAAATCCGTCGAGCTCGAGCAGCTGCTCCTTCGTCAGCCGGTAGAGGTCGGGCAGCGAGCGGACGAGGCCGAGCTCCCAGAGCCGGCGCATCAGCTGCTCGCCGACGCCCTCGATATCGGCGGGGCCCTGGACCCAGTTGATCAGCGTCTCGAGCCCGCGCGACGGGCAGGCCCGGTTGGGGCAGCGGTGCATCGCCTCTCCTGGCGGCTTGACGATGTTTTCCCCGCACAGCGGGCACTTTTTCGGCATCCGGAAGGGCTTCGTCCCCTTCGCGTGAGCGCCCGCCGGACCGACGATCTGGGGGATCACGTCGCCGGCGCGCTGGACGATCACGAGGTCCCCCTCGCGGATGTCCTTGCGGTTGATGTCCTCCTCGTTGTGCAGCGTCGCCCGCGAGACGGTGACGCCGCCGACCTGGACCGGCTCGAGCATCGCCCACGGGTTGAGCGCACCGGTCCGCCCCACGCGGATCGCGATCTTGAGCAGCTTCGTCTGCGCGGTCATCGGCGCCCACTTGAACGCGCGGGCCCAGCGCGGGCGCGAGTGGAGCGCGCCGAGGATCCCCTGCTGCTCGAGCGAGTCGACCTTGATCACGATCCCGTCGATCTCGTAGTCGAGCTCGGTTCGGCGGCGCTCCCAGTCCGTGCAGCGCTTCGCCACCTCTTCGATCGTCTCCAGCCGCTCGGCGAACGGGTTCGTGCGGAAACCGTGCTCGCGCAGCCACTCGAGCTCGTCCCAGTGCGTCTCGAGCCCGAGTCCCTCCGCGAGCCCGAGCCCGTAGGCCCAGATCGCGAGCGGGCGGGACGCCGTGATCGACGAGTCCTTCTGGCGGAGCGAGCCCGCGGCCGCGTTGCGTGGGTTCGGAGCGAGCTTCTGGCCGAGCTCGGCGACGCGCTCGTTCAGCTCGCGGAAGCCGGAGAGCGGCATGTAGACCTCGCCGCGCACCTCCACGACAGCGGGTGCGTCGTCGCCCTGCATCCGCAGCGGGATCGACGGGATTGTCCGCAGGTTGACCGTCACGTCCTCGCCCTGCACCCCGTCGCCGCGCGTGGCGCCGCGCGCGAGCAGGCCGTTCTCGTAGGTCAGGTTGACGGCGAGCCCGTCGATCTTCGGCTCGATCACGTAGGCGACCGGCTCGTCGGAATCGAGGCGCTTGCGCACGTCGTCGGCCCACTTGAACAGGCTCTCGTCGTCGGTCACCTTCTCGAGCGAGCCCATCGGCGTCAGGTGCTCGACCTTGCGGAAGCGCTCGCTCGGCGGCGCGCCGACCCGCTGCGTCGGCGAGTCCGGCGTGATCAGGTCGGGATGCTCGTCCTCGAGCGCCTTCAGCTCGTCGAACAGGCGGTCGTAGTCGGCGTCTGAGATCTCGGGCTCGTCGAGAACGTGGTAGCGGTGGAGGTGATGGTTGACCTGTTGGCGCAGCTCGTCGAGCCGCCCCTGGACGTCCTTCTGCGTGCGCGTCGCCATCGCTCCGATCCTATCCAGCGTCAACTACGATCCCGGGGTGCGCACGCTCGCCGTCGCGTCGGTGCTCTTTCTGGCCCTCGCCGGTTCCGCCGGCGCAGCGGTCTTCCTCTTCCGGATGCCGTCGTCGAACATCGGCTGCGCTTACGACAGCGAGCCCGGAAACGGCGGGCCGACGCTTCGCTGCGACATCCTCAGCGGGCTCAAGCCGAAGCCCAAGCGGCCGCCGGGCTGCAACCTCGACTGGACGTTCGGCTACCAGATGCACTCGACCGGCAAGTCGCTCCGCGTCTGCGCGGGCGACACGACGGTCGACCGGCAATCGAAGGTGATCCGCTACGGGCGCCGCTGGCGCTCCGGCGGGTTCAACTGCCTCTCAAGGAAGATCGGCCTGCGCTGCGTCAACCGCAGCGGCCACGGCTTCTTCCTCAGCCGCAAGCACTCTTTTCGTTTCTAGTAGCGGACCGAGACGAGGTAGAGGCCCCAGGGCGGGGCAGTCGTGCCGGCCTCGTTGCGGGGGCGGCCCTCGAGCAGCTCGGCAAGCTCCGGAGGTGAGCGCTCCAGCATCGTGCCGACCAGCGTGCGCACCATGTGGCGGAGGAACGAGTCCGCCGTGATCTCGAGCTCGAGCGCGTCGCCGCGACGGTGCCAGACGCACGACTCGACGGTCCGGACGAAGACCTTGTGCTGGGTCTCGGTCGGCGTGAAGGCGCGGAAGTCGTGCTCGCCGAGCAGCAGGTCGGCCGACTCGGCGAGACGCTCCTCGTCGAGGGGATTCGGGTACCACCAGGCGCGCCGCGTCTCGAACGGCGAGGAGGCCCGGCGCCGGTAGACGCGGTAGCGGTAGCTGCGCGCCTGCGCCGAGCGGCGCGCATGGAAGTCCGGAGCCGCCTCGGCCGACTCCGCCACCGCGACGTCGTCGGGCAGCTCGGCGTTGAGAGCGTCGCGGGCGCGCTCCGTCGGCGGACCGCCCTCCACCTCGACCGAGGCGACGTTCCCGAGCGCGTGTACTCCCGTGTCCGTCCGGCCCGCGATCGCGAGCTCGGACCAGGCCGGGAAGACGAGCTCCAGCGCCTCCCGCAGTACGCCTTCGACCGTGCGTAGTCCGGGCTGCGCCGCCCAGCCGCGGAAGCCGGTGCCGTCGTACTCGAGCGTTAGCCTCAGGCGCACGTCAGGCGGCCCTCACTTGGTTTGTAAGGCGTGCCTTATGTTATGGAAACCTGCGAAGTGTTCGCTATAATCTAACCGATGACCGACCGGCACGTCTTTCTCCTCCAGCGCGTCCAGCCGGCGATGACCGGCCTGATCGACGGATCGCTCTCCACCCTCGCGCCGATCTTCGCGATCGTGCTCCACACGCACAACACGTTCGACGCGTTCATCGCCGGAGTGGCGACGGCGATCGGCGCCGGCATCAGCATGGCGTTCTCGGAGGGCCTGTCCGACACCGGCGAGCTCACCGGACGCGGGCAATCCGCTCGTGCGCGGGACGATCACGGGCGTCGGGACCTTCCTGGGCGGCATCCTGCACACCCTGCCGTTCCTGATCTCCGCGTACCACGTCGCACTGTTCCTCGCGATCGGGGTCGTCGCGTTCGAGCTGCTTCGCGCTCGCCTGGCTGCGCTGGCGCTTCTTCGAGACGAGCTTCGCCCGCTCGTTCGCGTCGGTCACGCTCGGCGGCGCCGCGATCGTGGGCGTCAGCGCGGCGCTCGGGTCGGCCTAAGTCTCAGCTTCGGCGGGGACTTCTTCGGTCTCTTCGACCTGCGGCTCGGCCTCGGGCTCTTCCTCGACCTGCCGGCGGCGCCGCGGAGGCCGCGCCTCCGCAACGTGGTCGACGAGCTCGAGGTAGGCCATCTCGGCAGCATCGCCCTGGCGCGGGCCGATCCGCACGATCCGCGAGTAGCCGCCGGGCCGGTCGGCGAAGCGCGGCCCGACCTCGCTGAAGAGCTTGTGCACGACGTCCTGAGAGCGCAGCAGCTTGAGCGCCTGCCGCCGCGCGTGCACGCCGCCCGTCCGTCCGAGCGTGATCATCTGCTCGGCGACCGGGCGGACCTCCTTGGCCTTGGCGACCGTCGTCTTGATCCGGCCGTGCTCGATCAGCGCGCTCGCCAGGTTGGCGTAGAGCGCCTTGCGGTGCGAGGCATCGCGACCGAGCTTGCGTCCGGAGCGGTGGTGCCTCACGCCGAGGCGCCGTCCTCGCCGCCGCGCAGGGTCAGGCCGTGCGTTGCCAGCGTCTCCTTGACCTCTTCGATCGACTTCTTGCCGAAGTTCGGGATCGCCGCGAGCTCGTTCTCGGTCTTGGTGACGAGGTCGCCGATCGTCTCGATGCCGACGCGCTTGAGGCAGTTGTAGGAACGCACGCCGAGCTCGAGCTCCTCGATCGGGAAGTTCTCCATCCCGTGAGCCAGTGCCGGCTCGGCCTGAGCCTCGGCCGCAGCGGCCTCGCCGAAGCCCTCGATCCGGTCGAGGTCGGTGAAGATCGCGAGCTGGCGGATCAGGATCTCCGCCGCCTGGCCGATCGAGTCGCGAGGATCGATCGAGCCGTCGGTGGTGATGTCGATCCGCAGCTTGTCGTAGTCGGTGCGCTGTCCCACGCGCGCGGCTTCGACGTCGTACGAGACTCGCCGCACCGGTGAGAAGATCGAGTCGATCGGGATCACGCCGATCGTGTGCTCGGGGCCGGTGTTGAGCTCGGCCGGGACGTAGCCGCGGCCGCGCCCGATCGTGAGCGTCACCTCGAGCTTGCCCTTGTCCGAGAGGTTCGCGATCTCGAGGTCCGGGTTCAGAACCTCGAGCTCCGCCGGCGCCTCGATGTCGGAGGCCTTGACCACTCCCGCGCCCTTCGCGTTCAGGCGCACCTCGATCTCCGGCGACTCGCCGTGCAGCCGGCAGATCAGGTTCTTGAAGTTGAGCAGGATGTCGGTGACGTCCTCGCGGACGCCCGGCAGGGTCGTGAACTCGTGCGCGACGCCCTCGATCTTGACCGAGGTGACGGCGGCGCCCTCGAGCGACGAGAGCAGCACGCGGCGCAGCGAGTTGCCGAACGTGTAGCCAAAGCCGCGGTCGAGCGGCTCGATCACGAAGACGCCGCGGTTGTCGTCGACTTCCTCGTGGACGATCCGCGGGACCTGGAACTCCATCAAGCTGGTTCGAACTGCCATTCCTTCCTTTCCTTCGTTCCTTCTTTACTTCGAGTAGAGCTCGACGATGAGCGATTCCTGGACGGGCGTGTCGATCTCCTCGCGCTCCGGCCACTTGAGCACCTTGCCGGTGAGCCCGTCGTGGTCGGCCTGCAGCCAGGGCGTGACCGAGGCGGTCAGGTCGGTCGCGTCGCGGATCACCTGCTCAGCCGGGCTGCCCTGACGGACCATGATCACGTCGTCGGGCCGCACCTGGTAGCTCGGGATGTTCACGCGGCGCCCGTTGACCTGGAAGTGGCCGTGGCGGACGAGCTGCCGGGCCTGCGCGCGCGAGGCGGCGAAGCCGAGGCGGTAGACGACATTGTCGAGCCGGGTCTCGAGCATCCGCAGCAGCGTCTCGCCGGTGATGCCCGACCCCTTCGCGGCCTTCGAGTAGTACGTACGGAACTGCTTCTCGAGCAGGCCGTAGTAGCGGCGCGCCTTCTGCTTCTCGCGCAGCTGCAGCAGATACTCGGACTGCTTGATCCGGCCGCGGCCGTGCTCGCCCGGCGGATAGCTGCGGCGCTCGATCGCGCACTTCTCGGTCAGGCAGCGCTCGCCCTTGAGGAAGAGCTTCATGCCCTCGCGGCGGCACTGCTTGCACTTCGGGCTGCGATCGCGGGCCACTAGACGCGCCTCCGCTTCTTGGGGCGAACGCCGTTGTGCGCCTGCGGGGTGACGTCCTTGACGCCGAGGATCTCGAGACCGGCGGCCTGGAGCGAGCGGATCGCCGTCTCGCGCCCCGCGCCCGGGCCCTTGACGAAGACCTCGACCTTCTGCAGGCCGTGCTCCATGCCCTTGCGCGCACACGCGTCGGCGGTGACCTGCGCGGCGAACGGCGTCGACTTGCGCGAGCCCTTGAAGCCGGCCGAGCCGGCGGACTCCCACGCGATGACGTTGCCCTCGTTGTCGGTCAGCGAGACGATCGTGTTGTTGAACGACGTCTTGATGTGCGCCTGGCCGATGGCGATGTTCTTCCTGACGCGCCGGCGCGTGCGGCCGCGCGTCGCCTGTCTGCGAGGAGGCGCCATCAACTAGGTCTTGGTCGGTGCTTTCTTGCCGCGGCCGACCGTCTTCTTCGGGCCCTTGCGCGTGCGGCCGTTCGTCTTCGTGCGCTGGCCGTTCACCGGGAGCCCGCGACGATGGCGGATCCCGCGGTAGGCGCCGATCTCCTGCAGCCGCTTGATCGACTGCTGGCGCTCGCGGCGGAGGTCGCCCTCAACCTGAAGCTTCCCGTCGATGAAGTCGCGCAGCTTCGTGACCTCCTCGTCGGTCAGGTCCTTGACCTTCTCGTCGGGCGAGAGGCCAGTCTCGACGCAGATCTTCTTCGCGGTCGAGTGGCCGATCCCGTAGATGTAGGTCAGCCCGATCTCGAGCCGCTTCTGGTTCGGGATGTTGACGCCGGCAATTCGAGCCATCGCGCTAGCCCTGCCTCTGCTTGTGGCGCGGGTTCGTGCAGATGACCATGGTCTTGCCGTGCCGCTTGATCACGCGGCAGCGCTCGCACATGGGCTTGACTGAAGCTCTGACTTTCATCGGTGTCGGTACGTAATCCTTCCTCTGGTCAGGTCGTAGGGGCTGAGCTCGACCTTGACCTTGTCGCCCGGGAGGATGCGGATGTAGTGCTTGCGCATCTTCCCGGAGATCGTGGCCAGGACCGTCTGGTCCATCCCGTCGATCTGCACCCGGAACATCGTGCTGGGGAGCGCCTCGACGATCTCGCCCTCGACCTCGATTTTCTCTTCTTTCTGCGCCATCTACCTCACAGAAACCGCGCTCGCCGAGCGCGGTTGGGAACACGGAAAAACACGGCTTTCGCCGCGGGTGCCAATGGTAGCAAACGCAAAATGGCCGAGGGCCCTGGATTCCAGGGCCCTCGACGTGGATTCGGCTCGGCTCGCGCTTAGAGTGCGGGCCTCGGTCGCCGCCGCGATGCGGCAGCGAAGCTGGCGCCGGTGATGAGGAGTGCGATTCCACCAAGTCCCGCTCCGACTGCCTCGGAAGACGAGATGGTGATTCCTCCTCCACCGCCGGCCGGCTCGGCCGACGCGGAGACCGGCGTCGCGGGACCGCCGCCGGCGACATCGCTGACGAGCGGCGTTTGCTCGGTCGCTGCCGCCGCTGCCGCGCGGGGCCACTCGGGGCCGCCGGCGGTCGCTGCGGTGAGCTCGCTCTCCGCGGCCGTCTGGCCCGCGGAGCCTCCGCTGACGACGTCGCTGACGAGCGGCGTCTGCTCGGTGGATGCCGCCGCTGCCGCGCGGGGCCACTCGGGGCCGCCGGTGGTCGCTGCGGTGAGCTCGGCCTCGGCGGCAGCCGTCTGGCCGGCGGGGCCGCCGCTGACGACGTCGCTGACGAGTGCCGACGACTCGGCCGTCTGGCCGGCGGGGCCGCCGCTGACGACGTCGCTGACGAGTGCCGACGACTCGGCTGTCTGGCCGGCGGGGCCGCCGCTGACGACGTCGCTGACGAGTGCCGACGACTCGGCTGTCTGGCCTGCGGCGCCGCCGCTGACGACGTCGCTCACGAGCGGAGTCTGCTCGGTGGATGCTGCCGCTGCCGCGCGGGGCCACTCGGGGCCACCGGCGGTCGCTGCGGTGAGCTCGGCCCCGGCAGCCGTCTGGCCGGCGGGTCCGCCGCTGACGACATCGCTGACGAGCGCGGAGGACGCGGCCGTCTGACCGGCCGGGCCGCCGCTGACGACGTCGCTGATCGGAGCACTCACGGCTGAGGGTGCTCCACCCTCGACGACCGGCATCGCCGCGGCGTGGCCGGCTACGCCGGCTGCGGTTGCGGCTGCGACCGTCAGGATGAGCGCCTTCTCGCGCAGTCCGTGCGCGTCCACATCGGCGCCGTCGAGCGCCTGCTCGAGCTCGCCCTGGTCGAAGCGGAGCTCGATCGCATCGCCGCTCGCTGTGCGCAGGATCTGCTCGAGGTCGGGCTTCTCGAGCTCGATCTCGATGGTGTGCGCTTCCACGTCGGCGCTCTCGTGCTCTCCACGCCGGGCGATGTCGAGGACAAGCACGGCCGGGCCGTCGGACGAGCCCAGCGTCTCCTCGATCTCCGAGCGCGAGACCGTTGTCGTGACGCCGCCCTGCATGCTCGGCGACTCGACAAGCCTTGCCTTGCTGTGTGCCTCCATCTCCTACTCCTCCGTCGGGGTACGTTGCGTCAACCTCTGGACGCGTGAGGCGCCCCCGATCTTCCCACAGGCTCGCTACAAGAGCAACGAATCGTGGTCCGCTAGATGAGCCACTTACCGCCCTCCTGCACGACCTTGCCGTCGAGCTCCAGGCGCCCGCCGTTGCGCAGGTCCTTGACGATGTCCCAGTGCACCTGGCTGACGTTCTTGCCGCCGACCTCGGGCAGGCCGTTGCCGAGCGCGAGGTGAACGGTGCCGTCGATCTTCTCGTCGAAGAGCGTGTTCTTCATGTGCTGCGTGATCCGCGGGTTGCAGCCGATGCCGAGCTCGCCGAGCCTGCGGACGCCCTCGTCGAGGTCGAGCGTCTCGAGCAGGAATTCTTCGTTCGCATCGGCCGAGGCGTCGACGACTTTGCCGTCCTCGAAGCGGAGCCTGATCCCGGTCACCTCGCGGCCGGCGTAGACCGCTGGGAACTCGGTGAAGGCGATCGTCCCGTTCGCCGAGTCCTCGATCGGCGAGTAGAAGAACTCCCCGCCCGGCATGTTCGCGCCGCCGGCGTCCACCTCGCCCTCGCGCCCCTCCACGCTGAGCGTCAGGTCGGTTCCCTCCGCCACGATCCGCACTTCCTTGCCCTGGTCGAACTGCTCGGCGTAGTGGCTCATCCGCTCCTTCTCGGCGCTCCAGTCGAGCAGGCAGGCGCCGAAGAGGAAGTCGGAGAAGTCGTTGAGCGACATCCCGGCCTCCTGGGCAAGCGCCGGGGTCGGGAACTGGCAGCCGACCCACTTGAGATCGAAGGTGAAGACGCGCTCGACGTGCGGGCGAATGCCCGCCTGGAGCCGGCCGAGGCGCTCCTGATCGAGGCCTGTCAGCTCACGGGTGTTTTCGGGCGCCTCGATTCCGATCCAGGCGTCGGCCTCGTGGTACGGATGCACCTCGATCGGCGCGGGGTTGTCGAGCAACTCGACGGGCGCTTCCTGCGCCCAAGCGAGGTTGAACCCGGCGCCGAAGCTGATGCGCGGGATCGCGTAGGCGCCCTTCTGCCCGAGCAGGCGGAAGACGGACTCGATCAGTGGCCTCGCGAGCACGCCGGCCGAGACCATCACCTGCCAGCCCGGCTGGACGTCGAGACACTCCTCGACGAGCAGCTTGGCGTAGTCGTCGATGCGCGGATCGCTCATGTGTGCACTCCTTCGCGAACGGTGGTCAGGATGCGCGGCTCGTCCTCGGTGATCGCGACGGTGTGCTCGAAATGCGCCGAGAGCGAGCCGTCGGCGGTCGAGATCGACCAGCCGTCGTCGTGGACCTCGACGTCCTCGCCGCCGGCATTGATCATCGGCTCGATCGCGAAGGTCATTCCGGACGAGAGCACGGGTCCGCGGCCGGGCTCGCCGTAGTTCGGGATCTGGGGCTCCTCGTGCATCGCACGGCCGACGCCGTGGCCGACCAGGCTGCGCACGACCGAGAAGCCCTCCTCCTCGGTGGCAGCCTGGATCGCGTGCGAGATGTCCGACAGGTGGTTGCCCGCCCGGCACTGCTCGATCCCCGCGGCCAGCGCCGCGCGGCAGCCGTCGAGCAGGCGCTCGGCGTCGGGCGAGATCTCGCCGACCGGAAACGTGTAGGCGGAGTCGGCCACGAAGCCGTCGAGCGTGACGCCGACGTCGACCGAGAGGACGTCGCCCTCACGAAGCGCATACGGGCCCGGAATCCCGTGCACGACCATGTCGTTCGGCGACGCGCAGATCGAGGCCGGGTAGCCGCGGTAACCCTTGAACGTCGGCTGGCCTCCCTGCGAGCGAATGAAGTCGTCGGCAAGCGCATCGAGCTCCTCGGTCGTCACGCCGGGCCTCGCCCGCTCGCCGAGCAGCGCGAGCACCTCCGCGACGACGGCGCCCGCGCGGGCCATCCGCTCGATCTCCTGCTCTGACTTGCGGATAATCACCTGACCGCCGCCTGCTCGAGGGCCTGCTGGATCTCGGCAAAGACCTGCTCGACCGACCGGTCCGCCGGGATCCCGACGAGGCTCCCGCGCGCGCGATAGTGCTCGATCAGCGGCTCGGTCTGCTCGTGGTAGAGCGCGAGGCGCATCCGGATCGCGTCCTCGGTGTCGTCCACCCGGCCCTCCTCCCGTGCGCGCAGGCGCAGCCGCTCCAGGCAGACCGCCTCCGGTAGCTGGAACTCGAAGACGACCGTCAGCGGACGGCCGATCTCGTCGAGCATCTCGTCGAGCGCCTCTGCCTGGACCGCCGTGCGCGGAAAGCCGTCGAGCACGAACCCCTCCCTGGCGTCGTCCTCTGCGAGTCGCTCTCGGATCAGCCCGATCATCAAGTCGTCGGGAACGAGCTGGCCTGCGTCGTAGAGCGGCCTGACGAGCCGCCCGAGCTCGCTCTCCGTCGCGATCGCCGCCCGCAGGATGTCGCCGGTCGCGATGTGCGGGATCCCGTACTCGGACGCGATCAGCTTGCCCTGGGTTCCCTTGCCGGCGCCCTGCGGGCCGAGCAGCAGGACGTTCAGAGCCACTACTTCAAGAAGCCTTCGTAGGAGCGCATCATCATCTGCGACTCCATCTGGCGCATCGTGTCGAGCGCGACGCCGACCACGATCAGAACCGACGTGCCGCCGAGAGCGCGCGAGTTCGCCTGCGAGAACCCGCCGTAGCGGATGAAGATGCTGGGCAGGACCGCCACGGTCGCGAGATAGATCGAGCCGGGCAGCGTCAGCCTTGTCAGCACGCGGTCGAAGTACTGCGCGGTCGGCGGGCCGGGCCGGATGCCGGGCACGTAGCCGCCGTACTTGCGCAGGTTGTCCGCCTGGTCGACCGGGTTGAACTGGACCGCCGTGTAGAAGTACGTGAAGACGATGATCAGCGTCGCCTCGAGGCCGAGGTACGTGAGGCTCGAGGTCTGGAAGTGCCGGTTGACGAAGCCCTGCGTCGCCGGGAAGTACTGGCCGATCGTCGGCGGGAACGCCATCACGGCCGCGGCGAAGATGATCGGGATGACGCCGGCCATGTTCACGCGCAGCGGCATGTAGGTCGCGCCGCCGCTCGTCATCCGCCGGCCCACCATCCGCTTCGCGTACTGGATCGGGATGCGCCGCTGGCCTTCCTGCATGAAGACGACCGCGACGACGATGCCGATCGCGATCAGCGGGAAGAAGAGCTTCTCCATCGGGCCGCCGTTGTACCAGGCGGTCACGCCCGCGGGCGCGGTCGAGAGGATCGACGCGAAGATCAGCAGCGAGATGCCGTTGCCGACGCCGCGCTTCGTGATCAGCTCGCCCATCCACATCAATAGCGTCGTCCCGGCGGTGAGCGTGATGATGATCAGTACCAGGCGGCCGGTGTTGTGCGTGAGGATGCCCTGCCGCTGGAAGAGGTACGCGTAGCCCGTCGACTGCGCGGCGGCAAGCGCCACGGTCAGGTAGCGCGTGTACTGGTTGATCTTGGCCATCCCGGCCTCGCCTTCCTTCTGCAGCTCCTCGAGCTTCGGGATGACGACGGTCAGGAGCTGGAGGATGATCGAGGCGGTGACGTAGGGCATGATGCCGAGCGCGAACAGCGAGAAGCGCGCGAGCGCGCCGCCCGAGAAGACGCTCAGCAGGCCGAGGATCGTGCCGCCGCCGTTGTTGTTGAAGTAGCCCTGGATCGCGCTCGAGTCGACGCCCGGCGCCGGGATCCACGAGCCGAGCCGGTAGAGCGCGAGGATCAGGGCCGTAAAGAGGACGCGGCGCCTGAGCTCCGGGACCCGCCAGGCGTTCGCCAGCCAGCTGAACACCTAGCTCTCCTCCTCCGGCGCCTCGGTCTCTGCCGCGGACTGCTCCTCGGCGGCCTCGGGCTCGGCCTCCGCCTCAGGCTGCTCCTCGGGTGCCTCCGCCTCGGGCTCTGCAGGCGGCGCGGGCCGCTGGCGCCGCTTGGGCTTGCGCTCCTTCGGCTCGCGCAGCAGCGTGATCGTGCCGCCGGCGGCCTCGATCTTCTCGCGCGCGCTCGCGGAGACGGCGTGCGCGGTGACGGCGAGCTGCTTCTTCAGGTCGCCGTTGCCGAGGATCTTGACGTCGGTCTTCGTGTTCTTGAGGACGCCCTTCTCGACCAGCGTCTCCGGCGTCACGTCGGCGCCGGCCTCGAAGCGCTCCTCGAGCGTCGCGACGTTGACCGGCGCGGTCGACGTGCGGTGCGGCCCCACGGCCATCGCGTCGGCGGAGCCGCCGCGCTGCTTGCCGAGCCGCATGTAGAGCGGGCTCTGGCCACCCTCGAAGCCGGCACGCATCTTGTGCGAGCCGGAGCGCGACTTCTGGCCCTTCAGCCCGCGGCCTGAGTAGCGGCCCTTGCCCGAGCCGAGTCCGCGGCCGACGCGCTTGCGCGACTTGCGTGGCTGTGACGGCTTGAGGTTCGAGAGGTTCAGGTCGTCAGGCATCGGAGTCCACCCTCACGAGGTGACGGACCTTCCTCAGCATACCGGCGAGCTGCGGGCTTTCGTCCCGTTCCACGCTGCGGCCGATCTTGCCCAGGCCGAGCGCGCGGAGGGTGCCACGGTGGCGCTGGCTCTGGCCGATCGAGCTACGCGTCTGCGTGATCTTCAGCTTCGCCATCGCTCTCCTCTGTCACCGCGACCGGCTCGGCCGGCGGTGGCTCGGGCTGGGGCTCTTCCTCTTGCTCGGCCGGTGGCTTCGCGCTCACCGGCAGGACCTGGCTGATCGTCAGGCCGCGCGTCGCCGCCACTTCATCAGGCCGGCGCAGCCGCTGCAGGCCGTTGACGGTCGCCTTCAGCATGTTGATCGGGTTCGTCGTGCCCAGGCTCTTCGCGAGGATGTCGCGGATCCCGGCCAGCTCGAGCACGGCGCGGACGCCGCCGCCGGCGATCACGCCGGTTCCCTCGCTCGCCGGCCGCAGCAGCACGCGCGCGGCGCCGAACTCGCCGAGGATCTCGTGCGTGATCGTCGTCCCGTGGCGCGGTACGTCGAAGATGTTCTTCTTGGCGTCGTCGACGGCCTTCGAGATCGCGAGCGGCACCTCGCGCGCCTTGCCGTAGCCCAGGCCGACCCGGTCGACCTCGTCGCCGATCACGACGAGCGCCGTGAACGAGAACCGCCGGCCGCCCTTGACCACCTTGGCGACGCGGTTGATCTCGACCACGCGCTCCTTGAGCTCTCTCGACTCGCGTTCCTCGATCGCCATCAGTGCTCCTTCCAGTAATGCCGCCGAGTCTCTGGGTCGCGAGCACCAAGCCAGAGTTCGCACTTGACCGCGGCAAGGCTGAATTGCCTTGCCAAGGGCAAGGGTGGGCTCTGGCGCCGCGTGATCGCGGGCCAGAGGCCGGTATGTATTGCTGGATGGAGCACTAGAACTTCAGTCCTCCTTCGCGCGCCGCGTCAGCGAGCGCCTTGACCCTGCCGTGGTAGAGGTAGCCGCCACGGTCGAAGACGACGGTCTCGACCCCCGCGTCCTTCGCGCGCTTGGCGAGCTCCTTGCCCACCTCGGCGGCCTGCGCTGTCTTGTTGCCCTTGAACGACTTCTTCAGCTGCAGCCAGCTCGCGCCGGCGAGCGTGCGGCCCTCGAGGTCGTCGACGAGCTGCGCCTCGATCCCGCGGTTCGAGCGGAACACGACCAGGCGCGGCCGATCGGCGGTGCCGAAGACCTTGCCGCGCACGCGCTTGTGGCGGCGCTCGCGCGCCTTCCTGACGGTGAGCGTGCTCATGCGCGCTTCCCGACCTTCCGGCGGACGTACTCGCCCTCGTAGCGGATGCCCTTGCCCTTGTACGGCTCGGGCGGGCGCACCTTGCGCACCTCGGCGGCGATCTGGCCGACCTGCTGCTTGTCGATGCCCTTGACGATCACCTCGGTCGGCGTGGGCACCTCGAACGTGATCCCCTGCGGCGCCTTCAGCACGACCGGGTGCGAGTAGCCGACGTTCAGCTCCAGGTCGACGCCGCGCAGCGAGGCGCGGTAGCCGACGCCCTGGATCTCGAGCCTCTTGGAGAAGCCGCTCGTGACGCCCTCGACCATGTTCGCGATCAGCGTGCGCGTCAGCCCGTGCAGCGCGCGGTCGTCGCCGCGCTCGGTGGGGCGCGTCACGGTGATCGTGCCGTTGTCCTGCTCGACCTTCATCCGGTCGGGCACCTGCTGGCTCAGCTCGCCGAGCGGGCCGTTCACCATCACGCGCCCAGGCGAAAGCGAGACCGAGACGCCGCTCGGAAGCTCGATGGGCTGTCTGCCGATTCGACTCATGCGCTACCAGACGAAACAGATCACTTCTCCGCCGACGCCGCGCTCTTCCGCGGTCCGGCTCGTGATCAGGCCATTGGAGGTGGACAGGATGGAGATGCCCATGCCGCCGAGGACGCGCGGCAGGCGGTCCTTCCGTGCGTAGACGCGGCGGCCCGGCTTGGAGACTCGCTTCAGGTCGGTGATCACGCGCTCGCGGTTGCGGCCGAACTTGAGCTCGACCGTCAGCGTGTCGTACGGCAGGGGCTCCTGCCGCTCGACGTGGAAGTCGCGGATGTAGCCCTCTTCCTTGAGCAGGCGGGCGATCTCCGACTTCAAGCGCGAGCTCGGCATCTCGACGGTCTCCTGGAGCGCCTTGTTGGCGTTCCGGATCCGGGTGAGCATGTCTGCGATCGGGTCTGTCTGCATTACCAGCTCGATTTGGTCATGCCCGGGATCACGCCTTCGTGCGCGAGGTCGCGCAGGCAGATCCGGCAGAGGCCGAACTTCTTGTACACCGCACGCGGACGCCCGCAGCGGTTGCAGCGCGAGTAGGCCCGCGTCTTGAACCGCTGGGGCTTGTGGGATTTTTCGATCAACGCCTTGCGTGCCACCTATTGCTCTCCTTCTTCTTCGCTCTGCTGTTGTGCGAACGGCATTCCGAGCGAGCGCAGGAGCGCGAGCCCCTGCTCGTCGTTCTCGGCCGTCGTCGTGATCGCGACGTCGAGGCCGCGGATGCTGCCGATCGAGTCGTAGTCGATCTCCGGGAAGATGATCTGCTCGCGGATCCCGAGCGAGTAGTTGCCGCGGCCGTCGAACGAGCGCGGGTTGAGCCCGCGGAAGTCGCGAATGCGCGGCAGGGCGATCGAGACCAGTCGGTCGAGAAACTCCCACATGCGGGCGCCGCGCAGCGTCACGCGCGCGCCGACCGGCATCCCCTCGCGCACCTTGAAGCCGGCGACCGACTTGCGGGCGAGGCGCACCTGCGCGCGCTGCCCGGCGATCGTCGACAGCTCCTCGATCGCGCTGTCGAGCTGCTTCGCGTCGGTCTTCGCCTCGCCGACGCCCATGTTGAGCGTGATCTTCGAGACGCGCGGGACCTGCATGACCGTGCTCACGCCGAGCTCGTCCTTGAGGCGCTCGCGGAGCTCGCTGTCGTAGCGATCCTTCAGCCGGGGCTGGTAGCCGTTTTCCACGGCGCTCACTTGTCGATCTCCTGGAGGCAGTCGGCCCGCTTGCAGACGCGTACGTGCACGTCGCGGCCCTTGACCTCCTTCGTGGTCATCCCGATCCGCGTCGGGCGGTTGCACGTGGGGCAGACGAGCATCACGTTCGAGACCGGAACCGGCGCCGACTTCGCGATCACGCCGCCGGGCGTCATCGCGGCGCCGCCCATGCGGCTCGAGTCGCGCATCGGCTGAGGACGCATGTGGCGCTTGACGGTGTTCAGGTTCTCGACGATCACGCGCCGCTCGCGCGGGCGCGACTCGATCACGCGGCCCTGCTTGCCGCGGTCCTTGCCGGCGAGCATCTGGACGAGGTCGCCTTTGCGGATCTTCATCTTGGTGGTCATCTAGAGAACCTCCGGGGCGAGCGAGACGATCTTCATGAAGTTCTTCTCGCGCAGCTCGCGGGCGACGGGCCCGAAGATGCGCGTGCCGCGCGGGTTGCGCGCGCTGTCGATCAGCACTGCCGCGTTCTCGTCGAAGGCGATCGTGGTGCCGTCGTCGCGGCCGAACGGCTTCCGCGTGCGGACGACGACCGCCTGGACGACCTCGCCCTTCTTGACCGCTCCCTGCGGGCTCGCGGTCTTGACGGTGGCCGTGATCACGTCGCCGACCCGCGCGTAGCGGCGCTTGGAGCCGCCCTTGACGCGGATGCAGAGGATCTCGCGGGCGCCGGTGTTGTCGGCCACGCGCAGTCTCGATTCCTGCTGGATCACTTCGCTGCCTCCAGGACCTCGGCGAGGCGCCAGTTCTTCGACTTCGAGATCGGGCGCGTCTCGACGATCCGGACGAGGTCGCCGACCTTCGCCGCGTTCTGCTCGTCGTGCGCGTGGAACTTGGTCGAGCGGCGGATGACCTTCTTGTAGCGCGGGTGCGCCCTCACCGTGTCGACCTTGACGACGATCGTCTTGTCCATCGCGTTCGAGACGACGACTCCGCGGCGCTCCTGGCGGCGGCCGCGCTCGTGCTCGGGCTTGGGCAGGCGGACTATCGGGCGGCGCTCGGCCGGGCGCTCGCGCTTCGGCTTCGAGTGCTTGTGGCGCTCCGAGCGCGGCATCCGCTTGCGCTTCGCCTTGGGCGTGGGCTGCGCCGGAGGAGCCGCCTCCGGCTCTGGCTCGGCCGCAGCAGGGGCTTCGGCTGCCGGCTCCTCGCCGGTCTCCTCGGCGACTGCCTCGGCTTCTTCCACGGGCACCTCGCCGCTCGGCTCCTCCGCCGCCTCGGCGACCGGCTCGGGCTCGGGTGCCGGCTCTTCGGCCTCCGGGGTCTCCTCCGGCTGGGCCTCGGCCTGCGGCTCTTCGACCTCGGCCGTGGGCTCTTCGACCTCGGCCTGCGGCTCGGTCGGCTCGGTCTCTTCGTCTGTTGTCTCGTTCTTTTCTTCGTCAGCCATGTGTCTCACTCGTGAGCCGTGTGGCTCGTTCGTTGCGGACGGTCAGGATTCGGGCGATCTCGCGCTTCGCGAGCTTGAGGCGCGCGGTGTTCTCGAGCGCACCGGTCGCGCCCTGGAAGCGCAGGTTGAACAGCTCCTGGCGCGTATCTGCCAAGCGGTTCTCCAGCTCTTCGTCGGTCATGTCCCGCAGCTCTCTAGCTCGCAAAGAGATCCGCCTCCCTCGTGACGACCTTCGTCTTGATCGGCAGCTTGCGGCCGGCCAGCCGCAGCGCCTCCTTGGCCAGCGGCTCGTCCACGCCGGCGAGCTCGAACATGACCCGGCCCGGCTTGACGACCGCGACCCAGTGCTCTGGCGCGCCCTTGCCGGAGCCCATGCGCGTCTCGGCGGGCTTCTGCGTCACCGGCTTGTCCGGGAAGACGTTGATCCAGACCTTGCCGCCGCGGCGGATCTTGCGCGTCATCGCGATTCGGGCGGCCTCGATCTGGCGGTTCGTCACCCAGCCGGCCTCGAGTGCCTTCAGGCCGTAGTCGCCGGCCTGCACCGTCGTCTGGCCCTTGGAGAGGCCACGGCGGCGGCCGCGCTGGTACTTGCGGAACTTGGTCTTCTTCGGGAGCAGCATCAGGTGGTCTTCTTCCTGCTACGGGGCTTCGGCTTTGGCTTTGGCTTCTCCTCGGCCGCCGGGTCTCCCGAGGCGTCGAGCTTCGTCGGGTCCTCGACCTGCTTCTTCGGCGTGGTCGTATCCGGCGCCTCGGCGACGGCCTCCGGGACGGCCTGCGTCTCGGGCTCGACCGGCGGCTGCTCGCGTCCCTCGGCCGACGTGGCCTCTTCGTCGGTGCGCGGGCGCTCGACGTTGTCCTGCCCGCGCGCGCGGTCGCGCCCGCCGGGGCGGCGCGGGCCGCCGCCCTGGCCGCGCTTTCGCTGGCGCACCGGGCCGAGACCTTCGCGGTCCTGCCCACGGCCGCGGCCGCCCTCACGCGACGCGCCGAGGCCCTCGGCGGTGCCGCCGCGGCGGCGTGCCTGGTCCTGGTCGCCGAGCCGCGCGTCGCGCTGGGAGATGCCCTCGTAGCCCTCCGGCATGATCTCGCCCTTGTTGATCCAGACCTTCACGCCGATCCGGCCGAAGGTCGTCTTCGCCTCGGCGAAGCCGTAGTCGATGTCCGCGCGGATCGTGTGCAGCGGAACGCGTCCCTCGGAGTACATCTCGGAGCGGCTCATCTCGCCGCCGCCGAGCCGGCCGCCGCACTGCACCTTGACGCCGTGCGCGCCGGAGCGGATCGCAGATGCGAGCGAGCGCTTCATCGCCCGCCGGAAGCTGACGCGGTTCTCGAGCTGCTCGGCGATCGACTGCGCGACCAGCTTGGCGTCGAGCTCGGGTCGCTTGATCTCGTTGATGTTGATGTGCACGGCCTTGTTCGTCATGCCGTGAATCTCCTTGCGGAGCGCGTCCACCTCGACGCCGGACTTGCCGATCACGATCCCCGGCCGCGCCGTGTAGATGTCGATCGTGATCCGCTGGGCGTCCTTGCGGATCAGGATGTCCGAGAGACCGGCGTGCGAGAGCTTGTTCTGGATGTGCTCGCGGATCTTGATGTCCTCGAGCAGGTACGCGGGGAACTCCTTCGTGCCCGTGTACCAGTTCGACTTCCAGTCGTGGATGACGCCGACGCGCATCCCGCCGGGATGAGTCTTCTGACCCATTAGGCAGCGGCCTCCTTCTTCACGGGCTTGTTCTTCTTCGGGGCTGCCTTGCGCTTCTTCGCCGCGGGCGCGCGCTTCGGCTTCTCTTCCTCCGCCGGGGGCGGCGGAGCCGGTGCCGGCGCGGCCTCGGCCTGCGCCAGGACGACGGTGATGTGACAGGTCGGCTTCGTGATCCGGGCGGCGCGGCCTCTCGCTCGGGCGCGCCAGCGCTTCATCACCGGGCCCTCGTCGACGTACGCGGACGAGACGAACAGCTCGTCGCCGACGAGGTTGTGGTTCGCCTCCGCGTTCGCGACGGCGGAGCGCAGCACCTTCTCGATCTCGCGGGCCGCAGCGCGCGGCGTGAACGCGAGCACGGTGCGTGCCTCGGGCACGGAGCGGCCGCGGATGTGATCCGTGACGAGCCGGGCCTTGCGCGGCGACATGCGCACCCAGCGGGCGCTCGCTCGAACTTCCTGACGCTCCGTCGTCGCCATCAGGTGCGCTTCACCTCCGTCTTGCGGTCGCCGGAGTGGCCGCGGAAGGTGCGCGTCGGCGCGAACTCGCCCAGCTTGTGGCCGACCATCTGCTCGGTCACGAAGACGGGCACGTGCTTGCGCCCGTCGTGGACCGCGATCGTGTGCCCGACCATCTCCGGGAAGACGGTCGAGGAGCGCGACCAGGTGCGCACCATCTGCTTGCTGCCGGACTCGTTCATCCGCTGGATCCGGCTCAGCAGCCGCTCCTCGACGAACGGGCCCTTCTTTGAACTGCGACTCAACGCTTCTCCTTCCCGCGGCGGCGGCCGCGGACGATCAACTTGTCGGATTCCTTGTGCTTGCGGCGCGTGCGCTTGCCGAGCGTCGGCACGCCCCACGGTGTCACCGGGTGGCGGCCGCCCTTCGACTTGCCCTCGCCGCCTCCGTGCGGATGGTCGACGGGGTTCATCGCCGAGCCGCGAACCGTTGGACGCTTCCCCTTCCAGCGGCTGCGGCCCGCCTTGCCGATGGTGACGTTCTCGTGGTCGACGTTGCCGACCTGGCCGATCGTCGCCCGGCAGGTGAGCGGGACCCGGCGCAGCTCGCCGGATGGTAGCCGAAGGACGCCCTGGCCCTCGTCCTTCGCCACGAGCTGGATCCCGGAGCCGGCGCTGCGCGCGAGCTGGCCGCCCTTGCCGGGCTTCAGCTCGACGTTGTGGACGAGCGTGCCGGTCGGGATGTTCTCCAGCGGGAGCGCGTTTCCGGGCTTGATGTCGGCGGTCGGGCCGGACTCGACGGTCGCGCCGACCTTCAGCCGGGCGGGCGCGAGGATGTACGCCTTCGCGCCGTCCGCGTAGTGCAGCAGCGCGATGCGGGCCGACCGGTTCGGGTCGTACTCGATCGCGGCCACCTTGGCCGGGATGCCGTCCTTGAGGCGCTTGAAGTCGATCGTGCGGTAGCGGCGCTTGTGCCCGCCGCCCTGGTGGCGCGTCGTGATGCGGCCGTACGAGTTCCGCCCACCCTTCTTCTTGATCGGCTCGAGCAGGCTCTTCTCCGGCTCGGTCTTCGTCACCTCGTCGAAGGCGGAGACCGACATGAAGCGGCGGCCGGGAGAGGTCGGCTTGTACTTCCTGAGTGCCATCAGGCCTGGGCTCCTTCGAAGATCTCGATCGACTCGCCCCGGCGGATCTGGACGATTGCCTTCTTCCAGCCGGGCTTCGTGCCGCGGCGGAAGTTGCGCTGCTTCGGCTTCGACTGCACCTTGACGATGTTCACGCTCTCGACGTGCACGTCGAAGAGCTCCTCGACGGCCTGCCGGATCTGCGTCTTGTGTGAGTCCGGGTGGACCCGGAACGAGTACTTGTGCTGCTCGATCAGCTCGTAGCTCTTCTCCGTCACGACCGGAGCGAGCAGGACCTGGTTCGGATGAAGGCTCATTGGGCCCTCCCCTGCACCTGCTCGAGCGCAGGCTCGGAGATGAGCAGCGAGCGCGCCCAGACGACCTGGTTGACCTCGAGCTCGGCCGGCACGGTCACGACCACGCGGTCGAGGTTGCGGAACGACTTGATCAGGCTCTCGTCGTCGGGCTGCGCGACGACCAGCAGCGGCGACTCCTTCGCCCACTGCTGGACGAGCTCGAGCGCTGCCTTCGTCGACGGCTCGCCGAGCTGCTCCGGATCGAGGATCCCGAGCGTGCCGGCCTGCGCGTGCGCGGAGAGCGCGCTGCGCAGCGCGGCACGGCGAATCTTGCGGTTCACCTTCGAGCCGAAGCTGCGGTTGTTCGGCGGGAAGGCCATGCCGCCGCCCGTCCAGTGCGGCGCGCGCGTCGAGCCGGCGCGCGCCCGGCCGGTGCCCTTCTGGCGCCACGGCTTCGAGCGCCCACCGGCGACGAGGCCGCGGCTCTTGCCGCCGCGGGTCGCCGAACGCGCGTCGTTCAGCTCGGCGCGCACCGTCTCGTGGACGATGTGCGGCTTCACCTCGGCGGCGAAGACGCCCTCTTCGAGCGTCACGGTCTTCTGGGAGCCCAGAACGGGTGCCTTAGGCGCGGCCACGGTTCTTGTCCTCTCTGATCTCGACGACGCCGTTGCGCGGGCCCGGCACTGCGCCCTTGACCAGGAGCAGGTTCCGCTCCGCGTCGATGTCGTGGACGGTCAGCCCGACCTGGGTCACGCGCTTGCCGCCCATCCGTCCGGGCCCCCGGATGCCCTTGCGAACGCGCGCCGGCGTGGCCGAGGCGCCGATCGAGCCGGGAGCACGGATGTTGTGCGAGCCGTGGCTCTTCGGGCCACTCTTGAAGTTGTGCCGCTTGATCGTGCCGGCGAAGCCCTTGCCGATCCCGATCCCCGAGACCTTGATCCGCTCGCCGGGCTCGAACGCCTCGACGGTGACGGTCTCGCCCTCGGTCAGCTCGCTCGGCCCCCGGAACTCGACGATCTTGCGATGCGGGCCGGCCTTGCCGAGCTGCCCGAGCCGGGCCTTGGTCACCCTGGCCTCGTCGACGGCGCCGTAGGCGACCTGGACGGCCTCGTAGCCGTCCGACTCGACCGTCTTGACCCGCACGACCGGGCAGGGGCCCGCCTCGATCACGGTCACGGGCGTGACGGCACCGGTCTCCGCGTCGAAGACCTGCGTCATGCCGAGCTTGGTGCCGATGATGCCTTTCACAGTTTGATCTCGATGTCGACGCCGGCCGGCAGGTCGAGCCGCATCAGCGAGTCGACCGTCTTCGGGGTCGGCGAGTGGATGTCGATCAGGCGCTTGTGCGTGCGCACCTCGAAATGCTCCCGCGAGTCCTTGTCCTTGAACGGCGACCGGATCACGCAGTAGACGTTCTTCTCGGTGGGCAGGGGCACAGGCCCGGTGATGGTCGCGCCGGTGCGCTGGGCCGTCTCCACGATCTGGCTCGCAGACTTGTCGAGCTGCTGGTGGTCGTAGCCCTTGAGGCGGATGCGGATTTTGCTCTGCGGCACCGGCGCTCCCTTACTTGTTGATCTCGGTGACGACGCCGGCGCCGACCGTGCGGCCGCCCTCGCGGATCGCGAAGCGCAGCCCCTGGTCCATGGCGATCGGCTGGATCAGCTCGATGTCCATGTTCGTGTTGTCGCCCGGGACGACCATCTCCTGGCCCTCCGGGAGCTGGATCGAGCCGGTCACGTCCGTCGTGCGGAAGTAGAACTGCGGCCGGTAGCCGTTGAAGAACGGCGTGTGCCGCCCGCCCTCGTCCTTCGAGAGCACGTAGACCTCCGCCTTGAAGACGGTGTGCGGCGTGATCGAGCCCGGCTTCGCGAGCACCTGGCCGCGCTCGACCTCCTCGCGCTTGGTACCGCGCAGGAGCGCGCCGGCGTTGTCGCCCGCCTGGGCGAAGTCGAGCGTCTTGTTGAACATCTCGAGCCCGGTGACGACGGTCTTCTCCGTCTCCGGATGGATGCCGACGATCTCGACGTCGTCGCCCGACTTGATCTGGCCCTGCTCGATCCGGCCGGTGACGACGGTGCCGCGGCCCGTGATCGTGAAGACGTCCTCGATCGGCATCAGGAACGGCTTGTCGGTGTCGCGGGTCGGCTCGGGGATGTAGCTGTCCACGGCCTCCATCAGCTCGAGGATCTTCGCGGCCTGCTCCTCGTCGCCCTCGAGCGCCTTCAGCGCCGAACCGGTCACGATCGGGATGTCGTCGCCCGGGAACTCGTAGTTCGACAGCAGCTCGCGCACTTCCATCTCGACGAGCTCGAGCAGCTCCGGGTCGTCGACCATGTCGGCCTTGTTCAGGAACACGACGATGTACGGCACCTCGACCTGGCGCGCGAGCAGGATGTGCTCCCGCGTCTGCGGCATCGGGCCGTCGGCGGCGCTGACGACGAGGATCGCGCCGTCCATCTGGGCGGCGCCCGTGATCATGTTCTTGATGTAGTCGGCGTGCCCCGGGCAGTCGACGTGCGCGTAGTGGCGGTTCTCGGTCTCGTACTCGACGTGCGAGGTGTTGATCGTGATGCCGCGCTGGCGCTCCTCAGGGGCGTTGTCGATCGACTCGAACGACCGCACGGCCGTGCCGCCGCCGACCTTCTCCGCGAGCACCTTCGTGATCGCGGCGGTGAGCGTCGTCTTGCCGTGGTCGATGTGCCCGATCGTGCCGACGTTGAGATGCGGCTTCGTGCGCTCGAACTTCTGCTTTCCCATTCCGTCCTTTCCTTCCTTCCGTTACGTGGCCTGCGAGTCGACGAGCTCGCCTGCGATCGACTGCGGCACTTCCTCGTACCGGTCGAACTGCATGGTGAACGTGGCCCGGCCCTGCGTCGTCGAGCGCAGGTCGGTTGCGTAACCAAACATGGTGGCGAGCGGGACGCGGGCCTTGATCGCCTGCGCGTTGCCGCGCGGCTCGAGCCCTTCGACTCGCCCGCGGCGCGAGTTGAGGTCGCCCATCACGTCGCCGAGATAGTCCTCGGGGGTCACGACCTCGACGGCCATGACCGGCTCGAGCAGCTTCGGCTTCGAGCGCTTCATCGCCTCCTTGAAGGCCATCGAGCCGGCGACCTTGAACGCCATCTCGCTCGAGTCGACGTCGTGGAACGAGCCGTCGATCAGCTCGATGCGGACGTCGACGACCGGGTAGCCGGCGAGGATGCCGGACTCCATCGCCTCCTGGATGCCGAGGTCGACCGGGCCGATGTACTCGCGCGGGATCTTGCCGCCGACGATCTTGTCCACGAACTCGTAGCCCTCGCCGGGCTCGGTCGGCTCGGCGTTGATCACGGCGTGGCCGTACTGGCCGCGGCCGCCGGTCTGGCGGACGAAGCGCCCCTCGATCTTCTCGACGGGGCGGCCGAAGGTCTCCCGGTAGGCGACCTGCGGGCGGCCGACGTTCGCGTCGACCGAGAACTCGCGCAGGAGCCGGTCGACGATGATCTCGAGGTGGAGCTCGCCCATGCCCGAGATCAGGGTCTGGCCGGTCTCGTCGTCCGTGCGGACGCGGAAGGTCGGATCCTCCTCGGACAGGCGCTGCAGCCCTGAGCCGAGCTTGTCCTGGTCGGCCTTCGTCTTCGGCTCGATCGCGACGGAGATGACGGGATCCGGGAAGTCCATCGACTCGAGCCGGATCGGCGCCGTGTCGATCGCGAGCGTGTCGCCCGTGGTCGAGGCCTTCAGCCCGACGACGGCGGCGATCTCGCCCGCACCGATCTCCTCGCGTTCCTCGCGGTGGTTGGCGTGCATCTGCAGGATGCGGCCGATCCGCTCGGTCTTGCCGGTGGTCGTGTTCAGCACGCGGTCGCCGGCGCCGACCTGGCCGGAGTAGACGCGGAAGTACGTCAGCTTGCCGACGTACGGGTCGGACATGACCTTGAAGACCAGGGCCGAGAACGGCTCGTCGAGCGCCGGGCGGCGCGAGAGCTCGTGCTCCGTGCGCGGATCGATCCCGTGAATCGGCGGCACGTCGAGCGGGCTCGGCAGGTAGTCGACGACGGCGTCGAGCAGCGGCTGGACGCCCTTGTTCTTGAACGCCGAGCCGGCGAGCACCGGCGTGACCGTGATGTCCAGCGTCGCCGCGCGGAGCGCCCGCTTCAGCATCTCCGGCGTGACCGAGTCCTCGTCGAGCAGATAGGTCTCCATCAGCTCGTCGTCGTGGTCGGCGACCGCGTCGATCAGCTGGTGGTGATACTCGCTCGCCTGCTCGCGCAGCTCCTCGGGGATCTCGACGGCGTCCATCTTCGTGCCGAGGTCGTCCTCCCAGACGATCGCGCGCATCTCGACGAGGTCGATGACGCCGCGGAAATGCTCTTCCTGGCCGATCGGCAGCTGTACCGGGACCGGGCGGGCGCCAAGACGGTCGACCATCGACTGCACCGAGGCGAAGAAGTCCGCGCCGGTGCGGTCCATCTTGTTGATGAAGGCGATCCGCGGCACGCGGTAGCGGTCGGCCTGGCGCCAGACGGTCTCGGACTGTGGCTCGACGCCTGCGACGGAGTCGAAGACGGCGATCGCGCCGTCGAGCACGCGCAGGCTGCGCTCCACTTCGACCGTAAAGTCCACGTGCCCGGGCGTATCGATGATGTTGATACGAAAATCGCGCCACGAGGCGGTTGTCGCCGCAGAGGTGATCGTGATGCCGCGCTCCTGCTCCTGCGCCATCCAGTCCATCACCGCGGCGCCCTCGTGCACCTCGCCCATCTTGTGGGTGCGGCCGGTGTAGTAGAGGATCCGCTCGGTCGTCGTGGTCTTGCCCGCGTCGATGTGGGCCATGATCCCGATGTTGCGCACGTTCTCGAGCGCGATCTGCGTCTTCGTGGCAGCCATCGAGCTCACCACCTGTAGTGCGCGAAGGCCTTGTTGGCCTGCGCCATCCGGTAGAGGTCGTCCTTGCGCTTGTAGGCGCCGCCCTGCTGCTCGAGCGCGTCGAGGATCTCGCCGGCGAGCTTGTCCGACATCTGCTTCTCGCGCCGGTCGCGCGCGTACGTGACGATCCAGCGCACGGCCAGCGTGCGCGCGCGGCGCTGCGGCACCTCGACGGGCACCTGGTAGTTGGCGCCGCCGACACGGCGGGAGCGGACCTCGAGCACCGGCGTCACGGTCTTGACGGCCTGCTCGAGCACCTCGACGGGCGGCTTGCCCGTGCGCTCGCCGATCCGGTCCAGCGCGCCGTAGACGATCGCCTCGGCGGTCGACTTCTTCCCGCGCGTCATCACCTTGTTCACGACCTGGGTGACGAGCCGCGAGCTGTAGACGGGATCCGGCTCGAGCGTCCGGGGCTGAATCTTGGCTCGGCGAGGCACTACGAGCCCCGCTTCGCGCCGTACTTGGAGCGCCCCTGGCGCCGGTCGCCGACGCCGGCCGCGTCGAGCCCGCCCCGGATCACCTTGTAGCGGTAGCCCGGGAGGTCCTTGACGCGCCCGCCGCGGACGAGCACGACCGAGTGCTCCTGCAGGTTGTGGCCCTCGCCCGGGATGTAGGCCCCGACCTCCATCCCGTTGGTCAGCCGCACGCGGGCAACCTTGCGCAGCGCCGAGTTCGGCTTCTTCGGCGTCTGCGTCATGACACGCGTGCACACGCCCCGCTTCTGCGGCGCGCCGCGAAGGGCAGGGGTCTTCACCTTCGCCTTGGGGGCGACCCTGCCTTTTCGGACCAGCTGATTGACGGTCGGCATCTACTCCCTACGTCGAGGCTCTTACACAGCAAAGGCTGGCGGGGGCTGGAACCCCTACCAACCGGCTGACGATGGTAGCGAACGGGAGGCCGAACCGCAAACGCGGAAATGCGCATGGCTGCGCCGATCCGAGCCGCTCAGCGGCGATTATTGTGGCGATTGGCGCAAGTTTCTTTACCACTTTGAAGCCATAGCCTGTTGAGGACAACCGGATTACAGTGAGAAACGCCCGGCGCTCGAGCGGCGAGCACGGGCCCGAGCGGAGGTTTGGGCGAGGGAGAGATGGTCGATGCGGTGACGAACACGACTACCCTGATAGTCGCCGGGGTGGCCGTCGCGGTGGTCCTGCTGATCGCGCTCGGCCTGATGCTGCGCGCTCGCCGTTCCCGCAGCGGGGGCCAGGAGCAGCTGCTCGAGCTCGTCGGCGAGATGAACACCCGCATGGAGTCGATGGTGCGCGAGCTCTCGCTGTCCCTGGAGCGCGCACAGGAGGAAGGCCGCCGCAACCGCTACCTGACCGAGCTGGCCGGCTCGATCGACCTCGACGAGGTGCTCTCGCGGACGCTCGAGGCCGCGGGCGCCGTGCCCGGTGTCGACGCAGCTCTCGTCTCGATCGACGGCGAGAAGAAGCCGATCATGGCGACGCTCGGGCTCTCCGAGGAGGAGGCGAAGCGCCAGGTCATCTCCGGACCGCCCGACGGCCAGGAGGCGCGCGCGATCTCGCTCGTCTACCAGTACCCGCCCGCGCTGGACTCGGCTGACCTGATCCGGTCCGGGCTGGCCGTGCCGGTGCCCGGCCATCCGGGCGCGATCGGGTTCCTGGCGGTCTACAGCCGCAGCGGCGAGCACCGATTCGCCGAGGAGGAGATCCGCGAGCTCGAGGAGCTCGCGCAGCGCGCGGGGCCCGCGATCGAGAACGCGCGCCGCTTCCGCGAAGCCCGGCAGCTCGCCGACCTCGACGCGCTCACCGGCCTGCACAACCGCCGCTACTTCCACGAGACGCTCGCGCGCGAGGTCGCCCGCGCGCACCGGTACGGCGCGCAAGCTCGCGCTCGTCGTCTTCGACCTCGACGACTTCAAGGCGATCAACGACCGCATCGGCCACCTCGCCGGAGACGCCGTGCTCGCGGAGACCGCCGAGCGCGTGAAGGACGTGGTGCGCTCGGCAGACATCGCCTGCCGCGTGGGCGGCGACGAGTTCTCGGTCATCCTGCCCGAGTCGTCCACGGGCGACGCCGACCAGCTCTACCACCGCCTGCTCGGCGCGGTCGGTTCGCGCCCGGTCGGCCAGGCGGGCCGGCTCTCCGTCTCGGCCGGAATTGCCGAACTGCGCGAGGAGGACGACCCGACGACCTTCTTCGAGCGGGCCGACGAGGCGCTCTACCGCGCGAAGGAACGCGGCAAGGCGCAGGTCGTCGCGTACGAGGAGCCCGAGGAAGAGAACGAGCGGCCCCTCTCCAGCGCCAACTAGTTCGAGCTAGTCGGCAGCCAGGAAGGGCAGGTAGTCCGTCAGCGGAACGAGCCCCGCGGTCGGCTGGCGGTCGCGGTAGCAGAGGGTCGCGTAGTCGTAGGCCCGCTCGCGGGCGACGAGCCAGTGCTCGTAGTCCTGGTCGCGGGCCAGCGCCTTGAGCGCGGCGACGACCGCTGGGCGCGCCAGGCCGAGCGGGACGCCGCCGAGCGGCACGGACGGCGTGAGCGCACGGACCTGGAACTTGCCGGTCATCGTGTTGATGGTCGCCCAGCCGCTGCCGCGCAGGCGGAAGAGCTGCGGGGGCGCGTTCGACGCGAGCGCGAGCCCGCGGGTGCGCCCGCCGAGCCACGGCGCGCGTGTCTTCGACTCGATCAGCCGGGACGGAGTGTCCGCGTAGCTCGTGTAGTACTCCTGCACGTCGGCCGCGGCCGGCGCCGGCACGCGGAAGCGTTGCTCGATCAGCCCGCGCCGCAGCTCGTCGGCGATCACGCCGCGCGCGACCGTCGGCGTCGCGTGGGCGCGCCGAAGCGCGCTCAGATAGGCGCCGCGGCTGCCGAAGCGGGCGCCGATCACGGCCTTCTCCGCCGCCGCGATCTGAGTCGACTTGAGCGGCTGGTAGAGGCTGGCGACGATGCGCGCGTAGGTCGCGGTGAACGCCACGTCCAGGTCGCCGGTCACAGGAGCGAGGCCCCGGATATCGCCCCAGTCGAGTCGCTTGCCCTGGACCGTGCAGCGCGCGCCGGCCGGCAGCACGATCTGCCCCTCGTCGCGGGAGGAATCGAACCTCTTCGGCACGACCTTCGGCGCGTCGCAGAGCGACGGGCTCCGCGCCCAGAGGTAGACGCAGGCGGCGGTGGGCTTGTCGGGATCGTTCTCGGGCGAGTTCTTGCCCCAGACGGCCCAGCCCCACGACCAGATCGAGCGAAGGCCAATCTCCTTCGCGACCTCCTTCGCGGCCAGCGCCTGCAGCTTCGTCACCTCGAGCCATGAGAGCAGCGGCGCATGCTCGCGGCCGCCGGAGCCGGGCGTCGTGTGGAAGCCGAGCATGATCCCGAGGCGCCGCGTCGGGATTCCGAGCGCGGTGTACGGCGCGATCCGGTTGCGGAACAACTCGCGAAGCGTGCGTCCACCAACGAACGGGCCGAGCTTCGCGATCCTCGGCGCGGCGAAGTACGACTCGCTGACGATGTCGGCGTACTGCGACACCTGCCGCCACCAGTCGCCCGCCTCGTCGCCGGTGTACGGCGCGGACGGCACGAGCAGCACGGGCCGCGCGCCGCGCGCGACGAGCGTCTGCAGGTAGATCAGGACGTCGCGCCGGTACTGCGCGTTCGTCGCGCTCCATGGTGTGATCAGGTTCGCGCCGTTGAGCTCGTTCTCCGTGATGACCGGGTTCGCGCAGCCCATCGACATCGCGGCCGTGTTGTACATCCGGTTGGCGCGGTCGATCACGTAGGCGGGATCGAACGGCTCGAGCGGCGTCCCCACGCGGCGGATGAAATGCAGGTCGAAGTAGACCGTCTTCGCGCCGTAGCTCCGCAGCAGCGGCGGGTAGATGAAGTTCGAGGCCGCGCCGATCACACCAGGCTGCGCGAACATCTGCCAGAACGGGACGGAGCCGTCGGCGAAGTCGATCCAGAGCGTTCCCTTGTCGGGAATCCCGCAGGTCTCGGACGCGGCAGCCCGGTGCGGCACTGCCGCGAACGCCGCGCAGGCGGCGAGTGCGATGAGAACGAAGCGCTTCACCCGACCCGCGCTCAAAAGTAGCAGGGCGGGAGACCGAGCGCCTCCCGCCCTACCGGAACTTGTTACTCGTCCAGCGGAGTGTCGACCTCGGGCACTTCTTCCGCCTCGGTCGACTCGCGCGGCTTCGACTCGCCGTCGGTCTCGGGCTCGCCGCCGAAGTCGAGGCCGAGGCTCGCCAGGTCGACGCCGTCGCCGCCGTCGGAGCCGATCTCCTCGAGCGCGGCGAGCAACGCCTCGCGCTCGTAGGTCTCCTTCGGCACCTTCTCGGACGGCCCGATGTCGATCATGCGGTAGCGCTTCAGCCCGGTCGCCGCCGGGATCAGCTTCCCGATGATCACGTTCTCCTTCAAGCCGAGCAGGCGGTCGACCTTGCCCTCGATCGAGGCGTCGGTCAGCACCTTCGTCGTCTCCTGGAAGGAGGCGGCGGAGAGGAACGACTCGGTCGCGAGCGACGCCTTCGTGATCCCGAGGATCAGCGGCTCGAACGTGGCCTGCTCCTTCTTCGTCTTCTCCTTCTTGACGCGGGCGTTCTCGCGGTCGAGGACGACCTTGTCGACGAGCTGGCCCGGCAGCAGGTCGGTGTCGCCGGCGTTCTCGACGCGCACCTTCTTCAGCATCTGCCGGACGATCAGCTCGATGTGCTTGTCGTGGATGTCGACGCCCTGCGACTTGTAGACCTTCTGCACCTCGCCGACGAGGTACAGCTCGGTCGAGGTCGAGCCCTTCAGGCGGAGCAGGTCGGTCGGGGCGATCGACCCCTCGTGGAGCGCGTCGCCCGGCTCGACGACCTGGCCGTCCACGACCAGGATCCGCGTGCGCCGCGGCAGCTGGTAGGCGACCGGCTCGACGGCCTCGCCGTTCTCGTCCACCTCGTCGGTGACGACCGAGAGCTTGGGCCCGCGGTCGGTGTCCTCGATGCGCACGGTCCCGCCGGTCTCGGCGAGCTTCGCCGCGCCCTTCGGGTTCCGTGCCTCGAAGATCTCCACCACGCGCGGCAGGCCGTGCGTGATGTCCGCGCCCGCGACGCCGCCGGTGTGGAACGTCCGCATCGTCAGCTGCGTCCCGGGCTCGCCGATCGACTGCGCGGCGATGATCCCGACCGCGTCGCCGATCTCGCAGAGGCCGCCGGTGGCGAGGAAGATGCCGTAGCACGCGCGGCAGACTCCGAACTCGCTGCGGCACTTCAGCACCGAGCGCACCGGGATCCGCGGCTCCTCCTCGAGCTCGTGCTCGGTGAAGGCCTCCTCGATGTCGGCGAGGACCTGGTTCGTGACGATGTCGCCCTTCTCGGCGACGACCGTCTTGCCAGGCTTGCCGCTCGAGAGTGGCTTGTGGACGTCCTCGGCGAGCACGCGGCCGAGGATGCTCTTGTTCACGCCCTCGGGCACGTGCAGCGGAAGCTCGATGAAGTCCTTCGTCTTGCAGTTCTCCTCGCGGATGATCACGTCCTGCGAGACGTCGACCAGACGCCGGGTGAGGTAGCCCGAGTCCGCCGTCCGCAGCGCCGTGTCGGCGAGGCCCTTGCGAGCGCCGTGGGTCGAGATGAAGTACTCGAGCACGCTCAGGCCCTCCATGAAGTTGGCCTTGATCGGGCGCTCGATGATCTCGCCCTTCGGGTTCGCCATCAGGCCGCGCATGCCGGCGAGCTGGCGGATCTGCTTGAACGACCCGCGGGCGCCGGAGTTGGCCATCATGAAGATCGGGTTCAGCTCGAGCAGGTTCTTCTCCATCGCCTGGGCGACGTCTTCCGTCGCCTCCGTCCAGAGGT
>CAVWKS010000006.1:0-13460 GCA_963755635.1 uncultured Actinomycetes bacterium | reverse complement strand
CCTCGTCGACCTGCTGCTGCTGGTCGAGCAGGTGCGGCAGCTCCGTGAGCGCGCCGTCACCGTCCTCGGCCGCCGGAAGCCGCGTGGCCGGCACGTTCAGGAAGCGGTCGAGGTGGACGCTCATCGCCGCGTCGAGCACGCCGCGAAGAAGCTCTTGCGAAGGCGAGCGGCGGAGCCCCTGCTCGACCGCATTCGCGAACGTGAACGTGTGCAGCGCCGTGTCCCAGTCGCCGAACTCGTTCGTCGTCGGGAAACGGGCGATCCGCATCGCCGCCGCGAACGTGACGGCTGACGCCAGCTCCACCGCAGACGCGCCCGCCCGTAGCGCCGCGAGCAGCGCCTCGAGGATCTCGGCCGCCTCGGCGGAGAGAAGCGTCTCCACGAGCTCTGCGCGGCCGCCCCAGCCGCCCGGCCCCGGCTCGGGCAGGCGCTCGAAGGCGTCCTCGAGCAACGCGACCAGGTCGACCGGGTTGCGCCACGCGTTCGACTCCTCCATCCGCTCCGCGAAGGCGAGCTGGGCCGGCAGCGAAGCGAGCACAGCCTCGGCACGCTCCCAGCCGGCGACGTCGAGCGCCTCGAGCGCCTTGTTGACGAAGTCGAGCGTGTGTCCGCCGTCGAGGTAGCGGTGGTCGGTCGCGGCCGTGAAGACCATGTCCGCGAGCTGCTCCGGAGTCGCGCCGGCCCGAACCGCCGAGACCAGCGCGCGCTCGGCGCCCTCCACGTCGCGCACCTCGACGAAGCGGCGAAACCAGCGCGCGAGCCGCTCCGGATCGGCCTCGCCCGGCAGCGGCTCGAGCGGGAAGCGCGGCTCCTCGCCCGCTGAATCGAGAGCGACGTCGGTCAGCCCGTGGTAGAGCGCGGCCGCCCGCTCCTCCGCCGGCAGGCGCGGTACGAGGTTCATGAAGCAGCTCAGCGTCGTGAGGCCGCGGAACCAGCCGCCGCCGCGCCGGCGCACACCGAAGTCGAGACCCGCGCGGAACGCGTCGATCCCGCTCGGGTCGGCCTCGACGAGCACGATCGCGGCCTTGGCGACGACAAGCGAGATGTTCCGCTCGAGCCCCACCTGCAGCCGGCCCCGCTGGTGCTCGACCGGGTCGCGCCGCGGCGTCAGGTCGACATAGACGTCGTCGCCTTCGAGCTCGACCGGGAAGCGGCGCAGCTCGTCAGCGAACTGGTCGAACGTGCCGCCCGTGCAGAGGTCGAAGCGCGCGTGGTGCCAGTGGCAGGTGAGGATCCCGTCGCTGACCGTCCCGCGGTGCAGCGGGAAGCCCATGTGCGGGCAGCGGTTGTCGATGGCGTAGACCGCGTCTCCCTCGGTGAGCAGGCAGATCGTGTGGCCGTTCAGGCTCACGACCAGCCGCCCCTTCTCGCGGAGCTCGTCGAGCGACGCCGCCCGTGTGTTCAGCTCGCGCGTTTCCACCAGTAGCGGGGATCGTCGGCCTCGGCCGCGGCCAGCTCCTCGAGGCTGACTCCGCGGTACTGCTCGAGCGTGAATGACGTCTGCGCGGCGAAGCCGACGGCGCTGAGCGAGAAGGTGAGCGGATGGACGCTGAGCTTCCAGCCGGCGAGCGGGCCCGGATCCGCGAGGCGCGCCTCCTCGTCGTCGTCGCGCGTGTCGAGGACGACGGCGCCGCCGTGGTCGCCGACGAAGTGGTCGTGCCAGACGGCGAGCCCGCGACTCTCGTCGGCGACGTACTCATTGAGCAGGTCGTTGGCCTCGCGGGCGCTCACCCCCGCGGGTGCCAGGGCATAGACGAGGTGGCAGCGCGAGCTCACGGCGCGCATCCTAGAACCTCAACTATTGTTCAAGTCAAGTGGCTTCGGAGCTCTCGATCGGCGAGGTCTCGGCGCGCAGCGGGATCGCGCCCTCCGCGCTGCGCTTCTACGAGCGCCATCGGCTGATCGAGTCCAAGCGAACCGACGGCAACCAGCGCCGCTACGACCGCGCCGTCCTGCGCCGGATCGCGTTCATCCAGGCCGGCCGGGCAGCGGGAGTGACGCTTGCCGACATCCGCGGCGCGCTCGAAGGCCTACCCACCCGGCGCACCCCGAGCCGCAAGGACTGGGAGCGCCTCTCGAACAAGTGGCGAGACGACCTCGACGCCCGCATCGAGACCCTCCAGGCTCTCCGCGACCGCCTGACGACGTGCATCGGCTGCGGCTGCCTCTCGATCGACCAGTGCGACCTGCTGAACCCCGACGACGAAGCCGCCGGCCGAGGCGCGGGCGCGCACTACCTCAGAGAGGACGGGCCTCGAGCGTAACCTGCGCCGGCTCGATGGACGTGAGCATGCCCTGATTGCTCAGAGAGCCTCCGACCCTCGCCAGAACAAGCGCCAGAGATGTCGCGGAGTCCGCCGCCAGCCCGCCTTCTTGGCCTCGTTGATCGTCACCTTCCCAGCCAGGAACACGCCAACCAGCCCGATCACGACCTGGATTCCCCAGATGACCAACCGCAAGGTCGAAGCCGAGCTGTCGCTCGTCAGGTGGCCGTGACCTCGAAGGACGCTTATGAGGATCTGAGCAAACGGGAACCACGACAGGATGATCAGCAATATCCCGAGTCGCAGCCGAACTAGGTGTGACTGCATGGCTTCATCAAGCGGTCGTGCTCCCTACGCGCGCGGGTGCACGGAGAAAGCGACTGCAGCGTATTCGGCGCAGGCGACGTTCGACGGCCTGCAAGCATGAGCTGATGTCGCTCGCCGACCTCAGCAGCCTGGCCGCTCAGCTCGACGGTGTCGTCGAACGTCGCCGCGACGGCCTGCTCGAGTGGCGCTACCGCGGACGCCTTGTCGCGCGGCAGCTCGACGACAGCCACGTCGTCATCCGCGCGACGTTCGACTTCCGCGATTTCCTGCTCCAGTCGTTCTCCGGAGACGTTCTCGGTGCCGAAACGCTTCGCGAAGCACATGATGATCGTCGCCGACCTCGAGAACGGGAATCCGGATGCGATCGAAGACGCGGTCATCGCCGCCTGGGAGCTGCAGTCGGGCAAGTAGCGCCTAGTACTCGTCGTTCTGCGGCAGGTCGTCGGTGATCTCGAACCAGGGCGCCTTCGAGCCGACGAAGATGTGCTCGCTCGGCCTGATCGACGGCGGGTCGGCGAGCGACCCGAGCGCGACGTGCACGTACTCGCCCTCGCGCACGACCGAGTAGAGCAGCGAGCCGCAGACGCCGCAGCGCGTGTGGTTCAGCTCGTCGTCGCCCCAGACGAGCAGGCTGTCCGCGCCCTGCGTCACCTCGAGCTTCTCCCGCTCGATCCCGGCGAACGGCTTGAACGCCGAGCCGGTCGCGGCGCGGCAATTCGAGCAGTGGCAGTTGGCCGCGTAGAGGAACTCGTCGGCCACCTGGTACCTGACCGCGCCGCACTCGCACTTGCCGTTCAGCACCGCAGTCACGTCCCAGGGCTCGGCAGCGGCGGAGCGGGCGCCTCGGCTTCGATCTCGATCCGCGGCAGCCACTCGAGCCAGCTCGGCAGATACCAGCTACGCGCCCCCAGCAGCCGCATCGCCGCGGGCAGCAGCACCGAGCGGATCACCGTCGCGTCGATCAGCAGCGCCACCGCGATGCCGAAGCCCATCTGCTGGAACATGACGAGGTCGCCCTTCGCGAAGCCACTGAAGACGGCCACGATGATCAGCGCCGCGCCGGTGATCAGCCGCGCCGTCGAGGCGACGCCGTGGACGACCGCCTCGTTCGTCGAACCGCTCGCGTCGTAGCGCTCCTTGATCCGGCTGAGCAGGAAGACCTGGTAGTCCATCGACAGCCCGAACAGCACGGAGAACAGGAAGAGCGGCACCCACGCCTCGATCGCGCCGACCCGCTGGAAGCCGAGCAGGCCGGTCGCGAAGCCGTGCCGGAAGACGAGCACGACCAGCCCGTAGGCGGCGCCGACCGAGAGCAGGTTGAGCGCGATCGAGACCGCGGCGATCGCGATCGAGCGGAAGACGACCGTCAGCAGCACGAAGCTGAGCCCGAGCACGAACGCGAAGACGATCGGCAGCCAGGCGTTCATCGCGTCGATGAAGTCGACGTTGTCGGCCGTGTCGCCGCCGACCCAGACGCGGACGCCGGTGCCGCTGAAGTCGCGATGGGCCGTCGTGCGCAGCCAGCGCACCGCGTCGAGCGCCCGCTGGCCGGTCTTGTCGCCACCGAGCTCGACGCCGATCGCGGCGGTGTCGCCGCTCGCGGAGTAGCGCAGGTCGCTGCGGCCGAACGGCGGATGCGCCCCCGCCTCCGCGCGCAGCCGCGCGATCGCAGCGCGCACGGCAGGCGAGCGCACGTCCCCCGAGACCGCGACGAGCGCCGGGGCGGCACTCGCCTGCGGGAAGGAGCGCACGAGCGCCTCGTAGCCGCGCTTCGACTCGAGCCGGTTCGGCAGCGTGCTCACCCCGCTCGCGCCGAGCTTCAGCCCGATGGTCGGCACCGCCAGCGCGACCAGCAGCCCGCCGAAGACGAGCAGGCTCGCCACCGGCCGGCGCATCACCGCGCGGACGACCGCGCCCCAGAACCGCCCCTCCTGCCCATGCGAACGCCCGACCCACGGGATCCGGAGCGCGTTCACGCGATCGCCGAGCAAACCGAGCAGAGCCGGCAGCAGCGTCAGCGCCGCGCAGACCGACACGATCCCGACCATGATCGCCGCCACCGCAAGGCTCTTCATCACGTTCGAGGGCACGAGCAGCATCCCGGTCAGCGCAATCACGAACACCGAGCCGCTGAAGAGAACCGCGCGGCTCGCGGTCGCGCCCGCCCAGCCGATCGCGTCCGGCTCCGCCCGCCCGTTGGCGCGCTCCTCGCGGTAGCGCGAGACGACGAACAGCGAGTAGTCGATCCCGAGCGCGAGCCCCATCCCCGTGAGCATGTTGATGAAGAAGACCGAGAGCGTGAAGATCCCCGCGATCACCGCGCAGAGCCCGAGCGCGACCATGATCGAGACGAGCGCCATCGCGAGCGGCACGAGCCCCGCGACGACCGAGCCGAAGACGAGCAGCAGCACGATCAGCGCTGCCGGCAGGCCCACCTCGAGCTCGCCCGACTGGAGGTCGTGCTGGGAGAGCGCGTTGAAGTCGTGGTCGAGTGTCCCGCCGCCGGTCATGACGACGCTGAAGCCGTTGCGCCCGTCCTCGCGCTGCACGAGGCTGAGCAGGCGGTCGACGTCCGCCTTGCGCTGAACGCCGATCAGCACCGCGTGCCCGTCGCTGGAGACGCCCAGCGTTCTGCGTCCGAAAGACCACGCCGGTCGCTCGAGCCTTGGCCAGCAGCGAACGCGTGAACGACGTGAACCTCGGCTGGCGAGCCGTCACCGTCGCCGAGCGGACGACGATCAGCTCGTCCACGCCGTTCTTGTCCGGCGGGAAGCGCGAGTTGAATGCCCGCTCCGCCTTCGCCGACTCGGGGCTACCGGTGACGTGCCCGTTCGTCGTCAGGTTCCCCGGCAGCAGCAAGACCGCAAGCACGAGCCCGACGACGATCGCGCCGATCCAGGCGCCGATCGTCCGCCACGGATGGCGGCTCGACGCCCGGGCCAACCGCTCGGTCACGCCCATGCGATCAGTATCGCGATTCACGCGAAGTCACCGGCAGTAGGGTCGGACTAAAGAAAGCTCGAGCGGGCCGGGTCGTACAGGGAGAGGAGGTCGAGATACGCGACCAGGATGAGATCGAGCGCGTCTACCGGGACCGTTATGGCGCTTTCCTGCGAGTCGCCGCCGCGATCCTGCGCGACGAGCAGCTTGCCGAGGAGGCCGTCCACGACGCGTTCGTGCGGGCGCTGCGACACCGGCGTGGATTCGACGGGCGCGGCTCGCGCGAGGGCTGGCTCTTCCGGATCGTGGTCAACGAGGCGCGCCGGAGACAGACCGCTGAGCGGCGGGCCCGCTCGAGCGCGCTGCCGGAGACCGCTCCGTCCGCGAACGGGCACCGCGAGCACGGTGCGCTCGAAGCGCTCGTCGCGGGCTTGCCGGAGCGGCAGCGACTCGCCCTCTTCCTTCGTTACTACGCAGACCTCGACTACGAGTCGATCGCGCAGGCACTCGGCGTGACGGCGGGCACTGTGGCCGCGACCCTGCACGCCGCCCACTCCGCCCTGCGCCGCGAGCTCCTGGAGGTGGAACGATGACCGATCCCCAGATCGCCGAGCTGCTGGACGAGCTGACGCCGAGCTACGAGGACCGTCGAGGCGACTGGGCAAGCATCGCCGCCGCCGGCGCGCGCCGCCGGCGGCGGCTAGGCGCCGGCGCCTCGGTCCTAGTCGCCGTCGCGGCGGTGCTCACGCTGGCACTCGCGTGGCCGTTCCATTCCCAGCAGGGCGGCCTCTTCGAGCGCGCGCTCGCGGCCGCAGGAGACGGGCCGGTGCTGCACGTCGTGCTTCGCGGAGAGTTCGGCGGAACGCTGCTCGACCTCAAGACACGCGAGCGTAGCCCGGTCCACGGCGACGACGAATACTGGTACGACACCGACAACGGAAGGCTGCACACGCTGGAACGGATCGGCGGCGTCCTCCAGAACGAGGAGCTCTCTGGCCCGCAGAAACCGCCGGCGGAGCTCCAGGCACTGGGTCGTGACTACCGGCGCGCGTTGAAGAGCGGGACGGCACACATCGCCGAGCGCGGAAACGTAGACGGAGAGCCCGTCGCCTGGCTGACGATCACCAGCCAGTCACTTCCGGACGTGGCCGACGGCAAGAACCATGTGTTCGCGCAGCAGGTCGCCGTTTCGGAGCGAAGCTTCAAGCCCGTTGCGCTGCGAGCAATGCGAGACGGCGTGCAGAGCCCAGACACGTTCCAGCGCGTGCTCGGGCTCGAGTTCGTGTCAGCGAGCGCCGCCGACTTCACGGCCTCGCCGGCGCTCTCTTTCAACGGGGCAATGGTCGCAATGGGGCGCACGCCAATGCCGCTCGCGCAGGCTCGAGCCCTCCTTGGCCGTACGCCGCTCTGGCTCGGCAGCGAGTACGCCGGCCTGCCGCTCGCCGCCGTCTACCGCGATACGAACAGAATCGGCCACCGGCAGGAGGTTCGCGTCACCGGCGCACGAGCTGCCGCCGCCGAGAAGTGCCGCGCGCTGCTGGGCTCCGCCGCCTCACGCTGCTTCCGCACGCACGATCTCCATTCGATCGAGGTTCGGCCCGACGGCGTGTTCACGACCGAAGGCCCCGTCACCTGGAGCGAGGAGCAGACCGACGTCGTGTTTTTCTACGGGACGCTCGGCGACGAACCGACGACGTTCAAGAAGGACAGCGTGCCGCAGCTCGACCGGCCGTACGTGACGGTGAGCGAGTCGACCCGCGCCACGCCGCTGCGCCGGGGGGCTGGCAGCTATGTCCCGCCCGTGGGCTCGGTCTTCTTCGCCGCCGACGGCACTGGGTTCCTCCAGGTCGACGGCCTGCAGGTCGCGATCCAGGCGGCCGAGGAGAAGGCGATCCTCGCCGCCGCGCAGGCGCTCGCGCCGATGCCCGGCTAGCCGAGCGGGCACAGAATCCGCCCGGCCTTCGACGGTCAAGGCGTGAGGCATCGACAGCCGTCGTACGCTTCGCGGGTGATCACCTGTCCGAGCTGTGGGCGCGAGAACCCCGCCGGATCGCGGTTCTGCAACGCGTGCGGCGCCGACCTCGACGCGGCCGAGCCCGAGGCGCGCGAGTACCGCAAGGTCGTCACCGATCCTCTTCTGCGACGTCGTCGGCTCGACCGCGCTCGGCGAGTCGACCGACCCTGAGGCCCTGCGCGCGCTCCTCGGCCGCTACTTCGACCAGATGAAGGCGATCGTCGAGCGGCACGGCGGCAGCGTGGAGAAGTTCATCGGCGACGCAGTGATGGCCGTCTTCGGCGTGCCGCAGGTCCACGAGGACGATGCGCTCCGTGCCGTGCGAGCCGCCGTCGAGATGCGGGATGCGCTGCCCGAGCTCGGCGTCCAGGCGCGGATCGGCATCAACACCGGCGAGGTGGTCGTCGGCACCTCGGAGCGGCTCGCAACCGGCGACGCGGTCAACGTCGCAGCTCGGCTCGAGCAGGCAGCGGCGCACGGCGAGATCCTGCTCGGGCCGAAGACGGCGAGCCTCGTCCGGGACGCCGTCGAGACCGAGCCCACCGACCCGCTCGAGCTGAAGGGCAAGAGCGAGCCGATCGTCGCCCAGCGTCTGCTCGTCCTGCACGAGGAGGCTCCCGGCCTCGCGCGCAGGCTTGATGCGCCGCTCGTCGGTCGGGCGCGGGAGCTTCGCCGCCTGCAGGAGGCATTCGCGCAGGCCGTCGACGACCGCTCCTGCCAGCTCTTCACCGTCCTCGGCGCTGCAGGGGTCGGCAAGTCGCGGCTCACCGCGGAGTTCCTCGCCGCGGTCAGCGACGCCACCATCGTCCGCGGCCGCTGCCTCCCCTACGGCGAGGGCATCACGTACTGGCCCGTCGTCGAGGTGCTGCACCAGCTCCCGCGAGCCGCGGACCTCGGGCTCGAGCCTGCGGCGATAGCTGCGATCGAGCAACTGCTCGGCGAGGAGCAGGCGTCGACCTCGAGCGAGGAGATTCCCTGGGCGGTACGCAAGCTGCTCGAGGCGGCGGCGGAGTCATCCCCGGTCGTCGTCGTCTTCGACGACATCCACTGGGCGGAGCCGACCTTCTTCGACCTGCTCGAGCACGTGGCCGAGCTCTCCCGCTCGGCGCCTCTGCTGCTCCTCTGCATGGCGCGGCCCGAGCTCCTCGACGTTCGCCCCGGCTGGGGCGGCGGCAAGCTGAATGCGACCACCATCCTCCTGGAGCCGCTCTCGTCGGCCGAGAGCGACGAGCTGCTCGACCGGCTGCTCGGCGAGGCGCCGTTCGATCCCGACCTCAAGCAGCGGATCCGAGACGCCGCCGAGGGGAACCCGCTCTTCGTCGAGGAGATGGTCGCGCTGGTCGAGGAGTCCGGCGACGGGGAGGTCACAGTCCCCGGGACGATCCAGGCGCTGCTCGCCGCGAGGCTCGACCAGCTCGAGCCGGCCGAGCGCGGCGTGCTCGAGCGGGGCTCGATCGAAGGCAGGGTCTTCCACCGCGGCGCGGTGCAGGCCCTCGCTCCCGAGGAGACGAACGTCGAGAGCCGGCTGAGCGGTCTCGTTCGAAAAGAGCTCGTCCGCCCGGACAAGGCCCAGCTGGCGGGAGACGACGCGTACCGATTCCGCCACCTGCTGATCCGCGATGCCGCCTACGACGCGTTGCCAAAGGCGACCAGGGGCGAGCTGCACGAGCGCTTCGCGGCCTGGCTGGAAGGACATGGCGCAGAGCTCGTGGAGGTCGACGAGATCGTGGGCTACCACCTCGAGCAGGCGTTCCGCTACCGCGCGGAGCTCGGCCACGCCGAGGAGAGCCTCGGCAGGCGGGCGGCCTCGCGACTGGTGGCCGCCGGCCGCCGCTCGCTTGCGGTCGACGACGGGAATGCGGCAGCCAAGCTGCTTGGGCGGGCGGCTGCTCTCGTGGAGCCGGCGGGCCGAGAAGGCGTCGAGTTGCTGCTCGATCTGGGGACAGCGAACCAGCAGTGCGGAGACCTTCAGCTCGCGCAGACCCGGCTAGAGGAGGCGGTCGAGCTCGCCCGCGCGGCCGGCGATCGCGTCATGGAGCTACGGGCAGCTTGCGATCTTGGTCACCTCCTCGCCACGGCGGATGCCTCCTTCACAGCGGACAACGCGTTGGATCTCGGTCGTGAGGCCGTACGCGAGCTGGAGCCGCTGGGGGAAGACCGGGCGCTCGCAGCCGCCTGGGCCCTCATCGCGATGGGCGAGAACCTCCGCGGGACCTGGGAAGGGGTCGAGTCAGCCTTCGAGCACGCGGCCGAGCACGCGAGCCGCTCCGGGGACCGCAGGCTCGCGGGACAGGCCCTCCACCTGCTTTCGGCGAGCATCTTCTGGGGGCCGACGCCGCTCGCCACCGGCCTTCCGCGGGTCGAAGCCACGCTTCGGAACACACGCGAGGACCGCTGGCTCGAGTCGTGGGCGATCCGGCCGGTAGTCGGCTTCTACGCGATCCAGGGCCGTTTCGACGAGGGGCGGGAGCTCCTGGCTCGCGCCCGCTCGACCCTGGAGGAGCTCGGAAGGCCGCTGGATCTCGCGACCCTCTCCTTCTGGAGCGGACCGTTGGAGGTACTCGCCGGCGACCTCGAGGCTGCCGAGCGGGAGCTCGGCACAGCGTGCGACATGTTCCAGGCAGCCGGTGAACAGGGCTGGCTGTCCACCATGTCCGGCTTTCGAGCCCCCGTGCTCGACGCCCTCGGCCGTGCGGAGGAGGCCGAGGAAGCTGTCCGCATCAGCAGAGACGCCGCTACGAGCGACGACTACAACGCCCAGGCGATGTGGCGCAGAGGGGAGGCGGCGGTCCTGGCGCGTCGCGGACAGTACGACGAAGCGGAACGAATCGGCCGAGAGGCTGTCACCTGGATCGACCGTTCCGACGAGCTGAACAACCAGGCGGACGTACGGATGGCCCTGGTCGAGGTGCTTCGCCTGGCAAGCCGGACTGCCGAGGCGCGCGAGGTCCTCTCGGAAGCCCTCGCCCGCTACGAGCAGAAGGGCAACGAGGTCATGACGGCGAAGGCGCGAGCCTTGCTCGACGAGCTTCGCTGAGCCCTACCGGCAGCTCCCGAAACTCCGTCCGACCCCCTCTCTATTTTGGGCGGTCCGCTCGACCCGCGCCGTCCCGCGCGAGCCGTGGCGCAGGACATACCATTCGGAGAGGCTCGGGAGGCGAAACATGGCGTCAGCAAAGGCACCGGAAACCGTCGAAATCACGGACGAACAGCTCGAAAACGCGGTCGCGCAGGCAGCCGCCAACGTTGGCGTGCGCCGGTTCTTCACCATCCCCGGCCGCGACCCGTTCGAGGAGATCGAGTGGGAGACGCGTGACGCGCTGATCCCCGGCAAGGACGGCCCCGCCTTCGAGCAGAAGGACGTCGAGTTCCCGAAGTTCTGGTCGCAGACCGCGACCAACATCGTCGCGCAGAAGTACTTCCGCGGCCGCATGTCCTCGCCCGAGCGCGAGACGAGCGTGCGCCAGATGATCGGCCGGGTCGTCGACACGATCGGCGCCTGGGGCCGGCAGGGGAGCTACTTCGCGAACGAGGAAGAGGCCGAGACCTTCGAGGCCGAGCTGAAGGCGATCCTGGTCAACCAGTACGCCGCCTTCAACTCGCCGGTCTGGTTCAACGTCGGCTTCGAGGAGAAGCCGCAGTGCTCCGCCTGCTTCATCCTCTCGATCGAGGACTCGATGGACGCGATCCTCGACTGGATCCGGCGCGAGGGCGTCATCTTCCGCGGCGGCTCCGGCTCGGGCGTCAACCTCTCGCGCCTGCGCTCGTCGAAGGAGCAGCTCTCCAAGGGCGGCTACGCCTCCGGCCCGGTCAGCTTCATGCGCGGCGCCGACGCGAGCGCCGGCACGATCAAGTCAGGCGGCAAGACGCGGCGCGCGGCCAAGATGGTCGTGCTCGACGTCGACCACCCGGACATCGAGGAGTTCATCTGGTGCAAGGCGCGCGAGGAGGAGAAGGCGCGCGTGCTCGAGGCGGCCGGCTACGACATGTCGCTCGACTCGCCGGACTGGGGCTCGATCCAGTACCAGAACGCGAACAACTCGGTGCGCGTCACCGACTCGTTCATGGAGGCGGCCGACGCGGGCGCCGAGTGGAACCTGACCGCGCGCACCGACGGCACCGTCGTCGACACGAAGGACGCGAAGGAGCTGCTGCGCCAGATCGCCGAGGCCGCGTGGAAGTCGGCCGACCCGGGCGTCCAGTACGACACGACGATCAACAAGTGGCACACGCTCCCGAACACGGGCCGGATCAACGCGTCCAACCCGTGCTCGGAGTACATGTCGATCGACGACTCCGCCTGCAACCTCGCCTCGCTGAACCTGCTCAAGTTCCGCCGCGAGGACGGCGAGCTCGACGTCGAGGCGTTCGAGCACGCGGTCGACGTCGTCTTCCTGGCGCAGGAGATCGCGGTCGGCTACTCGTCGTACCCGACGCCCGAGATCGAGCGCAACGCGAAGGCCTACCGCCAGCTCGGGCTCGGCTACGCGAACCTCGGCGCGCTGCTGATGGCGCGCGGGCTGCCGTACGACTCCGACGAGGGCCGCGCCTACGCGGCGGCGATCACGGCGCTGATGACCGGCCGCGCGTACCGCAAGTCGGCCGAGATCGCGGCGCGGATGGGCCCGTTCGCGGGCTACCAGCCGAACGCCGGCGCGATGATCGGCGTGATGTCCATGCACCGCGCGGCGGTCGGGAACATCGAGCACTCCGACGTCGTGCCGAAGGACCTGCTCTCGGCCGCGCGCAAGGCGTGGGACGAGGCGCTCAACCTCGGCGAGGTGCACGGCTACCGCAACGCGCAGGCCACCGTGCTCGCGCCCACCGGGACGATCAGCTTCATGATGGATTGCGACACGACCGGCGTCGAGCCCGACTTCTCGCTCGTCAAGTCGAAGAAGCTCGTCGGCGGCGGCGAGATCACGATCCCGAACAAGACCGTGCCGATGGCGCTCGAGAAGCTCGGCTACGCGCCGCGCGAGGTCGAGGAGATCGTCGCGTTCGTGGACGAGCGCAACACCGTGATCGGCGCGCCGAACGTGAAGCCGGAGCACTACCCGGTCTTCGACTGCGCGATCGGCGAGCGGGCGATCCACTACACCGGCCACGTGAAGATGATGGGCGCGACGCAGCCGTTCATCTCGGGCGCGATCTCGAAGACGGTCAACCTGCCCGAGACGGTCACGGTCGACGAGGTCTCGCAGCTCCTGCTCGACTCGTGGAAGCTCGGCGTCAAGGCGATCGCGATCTACCGCGACAACTGCAAGGTCGCGCAGCCGCTCTCCGGGAAGGGCGAGCCGCGACGCTCGTGGAGGCCGTGCCGCCGGTGCCGCTGACGAAGCGCCGCCGCCTGCCGGAAGACCGCGTCGAGGTCGGCCGCAAGTTCCGCGTCGGCGACTACGAGGGCTACATCCACGTCGGCCTGTACGACGACGGCGCCCCCGGCGACATCTTCGTCGACATCGCGAAGGACGGAACGACGATGTCCGGCCTGATGAACTCGCTCTGCATCGCCGTCTCGATGGGCCTGCAGTACGGCGTCCCGCCGGAGGTCTACGTCTCGAAGCTGACCCACATGCGCTTCGAGCCGAGCGGCCTGACGAACGACGAGGACATCCGCGTGGCGAAGTCGATCGTCGACTACATCTTCCGCTGGTTCGGCAAGAAGTTCCTGACGACCGAACAGCAGGAGGCCGCGGGGATCCTGTCCGCCGAGGTCAAGGCGCGGCTGGCGTCGCAGTACAGCGGCGAGGCGCCGGCGAGCGGTTCCGCGGAACCGTCAGACGCCAGCCCCGCCAGGCCAAACGGCCCTGTTCAACGCGTGGGAGGACGCCGTGGAGTGCGCCAAGTGCGGCGGCCGCATGGTTCGGACGGGCAGCTGCTACACGTGCCGCGACTGCGGGACTAACACCGGC
>CAVWKS010000005.1:0-10828 GCA_963755635.1 uncultured Actinomycetes bacterium | reverse complement strand
GGCGATCCCGCTCTGCGTTCCGAGCCATCGCTGGCCGCTCCTGTCCATGCCGCGCTTCGGCCTAACGATCTTCCCGCTCTTCCTCGCGCTCGCCGTCATCGGACGGCGGCCGCGCGTGCACACGGCGATCGTCGCGGTCAGCTCGCTCCTGCTCGGTGTCGCGGTCGTACAGTGGGCGCTCTGGCAGTGGGTCGCATGAGGCCGGCTCTCGTCGCAACGGCGCTGGCGTTGCTCGTCGCGGGAACGGCCTGCGGCGAGCGGGCCGAGCCGACCGGACCGACGATCCGGATCTACCCCGTCACCGTCCAGGGAGCCGCGGAGCGGCCGACCGCCCTGACGAAGGCGCCGCAGCGAATCGTCCCGCTCGGACCGGGCCCGCGCCGGATCCTGCGGGCGCTCCACCTGGACAGCCGAACCGTGCCCGTCGACGACTCGCTCGTCGGGTTGCCGCTGGTCGCGCAAATCCGCAAGGCGCGGCCGGACCTGATCGTCGCGTCGGCCGACGCCGACCCGCTCGACCTCGCGCGCGCCCGCTCGGCCACCCACGCGGCGGTCTACGTCACGCCGCAGAGCTCGGTGAGCGACGTCGAACGCGCAATCGGCGACATCGGGCTGCTGACCGGCCGGCCCGTCGCGGCGCGGCAGCTGACGGCCTCGATCCAACGCACTCGCAGCCGGATCTCCGCGAAGCTCAGCGGCTCGCCGGCGGTGCCGACCTTCATCGACGTCGGCGGCTTCTCGACGGTTGGCTCACGGACGCTGCTCGGAGATATCGTCCAGAACGCCCGCGGCACCGACGTGGCCGGCACGAGCCCCGAGCAGGGCCCGTTCCCGCTCACGCGCCTCGCCAAGCTCGACCCCCAGGCCTACGTCGCCGTCTCGAGCAGTGGGCCGACACTGGCGCAGCTCCGCGCGAACCGGCTGACGAGACGGCTCGCGGCGGTGCGCTCGGGTCGCTTCGGCGTGGTGCCGGTACGGCTCGTCCAACCCGGGCCGGACGTCGGCAAGGCCCTCGTCGCGATCGCGCACATCCTGCACCCGGACGCGTTCCGCTGACAGCCGCCGCGAGCAACCGCAAGCTCGCCGCGTGGCTCGGGCTCGCAGGAGCACTTGCCGCGATCGCGTACGCCGGCCGTGCAAGCGGCGGGAAACCGGCGCGGGACGCCCTTTACCAGTACGGCTTCGCCGCGAGCGGGCTCATCGAGGAGCTGCTCGTGCTCGGGATCGTCCTCTGGATCGCGCGCGGAATCCCGTGGAGCGAGCTCGGCGTGCAGGCTCCGCGTTCCTGGCCGCGGGCGCTCGGGCTCGCGCTTGCGCTCTTCGTGGCGCTCGTGATCGTCGAGCAGGTGCTCGAGAGCTTCCTCCACGCCAGCCGCGAGCAAGGCCTCGAGCCCACCCACTGGGAGCCGAGCAAAGCGCTGCCCTTCGCGCTCAACGCCGCCGTGATCGTGCTCGTCGCGCCGCTCGCGGAGGAGATGACCTACCGCGGGCTCGGGATCGCCGTGCTGCTGCGCTTCGGCCCGGTCGTGGCCGTGCTCGTGAGTGCGATCGCCTTCGCGGGAGCACACGGGCTCGTCCAGGGATTCCCGTCGCTCTTCCTCTTCGGCGTCGTGATCGCGATCGTGCGGCTGCGAAGCGGGAGCGTCTTCCCGGGGATGCTCTTCCACGCCTCGTTCAACGGGATCGCGCTCGCCCTGGCGTTCGTCCGCTAGACGCAACTATTCTGCGCGCGTGCGGCGCGCAGCGATTCTCCTGGTGGCTCTCGCCTTCGTCCCGGCAGCGCACGCCGCGCCGCCGGCCGTGACCGTGCAGGCGACTCCGTCCACCGGGGCCGCGCCGCTGACCGTCACGCTCACCGCAGCGGGGGACGCGGCAACGTACAACTGGGATCTCGGCGACGGCGCGACCGCGGTGGGACCGGTCGTCCAGCACGTCTATCCGGCCGGCCGCTTCGTCGCCCACGTGACCGCGACGAGCCCGACCGGCGAGAGCGCGCAGGCCTCGGTGACGATCACCTCGTACGGGCTGACCCTTTCCGGCCCGCGCAGCGCCGGCTACGGACAACGCGCGTCCTTCCGGGGCGGCTCACGCCTGGGCTCAAGGGCGCCCGCGTCGTCCTCTACCGCGGCGGCACCCGGATCGGGCGCGCCAAGACCGGTCGCGGAGGGCGCTTCTCGATCGGCGGTCGGATCGGAACGCCCGACGCGCAGTACACCGTCCGCTCCGGCCCAGCCGTCTCCGCGCCGCTCACGCTCGCGGTCAAGCCGGCATTGAGCGCGGCGTTCACGGGCTCGGGCCAGGTCGGCCGGCCGCTCGCCGTGATCGTCCGGGAGCGACCCACCGCGGCGGGCACGCTGACGGTCAAGGTCTGGCGCGGAGCGCGGCTGTTCGCGGCGCGCAGCGGCGCGGGCCGCCTGCGGGTCAGGCTCAACACCAGCCGCGCGGCCACCTACCGGATCCGGATCGGCGTCGCGCCTGCGCAGGGGTACGCCGCGAGCCGCGCGCTCGTCACGCATGCCGTCTTCGATCCGAGCCTCCGTATCGGCTCGCAGGGCCCAAGCGTCCTCGCGTTGGAGCAGCGGCTGCACGAGCTCCACTTCGCCGTCGGCGCGATCAACGGCTACTTCGGCTTCGACACCTCCGACGCGGTCGTCGCGTTCCAGAAGCTGCACGGCCTCCCGCGCACCGGCGCGACCGACGCACGCTTCTGGCGTGAGCTCGAGACCGCGCACGCGCCGGTCCCCCGCCACGCGGGCGCCGGGCTGCACGTCGAGGTGAGCAAGGAGCTGCAGGTGCTGTTGCTCGTTCGGGACGGCAAGGTCTCGCTCATCTCGACCGTCTCCACCGGCGCGACAGGCAACACTCCGGTCGGGCTCTGGCACGTCTACAGCAAGGTGCCGGGCTTCAACGCGGAGCAGATGTACTACTCGTCGTTCTTCGTCGGCGCCTTCGCGATCCACGGGTACCACAGCGTGCCGACCTATCCAGCGAGCCACGGCTGCGTCCGCATCCCGCTCTGGATCGCGCCCCGCGTCTACTCGCTGCTCGACTACGGCACGGCGGTCTACATCTACTAGCGTCGCCGTGGCGGTGGTCGCGGTCGCTGCCGCAGCTGCCGGCTGGCTGGTCTACACGCAGGTGTGGGGGACCGGCGGCGAGCACCCGCTCGCGTGGCGCGACGTCACGCACAGGATGGGCCGGATCGAGTTCACGCGGCGCGCGCTCGGCGTCTACCACTCGCGCGGCTCCTTCACGCGCCTGCTCGACGCGACCATGCCGGGCCGTGCGCCGAGCCCGCCGAAGCTCGACTGGAACCGCGACCAGCTCGTCGTGATCTCGCTCGGCCCGCGCTCGAGCACCGGCTACTCGCTCCGAATCGACCGCGTGGTCGAGCGCCGGCGTGGCATCTACGTCTACGCGCACGAGCAGACGCCGTCGCTCGGCGAACCGGTCGAGGCGCGGGTCACGTACGTCTACCGGGTGCTCGCGATGCACGGGCACGCGAAGCCCGTGTACGTCAAGCTGAAAGGGCGATGAGCGAGCCAGACCCACTGATCCGCCAGCTGCGCGAGCAGATCTCCGACAACGACCGCGCGATCGTCGAGGCGCTCAACGCGCGGCTCAAGCTCGTCGCACGACTGAAGAGCTACAAGGAGTCCCGCGGGATGTCATTCATCGATCCCGAGCGCGAGGAGTGGATGCTGCAGTACCTCTCGCGCGCGAACCGCGGGCCGCTCTCGGCCGAAGGCCTGCGCGAGCTGTTCGAGTCGATCCTCGACCTCACCAAGCGCGAGGTCGAGCGGGGCGCCGGCTAGCTCCTCAGTCCTCGTCGCCGTTCGCTTCCGCGAACTCGTCCGGGGTGACGTGCTCGAGGAACTGCTTGAACTCCGAGACGATCTCCTCCTCGTTCACGTCCTCGCCCTCGAACTCGATCGCCGACTCCTCGATCACCTCTTCGGCGGCGAAGATCGGCGCGTCGGCGCGGACGGCGAGCGCGATCGCATCCGACGGCCGCGAGTCGATCTCGATCTCGGAGCCGTTCTGCTGCACGGTGATCGACGCGTAGAAGGTGTTCTCCTTCAGCTCGGTCACGGTGATCCGGACGACCTGCGCGTCGAGCTGGCTCAGCATCTCCGTGACCAGGTCGTGCGTCATCGGGCGCGGCGTGGAGGCGCCCTGCAGCTTCATCAGGATCGCCGCTGCTTCGGGATGGCCGATCCAGATCGGCAGGAACCTGTTGCCGTCGGCCGTCTTGAGGAGCACGATCGGCTGCTTGCCGACGAGGTCGAAGCTCACGCCGTAGATCACCATCTCGTGCATCAGGCGTCCTCGGAGCCGATCATAGCCAGAGGTTAGCGGCTCAAACTCCCGCGGCCCCGAGACCACAGCCGGGCCGCTCGGGCTCGACGTCGTCGAGCGGAACTCGCACCTCTTCACCCGTCTCGACGACCTCGAGCACGGCCTGCCGGTCAGGCACGCTCATTGGGTCGATCCCGCGCAGGTAGTGGGGTCGACCTTGGTAGAGGACGAGGTCTCCGATCTTCATAGCCGCAGGTGATCTAGACGCTCATCGACCGGTTTTGTCGGCGCCAACATCCCTTGCGTGGGGGCCGCTACTATGGCCGCCCCGGGCGATTAGCTCAGTTGGTTAGAGCGCCGCTCTGATAAGGCGGAGGTCCCTGGTTCGAATCCAGGATCGCCCATGTTTCCCGCCTCGCCCGCTTCGCTTTCCGCTCGCTCTGCAGCCAGTCGGCTGCGCCGGCTCGCGGACCACTGACGGCCGGCCGTTGGTTGCCGCGCCCGCCATGTCGGTCGCGGCGGCGGTTCAGGTCGTGTGGAACTCCGCCCACAACGGGCGATGGTCGGACATGTGGTAGCGGACGTAGCTCAGGAACGGTGAGCCGGGACGTTCCTGCCACAGATCCTGGAAGAGCGCGCCGTCGAAGTCGAAGACGTTGCTCGCTCCGGTGAAACGGGTCTGTGTCGAGCCCGGGAAGAAGGCGATCTGGTCGTAGTACGAGTCCGAGGCGATTGCCGAGCCGATCTGTGACGTGTGCGGGGGCACGTACAGCCCGCGCGTGACGAGCGCGTCGTAGATCGCGTCACCCGGCATCTGCTTCGGCAGGTTGAAGTCGCCGAGCGGCACGACTTCCGGGACGTACGAGAGCGCGTCGCGGTGCTTGCGATCGGCCCACCAGGCGACCGCGAAGGTCTCGAGCATGCGGCGGTCCACGTCTGCCGGATCGGACGAGCCGTAGTAGAGGTGGACGTTCAGCAGCGAGAAGCGGAAGGCCCCGCACTCGAAGCTCGCGAGGTACGGCCCGCGGTCGAAGCCGGGGAACGCGGTCGTCGTGCCCGGCAGCTTGATCGCCGAGAGCTGGTTCGGCGGGATCGAGAGGCGCCCGACCTCTCTCAGCCTCTTCACCTTGCGCGAATCGAAGAGAAAGGCCTGGCGCTCCTGATTGCCCGACGCGTCGGAGAAGAGCAGGTCGTAGCGCGCCGGCAGCTTGGAATGGATCGCCTCGATCCCGCGCAGGTCGTCGTTCACCTCCTGCACCGCGACGAGATCGAACCAGCTGATCAGCTCCGCGATCAGCGAGTAGTCGCTGTCGAGCCGGTCCTGGACGCCGAGGTTCGCGATGTTCCACGTGCCGAGCAGCAGGCGGTCCCGCCCCTTCTGCGGGATCTCGCGACCCGGCTTCTGGCGCCGGTAGGCGCGCAGCGCCGCGATCTCCTTGTCGAGGTCGTACTCGTAGTCGAAGCGCGGCTTCGGGAACGGCGGCATCTCCCGCTCCAAGGATACGCCGCGGGCGACGAAGCGCTAGTGGAGGATCTCGGTGCGGTTGAGGTAATCCTCGACCGCGAGGAGGAAGCTCGGATCGTCGGCGATCTCCGCGAGCGAGCCCTTCGTCAGGTCGTCCAGGTCCTCGTCATGGGCCAGCTCGAACAAGAATGGGCCCAGGCTGCCCGCCTGCGAGAGAGCGCTCATGCGCAGGACGAGGTCGCGCATGACGTCGTCTTGCGAGATCGCCTCGAGCGATTCGAGGTTGTGATGCCAGCCGGGAAGCATCTGCCGGTTTAACGGCCTGGAGGACGGCAAGGATACGGGGCTACGCGACGAGCCGTTCGAGCGCTTCCGCCAGCTCCTCGAGCTCGGTCTCGTCGCCGAAGGCGATCTCGAGGCGGCCCGATACCACCCGCGCTGTGAAGCCGGTCGCGCGCTCGGCGGCCTTGCGCACGCGCTCGGCGAGAGCCGGGTCGACCTTCGGCACCTTGCGCGGCTTCGTCTTCGCGCCGGCCCAGCGGGCGGCTCGCTCGGCGGCGCGCACCGACAGGCCGCGGCGCACGATCTGCCGCGCCAGGCGCCTGCGCCCCTCGTTGTCAGGCACCGCCAGCACAGCGCGCGCGTGGCCTTCGGAGAGCTCGCCGCGCTCGACAAGGGCGAGCAGGTCGTCGGTCAGCTCGAGCAGGCGGAGACGGTTCGAGACGGTCGGCTTCGACTTGCCCACCCGTTCCGCGAGCTCGCCGAGCGAGAGCCCGAACTCGTCCATCAGCAGCGCGTAGGCACGGGACTCCTCGACGGCCGAAAGCTGCTCGCGGGCGACGTTCTCGACCAGGCCGAGCAGGATCGAGTCGCGGTCGTCGGCCTCGCGCACCAGCGCCGGAACCGTGGGCACGCCGGCCTCCCGGGCCGCGCGCCAGCGCCGCTCGCCGGCGATCAGCTCGTAGCCGCCGGCCTCACGCGGCCGCACGACGACCGGCTGGACGAGACCCTGCGCGCGAATCGAGTCCGCGAGCGCGCTCGTCGACTCGTGGTCGAAGCGCTTCCGCGGCTGGCGCGGGTTCGCGTGGATCGTCTCAACGGGCAGGTGCGCCAGCTCGGAGCGGCCCTCGCCGCCGACGAGCAGCTCGAGTCCGCGGCCGAGGCCGCGCCGTTTCTCAGGAACGGCCGACAAGCTCCATCGCCACCTTCCAGTACGCGTCGGCGCCGGCCGACCCGCGGTCGTAGGCAGTGACCGGCAGCCCGTGGCTCGGCGCCTCGGCGACGCGCACCGAGCGCGGCACGGCGGTGCGGAACACGAGCTCGCCGAAGTGCCGGCGCACTTCGTCCGAGACGTCCGCCGCGAGCCGGGTCCGGCGGTCGACCATCGTCAGGAGCACGCCCCCGATCGCCAGCTTCGGGTTGAGCCGCGAGCGGACGAGCTCGACCGAGCCGACCAGCTGCGCCAGCCCCTCGAGCGCGTAGTACTCGGCCTGCACCGGCACGAGCACGCGATCGGCGGCCGCGAGCGCGTTGACCGTCAGCGGGCCGAGCGACGGCGGGCAGTCGACGAAGACGAACGAGTAGCTCTCGCCCGCGTGCGCGAGGGCCTCGGCCAGGTAGCGCTCGCCGTCGGGCCTGCGCGAGAGCTCGACCGCCGCACCCGCCAGCTCGGGCTTCGAAGGCACGAGCTCGAGATTCGTGAAGCGCGTCGGCCGAACGAGCCGGTCGAGGGCGATCCCGTCGAGCAGGTCGAGCGACGAGCTGCCGTTCGCGCGCTCGCCCAGCCCCGACGTCGCGTTCGCCTGTGGGTCGAGGTCGACGACCAGCGTGCGCTCGCCGGCCTCGGCGAGACAGGCCGCGAGATTGATCGCGGTGGTCGTCTTGCCGACGCCGCCCTTCTGATTGGCAAGCGCGTACACCCGTCCGGGCATGTGTCCACGCTAGCTACGCGAGCGGACGTTTCCTGGCGACGCCTGGACGCCGCGGGAAGCCCGCCGGAGTGGGCGCCAGCTTGCGCAGGACGAGCAGTCCCGGCGGTCCCTCGGCGAGCTCTCCGCCCAGTTTCGCGGCCACGCGCGCGACCGGTTCGCGCTCGGCGCTCGGGCTGGCGAACAGGATCGCCGCGCCGCCCGGAGCGACCAGCGGGAGACACCACTCGGCGGCGACCGGCGGCGGTGCCAGCGCTTTCGCAACAGCGACCCCGTAGGCGTCCACGGGTTGCTCTTCGGCGCGCCCGCAGATCACCCGCACGTTCGGCAGCTCACGCGCCCAGCGCTCGAGGAACTCGCACTTGCGCCGGTTGGCTTCGAGCAACGTCACGTCGCGGTCAGGAAGCGACACGGCGAGCGGGACGCCGGGCGCTCCACCGCCTGACCCGACGTCGACGATCGGGCCCTCGAACTCCCTGACGACGGCGACTGCGCGCAGGCTGTCCTCGATCAAGACGCGGCGGGCCTCTTCGCCCGAGAGCGAGGTCAGTCCTGGTGTGTCAACGAGAGCCTGGAGCCAGCGCTCGATCACTCAGGCTCGATCACGACGAAGCGGTTGGGCTCGCTGCCCTCGCTGCGCGTGATCACGCCCGGCACGTCCTTCAGGCGCAGGTGGACGACCTTGCGCTCGACGGCAGTCATCGGATCGAGCTCGAACGCCCGCCCGGACGACCGCACGCGCTCGGCGCTGCGCAGCGCGAGCGTCCCGAGCGTCGCCTCACGCCGCTCCCGGTAGCCCGCCGCGTCGACGATCACCTGCTTTCGCTCCTCGCCGTGCGCCCGCCAGGTGATCGCGTTGACGAGGTACTGGATCGCATCGATCGTCTGGCCGTGCTTGCCGATCACCAGGCCCAGGTCGCGGCCGGTGATCGTGGCCACGATCGACTCGTCGTCCTCCCGCAGCTCGACATGGGCCGCGGTCTCGATCGCCTCGAGGATCCGCTCCAGGATCTCGCGCACCTCGCCGGCGAGGTCGCTCTCGTCCTCAGGTGGAGGCGCCGCCTCGGCCTCGCCGACAGCGTCGTCCACGCTCGCGATCACGCGCGCCGGTGCGAACCCGACACCGAGCAGCCCGCGCTCGCCCTCGGAGAGCACCTGGAACTGCACCGCCGCCTTGTCGATCCCGGGCCGCAGCTTCTCGAGCTCGCGCAGCGCCGACCACTTGGCCTCGCCGACAGTCTCGCCGGTCGCCTCGACCTGCAGCGTCTCGGTCATCGCCGCGCGCCGCCCTTTTTCTTCTTGCGCTTGACGCGCCTCGGCTGCGCGGGCTGAGCCGGGTTCACGACCGCGGGCGCAGGCTCGGGCGCCGTGCCGTCCTGCGGAGCCTCCGCCTCGTCACGCGGAGCCGTCCGCGACGACCGCTTCGCGGGCGCCTGGGCCTTCGGCATCAACCGCCGCGTGATCAATCCCTGCCCGACCGTCCAGAGGTTCGTCGTCACCCAGTAGAGAACGAGCCCGACGGGGAAGTTGATCAGGAAGAAGACGAACGTCAGCGGGAGGATCAGCAGCATCATCCGCTGCGACTTTTCCATCGTGGACGACATCAGGACGGTCGAGACCAGCTGTGTGGCGACGTAGAGGGCGAGCAGCACGTAGCCCGACCAGTGCGCGCTCGCGTGGGCCGCGATGTTCGGCACGAAGTTGTGGAGCCAGGAGAAGTCGCCGCGGTCGACGCAGACCTGGGGATTGACCGGGTGCCCTGGGCACGGCGGGTGCTTCGCGAAGTGCCGCAGGACGAGGTAGAGCGCGATGAAGACCGGGAACTGCGCCAGCATCGGCAGGCACGACGCCGCCGGGTTGATCTGGTTCTCCTTGTAGAACTTCATCAGCTCTTCCTGCTGACGCTTCTTGTCGGCCTTGTACTTCTTCTGGATCTCCTTCATCTGCGGCGCGTGCCGTTGGAGGTTCTGCATCGAGTGGATCTGCTTGACCATCAGTGGCACGAGCAGGAGCCGCACGATCAGCGTCAGCGCGACGATCGACCAGGCCCAGGTCAGGCTCGGGAAATGGCCCGGCGCGTGCAGCCAGTCCAGGACCGAGCGGAGAAGGTTCTCGAGCGGCGTGAGCGGCGAGCCGACGATCACCGGAAGAGCCTCTGGTTCTCGACGTAGTCGACGCCGCCGTGGCTCCACGGGTTACAGCGGAGCAGCCGCCAGCCGGTGAGGACCGCTCCGCGGACGAGCCCGTAGTGGCGCAGCGCGTCGAGCGCATACTGCGAGCAGGTCGGGTGGTACTTGCAGCGGCCGCCCCAGAGGACCCCGAGCGTCCAGCGATAGAGGTAAACCAGGCCGAGGCCGGCGTACGTCGGCGCGCGCAACGCGTACCTCACGCTCTCGCCTTCCCGAGGATCTCCTCGACCCGCTCGCCCAGCCAGTCGAAGCCGCGCTCCTCAGCGGCCTCGGCGAGGCCGGGCCGGACGACCAGCACGTAGTCGTGATCCTGCGGCAGCTCTTCCGAACGCGCCCGGAAGATCTCCCGCAGGCGTCGCTTGATCCGGTTGCGGACGACCGCGGGCCCGACTGCTTTCGGCACGGCGAGGCCAAGCCGCGGCCCCTCCGTCTCGTCCTCGCGCTCGAACCAGTAGAGGACGAGGAAGCGGGTCGAGACCGACCGGCCGTGGCGGTAGACCGCGTCGAAGTCCCGCGAGCGCGAGAGGCGGTGGCGGCGGTTCACGCGCGCGTCCAGACGGTCAGGCAGAGAGGCGTTTCCGGCCTCGGGCGCGGCGGCGCTTGAGGATCGCGCGGCCGGCGCGCGTGGCCATGCGGGCCCGGAAGCCGTGCCTCCGCTTGCGCCTGCGAACGTTGGGCTGGTAGGTCCGTTTCACGAGTCGAAAGTTGAAGAAGAGCCGCCCGGAGATGGGCGGCAGGAAATCAGTATAGACGCAGCCACCTGGGGTGGTTCTCCACAGAGAAACCGACACACAAGCGGGGGCCGAAACGTGGGGCGAGCGGCCCTTCGGGCGACGCAAGCGTCGTCTGCTCCGACAGGACCGTCCACACCTGTGGAGAGGCGTGTGGAGTCCCAAGAAACCCCTGCAAATCGGCCCGTTTCGGCGCTCGGCGGAGTCACGAGAGAG
>CAVWKS010000004.1:0-124422 GCA_963755635.1 uncultured Actinomycetes bacterium | reverse complement strand
TCGTTCGAAAAATGGATCGGCGAGATCGGTGAAACCGTTCAGAGGCGTCTCGCTCCCGAACTGAAGGGCGCTGGATGCTGCTCAAGAAGAAGCAGTACGAGTCAAGATCGACGCCCTGCCTGACTGCCTCTCAACCATTGCCGACTTCAACAGCCTCATCGCGAAGTCGCAAGAAGCGCAGACGCCGATTTTCGCCCTGTCAGAGGAGCAGATCGGTCAGGCTGGGATTGTTCTAGAAGCAACGGTTGCTTCGCGCGACGCTTTCCGTGACCAGTTCGAAGAGCTCGCGGAGCAGATCGTTTCGCTGACGGAGTAAGGCAGCGCCTCTAGTGCCCGCCCAGGCGCCCATCGACTTTTTCAGGGACAACACCTCCGGCTACGCCCGCGACCTTGTAGCGGTGGCACGTGCGGTCGATGCTCAGACGACAGAGGCTCTCGACACCTCCGACATTCTCCGCGCGGCCCTTGTGATGGGTGTGAGTGCAATGGATCACTACGTGCACGAAAAGGTCCAGGGTCGGAATGATCGCCACGCATGCATCCGGAGGCATCGGCACGCTCGCCTTCTCGCGATTTGAGGTCTCCATGTCAAGCGTGCAGCTCGCGCTGTCGAACATCGGGAATTCCGACTGGCTCGATAGTGAAATCCGGCAGAGGCATGGCCTCCTCACCTTCCAGAAGCCGGACAAGGTCGCAGACGCAATACGCCTGATTTCCCCCATCAAGCTCTGGGAGGCCGTTGCCTCGCACCTATGATGAAGCCCGAAGGCGTGAAGCGCGAGCTGACCCTGATCGTGGACCGGCGCAACAAGATCGCTCACGAGGCCGACGTGGACCAACCGCCACCGCCTGGCCGAGCGTTGGCCCATCGACTACCCCGACGTCGACTACTCGCTTGACTTCATCGACGGGGTCACCGTCGGACCCGAAGGCGTCTGCTGACGGCCCGCGCATCTAAGTGTTACCGGCGTGGTTTGCGTGATCAAGCGAGGTTCCGCTCGTTCCTTTGCTCGGGCCGCTCTTCGCCTACTGGTTCATCGCCGCCGATCGCGTGTTCAAGGTAGAGCATCAATCCCCGGGGCCGGAACCGGCGCCAGGCGGCTCGGTGGTATCCGTCGGGAACTCAGCGTTCTCGATGTGCGGGTCTTCTTCCAAGCCTAACCACTCTTCGATCGCGCGTAGAGCGGGGTCGTACGGGTAGGGCTCGCCGCCCTTGGCTTCTTCAAGCATCGGTCCGGAGTACCAGTTCTTGAGTTCAGCAGGCGGCGGAGGTAGCGGCAGCTCCCCTTTTGCGAAGTGGTAGCCGGCATCGTAGGCCTGCGCGGTCGTTTCGTCGCCGGTTAGATCAACCGGAGCGGCGTTCGGGCGGCCGCCGTTAGCGTCGTTAATTCCGTCTTGAATCGCTTCGTAGATCTTCAGCTTGTCGGGATCGCCTGCTATGTCGGGCGGTGGCCCCGTGAGCGTCGTCTCCGGGACGGTGAAGGACCCGCCTTTCCTCGCTCTTGGAGGAATCATTGACGGTTTCGTCGTCGGCGCCCACTAGAACCTCTCTTTCTCGATCTACATGTGATGAAGACCAACATTGAGCAACTGCTCGCCTGCTCCACGGACAACAACAACGGTGAGTTTTGCGGGGGCGGCGCGCCGTGCGTCACGATCGTCACGTTGCTCCCCTCGGTAAGTGACTGTCCGGCTGGCGGGACTTGGCTGAGGACCTTGAACGCCCCAGTCCCTGGTCCACGACGAATTGATTGCATTGAGGCCCAACTGCGACGCTTGTTGGACGCAAGCATCCCATCCTTTGCAGCTTGAGAAGTCCGGGACAGTGACGGTGGGGCCCACCTTGGCAGTAGGCATCGGGTCAGGCATTGATCCCCGTGGGTAGGCCCCCCCCGTCCTGCTGGCCATCGGGGTGAAACTCGGCCGGCATCACTGCCTTCGTCACATCGTTGATCGCTTGCGATGCGCACTGAGAAAGATGGTCAAGGTCCGCCTGGTATCCGTTCATGCTCGCCGTGACGGAGTCAGGAGTTGTTGGCGGCGGTGTCTATCGACGAGTTTTGGCGGACGTACTCGAGCAGGTTGAGGTTGTCGAGTATGGCGCTGCGCTCCTTTGCGCAGAACACTAGGACATCCTGCGCGTGTTGAATCTGTGCGGTGTTAGGAGGAATTGGACCGTCCGCTATCGCAATTGGCGCCAACGTCACATAGTAAGGTTTCGAGTTTCCCGCCGGGTCCTTCTGAAGGGATTCAAGGAACTGCTTCAACAGGCCGTATAGCTCGATCGGATCGCGAGGTCACCCATTGTAGATCGATCGGCCCGCCTGCATGGTAGACGCTGACGTGAATATCACTCTTGTACTTCTTCGTGATGTTGTCCAACTTCATTTTGGCGTCACCGTGGAAGAGTCCATACGACCCCTCCAACTCGGCTGAAATTGAGTTCGAGTCTTCAGAGTTCTCAGTGTTGATTTGAATAACGCCTATGAAGAGGCCACCTCGACCCACCCCTCGAACAAACATGTTTCCGTAGCGGGTCGCGAACGCATCAGTTCGATTGACAAGTTCTTTGGCCGATGCCGTCAGCCGGATCATCGATCGACAGGAACTCAAGGGAGACGTTCGCGTTGACTGAGAGAAACAGCGAGCTGCTCTGCACCTTTCGACTCTTGCGCGAATCCGAAGCGCGCCAAAATGCCGGCACCAAACAAAGCACAGCCGTAGCTTGCCTCCACGTCGATGCCGAGCTTCTTCTCCAGCTCCTCGGTTGAGTTGATGCGGCGAATGTCAAACGACGTCGTCGCACCTGCCGCACCTCCACACCAGTCTGAGCACCCTCCACGACCTTGCCCATCGGACTCCCGGAAGCAAGGTACGCCGCCCGCTCCAAAATCGTAACCGCTCGTATAAGGCAAGGTCACTTGCACAAGGGCCATGTGGAACCTCCTAGGCCGCAGGTCTGCTCGGAACGTCGGTACCGCGGCCGGGGGTGCTGAACTCGGCGGCCGAGAGCGTGATCTTCCCTGGACTCGACTTGCGTCGAATCGGTAACGAACGAACAGCGGACGTTCGCGTTAGCGAACACGAGAGATGCGCCGCAGGGAGCGAGTCGTCCCTGCCCTCCAAATCCACCCTGCTCAGGTAGAGCAAGTTCATTAACGCACTATTTGCGCACGCGGTCAACTTTGACCGTTCCCGTTCCGATCGTCCCGGGACGTTATTGCGGTGTGAGCCTCGTGCCATACAAGATCAAGCCAGCGGCCCTGCGGGCCGCGTTCGTCCCTCGTGGACGCTCGTCCGATGGCCACAGCCCCAGCCCGAGCGGTCAGGATCAGTGACTGGGCGATGCAGTGGAGGCGCACATCGCAGCGCTACCGAAGCAGCGGCAGCCCGGGACAAGCGGTGGCCTCCGCGGTGTGAGTCGCATCACGCGTGGCCGCGCCGCTTCCGCGGCGGAGCCCCCGCGCGACGCTACGGACTCGCCCCGAGGATCGCCCGCAGCTTCGTCGCATGCTGAAGCCTCGCCTCCACGTGTACGCCCGAGCAGAGAGGACGTCGACCCGCGCTCTCCAGGTCGCTCCACCAAGCAGGCATCCCGCGTCCCTCTCGCGGCAGACCCAGGCGTGCCGTTGCCGGCGCTTGTTCCGCATGGTCGTCTTGGTGACTCGCGTAGCCGTCGGGAGACGTAGAGCGGCATTCGCGGCAACTCCGGGTTATGCACCGCCTCCGTCAGCTTCGCCTTGTGACCGCGCCCGCCGAGGAAGTAGCTCGACAGGTAGGCCGCTGCTTCGCGAGCCGGCCGCAGGCAGCGCGAACTTCCCGTTGACGTGCCCGAAGGAGTAACGGCGCCTCTGCGAAAGCCGTTCGAGGTGGCGCCGGAACGCCTTCGCAGCGCGCAGCTCAAGCGCGGTCTCGACCCCCAGGGCGTAGTGGAAGTGCACGGCGCCGCGCTTCTGCGCCTCCTTGGCAATCGTGAGCGCGTTCGCCCGCATGCCGACCTCGCGCCCGAACCGCCGCCTGCGCCGTCTCGTCGAGCCGGGAGGCACGCTTCTGACAAGTCTTGTTCCAGCGCATCCGTGCCCACTTCCTCGATGGCGCGGCCGCGCTCGCCGGAGCAGGGCACGCCGGGGGGTGCCCGCAGCGGGTACGATGCCAGGGCAGGACGTCGCACCCAGGCGGCGTGAGCGTGTAGACGACGGCCTTGCCGGCGTAGGCGATCAGGTTCTCCAGCAGGACGATTCGCCAGTCATAGGCCCACAGCGGCGCGTAGCTCGGGCAGATCCGACGCTTGCAGGGCATCCGTCCGTAGAGGGAGCCGCCGGCAGGAGGGGCAGACCGACCAGGCTTGCCCGTGCAGACAGTGACGCTAAGCTCACCCGGGCGGCTCACGATCAGCCCCACCCGGCTGGTCAGCCCGCTTGATTTGCTCCGACGGCCCGCGCCGCGAACGCGGGTCGTCGGCCTCTCTGGCCAAGTCGTCTTCGTCGTCCTCGGCGTACTGACGGCGTACATCGCCGTGACCTCTCCGGGCTCCCATGTCCAGAGTACTCCCCGCAATGTGGGCAGCGTGCAGGACTTTGCTGCCCTCGTCCGCCCTCCGCTGACCCCCGTTCACCTTTCTTTTCACTCGTAATGAAGGGGTCCCCGGTTCGAGTCCGGGCGTCGGCTTCGAGCGATTACCAGCGATCTCACGCAGACAGCGACGCTCGGGGCCGCTACTCCCTCGTTCTAAGACCCTTGGCTCGGCTTTGAGAGGCCCGTTTTTAGCGGCCGAGACTTACGTGCATACCAATCTTGGTTCCGCGAGGAAGTCGGGCACCGGGCTTCCGACTCTGCCAATAAACGATGCCGGGCCCGAGGCGTGAGTGTCCTCGACGCACGGCGCCCGTTCGACAATGTGCAGTGCTGAGTCTCCTCTTCGCCTTCGCAAGTGACTTGCCCACGACCTTCGGAACGACGCACTTTGCCGGTGGAGGCGGCGGAGGTGGAGGCGGCGGCGGAGGCGGCGGCGCGTTCCCAACGGTGAAGCTGCCATGCATCACCTTGGGCATGAAGTCGCAAAAGTAGAGATAAGTGCCGTCGGTGAACGTCACCGTCCAAGTCGTCTGCACGATTTCGTCGATCCCGGTCTTGATGTCGACGCCCGGCCCCGTGAGATGGAAGCTGCTCATAGCTGACCGGTCATCGACAGCGATCTCGTACGTGCCGGGATCGAGATGGGTCACCAAGACTCCGTTGGCGTCTTTGAGCCAGATCCCGTTGTACTGCTCGTCGGGTTCGTTGACATACGCAAACAGCTTCGTATTCGCGGCCGGCGACGCCGCCGGGGGCAGCAGAAAGATCGCAGCCGCGACGGCGGAACTCGCGACGGCCAAGAGGATCAGGAGGCGGTGAAGCACGCTGATCACCACGTTATGCCTTTCGCGGTGAGAAAGCGAGCGGCCCGCGCAATCGCGTTGTTCGCGGCGCTGGTTTGCCCGCCGATCCTGCGCGCTCAGCTCTTCCCGAGTGAAGTCGGGTTTTCCGCTCGTTAGTTGCGGTCGGGGTCGACCTTCGCCGCTTGCGCCGCAGCCTTGTCGGCTTCCTTGCGCTCGGCCGCTGCGCGGTCGGCGAGCTCCTGCGCCAGGTCCTCGCGCTCCTTTGCGCTGCGGTGGCGCTGCTGCGCTTCCTGCCTGAGCTCCTGCGCCTGCTCGCGCTGCTCGGCCAGCTGCTTCTCGCGCCTCCGGCGTGCGCCGAGCACGACGACTGCGAGCACGACGACGACGGCGATTGCGATCACGATCCAGATCCAGGTGGCCATCGGCAGGGCCTCTACCCGGCACGCGCGAAAACAATCGTTCTGACGCGTGCCGGCCTTGAACGGGACGGCCGGGGCTGCAATCCTTCGCGGTGTCGACAGAGCCATGACGGCTCGGGGGAGGGCCCGATCTCAACGCTCGCTTACACCTTGCGGTTCGCGCTTGCGATCGTCCTTGGCCTGGCAGCGCTCTCCAAGGCGCGGAGCTTCGGCGCGTTTCGGCTCACGGTCGGCGCGCTCTTGCCCTGGCGCCGCGGCGTCTCGGCCGCCGCAGCCGCGGTCGTCGCCACCGAGGCGGCGCTGGCGGCGTTGCTGGCCGCGGGCGTGTTGGAGAACGCCGTCGCGGCGGCCACGCTCGCGCTTTTCGCCGGCTTCGCGTCCCTTTCGTGGTGGGCCCAGCGCCGGGGGCTGCGGGTGCAGTGCAACTGCTTCGGCAAGGGCGAGCGCGAGCTCGGGAGGGAGAGCTTCCTGACCTCCGCGCTGCTCGGCGGTGCGACCGTCGTCTACTGGCTGACCCTTCCATATGCCGACTCGCTGGCTCTCGGCGAGGTCCCGCTCGTCCTCGGCCTCGCCCTCTCGGTCATCCTCGGCGGGCGGTGGCTGCTGGCCGCGGGAGAGCTCGCGGGGCTCGTCCGCCAGCGGCGCCTGCTCGACGGTGACCTCGCGCAGCCGGCACAGGGAGCCTCGCAGTGACGACCCTGCTCACGGTCGCCGTGGTCGTTCTCGTGGTGCTCGTCGTCTTCCAGGGGCTCGTCCTGCTGGAGATGGTCCGCCAGCTGTCGCAGGTCAGGAATCAGCTCGACCTGGACGACCGGCCGATCCCGATCAGCCTCGGACGGCTCGCCGGCCGGCCGCTGCCCGAGCCCGCGAGCGGGTCGCTCCAGGAGGGGGTGATCGTGTTCCTCAGCCCGGACTGCATGACGTGCAGGCTCGTCGCCGCGGGGCTGCGGGACCTCTACACCCGATTCGGCGACCAGAGGCTTCTCGCCGTCTTTCAGGCGCGGAGCGCCGACGAGGCGAGGAAGATGGTGGCCGAGGCGGGGCTGACCGGTGACCAGGTCGTCGTCGACCTCGACAACGAATACGGAGCCGCCTTCGGGATCGAGCTACGCCCGGCGGCGGTCGTCGTGCGCGACGGGATCGTCAGCGAGGGCGCGGTCGTGCGCAACGCGCGCCAGCTCCAGCAGCTGCTCGAGCGGCTCGACCCGTCGACCGAAGGGTTCACGCGTCCGGGGCCACCTCGTTCGCACTCACCAGCGGAGGTGTGAGATGACGCTCTACGAACGGTTCGAACGATTCGGCGAGAGCCAGCAACTCGACCTCGACCCGGCGCGGCCTGCTCAGGCGGGCCACGAAAGCATCCCTCGGGGTCGCCTTCGTGCTGGCCGGGCTCGCGCCTTCCGCGAGGGCGGGCGGCGGAGATCCCGACCCGACCCCATCCGTCGGCTGCTGCTCGCTCGCGTACAACACCCAGTGCCCGAACTGCACCGGCCACGGCTACGACTGCGGCCCAGGCTGCACGCGCTGGGCGTGGTACTGCGTCGACAACCAGCGCCGGGTCTGGCTCTGCGGCGAGTGCTACTCGGGCGGGACCTGTACCGGCTGCTCGTGCGGCAAGGTCTCGCTCAGTGCGGGGAGTCCCGGACCTCAGCCGGGGGGCTAACAGGGTGACGTTGGCCGCTGCCTGCGCGATGGCCTTTCTGGCCGCGCTGCCTCAGCTCTGTAGTCCCTGAGGGGCGTCGATGATCGGGGTCATCGGTCCCCTCGTGCGGGGGACGCGTCAGCCACGAGGTTCTGCCGGGTCGGTCGCGCTCTTCACGCTGGGCGCCGTCGTCGGCGCGTCGCTGACGGGAGTCGTGCTCGGCTTGCTCGGCGCCGGCGTTCAGTCGCTCGTCGGCGAGCGGGCGCTGGCGGTCGCCGTGGGCGTGGCCGGGTTGCTGTTGCTGCTGGCCGACCTCGGGCTCTTCGGGCTCCGGACGCCGACGCTTCGTAGACAGACCGGCTCGACGTGGTACCGCGAGCTCGGGCCTCGCGCTGCCTGGACGCTGTGGGGGCTCGACCTCGGCCTCGGGTTCTCGACGATCCGCCTCAGCTCGCTCTACTGGTTCGTCGTGCTGTTCGTCGTGGCGTTCGTCCCGCCGCCTCTCGCTCCGCTCGCGCTCGCGTTCTACGGGCTCGGGCTCGGCGTCGCGCTCGCGGCCGCGGTCGTCGCGCAGTCGCGGAAAGCGGCCGGCAACGAGTCGCCCGGGCTCGGTCTCCTGCATGCCGCCGGGCGGGTGAGGCTCGCGTCCGACGCGTTCCTGGGACTGGCCTCGATCACGATCTTCCTCGCGTTGGGCGCGCCGTGGTGAGCCAGGCCATCTCGCCGGGAGAGCCCGTCTGCGTGGTGACCAGGATCACCTTCCCGCGCCGGCGCTCGCTGCCGGGCGCGTACCGGCGCTTTCGACGGCTGCGCCGGGCCGCACGAACGATCCCGGGCCTCGTCGAGACTCACGTGCGCGTCGCGAGCGGCGCGACCTTGCTGATCTTCTCCGTCTGGGAGGACGAGCTCGCGCTCATCCAGTTCACGACGCTGGAGTCGCACGTGAACGCCGTCCGCTGGACGATCGACAAGCGGGGCGAGGTCTGGTCGGGGGTCTTCCGGCTGACGGGGACGTCGTCGATGAGCAAGCCGTGGATCGGGACGATCCGCCACTGGGAGCCGATCATCCCTCCCAGCGGCACCTAGCTAGGCGCCGGGCACGTCGGCCCGCAAGGTCCACTGCCACGTCGTCGTCACCCCGGCGACGCTCGTCTTCTCCGTGTGGCCTGTGAGCCTCGTGCTGTACGGCGAATCCGTGCGCGGAAACTGCTTGTCGCCGACGTACGTCAGCAGGTCCTGCCAGGCCCACTCGACCTGGAGTGTCGGGGTCCCCATGCAGTCGACCCAGAAGCGATCGGGCGGCGGCGCAATGGACTTGACTCCCACGCTCGCGTTGTAGTAATCGAGCCCGTCGTCGATCCAGAGGCTGCCCGGCCAGTCCCTCGGCCCGCTGACCGCGCTCCCCTGGCCGGTGCAGCTCAACGGCGCGTAGAGGAAGGAGGCGGATGCCCTGACGGTGCCCGACGGCGTGTACACAAAATGCTTCGACGCCTCGTCGAAGGTCGAGAAGCGGAACACGAAGTACCGGCCGCAGTCCACTTCCGGGCACACCCTTGTCGCATCGGTCATGAGCGAGCCGGGGAGGCCAAAGACGTTGCTGAGGCTCTCTGTCGTCATCAGGTCGAAGGCCTTCCACTGGTGCGCGATCACGGGGAGAAGATGCTTGGCGTCGAGTTCGTTGTTGCTCCTATCCTCGATGAACGTCTTCGAGACGTTGGCGGTCGCGACCACCCTCAGCACGCCGAGCGGCGGCGGGCGGCCGTTGAAGTCGAGGTCGACCACGAACCGCGAAACGTAGGTCGCCTTCGGCCGCAGCCGCGCGACGCGCCTGGCCAGGCCTCGGACGCGGCTTCCGCCGAGCCGTTCGATGTCGAGCCCGGTCGAGGACGCCTTGGCCGTGCCCTTGCCGATGTTCCTGATGGTGACGAAGACCGCGAAGCCGGGCGTGTGGCCCTGCTCGTCCTCGACCACGTAGGGCGGGTCGCCCGGAAGCTGCTTGATCTCGACCTTCATGACTTTGAGATCGGCCAACACCCTCCTCTGCCCGGCTCCGCTCGCGCTTGCAGGGACGTAGACGAGCGCGAACACGAGCAGCGCGCCCCAGAGCGACTTCTTCATCGTGGCCTCCCGGTCCGTTTCATTGCGGCAAGCCTAGGAAGGCCGCTGCGGCGCGGAAAGTGGGGATTCCCCCACAGTTTGCTCCTACCATGGTCTGGGTTGGACGCGATCCTGGGCCGTGAAAGCGAGCTTGCGGCGATCGAGAGGTTCGTCGGCACCGCCTCGCTCGGGGCGCTGGTGCTCGATGGCCCGGCCGGCATCGGGAAGACCACGCTGTGGCTCGCCGGAGTCCACCTGGGGCGGGAGCGCGGTGCGCGTGTGCTGGAAGCCCGCCCGGCGAGTGAGGAGACGCGGCTCTCGTTCGCGGGGCTCTCCGACCTGCTCGGGCCGGTGCTCGACGAGGTGCTTCCGGCCCTTCCTCCGCCGCAGCGGCGGGCGCTCGAGGTCGCCCTCCTCCTGCGCGACCCTGCCGGCGATGTGGCTCCCGACCGCGCGGTTCTCGCGGCAGTCACCAGTGCCTTGCGCGGGCTGGCCGCGGCAGGCCCGGTGCTCGTGGCGGTGGATGACGTCCAGTGGCTCGATCCGCCGTCGGCGGAGGCGCTCGCCTTCGCATTCGCCCGGCTCGGCGCCGCGGACCCGGTGGCGCTTCTGCTCGCGCGCCGCTCGGACGGCCCGGAGCCGGCGCCGCTCGGGCTGGAGCGATCGCTTCCGGCAGAGCGGCTGACCAGAGTCCCCGTCGGCCGGCTCAGCCTCGGCGCGCTCAGCCGCCTGCTCCGGGAGCGACTCGGCACGGCGCTGCCGCGGCCGACCGTGTTGCGGATCGAAGCGCTTTCGGACGGGAACCCGTTCTTCGCCCTCGAGATCGCGCGGAGCCTCGCCTCGGGAGGCGGCCAGCTGCCGCCGACGCTCGGCGAGCTGCTCGGCGCGCGGATCGAAGATCTACCGGAGGCGACCAACGAGGCCCTTCTTCTCGTCGCGGCTGCGGGCGAGGCGACGCTCGAGTTGCTCGAGCGGGCGCTCGGGACAGACCCGTGGCCCCGGCTTCGCCCCGCCCTGGCCGCCGGGCTCGTCGAGGTCGACGCGGGTCGCGTCACCTTCACGCACCCGCTCCACGGCCAGGCCGTCTACTCGGCGGCTGACGCCGATCGGCGTCGCCGGGCGCACGAGTCCCTGGCCGCCGCGAGCGGCGACGTCGAAGAGCAGGCCCGCCATCTCGCCCGGGCCCTCGAGCGGCCGGACGTTGCTGCGGCTCACACGATCGAGCGGGCTGCGAGCCGGACGAAGCAGCGCGGTGCTCGCAGCGTCAGCGCCGACCTCTTCGAGGCCTCGGCGCGCCTGACGCCACCGGCGGACGGCGCGAAGAGGGCGCAACGGCTTCTGCAGGCGGCGACCATGACCTACGAGGCCGGGGACTCCGGCCGGGCACGGGCGATGCTCGAAGGCCTGGTCGGGGAGCTCGGAGACTGCGCCGAGCGCACGGAGGCGATGTGGCGGCTCGGGGTCGTCCTCGACGAGACGGGCCACTCGGAGGAGGCGATGGTCCTCTGGCAGGACGCGCTCTCGACCGCGAGCGAGCAGCACCTCGTCGCGGACATCCGCCGGAGCATGGCGATGACCTCCATTTTCACCGGCAGCCTCACCGAGGCGGTTGCACACGGCGAAGCGGCGGTGGCAGCCGCCGAGGCGTCGGGGCGCTCCCAGCAGCAGGCCTACGCCGCGGCCACCCGCGCGTACGTCGCGATCATGGCCGGGGATGCCTCGTACCGGGCGTTCATCGAGCGCGCGCTCGAGCTCGAGCCGCTCGTGCCGGTGCTGCCGGGAGAGTGGTCGCCGAGCGCGACGGCAGCGGAGTGCGTCCGGCTGGCGCATGACCTGCCAGAGGCGAAGCGGAGCTTCGAGGAGGTGCTCCGGGGTGCGGTCGAGAGCGGCGATGCCAACCTCGAGCAGTGGGCGGCGTTCGGGCTTGCCGACGTCGCGGTCGAGCTCGGCGACCTGGAACGTGCGGACGGTCTGGCCGACGAGGTGCTCGAGCTGGCTCAGCAGACCGAGGTGATGCGCATGCCGAGCCTGAGGATGCGCGCCCTCGTTGACGCCGTGCTGGGTCGCGCCGCAGAGTCGCGGGCCGCGGCCGGCGAGTCGCTCGCGGAAGCCGCGCGTCTGGGCGAGCGGCTGCACGAGGGCGGCGCGCACGCCGTGCTCGGATTTCTGGCGCTTTCGCAGGGCGAGGCAGCGACTGCGGCCGACCACCTGCTGCAGGCGCGGCGGTGCGCCGAGACGATCGGAATCGCGGTTCCGCGTTACATGCGCCCCTACCTGGACGAGGCCGAAGCTGCAGCTGCGGCGGGCCGGGAGCAGCAGGCCGAAGAGGCCCTCGCCGCGTTCGATGCTGCCGTGCCGGTGCCTCCGGACTGGCTCGTCCCGTTGCGGGAACGGGCGCGCGCGGTCGTCCGCGGCGGGCAGAAGGGCTCGTCGGTCTCGGAGCTCGAGGGGGCGCTGGCCACGCCGTCGCTCGAGGAGCTTCCGCTCGAGCGCGGACGGACGCTGCTCGCGCTCGGCGTGGCCCGCAGGCGGGTCCTCGAGCGGGCGGCCGCGCGGGAGGCCCTGACGGAGGCCGAGACGGTCTTTTCGGAGCTAGGCGCGCCGCTGTGGGCGGAGCGCGCGCGGGCCGAGCTGGCCCGGATCGGCGGCCGGGCCAAGGGCGATTCGCTCACCACTGCTGAGCGGCGTATCGCGGAGCTGGCGGCGCAGGGGAGCTCGAACAAGGAGATCGCAGCGGCGCTCTTCGTCAGCGTGAAGACGGTCGAAGCCGCCCTCTCGCGGGTCTACCGCAAGCTCGGCGTGCGCTCGCGGGCCGCTCTCGGGCCGGCGCTCGCCGAGCAAACTGTGGGGGAATCCCCACTTTCCGCCGGGCCGAGCCCGATCTAGCCTCGCAGCATCGACACGACGCGCTATCTGCTCGAGGCATTCGAGCCGGCGAACGCCGGCGCCGACTCCAGCTCCGCGGCGCGGCTGGAGGCGGCCACCAACGCGCTCACGCGTGAGGGGACGACCGTCGTCTACCGGCGCACGATCTGCGTCAGCGAGGACGAGACGAGCTTCCACGTGCTCGACGCACCCGGGCAGGCTGAGGTCGAAGCGGCCGCTCGGCGCGCGGGGATCCAGCTGATCCGCGTCGTCCCCGCGGTGGAGAGCGTGGCGCGCGGCGGCGCCGTCTGTTAGCGACTCCTTGCAGCGATGAAAGGGATGCGGAGGGGCGTTGAGGCCCCTCCGCATCGCATCGAGCTAGAACTCGAGCCTGTCCTTCAGGTTCGCCAGCGCCATCTCGGCCTCGCGCTCGTTGAGCTTGAGGAGGAACGGCTCTGCGAACTTGCCGAACAGCTTCTTCGGCACCTCGTAGCCGATCTCGAGCTCCACCTTCGTGTGGCCGTTCTCCGGGAAGAACTTCCACGCGAACGTGCTCTCGATCTCGCCCTTCGTCTTGTCGACGATCGTCGTGGGCGGGAAGAACTCTGTGGTCTCCGTCTCGCCTTCGAACTTGAAGCCTGCGAGCTTGTAGACCCAGTGGTACCGGTAGCCGCCGGCCGGCAGCTTCTCGACGTCGGTGACGTCGATCAGGCTCGGCATGAACTCGGGAAAGTGCTTCGGGTCCTCGAGGAACCCAAAGACCTTCTCCGGCGGCGCCTTGATGGTGATGTCCCTGTCGATCGTGACCATGCGGTCATCCTCCTTTGGATCGCAGTTGACTGGCCTGCGTCCGGGAGGCCTGTCGCGCGACAGCCTTTTACGCTCCTGGTCGCGCCGGGATCTCGGACCACCGTTGAGCATCTCGCGTCCCTGCGGCCGCCGTCATCGGGGCGCTCGCTGACGGCGCTACGTAGTTTCGGGCAGCTCGACCTCGGCATCCCTCCCGCTCCCGGGCATTACACTTCCGGCCTGATCGCCCGTCCGAGTGAACCGGATCGGGCAGGCCCTGCCAGAGCGGCGCAGATGGCTCTGCCATTTGCGGCAGCGAGCGCCGCGGCCCTCTTCTACAGCTCGATCTCGATCTGGCGGCACGACCGGTTCGGGAGCGGCGGCTTCGACCTCGGGATCTTCGACCAGACGATCTGGGGCTATAGCCGGTTCGAGGTCGTCCGCAACACCGTCAAAGGGACGCCGAACCTGCTCGGCGACCACTTCCATCCTGGACTGATGCTGCTCGCGCCGGCCTACTGGATCTGGAACGACGCCCGCGTGCTCCTGGTCTCGCAGGCCCTGCTCCTTGCCGCCGCTAGCCTGCCGATCTTCTACTGGGGCCGCCAGCAGCTCGGAACCGCCGCGGGAGCCGCCGCGCAGCTCGCCTTCCTTGCCTTCTGGGGCGTACTCGCGGGCGCGATCTTCGACTTCCACGAGCTCGCGGTGGCCGTTCCCGCGATCTCGTTCGGGCTCTGGGCGCTGCTCGAGCGCCGAACGCGGCTCTTCGCCGCGATGCTCGTCCTCGGTTGCCTCGCTAAAGAGGACATCGCGCTGACGTTCGCCGCGATGGGGATCTACGGGCTCGTCGTTCAGAAGCGGTGGCGCTTCGGGCTCGTCGTGGTGGCGACCTGCATGGCGTGGTTCGCGTTCGTGCTCGACTTCGCCATCCCGGAGATCTCCGACCGGCCGTACCACTACTGGGACTACCCGGGGCTCGGGCGGAACTGGACTGCCGCCGCGGTGACCTTGCTCGAGCGGCCCTACCGGGCCCTGACACTGGCGTTTGACCGGACGGCAAAGGCCACGACGCTCGCTGCGACCTTCGGCGCGTGGCTGTTCCTGCCGCTTGCGTCGCCGCTGCTGCTCGTCGCTTTGCCGACTCTCGGCGAGCGGTTCTGGGCACAGAACCAGGCCTTCTGGTCGACGGGCTACCAGTACTCCCTGCCGGTGTCTCCCGTGCTCGCCTTCGCGGCAATCGACGGGGCGAGACGGCTACGGCCCCAGTCCCGCCGCGCGCTCGCCGCCGCCGCCGCAGTCGGGATCGTGCTCAGCGCTTTCGTGGTGAGGCCGCTCGGGGTCCTCGGCCACCTGATGTCGGCGCACCGGGCGGTGCTTAGCGACTCCTGCTTGGATGCGGTGCCGCCGGAAGCGTCGGTTGCGGCATCCGAGCGCCTGATCCCCCACCTGAGCCACCGCTCCGTTGTGAGGCCGCTGGCCAGAGAGGCGGGGGAGACGTATTTCGCGGTAGCCCATGACGCCCCCGCCACGGACCAGGATCTCCTGCGACGGGCGCTGGCGGGGCGGCCAATCGCGCCGCGCGACGTCCGCTACCGGCTTGTCTGCCGACGGGGAGCGGTGAGCGTGCTCGAGGCCGCGACGGCTGCCCCTAGCCTGGCAGCTCGATCCGCTCGATGACGACGGCCTCGCGGGGCTTGTCGCCCGGGTCGGTCTCGACCGCGGAGATCGAGTCGACCGCGTCCATCCCGTTCGTCACGCGGCCGAAGACCGTGTGCTTGCCGTCCAGCCAGGGCGTGGCCTCGGCGGTGACGATGAAGAATTGGCTGCCGTTCGTGTTCGGCCCGGCGTTCGCCATCGCGAGCGCGCCGCGGACGACCTTCTGGTCGTTGAACTCGTCCTCGAAGGTGTAGCCCGGGCCGCCCATCCCGGTGCCGGTCGGGTCGCCGCCCTGGATCATGAAGTCGGGGATCACGCGGTGGAACGTGACGCCGTCGTAGAAGCCGTCCCGCGCGAGCTTGACGAAGTTCTCGACGGTCTTGGGCGCGTGGTCGTCGAAGAGCTCGATCTCGATCGCGCCGTGGTTCGTGTGCAGGGTCGCGTTGGTCATCTCGTCAGTCCTCTCTCGGCCAGCTCGCTGGCGGCCTGGTCGAAGCGGTCGGTTGCGGGTTGGGTCTCGAGCCATTCCGCGAGCTCGGCGAGTCCGTCCTCGAACGCGACTTGCGCGTCGAAGCCGAGCAGCTCGCGGGCGAGCGAGACGTCGGCGAAGCAGTGGCGGATGTCGCCCGCGCGGAAGGTGCCCGGGAGCTCGGGCTCGATCTGCTTGCCGAGGAGGCGCGCGAGCGTGTCCGCGATCTCGAGGATCGAGGTGGCGCGGCCGCTGCCGACGTTGACGGCTCGCCCGTCCGCGCCGTCCTGCTCGAGCGCCACGCGGAAGGCTCGGGCGACGTCGGTGACGTGGACGAAGTCCCGGCGCTGCTCGCCGTCCTCGTAGACGACCGGCGCGTTGTCGTTCAGCAGGCGCGCCGCGAAGATCGCGAGCACGCCGGTGTACGGGTTCGAGAGCGCCTGGCGCGGGCCGTAGACGTTGAACAGGCGCAGCGCGACGGTAGGCACCGAGTACGAGCCGCCGAAGAGCAGGCACAGCAGCTCCTGGTCGTACTTCGTCAGCGCGTAGACGGAGGTGAGCGCGGGCTGCTTCGTCTCGGGAGTGGGGACGGCCTCGAGCTGCTCGCCGCCCGCGCCGCGCGGCTCCCACTCGCGCCGCTCGAGCTGCTCGCGCGAGCGCTCCTGCGCGGGAACCGGCTCGTACGCGCCCTCGCCGTAGATGCTCATGCTGGAGGCGACGACGAGCTTCCGGACCGGGTGCTCGGCGAGCGCCGCCAGCAGCACGGCCGTGCCGAGGGTGTTCGCGCCCGCGTACTCGGCCTGCTGGTACATGCTCTGTCCGACGCCGACGCGCGCGGCCAGGTGGACGACCGCGTCCACGCCCTCGAGCGCGCCGCGCACGACCTCCTCGCTCCGGACGTCGCCGGGGATCAGCTCCACGTCCCCGTTCAGGTAGCCGGGGCGCTCGGCCGCGTCACCGTGGACCTGGTCGACGAGGACGTCGAGCGCGCGGACGTCGTAGCCCCCGCGCAGGAGCTCGTCGGCGACATGCGAGCCGATGAACCCGGCGCCGCCGGTGATGAGCACGCGCTCGGCCACGCCGGGAGGTTACGGGCGCCGGCGGGTTACTGGTCGCGTTGCTTCAGCTCGAGCTTGATGAACTCGAGGTCGTCCTTGGTGACGACGAGGCTCGGACCGACGGTGCCGATCCCGTTCGACTTGAGCTGGCCCATCGCGTCGCGGAGCGCCTCGCGGGCCTCTTCCTCGGTCTCGGCGACATCGGCTCGGGTCGTCGAGCCGGAACGGAAGCGAACGAATGCCTGCCAGGTCATGACGACATCCTAACCGGGGCTCGCGCGCCGGTCAGGCGGCCGGAACTTCTGCGTCGTCGCCGAGCTGTTGCTGCCACCACTGCGACTCGCGCCGCTGGATCTCCGTCTGCGCCTGCGCGACGTACGCGGCAACCTCGGCTTCCTGCTTGCCGAGGCGCTCTTCGAGCTCGACGAGCATCGACTCGCGCTTCTCCAGCTTTTCGAGCCGGATCTCGTAATCGGCCTCGAAGCCGGCCTCGCGAAGCTCGAGCGCCGCCTCGCGGTCGTCCAGCTCCCTGAGCCGCTCCTGGACCGACTGCTCCATCCCGGAGAGCCGCGTCTCCCGTCGGTCGACCCGCTTCTTCTGCGAATCGGTCGTCGACTCGTAGTTGTCGAGGTCGGCCTCGCGCTTCGCCAGCTCACGCTCGCGCTGCTCGAGGCGGATGTTCCACTCCTCGAGGTCGCGGCCGCGGTTGGCCTCGCGCTCGGCATTGGAGACCGAGGCCTGCAGCCGGTTCAGCTCGGCTTCGCGCGCGGCCAGCTCGGTCTCGCGCTGGTCGAGCTCCTCCGCCCGGGCGATCGCGTCCTCGGCGGCGCGGCCCTTGTCGCTGAGCTCGCGCTCGAAGCGCTCGGCGTCGTTGCGCATCTGATCCTGCCTGAGCAGGAGCTGGGCCTCGCGCTCGCCGATCGCCTCGTCCTTGGCCGCGACGCGTGCCGCTTCCTTCTTCATGTCGGCCTCGCGCGCCGCGAGCTTCCGCTCGCGCTCGCCGACCTCCTTGTCGCGCATGCGCACCTCGGCCTCGCGCTTGTCGAGTGACCGCTCGCGGCCCTGGAGCCGGGCATCGGACGCGCGCTCGCGCGTCTCGAGCTCCTGCTCGCGCCTCGCGGCCTTCCTCTCGCGATCCGCGAGCGCGGCGAACTGCTTGGCCACCTCGGACTTCGCCTTCTCGCGGTCGCGGTCGGCCACCGAGAGCTCGCGCACTCGAGCCTCGGCCTGTTCCTGGCGCTCCATCGCAAGCTGCTGGTCCGAGGCCGCCTCGGCCTGGAGCTCGGCGACGCGCGCGTGCTCGGCCTCGATCGCCTCGCGCTCGTCGCGCACCTTGCGCTCGCGCTCCTCGAGCTCCTGCTCGAATTCGGTCAGCTTGGCCTGGCGCTCGTCGAGTGTCGCCGCCCTGCGTGCGAGCTCCTGTTCGGAGCTGCGGCCGTCATCGAACGCGACGGTCTGGTTCTCGAGCCGGAGGCGCAGCGCCTCCTCGCGCCGCTGCGCGGCCTCGAGCTCGGCCCTGAGCGTGCCCAGGTCGCCGTTGACGGCCAGCTGCTCGCCCTCGGCCGGGCGCGCAGTCAGCTCGAAGCGCAGCTCGACGTTCGGCGTCCCCTGGGCCTCGGGCGGCGCGGCCGTCTCCTCGCTCAGCCGGCGCTCGAGCTGCGCTCGCAGCCCGGTGCCGAACCCCTTCTCGGTGTCGGCTGACTTGTGTTCAGGGGAATCGGCCATGGTCGCCTCCGGTCAGGTCAGAAGATCTTCGAGAGGTTGAGGAACGCCGGTCCGAGGATCACGAGGAACATGGCCGGGAAGATGAAGAGCACGGTCGGGAAGAGCATCTTGATCGGCGCCTTCATCGCCTTTTCCTCGGCGGCGGCCTGGCGCTTGAGGCGGCTGTCGGTCGCCTGCACGCGCAGGATGCGCCCGAGGGAGATGCCGAGCTGGTCTGCCTGGATGATGGACCGGACGAACGAGGAGAGCTCGGGCGTGCCGGTGCGCTCGGAGAGCTTCTTGAGAGCGTCGGGACGCGACTCGCCGATCCGGATCTCGCTCAGCGTGAGCGCGAACTCGTCGGCCAGCGGGCCCTCCATGTGCTCGGTCAACTTCGAGATGGCGCCGTCGAAACCCATGCCGGCCTCGACGCTGACGGCCATCAGGTCGAGTGCGTCCGGAAGCTCGGAGCGGATCCGGTCGTTGCGCGCGCGGGCGCGGCCGGAGACGACGAAGTCCGGCGCGATGAAGCCGATCCCGCCGAGGGCGAGCGAGCAGAAGAGGACACCTTTGGCTCCCGTCAAGGCCCCGCCGAAGAACGCGCCGACCAGGATGCCGGCGATGGCGAAGCCCGACTTGAATGCGAGGAACGTCGTGGGCGAGAGCGAGCGGCCGAGGCCGGCGGCCAGCAGGCGCGCGCTGACGCCGTCGACGGTCGTCTTCGGGTGGAGCTTCAGCGTCCAGTGGGCCAGGCGCTCGCCGAGCGGGACGAGTACCCGCTCGCGGAACGGTCGCTGCACCATGCCGAGGGGAGCTCGGGTGGCGCCGTAGTGGGCCGCGCGGCGGACGGAGCTTCTTCGCTCGCGCGCCGGCGCGGTCACCGTCTCGCCGACGAAAAACGCCGCGAGCGCGAGACAGACGAGGCCGAGGAAGATCACGAACAGCATTCATTCACCCCCGGAAAGCGATGATTTTTCGCAGGATCAGGGAACCGAACGCGATCATCACCAGCCCCATGATGATCAGCATGTGGCCCGTGGACGTGTGGTAGAGCGGGTCCATGTAGGTCGGGTTCAGAAGCGTGATCGCGATCGCGACGAAGAACGGCAGGCCGACGAGTACGTAGGCCGAGGCGCGGCCCATCGCGGTCAGCGAGCGGATCTTGCGCGCGAACTGCTGCCGCTGTCGGACGGTGTCGGCGACCATGTCAAACAGGCCGGCGAGGCTGCCGCCGACCTGGCGCTGGATCGTCACCGCGGTGATCACGAATGAGAAGTTCTTCGAGCCGATGCGCTCGGCGGTCTCCGCCAGCGCCTCGTCCATCGGGCGGCCGAGCCGGGTGTCGGTGATGACGCGGCTGAGCTCCTTGCTCGCCGGCTCCTGGCCCTCGTCGACCAGCGTCTGGATGCCCTGCTTGAAGCTGTGGCCGGCCTTGAGCGAGGCCGCCAGGGTGACCAGCAGGTCGGGGAGCTGGTCCTCGAACTTCGTCATCCGGCTGCGCGCCTTGAACGAGACGAACACGTAGGGGATCACTGCGCCGACGCCGAACGCGATCAGGATCCCGATCGTCGAGCGGCCCGTGAGCGCGGCGAAGAGCATCAGCAGGAAGGCGCAGCCGGTGGTGAGGTAGAAGAACTCGACCGTGCGCAGCGGGATGTCGGCGCGCTCCAGCCGGACGTGCACCTTCTTCCAGATCCCGCGGTGGCCGAACGCCCGCTCGGTCGCGCGGAACAGCCCGGCGAAGGCTGCGAAGCGCTCGCCCTTCTTGCGGCTCCCGCTCTTCCGCTTCGTGCCCTCGACGTGCGGGGCGAGTCGGGTCTTCAGCCACGAGCCCTTGCCGCCGGAGAGCAGGATGCCCGCGGCTGTCAGCACGAGGAAGGCGACGATCAGGACGAGCACGAGCCCACCGAGCGAGGAGTAGAACGGTCCCGGCAGCGAGTTCCCGCCCGGGCTCGCGGCCTCGAGGTTCCCGGGCACCGTCACGTCGGTAGACGCCGCCCCTTCGGGATCGATCGCGACGCGCAGGTGGAGCTTGTCGCCCGGCTGCGCGGCGGTGACGTACTCGAGACGCCACGTGCGCTTGAGCTCGGCGCCGATCGAGGCGTACACGCTCCTGAGCGAGCCGCTCGTGGCCGCGCCGTGGTAGGCGCCGCCCGTCTGGTTCGCCATCTGCTGCAGCGGCACGGCCGTCTGGGTCGACGCGCCGACGCCGATCGGATAGACGAGCGCACCGGCCTTCTTCGCGGCCTCGATCGCGCTAGGAAGCGAGCTCTGGCTGGAGACGTCCTTGCCGTCGGTCAGCAGCACGACTACGGCGGCCCGCCCGTCCTGGTGGCTGAGCATCCGGGCCGAGAGCGCGAGCGCGTCGTAGAGCGCGGTGCCTGACTTCGAGTCCACCGCCATCGTCCGCAGCGCGTCGTCCGCGTCGATGGTGGAGGACGAGAAGCTCGTCAGCTGCACCGGCTTCGAGCCGAACACGACGACGGCGACCTGGTCGCTCGGCGCCTTCGAGTCGACGAAGGCCCGCGCGGCGGCGACGGCGTCGTCCAGCTTCTTGCCCGCCATCGAGCGCGAGCGGTCGATCGCGACGACGACGCTCTTTGCCGAGGCGAGGTTCTGCGCCGTCAGGTCGATGACCTTCTGACCGTTCTCGGTCAGGGTCGGCGGCTGGTCGGAGGCGACCGGCGCGACCACCGTCGCGCGGATCGTCGGGTAGCCGGTCGCGTCGACGCCGCGGAGGTTCACGCTCGCGCCGGCGGCGACGGGCGCGAGCAGCGCCGCGACGGCCAGGACGAGCAGTGTCTTGAGCAGCGCCGGGCGCCTCACTCGAACCCGCCGAAGCTCGCGGCCGAGTAGTTCGCGCGGTACCCGTTCGTGTCGCCGAAGAAGCTCGGCGGCAAGGAGACGCCGTTGGCGGCCATCTTCTCGAGGAAGCCGGGCTTGAGGCCGGTGCACTCGAGCTCGCCGAGCAGTCGGACGGGCTTGCCCTCTTCTCTGGTGTCCTCGTCGGGCGGACGGGCGATGTAGACGTCCTGGAGCGTGATCACGTCGGACTCCATGCGCGAGACCTCGGTGATGTGGGTCACGCGGCGGGAGCCGTCGACGAGCCTCGCGATCTGGACGAGCACGTCGAACGCGCTCGAGATCTGCTCGCGGATCGCCCGGTGTGGCAGCTCGACGCCGGCAGTGAGCACCAGCGTCTCGAGGCGGGCCAGCGCGTCACGGGGCGTGTTCGCGTGGATCGTGGTGAGCGAGCCCTCGTGGCCCGTGTTCATCGCCTGGAGCATGTCCAGCGTCTCGGCGCCGCGGACCTCGCCGACGATGATCCGGTCGGGGCGCATACGCAGGGCGTTCCGCACGAGCTCGCGGATCCTGACCTCGCCCTCGCCCTCGATGTTCGGCGGGCGCGCCTCGAGCGTGATCACGTGCTGCTGCTGGAGCTGGAGCTCGGCCGCATCCTCGATCGTGACGATGCGCTCGTCGTCCGGCACGAAGGCCGAGAGCGCGTTCAGGGTCGTTGTCTTACCGGTACCGGTACCTCCCGAGATCAGCATGTTCAGCTTGCCCTTCACGCACGCCGCCAGGAACTGGGCGGCATCCGGCCCGACCGTCCCGAACTGGATCAGGTCGTCCATCGTGTACGGGTCGCGCGAGAACTTCCGAATGGTCAGTGTGGGCCCGCGCAGGGAGAGCGGCGGGATGATCGCGTTGACTCGGCTCCCGTCGGGGAGGCGTGCGTCCACCATCGGCGAGGCCTCGTCGACGCGGCGACCGACTTGCGAGACGATCTTGTCGATGATGCGCAGGAGGTGGGCGTTGTCGACGAACGTCGCCTCGGCGTTCTCGATCTTGCCGCTGCGCTCGACGTAGACCCGGTCGTAGTTGTTGACCATGACCTCCGTGATCGAGTCGTCCCGGAGGAGAGGCTCGAGCGGGCCGTAGCCGAGGATGTCGTCGGTGATGTCGCGCGTGATCTGCCGGCGCTCCTCGCGGGTGAGGGGCGTGCGGTCGAGCGCGAGCTGCTCGGTGACGACGCGCAGTACCTTCTCCTGGAGGTCCTCAGGAGCGCCGTCCTGCGATTTGCCGGCCGAGAACAGCTGCGGCCCGAGCTTTGCGATGCAGGCGTGGTGGATGCGGGTCTTCAGCTCCGCGTACGGGTCCGGCCTGCGCTCAGCTGGCTCCGCCTGCTGGTGGCCGGCGAGCGCGTCGAGCGCGTCGACGACCTGGCCGGGGGCTGAGCCGTTCTGGCGGTGGAGACGGTCGTGAAGGCCCACGCCTAGCTCCGCCCGAGCGTCGCCAGGAAGCTCTTCTTCTGCTTTTCCGCCGCCTGTGCGGCCACGAGGCCCTTCGCCATCGAGCGCAGCGCCCGGGAGAAGTCGGCCTTCGAGTCCGACAGCACGGCCGGGTTGCCCCGGTTGACCGCGATCGGGACCGAGCGGTCGCTCGGGATCTCGAACGCGATCTCTCGGTCGAGCGCGGCCTCGACCTCCTTCGGCTTCATCCCGACCTTGGAGTTCGCCCGGTTGAGGACGAGCTTGACGCGGTCCGGCGGGAAGGAGAGGAGCTCGAGCGTCTGCAGGCTCAGCCGGACGTTCTTCAGCGTCGGCACGTCGAGCCCGCAGAGCAGGAGCAGCTCGTCGGTTCGGTCGAGGGTCGCGAGCATCGGCCCATGGAAGAACGGCGAGGTGTCGACGACGATCACGTCGTACGACTCGCGCGCCACTTCCAGCAGGCGGGCCAGCTTGGCCTCGGTCACGAGCTCGGCGTCCTCCGGGCGCAGCGGCGCCGGGAGCACGTCGAGGCCCGAAGTGTGCCGGGTCGTGTAGCCGGCGAGCTTCTCGGAGTCGAGCTCGCCCGGAGCGGTGACGAGGTCGTAGATCGTCTTCTCCGGCTCGATCCCGAGCATGATCGCCGCGTCGCCGAACTGGAGGTCCAGGTCGAGCAGCAGCGTGCGCTTGCCCCAGTGCTTCGCGAGCGAGGCGCCGAGGTTGGTCGCGGTCACGGTCTTGCCGGTGCCGCCCTTGGGCGAGAACACCGTCACGAGCCGGCCGTGGCGCTGCTGCGGGCCGCTGAGGCGCTTGCCGACATGGCCGGCCTTGCGGATCGCGAAGACGACGTTGTCGGTCAGCTGCGGCAGCAGCAGGACATCGGCGACGTCGTGCTCCAGCGCATCCTCGAGCAGCGACGGCGAGCCGTTCGACGCGAGCAGGACGATCGGGGCCCGCGTGTACTCGCGCAGGGCTGCGATCTCGTTCACCGGCAGCGACGCAGAGCGGGAGGCGTGCAGGACGACCTGCAGGTGCCCGCCGGTCAGCGTCGGCGCCGCCTCGGGCACCTGGCTCGCCGAGCCGACGAGCTCGACCTCCGGGTGGTTGGCGAGAGCCTCGCGAAGGTCCGGCAGTCCGTCGCAGTCGCCCGTGACGTAGATGCGGGCGCGCTCGCGGGTTGCCGGCCGATTCTCGGTTGTCTGCGTCTCCTCGAGCATTACTGGCCTCCTCCGAAGTCGGCGAAGAAGCGGTGGAGCTGCGCCGGGCTGAGCCCGTCACGCAGGAGCGTGCCGAGCGTAGTGACGCTCTCGGGACTGTCGGCGGCGTGGAGAACCGGGCGGAGCTGAAGTGCCCAGCCGACGCCGTTCGAGTTGCCGTTGCCGGTCGCAGTGACGGTGAAGTTGAGCTTCTGGGCCTGCTGGTCGGTGACCTCGAGCAGGACCGGGAAGCTGCTCTGGAGACCGCTGGTCAGCTTGCTGCCGACGGCGGGCCCCGACGGAGCCTTGAGCACCTTCAGGTTGCGCAGGACAACGCGGGTGGCGGCGAAGTTCTGCGCCGTCTGTCCCTTGACCTGGTACTTGAAGGTCGCGACCAGGTCGACGTGGTCGCCGTCCTGGAGGGTGCCGGCGAGCGTCTGGTTCGCGTCGCCCTGGATCTGCATGGCGCGGAGGTTGCCCTTCAGGTCGGCGCGGACGCCGTTCTGGGCGACCGGGCTGAAGCGCCTGGTGATCACCTGCTCGCCTTCGAGGGTCTTCTGCGTCGCGACCAGGTTCGAGATCTGGTCAGGGGACGTAATCGCGCCCGGGACGACGCTGTTCCTCGGGACGTCGAGAGACTTGAGCATGTGCGACGCGTCCGCGCCGCTCGTGCCCTCTGGGATGTCCTGCTTGGCAACGAGCACCGTCACGTGGTCCTCGCCGCGCTGGACGTGCCGCTTGTAGCTCGTCACGTAGAAGCTCGTGAGGAGCGCGGCCACGGCCGCGAGGGCGACCGCGATCAGGATGTTTCTAGCTCGATATGCCATGGCTCCGTTTCTCTCTCGGGTCGTTGTTCAGTTGCGGTAGTTCTGTCTTCGGCTGTTCAGCCGACCAACTTGACGACTCGTGCTCCGAGGTCCGGATTGCTGCCGTCCCCGGCGGTGCTCTCGATCCCGTCCCAGACGACCTGGGTGAACCAGCCGGTGATGTGGCCGCTCGTACCGCTGGCGTCGTGGCCGGTGAGGTGGAACCCCACCCAGCCGACGACGTGGTACGTCGCGTTCGAGCCGCCGCCGGTCAGGATGTCGTAGACGGGGAAGAGCAGGTCCGAGCCCATGCGCTGGTCGAGCGCGTTCTGCACGAGCGAGTCGTTCCACTTCGCGCCCGTGTCGGACAGGTACGAGCCGATCGGCAGGTAGCCCGAGTAGCCCTTGATGATCCAGTCGGCGAGCGTCTGGCCGCCGGTGCCACCCTTGCTGCCGTCGATGTTGAGCAGGTCGAACGAGCCGGGGGCGCCGGTCTTGCCGAGCGGCAGCGTCGTCTCGTTGCCCGGGCCGAAGCAGGGGCAACCGCTCGTGCCTCTTCAGCATCGGGTGCTTGATGTTGACGCCGATCGGCGCCACGTACTGCGCGGACTGCATCAGGCTCGCGCGGGCGGTCGCCGTCGAGCCGACGTTCACCGAGTTGACTCCGAAGAGCTTGGTGAAGACGCCGGTCGCCGAGCGCCGGACGTGGACCTTGATGGTGTCGTTCGGGTCGAGACCCTGGGTGATCTGGATGTCGGACGACGAGAGCCCGCCTCCGTTCTTGCCCGAGTACTGGAGGGCGAGCGAGCTCGCGTTCGCCGGGTCGTAGGGAAGTGCTTGAGCGCCGGCGAGGGCCGCGGCGTCGGCGGTGGACTGGGTTGCGCGGTCGGCGCGGTACCACGAGCCGATGTCCAGGACGAGGGCTGCCATTCCGAGCAGCACCACGAGGAACACCAGCGTCAGGACCGTCGCCTGGCCGCTGTCGCTTCGGGTTTTCATTCCACACGCTCCGTCGTCGTTGTCGTCAGGTAACCGCTCTTCACGACCATCCCGAGAAGGCTGATGCTGTACGGGTAACGCGCCGTCACGGTCACGTCGGAAGAGGGCTGCCACGTCGAATTGACCGTCACGGTCAGCTTGCTTGAATCGAGGTCCTTGGCCGATGCCTGAACCTCGTCGGACACGGCCTGCGCCGGGTTCGGCTGCTGCCGGCCGACGGCGCCCTTGCGGGCACCTGCGCGCGTCGCGTCCACGAGCGTGACGTAGTTGTTGAACACGATCCCAAACTGGATGACCGCGAAGAGCACCAGCGCCAGGATCGGCAGCGCCAACGCAAACTCGGTCAGCGACTGGCCTCGTTCTGATCGAAGCTCGATTGTGCGGCTCTTGCGGTTGTTCACGGGACTACTTCCTTGTTTCGTAGGGTTAGGGCCCCTCCGTGTCCGAAGGGGCCCCTTGCCGGAAAAACGCCTGCTTACGGCAGGATCCCGGCCACGCTCTCGATCGCGCTGCGGACGTGGTCGGAGAGGAGCGTGATCGCGCCGATGACGGCGAGAGTGATGACGGCGAGCACGACTCCGTACTCAGCCATCGTCTGCCCCTCCTCGCGCCGGCGCAACGAGTCGGCGGCGACCTGCACGAAGGTGAAGAGCTTCAGCATCTGTGACACCTCCCTTCTCTCAACTCGATGCGCACGGGTACACGTGCGCGCTGGGGTGGGGAACTTGCGGATGGAGCTGCTTGAGGCCGGCGAAAAGCCGGTTGTTGATCCTGCGGGCGATGCGTTTGGTCACGCGGAACAGAACCTCCGGGTCGTTGGCGTGGCCGCGCCGCCTTTGTTCAGCTTGGCGCGATCATCGGAATCGCGCGGGCCTGCGGCCCATCCCCCACACGGGGGATCCGGGGGCCGGTTCACTAAATCGGGGGAGATGGGCTTGGCCGGGAGGCGCGATATCGCTCTCAGTCCGTAACGGCCAACGGACCTCAAAAGAGTGAGATCCGCGCCGATGTGGCGGCCTCGGCGCCCGACAAACGGGAGCAAAGGCAAATGCCACGACGCAACTCTTTGACCAGGCGGCTTCTCTTCTTCGGCCGCGGATGGGATGAGTGGGACTCCAAGCCGGTGCCGCAGCAGCGGCCGGAACAGGCGCCGAAGCCGAAGAGTGGCCGGCGCTTCGCAACGACCCTCTCCTTCTCTGCCCTCTTCTTTGCGGGCCTCGCGCTCTCCGCGGGTGCCGGCAACGGCGTGCGTTCATTCCTGCAGAACGACTCGTCCGGCGATGCGGGCAAGAGCTCGCTGGCCCAGACGACGATGGCCGCCGGCGACTACCTGAGCGGGAAGCAGGTTCAGGGCGTGGTCCACGTGACGGGCCAGGAATCGGCCGTCCACGCGACCGCTGCCCAGGCGCGCGCCCCGCAGCTGCACGCGGTGCACGTCTCCTCGGCCGCTCGCGACACCGCCTCCCGCGCGACCGCGCCGGTGCAGAGCCGCACAGGCCCGTCATGCAGGGTCGGTGGCCCAAAAGGTCGCCGCCCGCCGGGCGAAGAAGCCGGCGCGGGCCAATGCCCGGCCCGGCCGCCCCGAGAAGAGCCAGCCGCTCGACGCGGAGGGAACGCTTCCGGGCGCGACGGTCTGGCTCTACCAGGACGCCCCTGACCCGACTCCGCCGTCCGCTCGCCTGCGCGTCGCGTTCGCGCGTGAGCTCGTCGCGCAGTCCAGGGCCGCGGGTGTCGACTGGGCGCTCGTCCTCGCCGTGCTCCGCGCGAAGGGCGATACCAGCCGCTCGCCGGCGAATGCCGGGCAGCTCCGCTCCCTCTCGCTGAAGCTGAAGAGCGTCGGCGGGCAGGCGAACGGCTGGGCGGCCGCGCTCGCGTACTCGAGCAAGACCACCTTCGCCGACCGCGTCGTGGCACTTCGCCACTACTACCGCGCAGTCGGGATGGCGAGCCTCGTGCACGGCCTGCTCTCGCAGAAGCACGACCTCGAGGATCGCGTCCTGCACGACTCGCGGATCTCGATCTACCCAGGCGGCCGCAACGACGTCGCGACACACAAGATCGACGTCCGCGTGCTCGCCGTGATGCTCTACCTGGCCGACACGTATCACTCGGTGACCGTCTCGTGCCTGATCAGCGGCCATCACCTCTACGCGCGGCCGGGCGTCATCTCGGCGCACATCTACGGCCGGGCCGTGGACATCGCCGCGCTGGACGACACGTCGATCTACGGGCATCAGCAGCCCGGCGGGATCACGGAGCGGGCGGTGCGCTCGCTGCTCCTGCTGCCGCCGGAGATGATGCCCGCGCAGATCATCTCGCTGCTCGGGCTCGGCGGGCCGTCATTCCCGCTCGCCAACCACTACGACCACATCCACGTCGGGTACTAGATGCCACTACCTGAAATCGCGCTTGCGAACGACGACGGAACAGTCGTCTGCGAGCGGTGTCTCCTCGCGGAGACGCCGCTCGCGCGCATGCGCGGGCTGCTCGGCCGGAGCAGCCTTCCGGCTGGGGAGGGGTTGCTGCTCCGGCCGGCTGCTTCCATCCACATGGCGTTCATGCGCTTTCCGATCGACGCGGTCTTCCTCGACTCGGAGGACCGCGTCGTGAAGGTCGTCGCGGAGCTGAAGCCGTGGCGGATGGCGGCGTGCCGGGGCGCTCGGGCCGTGCTGGAGCTCCCGGCCGGCGAGGCTTCGCGCCGCGGACTCGTCGAGGGTACGTCGCTGACGCAGGTCTGGCGAACCGCCGGAGCCCAGCGGCCGCGCGTTCTCCCCTCCTTGTAAAGACCTGGTTTCCCGCTTCGCCCGCTTCGCTTTCCGCTCGCTCGGGCAGCGAGCCGGCTTCGCCGGCTCGCGCCGTACTGACGGCGGGCGGTCGGGAGCCGCGCCCGCCCAGGTCGGTCGCGGCGGCGAGACGCGCCTTGTAACAGTCTGTTACTAGTCTCTCCGCATGGACCCCGCTTCGGTCGATGCGGTGGCCGCGCGGGCGCGGACGGAGAACTTCCCCGTCGCCTCGCTGCTCTTCCCGCGTGCGGTCCGCCCGCACCTGCGTGCGATCTACGGCTTCGCCCGGCTCGTGGACATGCTCGGCGACGAGGTTGAGGGCGACCGGCTCGCCGCGCTCGACGAGCTCGAGCGCGAGGTCGACGCCTGCTACGAGAGCGAGCCGACCTGGGCCGTCATGCAGGTTCTGCAGCCCACGATCCGCGCGTGCTCGCTCCCGCGGGAGCCGTTCCAGCGCCTGATCGAGGCGAACCGGATGGACCAGCGGATCTCCGACTACGAGAGCTGGGACGACCTGAAGCACTACTGCGTGCACTCCGCCGACCCGGTCGGGCGGCTCGTCCTGGGCGTGCTCGGCCGCGCTGAGCCGGAGCTCGTCGCGCTCTCCGACGACGTCTGCACCGGCCTGCAGCTCGTCAACTTCCTGCAGGACGTGCCGCGCGACCTCGCGCTCGGGCGGATCTACCTGCCGGCTCGAGGACCGGCGGCGCTTCGGCGTCGAGGGGCTGGACAGACCGAGCCCGGAGCTGCGCGCGCTGCTCGAGTTCGAGGCCGAGCGGGCGCGCGGGCTGCTCGATTCGGGCGAGGAGCTCGGCCGGCTGCTGGGCGGCCGCATTGGGCGCGCGGTCGCCGTCTTCGCGCGCGGCGGACTCGCGGCGCTCCAGGCGCTCGAGCGCGCGGACTGGGACATCTTCAACGGCCGCCCGCGGCCCTCGCGGGCACGGCTGGCCTTGGCGGCGATCCGATGAGCGTAGGCTCGACGGAGCTCACCAAAGAGCGGAGGCGCCGGCTTTGCCGGTGCCGGGAGCGGGAATGAGCGTCGAGGCCGCCTATGCGGAGGTCGAGCGCATCACGCGCCGCGAGGCGCGCAACTTCGCCTACGGGATCATGGTGCTGCCGCGGCCGAAGCGCCGCGCGATCGCCGCGATCTACGCCTTCGCTCGCCGGGTGGACGACATCGCAGACGGTGAGCTCCCCCGCGAGGAGAAGCGCGCCCGACTCGAGCAGCTTCACGCCGACCTCGACCAACCGGGGTCAGACCCCGTCTTTGTTGCGCTCGTCGACGCGCGCTCGCGCTACTCGATTCCCGCGGAGCCGCTCCACGACCTCGTCGACGGCGGCCTGCAAGACACGGAGCAGTCGCGCTACGCGGACTTCGAGCAGCTACTCGGCTACTGCAAGCACGTGGCGGGAGCAGTCGGCCTTGCGTGCATTCCGGTCTACGGCTCCGACGACCACGAGCGTGCGGAGACGCTCGGCGTCGCGCTCCAGCTGATCAACATCATGCGAGACGTGCGCGAGGACTGGGAGCTCGGCCGCGTCTACCTGCCGCAGGACGAGCTCGCCGCGTACGGCGTCGTCGAGGAAGCGATCGCGGCGGGCCGGGTCACGCCGGAGTGGCAGGCGCTGATGGCGTTCAACGCCTCGCGCGCGCGTGTGTACTTGCGAGAAGGCCTCGAGCTGCTCGACTCGCTCGACGGCCGCAGCGCCGCGTGCGTCGGCACCTTCGCGGGCCTCTACCGTGCGACACTTGATCGCATCGAGGCTCGCGGATTCGACGTGTTCGACGGCTCGCTGCGGCTCTCGCCGCTGACGAAGCTCCGCACCGTGGGGGCGGCGCTGCTGCGATGAAGGTCGCCGTCGTGGGAGGTGGCCTCGCAGGGCTGACAGCCGCGCTCGACCTCGTCGACGCCGGGCACGAGGTTTCCCTTCACGAGGCGCGCCCGACGCTCGGCGGCGCGGTGCAGACCCTGCCGCGGCGCGAGGGCGATCCCGAGCCGCCGCCCGACAACGGCCAGCACATCGCGCTCGGCTGTTTCCGCGAGTACCTGCGCTTCCTCGAGCGCATCGGCGAGGGCGGCTCGGTGCGCCGGCTGCAGCTGGAGCTGCCCGTGCTCGACGAGCGCCGCCGGACGGCGACGATCAAGCGCTCGCCGCTCGCCCTGCTGCGCTACGGGCATGTCTCGCTCCGCGAGCGCCTCGCGATCGTGCGCGCCCTGCTCGGCTGGAACGAGACGCGTCACGCGGAGACGTTCGCCGGCGAGCTGCGGGCCCGCGGCCAGTCCGACCGCGCGATCGAGCGCTTCTGGGACGTCTTCAGCCGGCCTGCGCTGAACCTCCCGGCCGACGAGGCCGGCGCCGAGGCGGGCCTCTTCACGGTTTCCACGGCGCTGCTCGGCGAGCCCGAGGACGCCGATCTCGTTCTCCCGGCGCGGCCGCTGGGAGAGATGCACGGCGACGCGGCTGGCCGCGCGCTGCAGGCCGCCGGCGCGACCGTCGAGACCGGCGCCCGCGTGGAAGAGCTCGCTGCGCTCGACGCCGACTCGGTCGTCCTCGCCGTTCCCCCGGAGGAGTCGGCGCGCCTGCTCGGCGAGCCGGCGCCGGAGCTCGAGCACTCGCCGATCGTCAGCGCGCATCTGCTGTTCGACCGGCAACTGCTGCGCACGCCGCTCGCCGCGCTGCTCGGCAGCCCAGCGCACTGGATCTTCAACCGCGGCCTGCTGACGGGCACCGATCCCAGGTATCTGACCGTCGTCTCGTCCGGCGCGCCCGAGCTCGAGGCGCTGCGCGGGCGCGAGCTGGTCGAGCTGATCGCGGGCGCGGTCACCGAGCGGCTGGGCGAGGCGGAGCTCCTCTGGTCGCGCGTCAGCCGCGAGCCCCACGCGACGATCGCCGTCAGGCCGGGGAGTGACGCGCAGCGGCCGGGGCCCGAGACGAGCCGCCCGAACGTCGTCCGCGCGGGCGCCTGGACTGCCACCGGCTGGCCGCCGACGATGGAAGGCGCCGTCCGCAGCGGCCGCGCCGCGGCGCTCGCGCTGGCCCGCGCGCGTGAGGGAGTCCCGGCGTGACGGTCGCCCCCGAGCGGATCGAGACCCGGCTCGACGCGGCGATCGAGAAGGCGACCAGCCGCCTGCTCGAGCTCCAGCATCCGGGCGGCTGGTGGGTCGGCGAGCTCGAGTCGAACGCGACCATGATCGCCCAGCACCTCTTCTGGCACCACGTCCTCGGCCTGCGCACGCCGGAGCTCGACCGCAAGATCGCGAACGAGCTGCTGGCGCGGCAGCGCGGAGACGGCACGTGGTCGATCTGGTTCGACGGCCCGCCCGACCTCTCCACCTCGATCGAGGCCTACGCGGCTCTGAAGCTCGCGGGCGTCGATCCGGGCGACCAGGCGCGCGACTACATCCGGAGCGAGGGTGGCATCCCGAGGTCGCGGATCTTCACGAAGTGCTTCCTCGCGCTGCTCGGCCAGTGGCCCTGGCAGCGCGTGACGCCGATCCCGGTCGAGCTGATCCTGATGCCGCCCGGCTCACCGGTCTCGATCTACGACTTCTCCTGCTGGGCGCGCGGGACGTTCGTCCCCCTGTCGGTCTGCCGCGCGCTCCAGCCGGTGCGCGGAGCCAAGCTCGACCTCCGGGAGATCGGCGCGCGGCCTTCGCGCAGCCGCCGTCCGTACCTCTCCCGGATGAAGCGAGTCGCGATCAAGCAGGCCGAGCGCTGGGTGCGCGAGCACCAGGAGGCCGACGGCTCCTGGGGCGGGATCCAGCCGCCGTGGGTCTGGTCGATCCTGATGCTCGTGGCGCTCGGGCACGGCTTCGAGGACGAGACGCTCCGCCGCGCGGTCGAGGGCTGGGACGGCTTCACGATCGACGAGGGCGACCGCCTGCGCCCCGAGGCCTGCCAGTCCCCGGTCTGGGACACCGGGCTCGCGGTGCTCGCGCTGCGCGACTCCGGCCTTGGCCCCGAGCACCCCGCGCTCGTGCGCGCGGCCGACTGGCTGATCGCCGAGGAGGTGACGGTTCCCGGTGATTGGTCGGTGCGCAAGCCGGAGCTCGCTCCCGGCGGCTGGGCCTTCGAGTTCGAGAACGACCTCTACCCCGACGTCGACGACACCGTGGTCGTCGCGCTCGCGCTGCGCCGCTGCCACCGCGGCCACGAGGCGGTCGACCGCGGCCTGGCGTGGACGGCCGGCATGCAGTCGCGCAGCGGCGGCTGGGGCGCATTCGACGCCGACAACGAAGCCTTCTGGCTCTACAAGCTGCCGTTCTGCGACTTCGGCAAGGTGACCGACGAGCCGAGCGCCGACGTGACCGCGCACGCGCTCGAGGCGCTCGCCCCGGAGGGCGGCTACGACGACGCGGTCCGCCGCGGGCTCGTCTGGCTGCTCGCCGAGCAGGAGGACGACGGCTCCTGGTTCGGCCGCTGGGGCGTCAACCACGTCTACGGCACCGCGGCCGCGGTGCCCGCGCTCGAGGCCTGCGGGATCGAGCCGGACCACCCGGCGATGCGCCGCGCCGTGGCCTGGCTCGATTCGGTTCAGAACGAGGACGGCGGCTTCGGCGAGGACATCCGCTCCTACTTCGATCCTGCCTGGCGCGGGCGCGGAGTCAGCACGCCTTCCCAAACCGCGTGGGCGCTATTAGCCTACGTCGCTGCCGGTCAAGCGGAAAGCGAGGCAGCAAGGCGCGCCGCCGACTGGCTGTGCAACGCACAAGAACCGAATGGCGATTGGGAGGAAAACCACTACACCGGGACAGGCTTTCCGCTTGACTTCATGATCCGCTATCACCTCTACCGGCTTCATTTCCCGTTGCTTGCTCTAGGCCGTCTACGAGAAAGGCTCGCCAGATGAAATTCCCCCTCGCTTCGACTGTCCAGATCGCCGGCTACGTCGCGAAGAACCAACGCAGCGGCAAGCGCTATCCGCTCGTGCTCATGCTCGAGCCGACGCTTGCGTGCAACATCGCCTGCATCGGCTGCGGGAAGATCCGCGAGTACGAGTCGAACAAGGCGCGCCTGTCGGTCGAGGAGTGCGTCGACGCGGGCGTCCAGTGTCCGGCCCCGGTCGTCTCGATCTGCGGCGGCGAGCCGCTCGTCTTCAAGGGGATCGAGGAGGTCGTCGCCGGCTTCATGGAGCTGAACAAGAACGTCGAGCTCTGCACGAACGCGCTCCGGCTCGAGCAGTACCTGGACGTCTTCGAGCCGAACAAGCGCCTCACGTTCGTCGTCCACCTCGACGGCATGCGCGAGATCCACGACTACATCTGCGACTACCCGGGCCTCTGGGACGTCGCGGTCGGCGCGATCGTCAAGGCGCGCTCGCGCGGCTTCCGCGTCACGACGAACACCACGATCTTCAAGGAGACCGAGGTCGAGGACGTGATCCAGATGATGCATTACCTGACGCACGAGATCGGGATCGACGGGATGCTCGTCGCGCCGGGCTACCAGTACTCGCAGATCGACCCGAACCTGACGATGACGCGCGAGGAGCACGAGGAGAAGTTCCGCGCGATTCGCGCCGCGGCCCGGAAGAACAACTACCGCTGGCTCGCAAGCCCGATCTACCAGGACTTCCTCGCGGGCGACCGCAAGCTCGCCTGCGCGCCGTGGGGCTCGATCACGCGCAATCCATACGGCTGGAAGGGGCCGTGCTACCTCCTGACGGACGGGATCTTCCCGACCTTCGAGGCGCTGATGGACGGGATGGAGTGGGAGGAGTACGGGCCCGGCAACGACCCGCGCTGCGAGCACTGCGCGATTCACTCCGGCTTCGAGCCGTCCGCGGCGTTCGAGGCCACGAAGAGCCTTCGCGACACCGTTCGCAGCACCGCATGGACGCTGACGGGGTGACCCTCGCCTGCGCCACCACGGCCGAGCTGCGCGCGGCACGCCGCGCCGGGCGGCGCTCTGCGCTCGTCGGGCTCGGGCGCGTCGAGCGGCATTCCGGACGGCCCGCTCGTCTCGTTCGGGCTCGCGGGCGCGCTGCGGGACGACCTGCCGGTCGGGACCGTGCTCGACGCGACACGCGTCGTCGACGCGGCCGGCGGGCTGCTCTGGGAAGGCTCGGCGCTCGGAATCCCCGGCGCCCGGCCGGCGACGATTCTCGCTGCGGAGCGGATCGTGGACTCGGCCGACGAGCGGCGCCGCCTGCGTGAGCAGTCCGGCGCCGACGCGACGGATCTCGAAAGCGGCCCGCTGGCGCGGAGCGGCCGCCTGAACGGCGTTCTCCGGGTCGTCAGCGACACGCCCGAGCAGCCGCTGGGCGCGCTCGTCGGCGCGGTCCGGCCGCGATGGCCGGTCGAGCTGGCGCGGGGTCGTGCGTGGAGTCGCCCGCTCGCCGCGTGCGGCGCTGAACGCGGCGCGGGCCGTCAACAGGCTCGGCGCCGCGGCGAGGAGCTGGCCGGCATGAGGAAGGTCCTGCTGGCGGCTCCGCGGTCATTCTGCGCCGGCGTCGACCGCGCGATCGAGATCGTCGAGCGCCTGCTCGAGCAGAACGGGCCGCCGGTCTACGTCCGCCACCAGATCGTCCACAACGACCACGTCGTCAGGCGGCTCGAGCGGCTGGGCGCCGTCTTCGTCGACCACGAGGACGAGATCCCGGCCGGGGCGACCTGCGTCCTCTCGGCGCACGGGGTCGCGCCGTCGGTGCGCGAGAACTGCGAGCAGCGGGGGCTCGTCGTCGTCGACGCCGTCTGCCCGCTCGTCTCGAAGGTGCACGCGGAGGCGCGGCGCTACGCGGACAGCGGCCATGTGGTCGCGCTCGTCGGCCACGCCGACCACGTCGAGGTGATCGGCACACGCGGCGAGCGGCCCGACGAGACGGTCGTGATCGAGTCGCCCGAAGACGCGCGCAAGCTCGACACGAACGGCAAGCCGGTCGCGGTGATCACGCAGACCACGCTTTCGCTCGACGACGTCGCGGAGACGGTGGACGCTCTCGCCGATCGCTTCGGCGACCTGCGCAGGCCCGCCGCGGACGACATCTGCTACGCGACCCAGAACCGCCAGGACGCGGTCAAGGCCATGGCCGGCGCAGGCGCTTCGCTGATCCTCGTGATCGGCTCGGAGACGAGCTCGAACGCGCGACGGCTGGTCGAGGTCGCCCAGCGAGCGGGCGCGGAGGCGCTCCTGATCGACGGCGAGAGCGGGCTCGACCCGGAGCTGCTCGAGGGTCACGAGACGGTCGGCCTCACCGCGGGCGCGTCGACGCCGGAGGAGCTGGTTGCGCTCGTCCTGCGCAGCCTCGCCTCGCTCGGCTACGACGAGCTGCAAGAGGTCGAGGTCGCACGCGAGGACGTCCACTTCCGCCTCCCGCGGGAGGTCGCCGCGCGAGCATGACCTCCGTCGAGATCCCGTATTCGATCGCGTCGGCGCTGCCGTCGCTGACCGTGCTCGACATCACGAACGAGGTTCGGCGCGAGGTGCGCGCCGCGGATTGCGCGAGCGGGATTGCGTACATCTCGCCGCTCGACGAGGTCGGGCTCGTCCGCGTGCAGGAGCGCGAGAGCGGGTTCTTCTCCGACTTCGAGGAGCTCCTGACGCGGCTCGTCCCGCAGGAGCAGTCCGAGCGGGAGCGCTTGCTTTGCCTGCTGCTCGGCCCTCGGACCGAGCAGATCCCTTTCGCCGACAACGACCTCTGTCTCGGAACCTGGCAGCGGATCCTCCTGTTCGGCTTCGACCGCCCCAGCGAGCCCCGCTGGGAGCTAACGCTTCTGGGTTAGGCTTTTCACCGCGATGCAACGCGCGCGTCGGCACCATCGGTTCCTCTCGGCTCTCGCGTTTGCGCTGCTTGCGCTCGTAGCCGAGCTCGGCGGCCGCAGCCTCGCGCACCGGATCGACGTCGGCCGGCACGTCAGCTCGCCGAGCTACTCGGGGGCCGACTACTACCCGTTCCTGCTCGGGGCGGTGAAGCTCGGCGTCGCGCTGCTCGCGGCGCGGCTCGTCTGGCGATTCGTCCGCGCGCGCTCGGCCGCGCGCGCAGGGCACAGCGTGCTGGCCGCCCTCGGCAAGAGCTCCGGGCCGGCGCCGCGCGTCAAGCTCGAGCTCTCGCCGCGCCTCTGGCTCGCGGCCTTCACCGTGACCTCGGTCTTCGCGCTCGTCCACTTCGAGACCGAGCAGGCTGTTTCCGGCCGCTGGGGGCTGCTCTGGCCGTGGTTGCACACCTCCGCGCTGCCCGTCTTCGCCGTCCTCTCGGTGTTCGTCGCGCTCGCGTGGGGCGCCGTCTCGCGCTGGCTGAACGAGTACGAGCGCTACGCGCAGGACACCTGCGCCCGAGCGGAGCGTCTCTCCGCCCGCGCCGAGCCCGTGCTCGCGCAACCACGCGCGCGCGTCTTCCTGACGCCGCGCAAGCTGTTCGGCCTCGCCTTCGAGTGCCGTCCGCCTCCCGTGCCCGCCTAGCCCGCGGACACGCCCAGCGCCCGCGGGCCGGCATGTCGGCTCGAACGGGAGGTGGAATTGAGCACACAACTCGCAACCGAGAGGGCGGCCGTCAGGCGCAGATCCGCGCGCGCCCGCGCCGTCTCCGCCCTCGGCCCGGCGACGATGCTCGGCGGAGTCGTCTGGGCGTTCCTGCAGCCGTACCGGCTGACTCTGCTGCACCCACACGGCCAGGGCTTCTGGTGGCTCGCGATCGAGCCGCCCGCTGCTCGTGATCCTGGCCGGCGTCGTCTTCGCGCTCCTGGTCGCACCGGGAGTGATCGATGACCTCGAAGCCCACGAGGACGGACGCTGATGCAACCGCCCGCCGAGTTCGTCCACTGGATGTTCGCGACCGGCGTCGTGCTCGTCGGGCTCTGCCTGCTCGCGCAGGCGTTCGTCGGGGACGAGGTCTGGCGACGCCGGCCCTGGCGTGCCTACCTCTGGCCGAGCCTCGCCTTCACGATGGGCGTCCTGATGTGGCCGGTGATGGTCTTCTTCACCAACTCGACGATCCACATGCTCGCCCACAGCTCCTGGGCGCAGGTGCTGATGCTCGCCGGGGGCGCTGAGCTCGGGCTCGTACGCGGCAAGCTGCACAGCCGCTACTGGCGCCTGACGATGCCGTTCGCATTTCTCGTCTCGGGCGCGGCGTTCCTGATCCACGAGCAGAACAGCTGGTTCTTCGCGCGTGCGGCATTCCTGCACCACCTGATCGGCTGGACGCTGGTCGTCGGCGCGATCTTCCCGCTGCTCGCGGTCTTCCGGCCGCGCTCTGAGGCCGCGCGGGCCGGCTTCGCGCTGACGTTCGTCGTGCTCGGCGTGCTGCTCTTCTGCGACCGCGACGTCGCGCCGGTCTTCGGGCACCTCTCACCGCAGGCGGGAGTGCAGCACCGGTGAAACGCCCAGGAGGGCTTGACGAAACCTGGTCTGTGTCGTCGGGCCGCGCTGTCCGCCCCGAGGCCGCGTCCTCAGTCGCCCCTGTAGCTATCCACTACAGGGACTCCCTGCGTCCTTGCCTCGGAACGGCCATCGCACCCCGACGACGAGCAAGGTTCCGCCAAACCCTCCTAGTAACAGTCTGTTACTTGGCTGGGTCTGGCGCTCATGCTGCCGGCGGCGGCCTGGGCGCACGCGACGCTGGTGCAGACGAAGCCCGGGTTCGCGCAGCGCGTCGACCGGTCGCCCGGGGCGGTCGAGCTGCGTTTCGACCAGTCGGTCGAGGCGCTGCCGAACGCGATCACGGTCTTCACCAGCAAGGGCCGGGTCGTCTCGGGGCGGGCGAAGACCGAGGCCGACCCACGGCGCGTGACCGTGCCCGTCGAGAGGCTCACGCGCGGCGGATACACCGTGCGCTGGCGCGTGACCTCGGCCGACAGCCACACGGTCTCGGGCGTCTTCACGTTCGGCGTTCGGCAGAAAGCGCCGCCCGCGACGGAGGCGTTCGGTTCCGGCGGCCCGACGACGACCGAGCACCTCGTCCGCTGGCTCTACTTCCTCGCGCTCGCGCTGGTCGCCGGCGGGCTCGGCTTCCGCCTGCTGATCGTGCCCGGGACGCTGCCGCCCCGAGCGGAGCGGCGCTTCTACCGGATCGCGGGCGTCGGCGCGGTCGGCGTGATCGAGGTCGGCATCGCGGCGTTCCTGCTGCGCGCCGAGGACGCGCTTCAGCTGCCGTTCGGCTACTTCCTCTACGGCGACCTCTCGCCGCTCGCGAAGCTCCGCTTCGGGGTCGCGTTCATGGCGATGACCCTCGGCTTCGCGCTCGTCAGCGCGCTCCTCTTCCTCGCCTGGCTGACCGACCGGCGCATCCTGCTCTGGCCGGCGTTTCTCGTCGCGCTGGGGTTCGCCTCGGGCCTCTCGCTCTCCGGTCACTCGGCCGTGGATTCAGGGTCGTCGTGGCTCTCGGAGCTGGCGGACTGGCTGCACCTCTGCGCGGCCGCGCTCTGGGTCGGCGGGCTCATCCAGCTCGCGTTCGTCGTCTGGCCGCTCGCGCCGGAGCTGCGCCGCGCAGCCTTCCTGCGCTTCTCGAAGCTTGCAACCGTCCTGATCGCGGTGCTTCTCTCGGCCGGGATCTACCTGAGCGTCCTGCGGCTGCCGCGGGTGGCCGACCTCTGGAGCGTCGCCTACGGGCAGGTGCTGCTGGTCAAGCTCGGGCTCGTCTCGCTCGCGCTGCTCTGGGGCGCGGCGCACCACTTCCTCGTGCGGCCGCGGCTCGAACGCGGCGAGCCGCTCTTCGCCGGGCTGCCGCGGAGCCTGATCGGCGAGAGCGCGGTCGGGATGGCGATCCTGCTCGTCGCGGCGATCCTCGTCGAGTCGAAGCCGCCGCCGCGGCCCGCGGCCGCGCCGCCGGTCGCGCTACACGCCCCGGCGCCGTAGCGCGAGCACGTCGCCGACGAAGAGGCGCGTGCCGGGCAGCACGCCGCTTCGCCGCACCGACGCCGGCCCCTGGTACCAGGCCGCGAGCGCGAGCGACCGGTTCCCGTGGAACTCCCGCAAGAGCTCATGCAGGTAGACGACCCCGACGCGGATCCCACCGGACACCGTCCAGGGCACGCGCCGCCGCAGCAGCACCGTCTCGACGTACTTCTTCGTGCTCGGCAGCACCTGCATGACCCCGCGCGCACCCGCCGGGGAGACGAGCTTCGGCTGGTAGCCGGACTCCATCCACGCGAGCGCGCGCACCAGACGCGGGTCGACCCCGTAGACGGCGGCCCAGTGCTGGAGCAGCCCGCGCACGCCGCTGGGAGCGGGGCGCGCCCTGCCGATCGACAGCTCGGCCCGGCCTCGCGCGAGCGCGCGCAGCGTCTGCGGCCCCGCGACTCCGTCCACCTGCAGCCGGCGCGAGCGCTGGTAGCGCCGCAGGGCGCGCCCGGTGGCCGCGTCGAAGTAGCCGTCGACGGGGACGAGCAGGCCGCGGCGGGCCAGCAGGAACTGGAGCACGGAGACGTCCCAGCCGAAGCGGCCGACGCGCAGTGTCCGCCGGCCGAACAGCGGCTGGCCGAGCGGCCCGAGCGCGAGACGGGTCTTCGTGCCGGCCCGGCCGGAGGCGAACAGCCCGGCGCGGCGCTGGAACGCCCTCGTCGCACGGACGGTGCCGGGCCCGGCGATCGCATCGATCGGGCCGGTGTAGAGGCCGTAGGCGCGCAGAGCGACCTGGAGGCCCGCGATCTGCGGGTTGGCGCTGTGCGCGGCCGCCGCCAGCGAGAGCGCCGTGAAAGACGCCGCGCCGAGTGCGAGGAGTCTGCCAGTCACGAGCGGTCCGGGTTCGCGCGATCAGCAAGGATTCCTCCAATGCGATGGGCGATCTCCGGCGGCGCGGGCTTTCTCGGCCTTCACCTGGCGCGACGCCTGCTAGCCGACGGGCACGAGGTGCGGACGCTGGACCTCGCGCCGCTCGACGACGCGGAGCTCGAGCGCGAGGTCGAGGAGCTGCGCGGCGACGTGCGCGACCCGTCGGCGGCCGCACGGCTCGCCGAGGGCGCGGACGTCCTCGTCCACGCTGCGGCAGCCCTGCCGATTCAGGCGTCGCGCGAGTCGATCCGGTCGGTCAACGTCGAAGGCGCGGCCGTCACGCTCGTCGCGGCGCTCGAGGCGGGCGTCGGCCGGGCGATCCTGATCTCGTCGACCGCGGTCTACGGCGTCCCGAAGCACCATCCGCTCCGCGAGGACGCGCCGCTCGTCGGCGTCGGCGACTACGGCGAGTCGAAGATCGAGGCCGAGCGGGTCGCGCGCCGGGTCGGCCGTCGCGGGCTCGACGTGGTCGTGATCCGGCCGAAGACCTTCATCGGGCCCGAGCGGCTCGGCGTCTTCGAGATCCTCTTCGACTGGATCCGCGAAGGCCGCCGGATCCCGATCCTCGGCGACGGCTCGAACCGCTACCAGCTGCTGGCGGTCGAGGACCTCGTCGACGCGACCGTCAGCGCCGCCTCAGCAGACGTCGCCGGCGAGACCTTCAATGTCGGCGCGGCCGAGTTCGGCACCGTCCGCTCCGATCTCGAGGGCCTGATCGCCCATGCCGGCTCGGGTAGCCGGCTGCAGCCGTTCCCGGCGCGCCCGGCCGAGCTCGGCCTCCGCGCGCTCGAGCTCGCGCGGCTCTCACCGCTCGCCGAGTGGCACTACCGCACCGCGCACCGCGACTCGTACGTCGACATCTCAAAGGCGCAGCGGCTGCTCGGCTACAAGCCGCGCCTCTCGAACGAGCAGGCGCTCTGCGAGACGTACGACTGGTACCTCGCCCACCGTGAGGAGCTGCGCGCCGCCGGGGTCACGCACCGCGTGCCCTGGGACCAGCAGGCGCTTGGCCTGCTGAAGAAGGTCTTCTAGTCCGTGTCGGCGTAGACGCCGACCAGGTCGCTCCAGGACACGTCGCTCCAGGACACGTCGCTCCAGGACACGTCGCTCCAGGAGACGTCCGACCAGGACACGTCCGACCACGAAACGTTGGCCCACGAGACCACCGACCAGAGCGCGCTGGTCCAGCCGTCGCGCCACGAGACCGAGTCCCAGGCGGGCGACTCGGCGATCGCGGCTTTCCAGCCCTCGCCGTCGAACGAGATCTCCCCGGTCACAGGGTCGGTGACGAGGAACATGTCCAGCGCGAGGTTCGGGTTCGGCGTCGAGCTCATCGCGGCAGCCGCGGCGTCCGGAGCAGAGACCTCCCCGACTCCGGCCGCGAACGTGCGCACCTCTCGCAGCGGCTGGGCGCCGAGCATCAGCGCGCCCTTCACCTCGTCGGGCGTGAGCGACGGGTTGAGCGCGAGCAGGTCGGCTGCGATCCCGGAGACGATCGGGGTCGAGAGCGAGGTGCCGGAGAGCGTCGCGTAGGGGCCGGTAGGCGTGTTGTGCACGTGCCCCCTCAACTCGCGCGCGGTGGCGAGCGTGGAGCCCGTGGCCACCGGCCCGGTAATCGAGCGACCGGGAGCGCTCAGCTCCGGCTTCGCGAAGCCGTCGTAGGTGTAGCCCCACGAAGACCACTTGGGAACGGTGGCATGCTTCGGATCCCCGTTGTGGTGCACGTCTAGCGCACCGACTGTGACCACGAACGGATCGTTCGCGGGCGCGTAGGCCATCGGCACCGGCTTGTCGCCGTTGCCCTCGTTGCCGGAGGCCGCCACGACGACGACGCCGGAGAACCAGAGCCGCTCGAGCGCCCTGTCCAGCGGATCCCAGCGGAAGCTCGACTGAGTCGTGGAGTGGAGCGAGAAGTTTGCGACCCGGATGTCGTAGCGGTCGCGGTTCTGCAGGATCCACTGCGCGGCGCGGATGACGTCGCTCGTCTGCGCCATGCCGTTGTCGTCCATCACGTCGAGCGAGACGATTCCGGCCGTCGGCGCGGCGCCCGTGTACTTCGGGGCGTCGCCCGCAGCGAGGCCCGCCACGAGGGTGCCGTGTCCGAAGCCATCGCCCGGTGAGTTCCCCGAGAGCGAGCTGAGATTCACATCGGCGAGCACGCGGCCGGCGAAATCGGGCCGGCTCGCCTCGATGCCCGAGTCGACGAATGCGATCGCCGGCGCGGGGCCGGAGACGCGCGGCCAGAGCTGGTCGACGCCGACAGCCTTGGTCCAGGGCTGATCGGAACTGTGGGGGTCGCCCTTGGGGCCGGCGTCCACCGCGACGGGCGTGTTCGGGGTGATCACGAGGCCCGGATTGCCGGCAAGCTGCAGAAGCTCGCTCGCCGGAATCACGCCCGCGGCAGCGTCCACGATCGCGAGCTGCTGGTCGACCGTGCCGTAGCGGCCGAGCTCCGAGGCTGCGCTGTCTGCGCCCGATTCGCTCTGCACGATCACGGACACGTTCGCGTTCGGCGTCTGGGTCGACGCGCGTTCGAGCGACGGCGCGAGGTAGCTCTTGGGCTTCGCGTTGTGGCCCGCCCCGGCCGCGAGCGGAGCCGCCAGCGCGAGCAGCAGCAGCAACGGGAATCCCCGCCGCACCGCGCCGCGCTTGCGGCCCGAGCCTGACCCTTGACCTCCCCGCTTCGAGCCCCAGAGCCCACTAGCCCGGGACTCGCCGCAGAATCCCTGCTTGCCTCCCCGCAACCGACCTTCCCCTTCCCGCGTCCTCGCGCAGACCACAGTTCAGAACGGTCTGACCCTAGGTGCGGGGCTGGCGCGGCCCATCACCCTGAAAGGGGATCCGGCCGGACTTCCCCCGAACGAGGGATCAGGAATACTCGCGACCCGTGAGCGAGCTCCTGGTCTATCGCGACCGCTTCCCGATCCTCGCGGAGACGACGTACCTGGTCAGCCACTCGCTCGGCGCGATGCCCTCCGCCGCCGAGGAGCGCTTGCTCGAGTACGCGCGCTCGTGGCGGACGCGAGGCGTGCGCGCCTGGGAGGAAGGCTGGTGGGACCTGCCGGTGACCGTCGGCGACCAGATTGCACGGCTGATCGGCGCGCCGGCCGGAAGCGTGTCGATGCACCAGAACGTGACGCTCGCCGAGGCGGTCGTGGTCTCTTGCTTCGGCTTCGAGGGCGAGCGTCGCCGGGTCGTCTACGAGGAGGGCAATTTCCCCTCGGTGCGCTACCTCTACCAGGCGGCCCGCGGTGCGGAGGTCGTGGTCGCGCCGGACGACCAGGGCGTCGTCGAGGCGATCGACGAACGGACGCTGCTCGTGCCGGTGACGCACGTCCTCTTTCGCACGGGCGAGATCCAGGACATCGAGGCAATCGTCGCGCGGGCCCACGAGGCCGGGGCGCTCGTCGTGCTCGACGCGTACCAGTCAGTCGGCACCGTGCCGCTGGACGTGACGGCGCTCGGGGTCGACTTCGCGGTCGGCGGGTCCGTCAAGTGGCTCTGCGGCGGCCCGGGCGCGGCCTGGCTCTACGTGCGGCCCGACCTGGCGGAGACGCTCGAGCCCGCGCTCACCGGCTGGCAGGCACACGCGCGGCCCTTCGCCTTCGAGCCGGAGCAGGATTACGCCGCCGGCGCCTGGCGCTTCCTCACGGGGACGCCGAACGTCCCCGCTCTCTACGCGGCGACGGCCGGCTACGACGTGGTCGAGGAGGTCGGCGTCGAGCGGATCCGCGCGCGCTCCGTCGAGCAGACGGCGCTGCTGACGGAGCTGCTCGACGACGCTGGGCTCGAGGTCGTCGGCCCCCGCGACCCGGCGCGACGAGCCGGCACCGTCGTCGTCCGCGTGCCGGAGCCCGACGCGATCAATGCCGAGCTCGGCGCCCGCGGAATCATCTGCGACAGCCGGCCCGAGGTCGGCCTGCGGCTCGGCCCGCACTTCTACAACTCGGACGACGAGCTCCGCTTCGCGGTCGAGCAGATCGTCGAGCTCGCCAGCGGCGTAGGCTCGACGGCGCCGGGAGCGGGACACAGTAGGATCGCCGGGACCCCGACCTAGGAGGGACCGGCATGGCGAAGTACGTGGCGCTGACCGTGCGCAAGCTCAAGCCCGGCAGCTACGACGACTGGCGCAAGGCGTGGGAGGGAGACCGCTCGGACTTCCCCGAGGGAGCGCACGCCTACGTGTGCAGGAACCTGAAAGACCCCGACGAGATCGTCGCCTTTGGGATGGTCGAGATGGACGACATCAGCCAGATGGGCTCGGATGAGATGCGCCAGGCACAGGAGGAGCGCACCCAGGCGATGGCGCCGTACGTCGAGTCCGTCGGCACCGACGCCGTCTACGAGGTCATCGACGAGGTCAGCAACTGACCTAGTCGCTCAGCGTAGGCCGGGCCGGTCGGCTCGTCCTCGTGCTTGAAGTAGCAGTAGACGCGCACGCCCTCGCCGAGCAGCGGCCGTAACCGCTCCGCCCAGCCGGCGAGGGCGGCCTCGTCGTACGGCGGCTCGCGCAGGCGCAGGTAGCGGAAAGGCGCGTCCTCTTCGAGCGCGTTCACGCGGACGGCGTTCTCAGGCAGCTTCATATCGAGGCCGTCCCACGAGCCGTGCCGGAAGTCGAACGCGAGGAGCACCTCCGGGTCGAAAGACCCGAGTAGGAGCGTGAGCAGCCCCTGGTCGAGCGCGGAGCCGACGAGCACGCGGATCGGCCCGAGACGGTCGCCAAGGAGCCCGACCCGCTGTGCGTACGTCGCGGCGTCGATGCGTCGATGACCGTTCATCTTCGGCGCGAACTGGAACCCTGTCGGCACCTGGGCCGCCCAGCGAGAGAACTGCTCCTCGGCGGGCAGGCGGTAGCCCGTGGTGTTGAGCTCGACCGACCGGAAGCGCTGGGCGTAGAAGCCGAGGAAGTCCGCCGGCTTCGTCCCGGGCGGGTAGAAACCGGGCTTCCAGGAGGGGTAGGACCAGCCGGAGGTGCCGACATACAGCCCCGCTACACTCGCCGGCGTGGCGGTCACGGCCGAAGTGATACCCGACAACACGATCCGCGTCCTCGACCACGGCTTCGTGCGGCTCGACGACGCGATGGCGGATGACCTCTCGGTGGTGAACGGCGCCCGTGTCAGCTTCGCCCGCCGCAAGGAGGAGATGGACGAGTCGGACGAAGGCCTGATTCGCTTCCTGATGCGCGACCGGCACGGCACGCCCTTCGAGCACAACTCGTTCCGCTACCACATCCGCTGCCCGATCTTCGTCGCGCGCGAATGGATGCGCCACCGGGTCGGCTCGTTCAACGAGTTCAGCCTCCGCTACGCGAAGGCGACCGACGACTTCTACGTCCCCGCCGCGGAGGACGTACGCAGCCAGGTCGGCAAGCCCGGCGCGTACTCATTCGAACCTGTCCCGGACGAAGTCGCCGAGGCGACGAGAGAGAAGCTGCAGGCGGTGTACGAGACGGCGTACCTCGCGTACGAGGAGCTCGTCGAGCTCGGGGTCGCGCGCGAGCTGGCGCGCTGCGCACTGCCGGTGGGCGCCTACACCGAGTTCTACTGGACGATCAACGCGCGCTCGCTGATGAACTTCATCTCACTGCGCAACGCAGAGACGGCGCAACGCGAGATCCGCCGCTACGCCGAGGCGTGCGAGCGCTTCCTCGAGCAGCTGATGCCCGTCACGCACGCGGCCTTCGTCGCGAACGGGCGCGTCGCGCCCTAGGCGGTGGTGAGCATCACTTCGTGGGCCGGGCTGCCCGGCCGTTCCATCGTCACCACCCAGCCGCTGAAGCGCCTCAGGTCGTAAGGCGCGTTCAGCCGCACGGTCGCGCTCGCGCCGCTGACGACGAAGGTGCCGCAGGTGGCGGCGATCTTCCCGTGCCGTGTCAGGAACATCTCGTAGTAGGCGTTCTTCGGCGGGGCAGGCAGGTGGTGGACGACGAGCTGCAGGGGCCAGTTGCCCTCGCTGTCGAGGTTGCCGACGTCGAGCGTTCCCGAAGCGGCGCGCCCGGCGCCGACGCCGTGCATCGGCTCGCTCTGGAAGACGCTGAACTTGTCGCCCTGCTGCTTTCCGGCGATGAAGCCCCCGAGGAAGGCGGCGAGCGCCAGCGCAGCCGCGATCGCGATCATCGCGCCGATCCGGCGGCGCGGCAGCTGGACGACCGGCGCGTCGAATTGCCGGGAGGGCTCGAGCAGCGCGGGCGGCAGCTCCGGCGGCGGGCCGGCCTCGACGAGCAGGTCGTGCACGCGCTCGAGCCGCTCTCGCTCCTCGGGCGTCAGGTCGTCGCCGACCAGATCGCGGAAATCAGGGGTATCGGTCATCCAAGCTCCTCTTCGAGCACATCTGCCAGCCGCGCGAGCGCCGCGCGTGTGCGTGTTTTCACGGTCCCCAGCGGGATTCCTAGGTAGTCGGCGACCTCCGACTGCGAGAGGCCGCTCCAGTAGGCGAGCTCGATCACGATTCGCTCGTTCGGCGAAAGCTCTTCGAGCGCGCGGTGCAGGCGCCACGTCGTCCAGCCGGCCTCGGCGTAATCGGGCGGAGCCGGCTCGTCGGAGACCTGTTCCGGCGGCTCGACGGCGGGCTCGTTTCGCATCCGGCTGCGGTCGACGATCGCGTTGCGCGCGACGGCGTAGAGCCAGGGTGCTCCCGGGCCGCGTTCGGGCTTGTACGTCCCGGCCGCCCGCCAGACCGACGCGAACGTCTCCTGAACCGCATCCTCGGCACGGCCGCGGTCGCCGAGCCGTCGCAGCGCGAGCCCGAAAACCGGACGCGAGTAGCGGCGGTAGAGCACCTCGAAAGCACTCTGGTCACCGTCTCCGGTGCGCCGGATCAGCTCGCCGTCGCTGGCCTCATTCGCAGACAAGGGCTTCATCGTTGCGGAGCGAGGCTTGGCGGGCAAGCGCCGAGGGGAGTCGAGCGCGAGCTCCATCACCTGTTCTTACGGTTTTCGGGTCGGACCGGATTGGAGAAGGCGGCCGCCGTCGACGACCAGCGTTGCGCCGGTCACGAAGTCTGCTCCTGCGAGGTAGACGACCGCAGCCGCGACGTCGTCGGGCGAGCCGACCCGGCCGAGCAGCGTCTCGGCGGCGCGTCGTTCCTCCTGGCCCGGCTCGACCGCGACCGGTCCCGGCGCGACGCCGCAGACGCGCACCTCGGGCGCGAGCGCGCGCGCGAGGACCCGGGTCAGCATCGCCTGCGCTGCCTTCGCCGCGCAATGGGCCGCGAACGACGGCCACGGCTGGTAGGCGGCGACGTCCTCGATCATCACGACGCAGCCGCGCGACTCACGCAGGTGCGGCGCGGCGGCCTGGGTGACGAAGAAGCTGCCTTTCGCCGTGGCGCCGAAGGCGGCGTCCCAGTCGGCCTCGGTCAGCTCCTCGAACGGCTTCGCGCCGAAGCCCTCTCCGGCGGCGTAGACGAGCAGGTCGAGCCCGCCGAGCTCGGCGACCGCGTGCTCCACGAGCTCGCGGGCTTGCCCGGCGTGGGCGAGGTCGCCGTCGGCGCGACCGGCCGCCTTCACCGACCAGCCTTCCTGTTCGAGCCGCGCGACGACGGCCGCGCCGACGCGGCCGGTGCCGCCGGTCACGAGCGCTCTCATCGGTCGAGTGATACCACGCAGCAAGTTCCGGCCGGCTCCGGCGTCATTCTCAGGGCATGAAGCTGTTCGCCGCCATAGCGATCGCGGGAGCCGCCCTTGTGGCGCCGGCTGCCGCAGCCACGCCGACGCTGACGCTGTCCGCATCGGCCCCGACGGTCGCCTACGGCGTGCCCGTGACGCTCACCGGCGCCCTTTCGACGCAGCAGACGAACCAGAACGTCACGGTCAAGGCTGTCGAGTGCGGGACGACGAAGACCGTCACCGCCGCGAAGACCAAGACGACGACGAACGGCGCGTACACCGTCAAGGTGACGCCCACGGTGACGACGACCTACCAGGCGTTCTGGAAGGCGAACATGAGCAACACCACCTCGGTCGCGGTCAAGCCCGTGGTGGCGCTCAAGCGCGTCGCCCGCGGCTCGTTCACCGCGAGCCTGACCGCCGCGCAGGACTTCAAGGGCAAGCCGCTCCTCTTCCAGCGCTACGCGAAGCTGCGCAAGCGGTGGGTCCAGGTCAAGAAGGTGACGCTGACGACCTCAGCCCCGGCTGCGACGAAGCCGACGATCGTCAGCTCGGCCGCGTTCAAGGCCAAGGCCCCGAAGCGCGCGCGCGTCCGCCTCCTGCTGACCAAGGCGCAGGCCGGCGCCTGCTACCTCGCCGCGCCCAGTAACACGGTTCGCAACTAACTAGGTAGCAGCGGCTCCAAGCTCGGCGACGGCGCGGTCGTAGTTCGCCGACACCGCGTCCCAGTTGACGACGTTCCACCAGGCCTCGAGGTAGTCGGGCCGCCGGTTCTGGTACTTGAGGTAGTAGGAGTGCTCCCAGACGTCGATCCCGAGGATCGGCAGGTCGTCCTTCAGGATCGGCGAGTCCTGGTTCGGCGTCGAGTAGAGCGCGAGGCCGGTGCCGTCGTGGACGAGCCAGGTCCAGCCCGAGCCGAAGCGCTTGACGCCGTTGTCGTTGATCGCCGTCTTCAGCTCTGCGAGGCCGCCCCAGAGGTCGTTGATCGCGTCGGCCAGCGCGCCTGAGGGCTCGCCGCCGCCGTCCGGGCTCATGATCTCCCAGAAGAACGAGTGGTTGACGTGGCCGCCGGCGTTGTTGCGCACGGCCATCTGCTTGTCGTCGGGCAGGGTCTCGAGGTTCGTCAGGACGTGCTCGACCGGCTTGTCCGCGAGCGGCGTCCCTTCGAGCGCCTTGTTCGCGTTGTCGACGTACGCCTGGTGGTGCTTGTCGTGGTGGACGCGCATCGTCTCTTCGTCGATGTGCGGCTCGAGCGCGTCGTAGTCGTAGGGAAGAGGAGGAAGCTCGAACGCCATGTGCGCTCCTTTCTGGGCAGGTCACACGAGGCTATCGCGATATGCTGCCGCACGCTTTGGCGACGCTTGCCTTCAACCACCAGGAGATCACCGCCCGGCCGCTGAAGCCGGCGCTGCTCGAGCTCGACGGCATCTCGCGGCAGACGGTCGAGGCGCACTACAAGCTCTACGAGGGCTACGTCAACAAGCGCAACGAGATCATGGGCCGGCTCGCCGAGGTGGACGTGAGCGCGGCGAACCAGGTCTTCTCCGACGTGCGCGCGCTGAAGGTCGACCTCAGCTTCGCGATCGGCGGGATCAAGAACCACGAGATCTACTTCGAGCACCTCGGCGGCGACGGCGGCGACCCGCACGGAACGGTGCGCGAGCTGATCGCGCGCGACTTCGGCTCGGTCGACGCGTGGCGTCTCGACCTGAAGGCGACCGGAATGGCCGGCCGCGGCTGGGCCTGGACGGCGTACGACTGGGACGAGGGGAAGCTCTTCAACTACGTCGGCGACGCGCAGAACACGTTCCCGATCTGGAACGCGACCCCGCTCGTCGCGCTCGACGTCTACGAGCACGCGTACTTCATCGACTACGCGACCGACCGTGCGTCGTACATCGACGCGTTCCTCGACAACCTGGACTGGGACGTCGTGAACGACTGGGTCGAGCAGTACCAGATCAGGCTCTGAGCACCGCGTTATTCGTCTTGGCCGGGTACCTGGCCGGGAGCATCCCGACCGGCTACTGGCTCGTCCGGCTGACGCGAGGGGTCGACATCCGCACGGTCGGCAGCGGGAACATCGGCGCGACGAACGTCTGGCGGACGTACGGCGCCCGGCTCGGCGTGCCGGTGATGGCAGCCGACGTGGCGAAGGGGTTCGTGCCGGCGCTGCTCGCGACGATCTACGTCGGCCACCTCGCAGGAGTGCTGGCCGGAGGTGCGGCGATGCTCGGGCACTGGCGGCCGCTCTTCCTACGCTTCGCGCGCGGCGGGAAGGCGGTCGCGACCTGCGGCGGAGCATTCCTCGGCGTGGCTCCGCTCGTCGGCGGGATCGGCGCGATCGTCTGGGTCGTATTCTTCGCGCTCTTCCGCTACGCCTCGGTCGCCTCGATCGCGGCCGCGATCTCGCTGCCGGTCGCGGCGGTCGCGCTGGGCGAGTCGTGGCCGGTGGACGTGTTCGCCGGCCTTGCCGCCCTCGCGGTGATCGTTCTGCACAGGCCCAACATCGCCCGCCTGCGCGCGGGCACCGAGACGCGCTTCCGCTTCAGGCGCCGCGCCGAGCCGGTTAAGAGCTGAGCCAGTCGCGCAGGCCCGTGTGGCGCTGCACGGGGTCGCCGCCCTCGAGCTCCCCGCGCAGCTCACCCGCCGTGCCGTAGCGCTCCGCGGTCACGTCGTGCGAGTGGATCGTCTCGAGGTTGACCTGCCTTGAGAGCAGGAAGTCGGAGTCTTCGAGCTCGGGGTACGCAGCGAGCGCGTCGCGCAGCGCGATCCGCACCGAGTCCTCGACGAACCGCGGCTGCAGGTGCGCGTGCTCGACCACGAACAGCTCGTCGGGCCGCTTCAGCAGCTCGTAGACCGGAGAGCTCATCGAGCCCTCGACGATCCGAACGAGCTGCTCGGCATTGAGCGTCCGCTCGGTGCCGACGAAGAGCGTGCCGCGGCCGCGCTGGTTGTGCGTCGCGAGCGGGACCAGCTCGAGGATGCGCTCGACGTCGAGCTCGCCGAAGCCCGCCTCGCCGAGCCGCTCGGCCGCGCGCTCGCGGACGAGCCCCTGGGCGCAGGGGCACGCGTTGATCCCAGCCGCCTCGACGCCGACGATCCGGCGCGTTCCGGTCTCGGACGCCGCCGCGAGCCCGAACAGCGAGACCAGCTCCTGGGTCGGCAGCCCGGTCACGGGCGTCTTGCGCTCGAGGGGGTAGCGCGCCGAGATGCGCACCTCCGCCCGCAGCGCGCGCTGGCGCTCGACGATGTGGGTCGCGATGTGCTCCGCCAGGCTCTCGATCAGGAGCGCCTCACCGATGACGACCTGCTCGATCGCCTCCTCGAACAGCTCGGGGAAGCGCGACATGTGGACGCCCTTCCGCGCCGGTTGAAGGTCGACGGTGCAGTCGATCTCGGCTGCGATCAGCTTCTCGTGCTCCCCGTAGCGGATCCGGATCGCCTGCTGGACGCCAGAGACCCCCGCGTGCGAGAGCGCGAGCGGCACCTCGGAGGGCGAGGCCTGGAGATCGTGTGTTAGAAGCTCTCGCGAGTCCGCCATGGCCGACAACGCTACCGAAGAGACCCGTTTCGCCCGGCTTGTCTCACTGGCCTGCCACGACCTGCGTACGCCGCTCGCGACGGTCGTCGGCTTCGCGCACACACTCGGGCGCCAGGAGGGCCTGGAGGAGCCGGCGCCCCGCTACGTCGAGATGATCGCGGCCGCAGCGGGGCAGCTGGGAGAGCTCGTGGACGAGCTCTCGCTCGGCGCGCGGATCGAGGCGGGCCGCTACGACCCGGCGCGCAAGGAGGTCGACACGCTCGAGCTGGCGCGTGCCGCGGCGGCCGGGCTCGGCGAGGAGCGCGTGGCGGTCGACGGCCAGGGCGCGGCGATCGAGACGGACGTGCAGGCGACCGAGCGCTCCGTCGCGGCCCTGGCGCAATGCGCGCTGCGCCACGGCGGGCTGGAGCAGGTTCGCCTCGAGGTGCGCGGCGCCGAGCTCGCGCTCTCGCCGGTCACGGCATCGTCGGCGCCGGTGCTGCTCGGCGAGGACCTGCGCGATCTCGGCGCGGCGGTTGCGGGCCTCGCGATCCGCGCCCAGGGCGGCTCGCTCGAGCTCGACGGAGAGACTCTCCGGGTCCGCCTCGGATGAGCGAGCCGGTCAACGTCGCCGACTTCGAGCAGATCGCCCGAGAGAAGCTCGAGCCCGGCCCGTACGCCTACTTCGCAGGCGGCGCCGGTGACGAGCTGACGCTACGGGCGAACGCCGAGGCGTTCACGCGCTGGGAGCTGCGGCCGCGGGTCCTGGTCGACGTGGGCGAGGTCACGACCGCGACGAGCGTCCTCGGCACGGAAGTGGCGCTGCCGGTGCTCATCGCGCCGACGGCGTTCCAGCGGCTGGCCGATCCCGAGGGCGAGCTGGCGACCGCGCGGGCGGCGGCGGCCTCGGGGACGATCATGTGCCTCTCGACGGTCGCGAGCGTCACGCCGGCCGAGCTTGCGGCCGCGGTGCCGGGCTCCCCGCTCTGGTTCCAGCTCTACTGGTCGACGCGACCGCGGCTTCACCAAGGAGCTCCTGGCGCAGGTCGTCGAGGCGCGCTTCACCGCGCTGATGCTGACGGTCGACCTCCCGATCGCCGGCCGGCGGGAGCGCGACATCCGTCTGGCGTTCACGCTCCCGGACGACCTGCCTGCGCCGAACCTGCCGGTGGCGCTCGCGCGCAAGGACTTCCACGCCGCACTCGGTCAGATCGTCGACGCGACGCTGACCTGGCGCGACCTCGAGTGGCTGCGCTCGGCGTGCGACCTGCCGCTCGTGCTCAAGGGCATCCTGACCGCCGAGGACGCGCTGCTCGCCGCAGAGCACGGCGCCTCCGCGATCGTCGTCTCGAACCACGGCGGGCGGCAGCTCGACGGCGTGCCGGCGTCGCTGGACGCCCTGCCGGAGGTGGTCGACACCGTCGGGCGAGCGCGTGGAGGTGCTCGTCGACGGCGGCGTGCAGCGGGGCACCGACGTGCTCAAGGCGCTCGCGCTCGGCGCGCGGGCAGTCCTGAGCGGCCGGGCCGTGCTCTGGGGCCTGTCGGCGGCCGGGGAGGACGGCGCGACGCGGGTGCTCGAGCTGCTCCGCAAGGAGATCGAGGGCGGCCTGAAGCTGCTCGGCTGCACGCGGCCCGAGGAGGTGACGCGCGCGCACGTTCGGCGCGCCGGCCCGCCGTCCGTATGATCCGCGCCGTGGAGCGACAAGGGAGCACGAAGGCCCAGGACGGGCGCACGCTCACGTTCATCGAGCGCGGCGATCCCGACGGTGTCCCGGTGATCGTCTGCCACGGGACGCCCGGCAGCCGCCTCACGCGCCATCCCGATCCGGAGCTGTACGAGCGCCACGGGGTGCACATGGTCGCCTACGATCGGCCCGGCTACGGGGGCTCGGACCCGTTTCCTGGGCGCTTGGTCGCGAGCGCGGCCAGAGACATCGAGGCGATCGGCGACGAGCTCGGCTTCGAGCGCTTCGCGGTGGTCGGCGGCTCGGGCGGGGCGCCGCACGCGCTCGCCTGCGGGGCGCTGCTCGGCGATCGAGTCCTGCGGATCGGCGCGCTCGTCACGCCGGCGCCGTCGGACCGTGAGGAGTTCGACTTCTTCGCCGGGCTCGCCGAGCTGAACGTCAAGGAGATCGGCGCGGCCCTGGAAGGGCAGCAGGCAATCGACGCCTACATCCAGCCGTTCGTAGACGCGTTCCAGCACGATCCCGACGCGGTCATCGACGAGATTGCCTCCGAGCTGCCCGAGGTCGACCGGGCGATCGTCGCGCGCGAGGAGTTCCGCGAGATCATGCGTGAGTCTTTCACCGAGGCGGCCAAGCAGGGGGTCCGCGGCTGGTCCGACGACGACCTCGCCTTCGCCAAGCCGTGGGGCTTCGAGCTCGAGGACGTGAACGCCGAGGTGCGGCTCTGGCAGGGCGAGCTGGACGTGCTCGCGCCGCGCAGCCACGGCGAGTACGTGGCGAGCCGGCTCCCGAACGCGCGCTTCGAGCTGCTCGAAGGCGGCGGCCACTTCCTCGACGAGGAGTGGGGTGTCGTGCTCGACTGGCTAGCGGGATCCCGCTCCGGCGCCGGCAAAGCCGGCACCTCCGCTCCTTAGTGAGCTCCGTCGAGCCTACGCTCACCCGCGCCGCGGTCGAGTAGCAGTCGCTCGAGCCGCTCGTCGCCGTTCTGACGGGCGCTGTCGAGCGCGGTGAAGCCGCCGCCCTGCTCGAGGTTCGGGTCGGCGCCATGGTCGAGCAACAGCTCGCAAAGCTCGTACCGTGTCGCCGCGTCCTTGTTCTCCGAGGCGCTTGCGGAGTGGAGGGGAGCTACTTGCAGGTGCGCGTTGCGCGCGAGCGAGTTCGGGTCGGCGCCGTGGTCGAGCAGGAGTCGAGCCGCCTCGACGTGGCCGAAGAAGCACGCGAGCCCAAGCGGCTGGAAGCCGTCGTCACCGAATGCGTTCGCCGCCGCCGGATCGGCGTCGAGCAGCCCGCGGAGCCGGTCCGTCCGGCCGAAGGCCGCCGCTTCGAACACGTTGAGCTCGGGATCGTCGGAGAGGAGCTCCGAGACTCGGTTCTCGTCTCCTCGATAGAGGGCTTCGAGCAGCTCCGTCATAATGATTAGTTAGGCTAACTAAATGTCCAAGCGACTGTCAAGCGTCGATGCCGCGGATCGGTTCCACTCGGCCGCGATCCACGCGCTCCGCCAGGTGCGAAGGGAGGACCCCGCCACCGGCGTCAGCCCGGCCAAGCTCTCCGCCCTGTCGGTGCTCGTCTTCGGTGGGCCGCGCACGCTCGGCGAGCTCGCCGCTGCCGAGCAGGTCCGGCCCGCGACGATGACGAGGATCGCGCAGTCGCTGGTCGAGGACGGCTACGCGAGCCGGAAACGCGACCCCGACGACGGTCGGGTCGTTCGCCTCACCGCGACGGCGAAGGGCCGGCGCGTCATGCAGCGGGGCCGCGAACGCCGGGTCGCCAACCTGGCCCGCCTGCTCGGCCGGCTGTCGGCGGAGGAGGTCGCGCGTGTGCACGAGGCCGCGGAGCTGGTCGAAAGGGCGCTAGCGCAGCAGCTTTGAGAGCCGGCGGTCCTTGAGGGTCCGGCCGCCCGTCTGGCACTGCGGGCAGTAGTAGATCGTGTGCTCCTCGAAGTCGACGCGGGCAATCGGCGTGCCGCAGACGTGGCAGGGCTCGCCCAGCTTGTCGTGGACGCGGTACGTGCGCTTGTCGTTCGCGCCGCGCTCGCGCAGGTCGAGCCCGCGCTGGAGCTCGGCCTGCATCGCCTCCGCGAGCGAGTGGACCTGTTCCGGGGACAGTCCCTGGGCCGGGGCGTAAGGCGATAGGCCGGCCGCGTGCAGGATCTCGTTCGACCAGGCGCGGCCGATGCCGGCGACGATCCGCTGGTCGCGCAGGAGCGAGTGCAGGCGCCGCGGCTCCGAGGCGAGGATCGCCCCGAGCGACTTCTCGTCGAGCGTGTCCGCCTCGGGGCCGAGGTGGGCGAGCTCGGCCCGGGCCGCCTCGGGGGTGAGGAGCCAGACGCCGGCGCGCTTCTTCGCTCCTGCCTCGGTGAGCACGAGCTGCCCGCCGCCCTGGAAGCCCAAGCGGAAGGCGGGCGCCTTCGGTCCGTCCTGACCTGCCTGCAGGTAGCGGACGCGGCCCTTCGTCATCTGATGCAGCAGGATCGTGAGCTCGCCGTCGTCCGTCGGGAAGAGCAGCCGCTTGCCGCGCCGCTCGACTCCGGAGAGCCGCCTTCCCTCGAGCACCGAGAGCGGGGGGTCGAACGTCTTCAGCGTCGCGACGTGCGCCGGGCCGGCCCGCTCGACCGGGAACGCGCGGACGGGCTCGTCGAGCGAGCGGCGGAGCGCCTCCACCTCGGGGAACTCAGGCATTTACCCTCCGGGCCATGGCCGAGCCGCTGAGCGTAGCCGTCACGCGGGGGGAGATCGTCGAGTCCGTTCACCGCGTGCATGCCGTCGCAGTTCGCGGCGGCGAGGTCGTCGCGGAAGCCGGCGACCCGAACCTCGTCGTCTCGCTGCGCTCCTCGGCGAAGCCGATTCAGGCTCTGCTCCTCGCGCGCACACACACGGATCTCGGCGACGAACAGCTCGCGATCGCCGCCGCTTCGCACTTCGGCACCGAGCTGCACGTCGCAGCCGTTCGCACTCTGCTCTCCATGACCGGCGGCTCCGAGGAGGAGCTCGATTGCGGCCTCCAGGACGGCCGGCCGCCGGAGCCGATCTACCACAACTGCTCCGGCAAGCACGCCGGCATGATCGCCGTCTGCCGGGCGCGCGGCTGGCCGGTCGAGGGCTACCGCCGGCCCGAGCACCCGCTCCAGCACGAGCTCGCGCACGAGGTGGCGGGGGCCGCGCAGGTCAGGCATCCCGAGGTCGCGTCAGCCACCGACGGCTGCGGGGTCGTCTGCTTCGCGCTCCCGCTCGAGCGCGTCGCGCATGCCTTCTCGCGGCTCGAGCACCTCGACGGCGGAGAGCGCATCGTCGCGGCGATGCGCGCGCGCCCGGAGCTGATCGGCGGCGAGGGCGCCACCGACACCACGCTGATGAGCACGCTGCCCGGCTGGATCGCGAAGGGCGGCGCGGAGGGCCTGATCGCCGCGGCCTCGCCCGACGACGGCCTCGGAATCGCCCTCGAGGCAGAGGACGGCAACTCGCGGGCGCTCCGCCCAGCGCTCGCGGCTTTCGCTGCCCAGCTCGGCCTCGATCTCGCTCTCTTCGCCGAAGTTCCCGTTGAGAACAGCCACGGCGAGGTGGTCGGGACGATCCGTGAAATGTGAAAAAAATGTTCCGAATTTGCAGATTCCTGTGTAACATCAGGCCGGTCGAGGGACGCGCTTGGAACGGGGAGGGCCGGCTCTCGACGTTTTTGTTGTCGAGGTAGTTCCAAGCCGCTACCAGCCGGAGGTCACGTGCTCACCGTCGACATTTCCCTTCCTGACGTCGAAGAGCTCCACAAGCTCGTTCAGGACGGCACGGAGAAGGGCTTTCTCACGTATGACGAGATCGTCGCCGGCCTCGAGGAGGTCGAGCTCACCAAGGAGCAGATCGAGGATTTCTACACCTATCTGATCGACCACTCGATCGAGCTGATGGAGGGGGAGAACCACAAGCACCCGCCGCACGAGCAGCCGGCGCTCGCCGAGGAGGAGAAGGGCCCGAAGCTCGACCTGACCGTCGAGCCCAGCCTCGACTCGCTCCGGCTCTACCTGCGCGAGATCGGGAAGGTGCCGCTGCTGACCGCCGACCAGGAGGTCTATCTGGCGAAGCGGATCGAGCGCGGCGACATGGCGGCCAAGACGCAGATGATCGAGGCCAACCTCCGGCTCGTCGTCTCGATCGCGAAGTCGTACCTCGGGCGCGGATTGAGCTTCCTCGACCTGATCCAGGAGGGCTCGCTCGGCCTGATCCGCGCGGTCGAGAAGTTCGACTACCGCAAGGGCTACAAGTTCTCGACGTACGCGACGTGGTGGATCCGCCAGGCCGTGACGCGGGCGATCGCCGACAAGGCGCGCACGATCCGGATCCCCGTGCACATGGTCGAGAAGCTGAACAAGGTCGTGCACATCGAGCGCCAGCTCGTCCAGCGCCTCGGGCGCGAGCCGCGGCCCGACGAGATCGCGACCGAGCTCGAGATGACGACGGCGGAGGTGCGCGACATCCTGCGCATGGCGCAGCATCCCGTGTCGCTCGAGAAGCCGATCGGCGAGGAGGAGGAGTCCGAGCTCGGCGACTTCGTCCAGGACGAGCAGGCCGAGTCGCCGTTCGACACCGCGCAGGTCCAGCTACGGCGCGAGGACATCGAGAACGCCCTCGCGTCACTTCCGGCCCGTGACCGGAAGGTGATCGAGCTGCGGTTCGGGCTCTCCGGCAAGCAGCCGTGCACGCTCGAGGAGGTCGGCAAGGCCTTCGGCGTCACGCGTGAGCGGATCCGCCAGATCGAGAACAACACGCTCAAGAAGCTCGAGTCGCTCCCTGAGGCCCAGGGCCTCAAGGACTGCGTCTAGACGCGGGGGAACCCCTGGTTCCCCGCGAGCCCCCTCCTTCCGAGAAGTTCCTGGAGTTCGCCGCGCCTAACCTGCCGGCGGCTGTGGTGGCCTCGCGGGTGTTCTTGTCGTTGTGAGCCTCCCGCCGGGCGAAGCCCGGCTCCGGCGGCCTTTCGATCGCCTCCGAGAGGCCTCGCTGCGAGCTCCACGCGGACCGCTCTCCGTGTGGCGGCAAACCGACCTTGTAACAGACTGTTACTTGGCGCTTGAAGCGCTGGGATTCGCGGGGTCGTTTGCTGCGTACGTGCCGCGGAACGTCGGCGTCTTCGCCATCACGCTGATCGGGCGGCCGTCGGCCAGGTAGCCGGGGCGGCTCGTGTGGAAGTCGAGCGTCCACGGGCCGCGGTGATCGACGCGGAACGTCAGCTCGGTGCGGTGGCCGGGTAGGACGACGACGCGGCTTTGGGCGCCTGGGCCGCTCAGCTGGAGGACGGTCCGCTCCGAGCGCGGCTTCGGCGGGAGCGAGAGGGGAAGCGAAGCACGCCGCGCACCCAGCCGTCCTTCGCCGGGTAGACGGTCACGTGGCCGCTCTGGGAGAGCCAGCCGTCCTGGTAGAGGCCGCCGGTGAAGAGCGCGAAGCGCGGCGTGCCCGTCGGGCGCCAGAGCGAGAAGCTCGCGGCGCGCGCGACGCGGACGGCGCCGGCCAGCTCCGTGCGCACGGCGTACTGGGAGATGAGCAAGGGCCCGTGCAACGTCTTCGAGCCCGAGACGAGCCGGCCGTCAGGGGCGGCATGCAGGTGCGGCCAGCCGAAGGCGTCGATCGCCGAGGCGGCGTCGAGGAAGTAGATGCGCTTGAGCGAGTCGTTCCAGAAAAGCTGCTCGTGCGCGGCGGCGTGCGGCGTCGCAGGCGTGTCGACCAGCGTCACGTCGCCGAGGCCGGAGTGGTCGATCCAACGCGCGTCGGGCGCGACGAGTGACGTCCGTACCGCGCGGACGACGTGCGAGTCGAACGCGACCGCGCCGAACGACGCCGCGACGGCCGCGAGCAGCGTGGCGATGACCGCGACACGGGCGAACACCGGCCGGAAGCAAACGGCGACCGCGAGGCCGGCCAGCACGCTCGCGCAGACGGCGACGACCAGCGAGCCGTTGCCGATCCCGATCGCCTTCTCCAGCCGGAAGACCGCGAGCAGGAACGGCGAGTCCTGCTTCGCGTCGCTGATCGTGTAGCCGGAGAGCGGTACGCGCGCGGCGAGCGCGATCAGCCCGAGCGACGCCACCGCGACCACTGCGGGCGCCGGGCCTCCCCCGTCGCACCCAGATCCAGAAGGCCGGGAAGACGAGCGGGAGCAAGACCATCAGGTAACGCTCCTGGAAGCGGTCGGAGCCGTTGGTCGCGTAGAGCGTCGCCTCCGCGAAGATCGCGAGCAGGACGCCGAGCCCGAGCGCCGCGAAGGCGCCTTCGTCACGGAAGCGCGGCCGCGCGAGCGCAACGACGAGCCCCGCGAGCGCCCCCGGCACGAGTGCGAATCCGGCGGCGTAGGCGAGCAGTAGCGCGTCGGTTCCGAGCCAGTGGCCGAGCGCGACCGGCTTGACGCCGAGGTTGGCGATGCCCGAGTAGTAGCCGAGCAGCCGGGTAGGCCCGAGCCCGGCCGCCAGCCCGAGCGGCGTTGCGTACAGAAGGATCGTGAAGCGGAAGCGCCGCACCACTGAGCGCACCGATCCGCGCTCGACGACGAGGGCGGCCGCGAGGAAGACGACCGGTAGGAAGACGTACTGGATCCGCGCCAGGGTCGCCAGCACTGCGAGCGCCGAGAACGCGAGCTGGTTCTGCCGGCTCGGCTTGGAGAGCGCGCAAACGCCGAGGTAGATCGCGCCGAGCACGAGCGGGTACGCGATCGCATCTGCGGTGACGAACGAGCCGAAGAAGAGGTCCGGCGAGGCGACGGTCAGCGTGGCCGCCGCGAGGCACGGCCAGGTGCCGGCGCCGAGGCGACGCATCAACAGGTAGACCGGGATCGCCGCCAGCGACATTGCGAGCGCGTTCTCCGCCTGCGTGAGCCGGTAGGCGAGCTCCGGGTCGTGGAAGACCCAGAACGGCGCGGCGAGCAGCGGCTCTAGCATCGCCGGGAAGTGCGCCGAGTGGCCGCGGATCAGCGGCTTGCCGGTGGTGCCCAGCGAGCGCGCGATCGAGGCGTAGATGTACTCGTCAGGGAAGTAGAGCGGCGTCGTGTGGATCAGTGCCGCGGCGAAGCGGATCGCGAAGCTGATGCCGACCACGCCGGCGAGGGCAACGCGCGCGGGAAGTACCGCGGTGCGCGGGAGCGCGTGCGCGCGCGACAGAGAGACGTCGACCGCCACGATCCTCCGTATCGGCAGGCGCGGCGTATCCCTTGAACGAGGGATACCTCAGGCGGGACGGGGCGCGCCGAGCTAGGACGTTCGGTCGACGGCCGTCGCGCGCTCGAGCGGGACGAACAAGCGGCAGTGCGGGCACTTGTAGCCGCGCGGCCCGCCTGCGCCGGACGACTCGAGCAGCTCGCCCTCGAACTCCTTGCGGCAGTGCGGACAGACCACTTGATGCTGGGCGTCATGGGGGGCCATGGCCGCAACCTAGCAACCGGCGATTGCCCGGCGGGTAAGGATCCTCCATAGTTGTCGTGATGAAACTGCGGACTTCGCTCTATCGCTCGGCGCGCGTGCTCGGAGACGCAGAGGCGCTCGCGTCCGGCGATCCGAAGCGGATCACGCGCCGCGCGAAGAACAAGCTGCTCGGACGCGCGCTCGGCCGCGCCGGGATCTGGCGCTCTCTCTGGCGCTAGGGGGCTAGACCTCCGCGATCTGCTCGAGTTGCAGGCCGGCTTGGACGGCGATGTGCTTTGCGATCCCGGCCTGGCCCTCATCGAAGCTCGCGCCGCTCTCGCCGTAGACCTCGACCAGCCCCCAGCATGTTCCCTTGCTCGGCAGGCAAACCATCAGCAACGACTCGAAGCCGAGTTTCTCCAGCAGCTCCGCCTCGGTCGGCTCGGGCGCTTCGTCGCGCAGCGAGACCGTGCGGGGCTCGCCGGCGACGATCACCTCCTGCGTGAGCGGGTAGTCCGAGATCAGGTACTCGTGGCCGAGGCCCGGTGCGCGCTCGCCGCGCGAGAACTCGGCGAGGCTGACGAGCAGATCACCCACCACGCGTGAGATCAGGCACGCGGAAGCGCCGAGGGTTTCCGTCAGCTCGCGGCAGGCGGTCTCGAGCAGCCCGCGCACGGTCCTTTCGCGCTGCAGGGCGGCGATCGCATCTTGAACTGGGTCGGTCATGAGGAGATCCTAGAAGCCGCGGATCTCGGCGTCGGTCCCGATCACGATCAGCGGCTTGCTCCCGGGGTCGAGCCGGCGCAGAACCGCGAGGAGGCGCGGCAGCGGCAGCGAGACGCAGCCGAGTGTCGGGCGGCCCGTGCTCGCGTGCAGGAAGATCCCGGAGCCGCGGCCCGGGACGATCGGGCTCCTGTTGTACGCGATCACGGCCAGGTGCCGGTAGGCGGTCGGGGAGCGCGACATGTCCTCGCTCGTGACGCGGAACGGCGGTCTCGAGCCGCAGCGGACGTGCTTGAAGCGGTTGTAGAAGGGCGAGCGCGCGTCCTCGACCCACCAGTCGCCGCAGACGATCCGGTGGTAGCGATAGCGCAGGCCCGGGCTCGGCGCGATCCCGTACATGGTCGACAGGAAGCCGAACGCGCCGGCCGGCGTCGTCCGGTCGCCCTCGCGCTTGTGCGTGGAGGTGCCGCGCTGCCCGAGCCAGGCCGGCCACGGCCCGGCCGTTGGTAGCCAGCAGTCCTCGGGTTTGCGCCAGAGCCTGAGCGTTCCCTGGGTCGAGCGGCGGGTCGGGGCGACGACCGTGACGAGCTGGCGCGCTGCGCCGGTCGAGGCGAGCTGGTTCGCGAGGTTCGCCGGGCACGCGGCCGCGCCGTGACGGGCTCCAGAGGCAGCTGCGGCCGCGCAGAACGGCACGCAGACGGCGAGCGCGACCCATCTCATGGTCCCGGCAGACTACGTGGCGGTGAAGGTCCTCTTTCTGGCGCTGGTCGCGTTGCAGCCGCCGTTCTCGCACTCGGTCTCGCACGTGACCGCGGCTCAGCTGCCGTACTCGTGGCATCGCGGCTGTCCGGTCGCGCCGGCCGAGCTGCGGCGGGTGCGCATGTCCTACTGGGGCTTCGACGGGCGGCCGCACAGCGGCGCGCTGGTGATCAACGTCTCGGCGGTCGGCGACGTCGTGCGCGTCTTTCGGCGGCTCTATTCGGCGCGCTTCCCGCTGCGGCGGATGCGGCCGATCGACGCGTACCGGGGCAAGGACGAGCGCTCGCTCGACCACGACAACACTGCCGCGTTCAACTGCCGCTACGCGGTCGCGCCCGGGCCGAAGCGCTGGTCGGTGCACGCGTACGGGCTCGCGATCGACGTCGACCCGGTCGAGAACCCGTACGTCGAGGGCGGCCGTGTCCACCCGCGCGCCGGCCGTGCCTACCTCGACCGCTCTAACGTGAGGGCCGGGATGGCGGTCCCGCGGGGAACGCTCGTCCGTGCGTTCGCCGCGGTCGGCTGGCAGTGGGGCGGCCGCTGGACGAGCTCGCCCGACTATCAGCACTTCTCCGCAACCGGCGGCTGAACCGGCCACCTGGGGAAAACTCGTCACACTTTCGGCACGAATTACCCTTGACGAAACCCGGGGTCCGACACCGGGTTTGGTCAACCCGCGCGTCGAAATCGGCGCAAAGTCGCTTCGCTTCTAGGGAACCTCGTCCGCGTTGGACAGGCCCGCGAGCAAGCGAGCGGCGATCCCCTCGAGCCGAAGTAGAGCCGCCAGCCAGGCGGGGGTACGCGCGCGATGCCCCAGCGCCCAACACGATCGCGACCGCCGCACATCCGTAGTTATCCGCAACGAGCTCCGCGTGCAAACCGATGGCGGAAGGGCCGGCCTTCGCGACCATTGGCGCATGGGCCGGGTGGTGATCGCAGGTGGCGGAGTTGCAGCTCTCGAAGCGGCACTCGCCCTGCAGCAGATCGCGCCCGAGCTCGCCGACGTCGAGCTGATCGCGCCCGACCGCGACTTCACGTACAGGCCGCTCGCGGTCGCCGAGCCGTTCCTCGCCGGCGAGGTGCGGCGCTTTCCGCTGTCCGCGCTGGCCGAGGGCGCAGGCGCGAGCGTTCTCGCCGCGCGGGTGACGGCCGTCGACCCGGCGCGCAGGACGGTCCAGACCGATGTCGCCGGCGAGGTCGAGTACGACGCGCTGCTGCTTGCTCTGGGCGCCCGCTCCCGCGAGGCGATTCCCGGTGCGCTCACCTTCCGAGGCCCCGTCGATGGGCCCGCCCTCGAGGCGCTGCTCCAACAGGCGCTGAACGGCGAGATCCACAGCATCGTCTTCGCGCTTCCCGCGGGCGTCACGTGGCCGCTGCCGCTCTACGAGCTCGCGCTCCTGACCGGCACCTACCTGACCGATCACGGGGCGATGGGCGTCAAGCTCACCGTCGTCACACCCGAGGAGACGCCGCTGGGCCTGTTCGGCGCCCCCGGAAGCTCCTCGGTGCGCGAGCTGCTGGAGACGCGCGGGATCGGGCTGCGCACACACGTCACACCGCTCGACTTCGAGGACGGCGTCCTGCGGCTGGTGCCCGGAGGCCTGATCGAGACCGATCGTGTCATCGCCGCTCCGAGGCTCCAGGGACCGGCGCTACCGGGCGTGCCGGCCGACTGGCACGGCTTCGTCCCCACCGACGAGCACGGGCTGGTCGGCTCGGAGGTGGATGTCTATGCGGCGGGCGACCTGACGCAGTTCGCGATCAAGCAGGGTGGAATCGCGACGCAGCAGGCAGACGCTGCGGCCGAGGCGATCGCAGCACAGCTCGGCGCCGCGATCGAGCCCGAGCCGTTCCGGCCGGTGCTGCGCGGCCTGCTGCTGACAGGGATGGCCCCGCGCTACCTACGCGCGGAGGCGGGAACCGCTCGCGCCGAGGTCGACACGGAGGCGCTCTGGTGGCCGCCGGACAAGATCGTCGGGCGCTACCTCGCGCCCTTCCTGGCCGAGCGGCTGGGCCTGCACGACGTGCCGGCCGCGCTGGTCTAGACGCTCACCGCGGCCCGAGCCGTGATGTCCAGCTCGAGGTGGATCGGCGTGTCGAGCGCCATCCCCACAAGACAGCCGTCCTTCGCCGCCCGCGCCGCCTTCTCGGCCGCCGCGATCGTATCCTCGTCCGTCTCGAGCGACGCGTGCAGCTCGATCAGGACGAAGCCGAAGCCCTCGTCGTGCCGCTCGATGAAGCCGGTGCCGCGAACCGAGAGCGCGTGCAGGGGGACCGCGCGCCGCTCGGCGATCGCCACGAGCGTGACCGTGTAGCACGACGCGGTTGCCGCCACGAGCAGGTCCTCGGGGCTCCAGACACCCTCGATGCCGCCCTTGAACTCCGGCGGCGTCGCGACCTCGAGCTCGGGCTTCCCGTCGACCGTCGCCTCTGTCAGGCGACCGCCGCGCCACTCGATCGAAACGGGGAACCGGTGTGACTTGTACGTCGTCATTGGGTGCCTCCTTGTTTCGCTCAGTGTCGACGGCCGCGCTCGCAACGGCATCCGGGCGGGGGCCGAAGCGTCTTGCGGCTTTGCCGCACCGCAGCTACGGCGCGGCGCGGATGCGAATACCCCGGCACACGAGCACCATGGGCGAATGCGAGCCACCTACGCAGTCGTCTGGCGTGAAGGGAACGAACCGGTCGCCTCCGGCTGTCTTGAGATTCGCGCGCGCAGCGTCTTCTTCAGCGGCGCGGCCGGCGGCGGCGCCGCGGTCGAGCGCGAGGTGCCGCTCGACAGCCTGCGCACCGTCCGTGTAGGCCGCTCGTCGCAGGACCGCCTGGACGGTCGCGCGAGCCTGCTGCTCGAGCCGCTCGGAGGCCCGGTCATCCGGGTCGCCGGCGTCGCGCAGCCGGGCATCGTCGTCGAGCTGGCCGACCGGATCGCCGCCCTCGAGGTGGCGCCCGAGTACGCTGGCCATCGCTTGGTCGTCATCCTGCCACTCAAGGAAGGGGTCCTCGGGCGCGCCCGCGAGCTGATCGCGGCCGGGCCTCCATTCGATCCGGCTCAGGCCGGGCTCGCACGCCATCGCGTCTTCCTGCTCGAGCACGAGGCGATCTTTTTGTTCGAGCCCGCGCACGACGACCAGAAGTTGCAGGAGCTGCTCAGCCGGCCCGACCTTTGGGCCGCCGCCGAGACCTGGCGCGAGCTGGCCGCCGGCCCACCGGTGCTCGCCGAGGACGTCTACGACTGGGAGCGCGCCGCTGAGGTGAGCACGAACGGCTACGCGGGAACGCTCTCCTTCGAGCCGACCCCCGGCCCGGGCGACTCGGACGGCGGCGACCTCTACGCGCCCTAGCTCGCTCGCGCTTTGTGCTCGAAGATGACGAGCAGGCTCAGCTGCTCGTAGCCGACGAAGCGGTGCTCGGCGCCGGCGGCCACGAACGTTGCATGCCCCTCGCGTAGCTCGACACGCTCGCCCTCGACCTCGAGCACACCGCTCCCTTCGAGCACGACGTAGACCTCGTCGTCCTCGTGCGGCTGCTGCCGGTCGGGCTCGGGCGCGACCAGCACGTAGACGCCGATCTCGAGCCCCGGCGAGCTGTGCACCACCTCGTACCCGCCGTTTCCGGCGGCGAGGCGCTCCTTGGCGGCAGTGATGTCGAAGGCGTGAGCGGTCGGCAGGCCCATCCGGCGCCAGCCTAGCCGCGCAGGGCGCGCAGGGCGTTCGCGATCACCGCGACGTCGATCGCCTCCTGCAGGAAGGCGCCGCCGACGGGCGTGATGTAGCCGAACGCGGCGAACATCATCGCCACCACCGAGAGCCCGATCCCGATCACGACGCTCTCGCGGGCGATCCCGAGCGAGCGCCGGCCGATTCGAACCGCGTCGACCACGCTGCCGAGGCGGTCGGAGACGACGACTGCATCCGCGGTCTCGGAGGAGACGGTCGCGCCGGCCGCTCCCATCGCGATCCCGACGTCCGCCAGGGCGAGTGCGGGGGCGTCGTTCACTCCGTCGCCGACCATGACGACCGGCGCAAGGTCTGGCCGGGCGTGCAGCGCGCGGACGAGCTCGAGCTTCTGCTCCGGCGACTGGTCCGCGTAGACCCGGTCGACCCCGAGGGCCGCGCCGATGCGCTCCGCGGCTTGCCGATGGTCGCCTGTCGCGAGCGCGATGTGGCGGATTCCCGCCTCTCGCAGGGCGGGGACGAGCTCTTCCGCGTCGGGTCGCGGCCGATCGTCGAGCGCGATCACGCCGGCCATCCGCCCGTCGACGCCCACGAGCACCTCGCCGCCCTGGTTCACGAAGGCAGCCGGCCCGAACTCGTAGCCGCGTTCACGCAGCCAGCCCGCGCTCCCGACCGTGACACGGCGCCCGTCGACCCAGCCTTCGACTCCCTGCCCAGCACCTTCGACGACGCGCTCTGGAAAGGCGAGTGCGAGCCCGCCGGACTGGGCGTCGTGCACGATCGCCTCCGCGAGTGCATGTGCCGAAAGCTGGTCGACGGAGGCGGCCAGGCGGAGGATCTCGGTCTCAGGCAGGCCGTCGAGCGGGAGCACGCGCTCGACGGACGGCTCGCCGAGAGTCACCGTCCCGGTCTTGTCCAGCAGCACGGAGCGAGCCCGGCCGAGCCGCTCGATTGCGGTCGCGCCTTTGACGATCACGCCCGCGTGCGCCGCGCGGGAGACGCCCGAGACGAGCGCCACCGGCGCCGCCAGGATCAGCGGGCACGGCGTCGCGACGACGAAGACGGCGAGGGCGCGGAGGGGGTCGCCGCTCGCGGCCCAGGCAGCGGCTGCCACGACAGCGGTCACCGGCAGGAAGAACGCGGCGTACCGGTCGGCCAGCCGGACGAACGGGGCGCGCTGGGCCTCCGCCTGGCGGACGAGCTTCACGAGCGCGGCGTAGGCGCTCTCGGCGGCCGGCCGGAGCGCGCGGAGCTCGAAGACCTCGCCCGCGTTCGCCACACCGCTCCGCGCGGTCTCGCCGCGCGCCCTGGTCACGGGGAGCGGCTCCCCGGTCAGGGTCGACTCGTCGAGCACTGCCTCGTCGCTCTCGACGGCGCCGTCGACGGGAACGACCTCGCCCGCGCGCACGAGCAGCACGTCGCCGACGGTGACCTCGTCGACCGAGACCTCTTCGACCAGATCGCCGCGCCGGCGGTGCGCGATTCGCGGCGCGCGCTCGACGAGCATCCTCAGCTCGCGCGTGGCGCGCCGCGAGGCGTAGGCCTCGAGCGCGTTTCCGCCCGCCAGCATCAGCGCGATCACGGCGCCCGCCAGGTACTGGCCGAGGGCGAGCGCGCCGGCGATCGCCACGAGCGCGATCGCGTCGACGCCGACGTCGCGCCTGACGAGTGACCGCACGACCGACCACGTCAGCGGCACGAGCATGATCGCCGCCGAGGCGGCCCAGACCGCGTCTGCTTCGTTATCGAGCGAGAGGAGCTTGAGGATCCCGCCCGCCAGGACTCCGGCGAGCGCGGCGAGCGCGAGCGCGCGCTCTCCCACGGCTACCAGGTCTTCGCGGAGCGCCGCGGAATCGTCGGCTCGATGCGGATGCGCGCATCGACGGCGACGCACCGGTCCGGCAGGGCAATCACAGGATTCAGGTCGAGCTCGGCCACCTCGGGCAGGTCCTCGGCCAGCGCCGAGAGTCGGTGCAGGAGGTCGGCGAGCGCAGCCTCGTCGGCCGCCGGCGCTCCGCGGAAGCCGCGGACGAGGCGGCCGGCCTTGCCCGCCTGGACGAGCTCCTTCGCATCAGAGTCAGTCAGCGGGGCGAGCCGGAAGGCCGCGGCCCCGATCAGCTCGGCGAGCACGCCGCCCGGACCGAACGCGACCAGCGGCCCGAAGACCGGATCCTGGACGATGCCGGCGAGCAGCTCCGCGCCGCCGCTGACGAATGACTGGACGACGACCGGCGCGCCGATCCGCTCGACCGCGGCCGCAACCTGCTCCTCGTCCCGGAGGTCGAGCGCGACCCCGCCGCTCTCCGTCTTGTGCGCGCCCGCAGCGGCCGTCTTGACGACGACCGGGAAGCCGAGCTCGCTCGCCGCGGCGACTGCCTCCTCGACGGTCGCGGCCTCGCGCTCCGAGACGACGGGCACGCCGTACGCCTCGAGCAGCCGGCGCGCGCTCTCCGGCGTAAGCCATCCCTCTCCTGCCTCTTCGATCACCGCGCGGGCAGCCGGACAGTCGATTCGGTCGAGCACGGGAACCGTCCCGGCCGGCTGGCGCAGCCACTCCGAGCGGGCGGCGGCGAAACCGAGCGCCCGGGCCGCCGATTCCGGATACGGAAAGCTTGCGACGGGCGAGTCGTCCTCGAGCAGCACCTCGGGAGTTCCCTCGGCGCTCATCACGACCGCGAGCACCGGCTTGTCTGTCTTGACGTCCTCGACCGTCTTGCGAATCGCGGCCGCGACCTCGTCCGCCCCGGCGACGACCGGCGGGACGAAGAGCACGATCAGCGCGTCGAGGCGCTTGTCGGCGAGGAGCGGCGGGATCGCCTGCGCGTAGCTTGCTCCTGTCGCCGAGCCGAGCATGTCGACCGGGTTCGCGACGCTGGCGTCCGCCGGGAAGAGGTCGGCGAGCGCGGCCTGCGTCTCCTCGCTCGGCTCCGGCAGCTCGAGGCCCGCTTGCTCGCAGGCGTCGGCGCAGAGGATCCCGAGCCCACCGGCGTTCGTCAGCAGCCCGACTCGCCGTCCCTGCGGCAGCGGCTGGCTGGCGAGCAGCGCGGTCGCGTCGACGAGCTCCTCGAGCGTTCGCGCGCGCAGCACCCCGGCCTGGTGGAAGAGCGCCTCGACGGCGGTGTCGGAGCTCGCGAGGGCCGCCGTGTGCGAGCTGGCCGCCTTGGCGCCCGCGTTCGTCGTTCCCGCCTTGAGCGCGAGAATCGGCTTACGGCGGGCAACGCGCCGCGCGAGCCGGCTGAACTTGCCCGGGTTGCCGAACGACTCGAGGTAGAGCAGAACGACCTCGCTGTCGGGGTCGTCCTCCCACCACTCGAGCAGGTCGTTCGAGGAGACGTCCGCCTTGTTTCCGATCGAGACGAAGGCCGAGAAGCCCAGCCGGCGCTCCGAGGCCTTCTCGAGCAGTGCCAGGCCGAGCGCGCCGCTCTGTGACGAGAACGCGATCGGGCCGGGAGGGAGGGGGCGGGGGCCAAAGGTTGCGTTGAGGCCGAGCGGCGGGATCGCGATCCCGAGGCAGTTGGGTCCGACGAGGCGGCCGCCGTGCGCGCGCACGAGGTCGAGCAGCCTGTCCTGGCGCTCACGGCCCTCGGCGCCTACCTCGGCGAAGCCGGACGAGATCACGCAGAGCGCCTTGATCCCGAGCTCGAGCGCGGCCTCCGCGCTCTCGAGAATGTGGCGCGCGGGGAGGCAGATCACCGCCAGGTCGGGCACCTCGGGCAAGTCGGCGAGCGACGCGTAAGCGCGGACTCCGCCGACGGCCTCCCCGTCGCGGTTGACCGGGTAGGCGGCGCCCTGGAAGTCGGCCGCCAGCACGTTGCGGAAGAGCTCGCCGCCGATCGACCCGCGCCGGCGCGACGCACCGACGACCACGAGGGAGCGCGGCGCGAAGAACGGCCTGAGCGACGCTGTGACCGCGGCGTGGTCGCGCTCGTCGACGCGCGCCCGGAAGGTCTCGGTCGCGGCGATCGGGAAGCGAACCTCGATCTCCCCGCCCTCCAGCTCGCGCGCCACCTCGAAGCCGGCGTCGCGGAAGACCTGCAGCATCGCAGCGTTCTCGGGGAGGACCTCGGCGACGAAGCGCTCGACGCCCGCGTTCGCGGCCCGCTCGGCGAGCTGCTCGAGCAGGCGCGTGCCGATCCCACGGCCCTGGCACTCGTCGGCGACCGCGAAGGCGACCTCGGCCGAGGTCTCGTCGCGCAGGCGCATGAACTCGGCCACCGCGACGATCGTGTCGCCGGCGACGCCGACGAGCACCCCGCGGTCGTGCCAGTCGGGCGCGATGAAGTGCTCGACGAGCGCGCGGTCGACGTGCCGGATCCCGTGGAAGCGCAGGTAGAAGCTTCGCTCCGACAGCCCGGCGAAGAAGTCGACGAGCGCGTCGGCATCCGAAGCCGCCGTCGCTCTCAGCCGAAGGGTCGAGCCGTCGCGGAGGATCACGTCCGCTGAGACGGTTTCCTCGGGTCTGGGCATCGTCGGAGCTCTCATTTCAACCACAATCTCGCGCGCGGCGGGCCGGGCGGCATCGGGCTTTCTCTGAACATCTCATGCGGAAAAGCCGCAGGCGAGATCAGGCGGGCGCCGGATGTCCGGCGGCCCGTGCGGAGCGATGCTCAGCCTGGTCAACAGGAGGTCCGAAAATGCCAGCTCAAAAGCGCATAGTCATCGCCACGGACGGTTCGCCCGGCGCCCGGGAAGCCGTCCATACAGGGCTCGAGCTCGCGCAGCGATCTGGCGCCGTCGCAACGTTCGTCTGCGTCCGGCCAGGACCGTCCGTGATCGTCGGCGGCCCGGTCTACCAGCGCTCGCTGAGCGCCGAGCTCGAGCTGGCGCGCGCCGCGCTCGCCGATGCCGAGACCCTTGCCGACCAGGCAGGTGTCGAGCACGAGTCGGAGATCCTCGAAGGAGACGCGGCCCGCCGGATCGCGGAGCTCGCGCAGGCGCGCGACGCAGGCCTGATCGTCGTCGGCTCGCGTGGCCGCGGAGCGATCGCCGGGTCGCTTCTGGGCAGCGTGTCCGCCCGGCTCACCCATCGCGCCGACCGCCCCGTGCTCGTCGCCAAGCAGCGCGCGCGGGCACGACAACAGGCTGCCTGAGCGTTAACCTCGGCAGATGGCCGAGGTCCGGCAGAGCGAGGACCGTCTGCGCGCGCTCGTCGAGGCGGGCGTCGCGATCAGCTCCGAGCTTTCGCTCGACGCGCTTCTGCAGCTCCTCGTCGAGAAATCCGCTGAGCTGACCGGGGCGCGCTATGCGGCGCTAGGTGTGATCGACCGCGCCGGGACGGAGCTCGAGCGCTTCGTCACGACGGGGATCGACCCCGACGTGCATGCCGCGATCGGCGAGCTGCCGCGCGGCCGCGGCATCCTCGGAGTGCTGATTCGGGACGCGACGTCGCTCCGCCTGCACGACCTGGGCGAGGACCCCCGCTCCGCCGGCTTCCCGCCGAACCATCCGCCGATGCGCTCGTTCCTCGGCGTCCCGATCATGTTGCGCGGCGTCCCCTACGGAAACTTCTACCTGACCGAGAAAGAGGGCGGCGAGGACTTCACCGAGGAGGACCAGGAGCTCGTCACACTGCTCGCCGCTCAGGCCGCTGTGGCGGTCGACAATGCGCGCCTGTACGAGGCGGCGACGAACTGGTCACGGCAGCTCGAGTCGCTGAACGAGGTCGGCAACGCGCTCGCGACCGAGACGGACGTCTCCCGGCTGCTCGACCTGATCGCCCGGCGGCTTCGCGACCTGCTCGACGCGCGGGTCGTCACCGTCGTCCTGCCGGGCAGCGGCGACGAGCTCCGCTTCGCGGCGGTGGCCGGGGAAGGCGCCGAGGAGCTGCTCGGCCAGACGACCACCCGAACCACCTCGAAGAGCGGCCGCGTGCTGGAGCGCGGACGAAGCGAGCGCGTCGATTCCGTGCTCGACGATCCGGACGTCAGCCCGGAGGTGACGCGGCTGCTGGGCGCGCGCACCGGTCTCTGGGTCCCCCTGATGGGGCGCCAGGGCGCGATCGGGGTGATCGAGGCCCACGACAAGCTGGACGAAGACGCGCGTTTCACCGACAACGACCTGCGGATCGCCGAGACCTTCGCGACCCGGGCCGCAGTCGCAGTCGAGCTGTCCGAGCGGATCGAGCGCGAGTCGTTCCGGCGGGTCGTCAACGCGCAGGAGCTCGAGCGCCGCCGGCTCGCGCGCGAGCTGCACGACGAGACGGGCCAGGCGCTCACGTCGATCCTGCTCGGGCTGCGGGGGCTGGAGGAGACGCTCGAGACCGACGAGTCGCGCTCGGCGACAGCTCAGCTGCGTGAGCTCGTCGTCGCGACCCTGCAGGACGTGCGTCGCCTCGCGCTCGAGCTCAGGCCGAGCGCGCTCGACGACTTCGGCCTCGTCGCGGCGCTCGAGAACCTCGCAAGCACCTTCGGCGAGCAGACCGGGATCGCGGTCGACTTCGCCGCGGCGCTGGGCGAAGGGCGCTTGCCGACGGAGGTAGAGACGGCGCTCTACCGAATCGTCCAGGAGTCGCTCACGAACGTGGTGAAGCACGCGCGCGCCCGGCACGTCAGCATTGCGCTGTCGAAAGGGGAGGGCTCGGTGAAGGCAGTGGTCGAAGACGACGGACAGGGGTTCGATCCGGCGCAGACCGACGGTGGCTTCGGCCTGGTCGGGATGGGCGAGCGCCTGGCCCTGCTCGGAGGGCGCCTGCGGATCGAGTCGAGCCCCGAGAGCGGCACGACGATCGCTGTGGACGTGCCCGCTTCGTGAGCACCAAGGTCCTGATCGTCGACGACCATGCGGTCGTCAGGGCCGGCCTGAAGCTGCTCGTGGACGGCGAGCAGGATCTCGAGGCGATCGGCGAGGCCGGCAGCGCGCGCGACGCGATCTTCGAGGCCCGCTCGCTCCACCCGGACATCATCCTGCTCGACGTCGTGATGCCCGACCAGAGCGGGCTGGAGATCATTCCCCAGCTGCTCAAGGAGAGCCCGGACGCGAAGGTGCTCGTGCTCTCGATGCAGGACGAGCCGCGCTACGTCCGTGAGGCTTTCGAGGCGGGAGCGAGCGGCTACGTGCTCAAGGAAGCGGCCGACACCGAGCTCGTCGCGGCGATCCGCGAGGTCGGCGGCGGCGGCCGCTACGTCCACCCGGAGCTCGGCGCCCGGCTCGTGGCGGCGGAGTCGGAGGAGCGCAAACGGGCCGAGGAGGACCCGCTCTCCGATCGCGAGCGGGAGGTCCTGCGGCTACTCGCGCTCGGCCACACGAACCAGGAGATCGCCAAGCAGCTCTACATCTCGGTGCGCACGGCCGAGACGCACCGCGCGCACATCATGCAGAAGCTCCGCCTCGACGAGCCGTGCGGAGCTCGTCCGCTACGCGCTCGACCAGGGCCTACTGGAAGAGCCCCCGTAGTCGGAGGCTCCTAGAAAGAGGCGGGGCGGGCCCTTGCGGGCCCGCCCCTCGCGACGGAGAGAGAATCCGTCTACGCCTTTGCCGCGGCGTGCGGCTCTGCGCTCTTCTTGCCGAACGAGCTCCAAGCCGTGCGCGGCGTCTCCAGGGCCCCACCGAGGGCGAGGATCCCGAAGCCGATTCCAGCGAGCAGCAGGGCCACGCCGACGACCAATCCGAACATCGCCATCTGCGTTGCCATGTAGCTCGAGTTCAGCGCCGTGGTCAGCGCCGTGTAGGTGACCCAGATGTCGCGGCGGCCGTTGGCAACCGGCTGCTGCGTCTTCGGGTCGACCGCGGCCATGGTCGGGTCGTTGGTCGCCCCGAGGCCGTCCGTGTACTTGTACGGCGTGCCGGGCTTCGCGATGTAGCGGCCCATCTGCGCGTAGGTCAGGCCTGAGGTTGCGCCGAACGTGTGGATGCGCATGTACCGCGCGAAGCAGCGCGCGTCCGTTCCGTTGGCGACCAGGGTGCCTGCCACGGAGCAGGTCGGCGTATCGATCGGCGAGGCCGTCATCTTCACGCCGGCGGCGTGGAGCTTGTCGAACAGCGCCGTCTGAGCCGTCTGAGCCGCCTTGACCTCGCCGGCGATCGTCGCCGGAGTCATGTCGGGCGTGCCCGTGATCTGCTCCTGCTTGAGGCTCGAGTTGACGGTCGAGCGGCCGTTGATGCTCAGCACGATCGCGGCGATGCCGAACGCGATGAGGACAACCGCTGCTACTGCGCCCCCGAGCTCGAAGAACTTACGCATTGCCTTTCTCCTTCCGTCGCGGCCGAGCGATGTTTCGCGTTCGGCCTTTATCGCTTGGACGGATGGTGCTCGGCCCGCGGCGCAGCGCCATCAGGAGGATTACCGAAAGGCCCCCAGGGATTCTCCGCGCGTAATTGCGGTGTTTCCGCAGAGGACTCGGCGCGCTGCTCGAGCTCCTGGGCAGGAAGCTCGAGCAGATTCGGTAAGGCGTTTTGCTAGGCGAGTGCCGGAACGTGCGCCTGGCGCACGACGAGCACGGGCCTGCGGGCCTCGCGGAGGACGCCGCGCGAGACGCTGCCGAGCAGCGCGCTCGCGAGCGTTCCGTGCCCGCGGGAGCCGACCACGATCAGGTCGGCGTCGATCGTGTCTGCGTACGCGACGATCTCGTCCACCGTCTCGCCGATGAGCATGTGCGTGCTCGCGTCGACTCCGCGCTCGAGCGCCAGCGCGAGCGCATCCTCGAGCGGGCTCCAGTCGTAGTCGCTCAGCTCGTGCTCGACGGCGGCGGTCATGCCGAAGCCGCTGGTCGGCGCGACGTCGACCGCCGGCGCGACATGGACGAGGACGACCCTGGCCCCATGCTCGGAAGCGAGCTCGAGGCCGAAGTCGACCGCTTCGCGAGCGGCCTCGGAGCCGTCGGTTGCGATCAAGATCTGGTGCATCGTGGCCTCCTTCGGTGTCTCACCGCATGGTCGGCCGCGCTGCTCGGGATCGCATCGGTCCGCTCGCCGATCCCGCGCGCGGAGAACTACTGAGCGCCTATCGGCGCTGCTGCGGATGTCCTCCGGAGGCTTGTGCTCGACCATTGCGACAGACCGTTGAGAGGAGGTGTCATGACTACTCGAACGAACGGTCGCCGGGGGAACGGCCGGGAGGCAGCCGAGGTCCCGTTACGGCGCGGTACCGCGCGCCGGGAGCTCCTGCACAAGACGACGAGCGCCCAGCGGAGCGCGGTGCGGCAGCGCATCCCGGGCTTCAACCCCGACGCAACTCCCTGTTGAGGATCGGAGGTTCTGAATGGCCGTCAGCGTCAGACCACGACCCGCGCCTGAGGCGCCCGTCGCCGTCGCGGAAGACGGCCGAGGCGATCGTCGAGGCCCAGGCCGTCGACAAGCTCTACGACACGGGCAAGGTGCAAGTCCATGCCCTGCGTGGGGTCAGCTTCTCGGTCGCCCGCGGCGAGATGGTCGCGATCATGGGCCCGAGCGGCTCGGGCAAGACCACCCTGCTGAACTGCCTTTCGGGGCTCGACCGGATCGACTCCGGCGAGGTCCTGATCGAGGGCGTCGGCCTCAGCTCGCTCTCCGACGAGAAGCGAACCGACTACCGGGCCCGGCGGATGGGCTTCGTCTTTCAGTTCTACAACCTGATCCCGGTCCTGAGCGCGGTCGAGAACGTCGAGCTGCCGCTGCTCGTGGCCCGGGTGCCCGGGAAGGAGGCGCGCCGCAAGGCGGTCGCGGCTCTGGACCTCGTCGGGCTGAGCAAGCGTGCGGGACACGTTCCCGACGAGCTCTCCGGCGGCCAGCGTCAGCGCGTCACGATCGCCCGGGCCCTCGTCAACGACCCTGCGATCGTCTGGGCCGACGAGCCGACCGGTGACCTCGACAGCGAGAACGCCGACGAGATCGTCGCTCTGATGCGCCGGCTGAACCGCGAGCGGGGCCTGACGTTCCTGATCGTGACCCACGACATCTCCGTCGGCCGGGCGACCGACCGCATCGTCCGCATGGTCGACGGCGAGATCGTGGACGAAGAGCTACTGGAAGAGAGGTGGGAGACGTGATTGCGCGGGTGACAATCGCCGAGATCGACCCTGTGCGGACGAGCATCGACCAGGCGGTCGACCTCTTCCGCGACTCCGTCGTGCCGGAGCTGCGCGAGCAGGACGGCTACGAGGGTGTCTACGTGCTCGTCTCGCCCGAGGGCAAGGCGCTCGCCTTGACCTTCTGGACGGACGAAGAGGCCGCGGACGCCGGGATCGCCGGCGGGCGCAGCTTCTACGCCGAGCAGGTCGAGAAGTTCATCACCATCTACCGGTCACCCCCGGGACGCGAGACGTACGACGTCGTGATCGCCGACGCCCCGGAGACCGCATTGGTCTAGTGCCATGACGAAGATCTTCGGGCTCCCCGTCGACGAGCTGACGGTCGTGCTCACGATCATCCTCGCGCTGGCCATCGGCGGCATCGCCGTGCTCGCGCTGCGCAACCGGGTCTTCTTCCGGCTCGGCATCCGCAGCCTCAGCCGCCGTCGCGGCCGGACCGCGTTGATAGTCGTCGGGCTGATGCTCGGCACGACGATCATCTCCGCGGCCTTCGCGACGGGCGACACCATGAGCCACACGATTCGCTCGTCCGCGACCGCGGCGCTCGGGAACACGGACGAGATCGTCGGTGCCAAGGGCATCGAGGCCGCTCTCGCCAGCCAGGGCGGCTCGACGGGCTGGCGCTACTTCCCGCAGAGCTACGCAGGCCGGCTGGCCCGCGACACGCGTTCCTCCGGCGTCGTGAAGGGCGTGCAGCCGGTGATCGTCGAGCCGGTTGCGGTGCAGAACACGACCAGCCGGCAGTCCGAGCCCCGCGTGATGCTGTTCTCTACCTCGAACGCCGGGATGCGCGGTTTCAGCCAGATTCGCGCCAGCGGCGGCCGGGTCGTCACGCTCGCCCAGCTGTACCCGAACGAGGTCTATCTCAACGCGAAGGCCGCGGACAAGCTCGCCGCCAGGCCGGGGGACATCCTCCAGATCCTCTCGGGCAATCGCGCCGCGACCGCGACCGTCAAGGCGATCGTGCGCTACGACGGGGTCGGAACGGACGGCGCCGCCGTGATGATGCCGCTCGTGCCGGCGCAGCAGTTCCTCGGCAAGCCCGGGCTCGTGAAGGCGCTCTTCATCTCGAACGCAGGCGGGGTCTCGGCCACCGGCAAGGCGATGCGGGTGCTCAAGCCCGAGGCCGCGCGCCTCGGTCTCGAGGCCGACAACACGAAGCAGGACGCGCTCAAGCAGGCCGACGCCGCCGGAGCGATGTTCATGTCGTTCTTCACCACCTTCGGCTCGTTCTCGATCGCGGCCGGCATCCTGCTGATCTTCCTGATCTTCGTGATGCTCGCCGCGGAGCGGCGCGGTGAGCTCGGAATCGCGCGCGCGGTCGGCACGCGCCGGGGCCACCTGGTGCAGATGTTCCTCTACGAGGGGCTTGCCTACGACCTGCTCGCTGCGTTCGTCGGCGTGCTGCTCGGGGTGGCGGTCGCGTACGGAATGGTGCTGGCGATGGCCAGCGCCTTCTCGACCCAGGGGGACTTCCACATCAGCTACTCGGTCAAGCCGGCGACGTTCCTACTCGGCTACGCGATCGGCGTGCTGCTGACGCTCGTCGTGGTCGCCTTCTCGGCCTGGCGCGTGAGCCGGATGAACATCGTCACCGCGATTCGCAACCTGCCTGAGCCACCGGAGCGGACGCGCCGCCGCCGCAGCCTGGTGTTCGGCGCGCTCGCGGTGCTCTTCGGAGCTGTGCTTGCAGTGTCCGGAGTCGGCGCGAAGGACGCGGTCACGCTCGGCCTCGGCGTCTCGCTGGTGATCCTCGGGCTCGTCCCGCTCCTGGGGGCGCTCGGCGTCCCCGAACGGGCCGTGCACACTGGTGCCGGTCTTGCGCTCGTGCTCTGGTTCGTGCTCCCGATCAGCCGCTGGCTCTTCGGAGAGATGAAGGTGAACTTCTCGATCTTCATCCTCGGCGGACTGATGATCGTCGTCGGCGCCTCGTGGACGCTGATGTACAACGCGGACGTCCTGCTCGGCGCGCTCGGCTCGGTCTCCGGCCGGATACCGCGGCTCGCGCCCGTGCTGCGAATGTCCATGGCGTACCCCCTGCGCAGCCTCTTCCGCACCGGGGTGACGCTGGCGATGTTCATGCTCGTCGTCTTCACGCTCGTCGTCGGCGCGACGACCTCGGGCGCGTTCACGAACGCGACGAACGACCTCAACAGCTTCGGCGGAGGCTTCGACGTGCGGGCCACGACCTCACCCGCCCAGCCGATCGTGAACATGCCGGCGGCGCTCAAGGCCACGCTCGGAGCGAGACCGCAGGACTTCAGCGTCGTCTCGAGCGAGTCGTCGCTGCCCGTCAAGGCGCGCCAGCTCGGCACCGGCGCGAAGGAGGAGTCCTACACCGTCAACGGGGCGGACGCCGCGTTCCTCTCCCACACGACGTACCGGCTCGCCACGCGCGCCCGCGGCTACGCGTCCTCCGCCGCAGTGTGGCAGGCCCTCCGGACCAGGCCGAACCTGGCCGTCGTCGACCAGTTCGTGGTGCCGCGGAAAGCGAACTGGGGATTTGCGATGGCGCCCAAGTTCAAGCTGCGCGGTTTCTACCTCGAGGATCAGGCGTTCAAGCCGGTTCGCGTGGCGATCAGGGACCCGCAGACCGGCAAGCGGCTGACGCTGACGGTGATCGGCGTCCTGTCCGACAGCTCGCCGGAGTTCATGGCGGGCCTCTGGACCTCGCAGCGCTCCCTCCAGCGGGTCTTCGGCGCCCGCGCGCTGCCGACGATCCACCTCTTCGCCGTCAAGCCGGGCGTCGACCCGAAAGTCGCGTCCAGGCGGCTCGAGTCGGCCTTTGTCGGCAACGGCATGCAGGCGGACGCGCTGAAGGAGACGCTCCACGACCTGGTCGCCGCCAACGTGACGATGAACCGGCTGGTGATGGGGTTCATGGGCCTCGGGCTGATCGTGGGGGTCGCTGCGCTCGGCGTGATCTCCGCCCGCGCGGTCGTCGAGCGGAGACAGCACATCGGCGTTCTGCGCGCGATCGGGTTCCGCAAGAGCATGGTCGAGCTCATCTTCCTGCTCGAGTCGTCGTTCGTCGCGCTCACCGCGATCGTCGTCGGGACCGTGCTCGGGCTGGTGGTCGCGCACCAGGTGATCAGCGACTCGCAGAGCACGCCGAGCTGGCAGAACCTGAGCTTCGACGTGCCGTGGGCGAACCTCGGCGTCATCTTCCTCGCGGTCTACCTGGTGGCGCTCGGGACGACGTACCTGCCGGCGCTGCGCGCGTCGCGCATCTATCCGGCGGAGGCTCTGCGGTACCAGTAGCGTGGCGCGCGATGCGCGCCATGGTGCTCGAACGGCCCGGGAGCTCTCTCATCGCGAAGGAGCTCCCGGAGCCCGAGCCCAGCGGGGGCCAGCTGCGCGTGCGCGTCGAGGCCTGCGGTGTCTGCCGGACCGACCTGCACGTGCTCGACGGAGAGCTGCCCGACCCGAAGCTCCCGCTCGTGCTCGGCCACCAGATCGTCGGGCTCGTGGATGCGATCGGCGAGGGCGTCGAGCTCGAGCCGGGCGAGCGGGTGGGCGTGCCCTGGCTCGGCTGGACGTGCGGCGAGTGCCGCTTCTGCCGGAGCGGTCGCGAGAACCTCTGCGAGCGTGCGCTCTTCACCGGCTACAACCTCGACGGCGGCTACGCCGAGGCAGCGGTCGCCGACGCGCGCTACTGCTTCCGCATCCCGGAGGGCTACTCCGCGGTGGAAGCGGCGCCGCTTCTCTGCGCAGGGCTGATCGGCTACCGGTCGCTGCGGCTGGCAGGCGACGCCGAGCGCCTCGGTCTCTACGGCTTCGGCGCCTCTGCACACGTCGTCGCGCAGGTGGCCGGGCACGAAGGCCGCCGCGTCTTCGCGTTCACCCGCTCCGGCGACTCCCGAGGCCAGGAGTTCGCGCGCTCGCTCGGCGCGGAGTGGGCGGGCGCCTCGGACGAGCTGCCGCCCGAGCCGCTCGACGCCGCGATCGTCTTCGCGCCCGTGGGCGAGCTCGTCCCGGCGGCCCTTCGTGCGCTCGACCGCGGCGGCGTTGTCGTCTGCGCGGGGATCCACATGAGCGACATCCCGTCCTTTCCGTACGAGCTGCTCTGGGAGGAGCGCTCGATCCGGTCGGTCGCGAACCTGACCCGGCAGGACGGCGAGGAGTTCCTCGCGCTGGCGCCGCGCGTGCCCGTGCGCACCCACGTCATGGAGTTTCCGCTTGCCGACGCGAACGAGGCGCTCGAGCGCCTGCGCGCGGGTCGGATCGAGGGCGCGGCGGTGCTCAGGATTTAGCCGGCAGCGAGCGGGCGTAGGCGACGCCGCGCTCGACCCAGGCGGCGAGCTCTTTGCCGCCGAGGTGCTCCGAGTCGACCCGCAGCCAGCCGGCCATCTCCCGGCCGCGCATCTCCATCGGGTAGGCCGGCGTCCCGTCCACCAGCGAGTCCGATTCCTCCGGATCCACGCGCACGAGCAGGCCGCCCCACCCGCTGGCCGCGACGGCCATGTTGCCGCCGACCAGAAACGCGATCCCACCGAACATCTTCTTCTCGGCCAGTCCCGGCTCGTCCGCCACGAGCCTGCGGATGCGCTCGGCGAGCTCTTCGTCGTACGGCATGTGGCCGGGATCGTACGCCGCGTTTTACATCGGCACTCGGTGTAAACACTCAACAGGAGCGAGCAAGGAGGACGAGATGGCCGAGTTGGTTGCGGATTACGTGTTGAAGCGCCTGAGCGAGTGGGGAATCCACCGCGTGTTCGGCTACCCCGGCGACGGGATCAACGGCTTCCTGGGCGCATTCGACCGCGCCGAGGGCAAGCCGGAGTTCATCCAGGCCCGCCACGAGGAGATGGCCGCCTTCATGGCGTGCGGCCACGCGAAGTTCTCCGACGAGATCGGTTGTTGCATCGCTACCTCCGGCCCCGGGGCCGTCCACCTGCTCAACGGCCTCTACGACGCCAAGCTCGACCACGCTCCGGTGCTCGCGATCGTCGGCCAGCAGAAGCGGATGTCGCTCGGCGCCGCCTACCAGCAGGAGATCGACCTCCAGGTGCTGTTCAAGGACGTCTCCGAGTACGTCCAGGTCTGCATGGAGCCGGCCCAGGCTCGCCACCTGATCGACCGCGCGATCCGGATCGCGCTCGACAAGCGCGGCGTCGCGACGCTGATCTTCCCCGGCGACGTCCAGGAGGAGAAGGCGGTCGAGTCGCCGCCGCGCGAGCACGGCGCGGTCTACTCCAGCATCGGCTACGCGAAGCCGCGCGTCCTGCCGGGCGAGCCCGAGCTCGAGGACGCCGCCCGGATCCTGAACGAAGGCAAGAAGGTCGCGATGCTCATCGGCCAGGGCGCCGCGGGCGCGCGCGACGAGCTGATCGAGACCGCCGAGCTGCTCGGCGCCGGCGTCGCGAAGGCGCTGCTCGGCAAGGACGTCCTGCCCGACGACCTCCCGTTCGTGACCGGCTCGATCGGCCTGCTCGGCACCACCGCCAGCTACGAGCTGATGGGCGGCTGCGACACGCTGCTGATGGTCGGCACCAGCTTCCCGTACTCGGAGTTCCTGCCCAAGGAGGGACAGGCGCGCTGCGTCGAGATCGAGCTCGACCCGAGCCGGATCGGGATCCGCTACCCGGTCGACGTCCAGCTCGTCGGCGACGCGAAGGAGACCTTGCGCGAGCTGCTGCCGAAGCTCGAGCGCAAGGAAGACCGCTCGTGGCGCGAGCGGATCGAGGGCCAGGTCTCCGAGTGGTGGCGGGTCGTCGACGACCGCGCGCACCAGGACGCCGACCCGATGAACCCGCAGCGCGTCGTCTGGGAGCTCTCGCAGCGGCTGCCCGAGAACGCGATCGTCTGCGCCGACTCCGGCTCCTCGACGAACTGGTTCGCACGTGACCTCAAGCTGCGAAGCGGCAACCGCGCGTCGCTCTCGGGGACGCTTGCGACGATGGGCCCGGGCACGCCCTATGCGATCGCGGCCAAGTTCGCGCACCCGAGCCGCCCGGTGATCGCGTTCGTCGGTGACGGCGCCTTCCAGATGAACGGGATGAACGAAATGATCACGATCAAGCGCTACGAGGAGCGCCTGAGCGATGGCCCGTTCGTCTTCTGCGTCTTCAACAACCAGGACCTGAACCAGGTGACGTGGGAGCAGCGCGTCCTCTCCGGCGATCCGAAGTACCCCGGCACGCAGTGGATCCCGAGCATCCCGTATTCGAAGTACGCGGAGCTGCTCGGCTTCAAGGGGATCTACTGCGAGAACGGCGACGAGGTCGGCGCCGCGTGGGACGAGGCGCTGAGCGCGAACGGCCCCTGCCTGCTCGAGGTCAAGACCGACCCGGAGGTGCCGCCGCTGCCGCCGCACATCACGCGGATGCAGGCCGAGAAGATGGCGAAGGCGATGGTCAAGGGGGATCCCGAGCGTGTCGGCGTGATGGAGAAGTCGCTGCGCGGCAAGCTCGCGGAGTTCAAGGAGTCGCTCCCGGGCCGGAAGTGAGCGTCGCCTTCCGAACCGAGGTGGGGGTCGACCGGCTCGACGTCTCGGCCTACGAGATCCCGACCGACGAGCCCGAGTCCGACGGCACCCTCGAGTGGGACTCGACCACGATCGTCGTCGTCGAGGCGCACGCCGGCGGGACGAAGGGCCTCGGCTACACGTATGCGCCCGCGGCCGCGGGCAAGCTCGTCGAGGAGAAGCTGGCCTCCGAGGTCGAGGGCGCGGACGCGCTCGCGCCGGCGGAAACCTGGGAGAAGCTCGGTCGCGCGCTGCGCAACGCGGGGCGCCCTGGGATCGGCTCGATGGCGCTCGCGGCGGTCGACTGCGCGCTCTGGGACCTGAAGGCGCGGCTGCTCGAGCTGTCGCTCGTCGACGTTCTGCCGCGCGCGCACGATGCGGTTCCGATCTACGGCAGCGGCGGCTTCTGCTCCTACTCGCTCGGCCGCCTGCGCGAGCAACTCGGCGGCTGGCGCGACGAAGGTCTCTCCCGCGTGAAGATGAAGATCTCGCGCGAGCCGGAGCGCGATCCCGAGCGCCTGGACGCCGCGCGCGAGGCGATCGGCGACGAGGTCGAGCTGTTCGTCGACTCGAACGGCGCGCTCGAGCGCAAGCAGGCGCTCGACTGGGCACACCGGCTCCGGCGCGAGTGGGGCGTCACCTGGTTCGAGGAGCCCGTCAGCTCGGCCGACTTCGAGGGCCTGCGGCTCGTGCGCGAGCAGGGCCCAGGCGGGCTCGACGTCGCGGCCGGCGAGTACGCCTACGTGCTGGCGGACTTCCGCAATCTGATCGGCTCGGTCGACTGCATGCAGGCCGACGTGACGCGCTGCGGCGGGATCACCGGCCTCCTGCAGGCGGCTGGCCTCGCCGGGGGCCACGGGCTCGACGTCTCGGGCCACTGCGCGCCGCAGCTCTCCGCGCACGCGCTCTGCGCGGTCCCGAACCTGCGCCACCTCGAGTACTTCCACGACCATGTGCGGGTAGAGTCGCTGCTCTTCGACGGCGTGCTCGAGCCCGAGGACGGCGAGCTCAGGCCCGACCGCTCGCGGCCCGGCCACGGCCTCGAGCTGCGCCGCGCCGACGCGGAGCGTTACGCGGCATGAAGGTCCCCGCGAAGACGGCGCCCGACATCCGCATGCGGCCGGTCGCGTCCGACGACGTCGACGTTCGCAGCCTCGAGCACGCCCTCGGCGAGACCGTCGAAGGCGAGGTCCGCTTCTCGCCGGGCGACCGCGGCCTCTACTCCGCGACCGGAGCGAACTACCGCCAGCTGCCGATCGGCGTGGTCATCCCGAAGTCGCTCGACGACGTGATCGCGACCGTCGCCGCCTGCCGCGAGCACGGCGCGCCGCTCCTCTCGCGCGGCGGCGGCACCGGCCTCGCCGGCCAGACGACCAACGTCGCCGTCGTGATCGACTTCTCCAAGTACCTCAACCGGATCGTCGAGATCGACCCCGCGCAAAAGCTCGCGCGCGTCGAGCCCGGCCTGATCCTCGACCACCTCCGCAAGCAGGCCGAGCAGGAGCACCAGCTCACGTTCGGGCCCGATCCCTCGACCCACGAGTACTGCACCTTCGGCGGGATGATCGCGAGCAATTCCTGCGGCGTCCGCTCGGTGATGGCCCAGTTCTACGGCCCGGGACCGCGCACCTCGGACAACGTCCACGAGCTCGACTACCTGCTCTACGACGGCCGCCGCCTGACCGCGCGCGAGGGAACCTCGGGCGATCCGGAGATCGATCGCAAGCTCATCGACCTGCGCGACCGCTACGCGGACCTGGTCCGCGCGCGCTACCCCGACATTCCGCGGCGGGTCTCGGGCTACAACCTCGACGACCTGCTGCCCGAGAAGGGCTTCCACGTCGCGCGGGCGCTGGCCGGCACCGAGAGCACCTGCGTGACGTACCTCGAGGCGACCGTGCATCTGCTGCACAGCCCGAGGGTCCGCTCGCTCGTCGTAATCGGCTACCCGAGCGCGGCGGAGGCAGGCGACCACGTGATGGAGGTGCTCGAGCACAAGCCGCTCGGCCTCGAGGGCGTCGACGAGACGCTGATCGTCGACATGACCATGCTCGGCAAGCACAAGCAGGACCTCTCGAAGCTGCCGGACGGCGGCGGCTACCTGCTCGTCGAGTTCGGCGGCGAGACGAAGGAGGAGGCAGACGACAAGGCGCGCGCGCTGATGGCCGACCTGAAGAAGAGCAAGCAGCCGCCGAAGGGGATGAAGCTCTACGACGACCCGCCGGCCGAGAAGCACGTCTGGGAGGTGCGCGAGGCCGGCCTCGGCGCGACGGCGTTCATCCCCGGCAAGCCGGACACCTACGAAGGCTGGGAGGACTCGGCCGTCCCGCCGGAGCGCCTCGGCGACTACCTGCGCGAGCTCGGCAAGCTCACCGACAAGTACGGCTACGAGAGCGCGATGTACGGGCACTACGGCCAGGGCTGCGTCCACGCGCGCTGGAACTTCGACCTCAAGACGAAGGAGGGGATCGAGACCTACCGCCGCTTCGTCGACGAGGCCGCCGACCTCGTCATCGGCATGGGCGGCTCGATCTCCGGCGAGCACGGCGACGGCCAGTCGCGCGGCGAGCTCCTGCCGAAGATGTTCGGGCCCGAGCTGATCGAGGCCTTCCGCGAGTTCAAGTCGATCTGGGACCCCGACTGGAAGATGAACCCGGGCAAGGTGGTCGATCCCTACCGGATCACCGACAACCTGCGCCTCGGAACCGACTACGCGCCACCGCAGGTCAAGACGCACTTCTCCTACAAGGCCGACCGCGGTTCGTTCGCGCACGCGACCACGCGCTGCGTCGGGATCGGCAAGTGCCGCCACACCGAAGGCGGCGTGATGTGCCCGAGCTTCATGGTCACGCGCGAGGAGAAGCACTCGACCCGCGGGCGCGCCCACCTGCTCTGGGAGATGCTGAACGGCGAGGAGCTCGACCTCTGGCGCGACGAGGAGGTCTACGAGGCGCTCGACCTCTGCCTCTCCTGCAAGGGCTGCACGAACGACTGCCCGGTCAACGTGGACATGCCCACCCTGAAGGCGGAGTTCCTCTCGCACTACTACGAAGGGCGTATGCGCCCGCGGACGGCCTACGCCTTTGGGCTGATCGACCAGGCGGCGAGGATCGCGTCGAAGGTGCCGGGCCTCGTCAACTTCGTCACGCAGACGCGGCCGTTCGACGCGCTCGCGAAGGCGGCGATGGGTGTCTCGCAGAAGCGCCACATCCCGCCGTTCGCGACGACCACGTTGAAGGAGTGGTTCGCGCGGCGGCCCCACCGCGACGGCGCCGGCGGCCGGCGGGTGATCCTCTGGGCGGACACGTTCAACAACTACTTCCACGCGCCGGTCGGGATGGCGGCGGTCGAGGCGCTCGAGGACGCGGGCTGCACCGTCGTCATCCCGGACCTCCACCTCTGCTGCGGGCGGCCGCTCTACGACTACGGGATGCTCGACCTCGCGCGCCGCTACGCCGAGAAGGTCGTGAGCGAGCTGCGCGACGAGATCCGCGCAGGCACGCCGGTCGTCGGGATCGAGCCGAGCTGCGTCGCCGTCTTCAAGGACGAGCTGAAGAAGCTGATGACCTACGACGAGGACGCCGAGCGGCTTTCCGAGCAGACGTTCCACTTCGCCGAGTACCTCGCCAAGCTCGAGTACGAGCCGCCGCAGCTGGCCGGGAAGGCGCTCCTGCACGGCCACTGCCACCACAAGGCGACGGGCGGGACCTCGCACGACAAGAAGCTGCTCGAGCAGATGGGCCTCGAGGTCGAGGAGCTCGACAGCGGCTGCTGCGGGATGGCCGGCGGCTGGGGCTACGAGCCCGACCACTACGACGTCTCGATGGCCTGCGGCGAGCGCGTCCTCCTGCCGAAGGTGCGTGAGGCCTCGCCCGAGACGCTCGTCGTCACGGACGGGTTCTCGTGCCGCTCGCAGATCGAACAGGGCGACACCGGCCGCGGCGCGCTCCACCTCGCGCAGGTGATCAAGCTCGCCCGCGACCACGGCGGCATTCCGGGGCCGAAGCCCGAGCGCGAATACCAGCCGGCCGCCAACGGGTCGAAGCTGGCCGGAAAGGCCGTGGTGCTCGGAACCGTCGCGCTCGCAGCCGGGATCACGGCGGCTGCGATCAGGAGAGCCCGGTGAGCCTGGTCGAACAGGTCCGCAGCGTCCTCTGGGCGCGCCGCCGCCGGCCGGACGAGGTCGCCTACATGCTCGCGATCGGGCACGAGCGCTTCGCGCCCGACGATGCGCTCCGCCAGGCGGTCGAGGCCGAGGAGGCCGGCTTCGACGGCGTCTGCGGCAGCGACCATCTCGCGCCGTGGTGGGCGCCGGGCGACCCGGCTCCCGCGGCGTGCGGCAACGTCTGGGTCTGGCTCGGCGCGGTCGGTCAGGCGACGAAGCAGATCCCGCTCGGCACCGCGGTGACCGCGCTCGTGCACCGTTACAACCCGGTCGTCGTCGCGCAGCAGATCGCGACGCTCGAGGCGCTCTTCCCCGGTCGTGCGTTCCTCGGCGTCGGCTCGGGCGAGGCGATGAACGAGGTCCCGGCCGGCATGGACTGGCCCGGTACCGGCGAGCAGCTCGAGCGCACCGAGGAGGCGCTCACGATCATCACGCGTCTGCTCGACGGCGAGACGGTCGACTTCGACGGCGAGTTCTTCCGCGCGAAGAAGGCGCGCCTCTACACGCTGCCCGAGCGCCGGCCGCCGGTGTACATGTCCGCCTTCTACGAAGGCTCCGCCGAGGTCGCGGGCCGCCTCGCCGACGGCGTCTGGACGCTCGGCGACCCGAAGACAGGCGCCGAAGGTGATCGCGGCCTACCGCGGCGGCTGCGAGCAGGCGGGCCGCGAGCCCGGCGAGATCATCCTCCAGACCTCGTTCTCCTGGGCCGAGGACGACGAGACCGCTCTCGAGCACGTCCGCGAGTGGAAGGGAACGCTCGTCGACGAGAACTACACCGACCCGGTCGCGGACCCGGCGGCGATCTACCGCCAGGCCGAGCAGGAGATCTCGGACGACGAGCTCGAGTCGCAGGTGATCGTCTCGTCAGACCCCTCGAAGCACGTCAAGCGGATCAAGACCGTCCAAGCGCTCGGCGCGACAGTGGTGGTCGCGATGAACCAGTCCGGCGCGGACCCACACGGCGCGATCCGCGTCTACGGCGAGCAGGTCCTGCCCGAGCTGCGCGGCTGACGATGGCCGCGACACCGTCCACCCACCGGCCGGGCGCCCCCACGGCGCGCGTCGACGGCTACGCGCCGATCGGCGACTACGCGGCGATCGGCGACGGCCGGACGGTTGCGCTTGTCGCGCGCGACGGCTCGATCGACTGGCTGCCCCTGCCGACGATCGACCAGGCGACCGTCTTCGGCGCGCTGCTCGACGGGAAGAATGGCGGGTCGTTCCGCCTCTCGCCGGACGGCGAGTTCGGCATCGAGCGCCGCTACGCCGAGGGAACGAACGTGCTCGAGACGACGTTCACGACCGACACCGGCGCCGTCCTCGTCACCGACGCGCTCACCCTCCAGGACGGCGGGCTGCTGCCGTGGGTCGAGCTCGTGCGCCGCCTGCGCTGCACATCGGGGTCGGTGCGGGTGGTCTGGTCGGTCGAGCCGCGCTTCGGCTACGGCGCGGAGGAGACGCAGTTCGAGCTGATCGGTGGCGTGCCGGTCGCGCTCGGCGAGCGCCTGCGGCTGGCGGTCCACTCGTGGGACGCGGGCTTTGCCGGCCACGCGAGCGCGGCGGCCGCCGGCGCGGTCGAGCTCGAGCAGGGTGACGAGGCGCTGATCGCGTGCATCGCCACCGACAGCGAGCCGATCCCGTCGCCGGAGCGCGAAGGGATCGAGATCCGGCTCGCCGGCACCTGCGACTCCTGGCGCCGTTGGATCGAGGGCGAGACGTACGAAGGCCCGGCCCAGGAGCCGGTCGAGCGGAGCGCGCTCGCGCTCAAGCTCCTGACCTACGCCCCCTCCGGCGCGCTCGCAGCCGCCGCCACCACGGGCCTCCGGAGAAGATCGGCGGCCAGCGCAACTACGACTACCGCTTCTGCTGGATCCGCGACACCGCGTTCGCGCTCGATGCGCTCTCGGGCCTCGGCTACCGCGAGCAGGTGCACGCGTCGCTGTCGTGGCTGCTCGATGCGACCGAGCCGACGCACCCACGCCTGCAGCCGCTCTACGGCCTCGACGGCTCCGTGCCGCGCTCGACCGAGGAGCTGCCGGTCGAGGGCTACCGCGGCTCGAGACCGGTCGAGCGCGGCAACAGCGCCGCGACGCAGCTCCAGCTCGGCAACTACGGCGACCTCTTCGACACCGTCTGGCACTACGTGAGGCACGGCAACGTCCTCGACCCTGAGACCGGGCGGCGGCTCGTCGACGATGCGACCTTCCTCTGCGAAATCTGGCGCAACGAGGATGCGGGCCTCTGGGAGCTCGATCAGCAGCGCAACTACACGAGCTCGAAGATGTCGTGCTGGCTCGCGCTCACCCGCGCCTCCGAGCTGGCACTGAAGGGCCAGCTTCCGCAAGACGGCCTCGAGCGGTGGCGCGAGACGGCGGAGCGGATCCGGGAGTACGTCGAGACGAAGTGCTGGTCCGACGAGAAGCGCAGCTACACGTTCTACGCCGGCACCGACGACCTCGACTGCGCGGTCCTGCTCGGCTCGCAGTTCGCGTTCGTCGACCCGAAGGGCGAGCGGATCAACTCGACGATCGACGCAATCCGCCGCGAGCTCGGCGCGGGCGGGCCGCTGCTCTACCGCTACACGGGCATGGAGGGACAGGAGGGCTGCTTCCTCGCCTGCTCGTTCTGGCTGGTGAGCGCGCTCGCGAACGCAGGCCGGCTCGACGAGGCGCGGGAGGCGCTCGGCGAGCTGCTCGGGCTAGGCAACGACGTCGGCCTCTACTCCGAGGAGATCGACCCGGCCTCGAAGGAGCTGCTCGGCAACTTTCCGCAGGCACTCACGCACCTGTCACTGATCAGAGCAGCGTTCGCCGTGGCGGACGCGGAAGGAAATGGAGGACACAAATGAGCCAGAACGGCAAGCCAGAGGTGGTGGTGGTGACCGGCGCGACCAAGGGCGTCGGACGCGCGATCGCGGAGCGCTTCGCGAAAGACGGCGCGCACATCGCGCTGCTCGCGCGTGGTCGCGAGGCGCTCGACGGCACCGCGAAGGAGGTCGAGCGGCTGGGCGGCAACGCGCTGCCGTTGCCGACCGACGTCGCCGACTACGACGCCGTGGACGCGGCGGCCTCGGCGGCCGAGGACGCGTTCGGCGAGATCGACATCTGGATCAACGATGCGATGACAACCGTCTTCGCGTTCTTCGAGGACATCGAGCCCGACGAGTTCCGCCGCGCGACCGAGGTCACCTACCTCGGCGCGGTCTGGGGCACCCACGCAGCGCTGAAGCGGATGCTGCCGCGCGACCGCGGCGCGATCGTCCAGGTCGGCTCGGCGCTGGCCTACCGCGGGATCCCGCTGCAGGCGCCGTACTGCGGCGCCAAGCACGCGCTCAAGGGCTTCTGGGAGTCGGTGCGGACGGAGCTGATGCACAAGGGCGCGAACATCCACATGCCGATGGTCCAGCTGCCGGGGGTGAACACCCCGCAGTTCGACCACTGCCGCTCGAAGATGGAGCGCAAGCCGATGCCGGTGCCGCCGATCTACCAGCCGGAGGTGGCGGCCGACGCCGTCCATTTCGCCGCGCACGACCGCGGCAGGCGCCAGGTCTTCGTCGGCGCGCCGACGTGGTACACGGTGGTCGGCGAACGCGTCGCGCCGTGGCTAGGCGACTGGTACATGGCCAGGACAGGCGTCTCAGGCCAGCTCACCGACGAGCCGGTCGACCCGCCGCGGGAGGGCAACCTGTTCGAGCCGGTAGAGAAGGATCCCGGCGCGCACGGGGACTTCGACGACAAGGCGCACGCGCACAGCCCGATTCTCTGGGCGTCGAAGCACCGGCGAGCGCTCGCGGCGGCAGCCGGGGCGGCGAGCGCGGTGACGGCCGCGGCGGTGGCGGCGGTGCTGCGGACCTAGCCCGGGTGAGCCCACTCCGCCTCTACCGCAGAGGCCTGGCGGCCACGGCGGCGCAGGTCGCGCTGCCCTACGGCTACACGCTCTCGATCTGGTCCTCGGGCGAGCTCGTCCGGCACTACCACTCACCGCCGAGCGTCGCCGAGATCTTCCTGTTCATCTTCGGAGCGGCGGCCGCGTACGCGGTCCTTCGCTTTGCGGGCGGGGAGATCGAACGCGACACCTCAGGCGTGGGAAAGGGGCACATTCTCCGCGCCGGCGGGATCCATGTCATCGCGATCTTCGGCGGCGCAGGCGTCGGCGCGGCGCTCGCTCACGTGTCCACGCCGGCGGCATGGCCGCTCGCTTCGCTCGGAGCCACCGCCACGTACCTCTCGGTCGTCGCGGTCGAGCAGGCGTTCGAAGTGGGTCAGGACACCAGCGGCTAGAGCCGCTTCTCGCCTCGTTCCGGCTGACCGCCGATCCGCAGCACGACGTTGCCGGTCTTCTGGCCGCTCTCCACGTAACGGGTCGCCTCGACCACGTCGTCGAGGTCGTACGTGCGGTCGATCACCGGCCGGTACTTGCCTTCCTCCACGAGCTGCTTGACGAGCAGCAGGTCCTCCTTGCGGTACCGGCCGATGCCGAGCGCCGCGCGCCTGCTCCCGACGAACCGCGTGCCGAGCGCGAGCAGCGGCAGGTGGTACATGAACCCGAGGTCCATGCCGATGTAGACGCCGCCCGGCTTGAGCGAGCGGCGGCAGCGGCGAAACGAGTGCTTGCCGACGGCGTCGAAGACCACGTCGTACGTCTCGCCGTTCTTCGTGAAGTCCTCCCGAAAGCGGTCGAGAACGTCGCGCGCCCCGAGCGACCGCACGAGCTCGACGTCCTTGGTGTCGCAGACCGCGGTCACCTCGGCGTCGAAGTGGTCAGCGAGCAGCTGGACCGCAGCGGTTCCGACCGAGCCGGCCGCGCCGTAGACGAGGACGCTCTTGCCCTGCAGCGGATAGGCCGGACGCAGGCACGAGAGCGCGAGCAGCGACCCGTCGGGGACGGCCGCCGCCTCCTCGAAGGTCAGGCCCGCCGGCTTGGCCGCGATCACGCCGCTCTCGCGAACGGCGACGTACTCCGCGGCGGCGGCGCCGGTGTAGCCGAAGACCTCGTCGCCGACGTGGAGCTCGGACACGGCCGTCCCGGCCTCCTCGACGCGCCCGGCGAACTCCTCGCCGAAGCCGGTTCGCCTCGGGCGTCGGATGCCGGTGAAGAGACGGGTGAACCGATACTCGGCGCTGCGCACGCCCATCGCGCCGCCCCGCGTCACGGTCGAGGCCTGGACGCGGACGAGCACCTCGTCCGCCGCAGGCACCGGCCGGTCGACGTCGGCGACGCGCAGCACCTCCGGCGGTCCGTACCGGTCGTGAATGACCGCCCTCATGCCTGGGCCGCGTATGCCTCGACGAGCTCGAACTGCTCCGGCCGCTCGGGGCAGCGCCGGCCGCAGAGCTCGGCGTAGCGCGCCAGCGCGTCCTCCGCCGTCCGGCCATGCTTGACGAGCCAGCTCGAGATGACCGTGCCGGTCCGCCCGCAGCCGCCCCAGCAGTGGACGTAGACGATGCCGCCGCCGGCGACCTCCCGGTCGATCAGATCCAGGGTCTCCTCGAGCTGCTCGAGCGTCGGCACGTCGAAGTCGCGAATCGGCAGGCTCACACGACGCATCGGCGCAGCCAGGTGGGCTGCGTAGGGCGGGAGGGGGTCGGACTCGTGAGTCAGGTCGACGATCAGCGTGACACCGGCGGCTGCGAGCGCGCCCAGGTTCGCGGCCGTTTCAGCGTCGGTCTCCGCGCCGGCGTACGCGCCCGCGAGCAGCTTCCCGGGCTCGACCCAGAACGACTCGGCGGTCGGTGCATCCGCGGTCATGCCGTGGGAGGATCGCACGCATGAAGCACTCGCAGCCGGGCATCTTCGCCCTCGGGACGGCGTCGCACGCCTATCTCGAGTTCGACGCCGCGGGCTCGTCGTCCGGCCCGGAGCTCGTGCGGACTGTCGCCTCACTGCGCGAGCCGCGAACGACGATGGAAGGCGTCAACCTCGTCGCCGGCTTCAGGCCCGAGCTCTGGAGCGAGGTGGTGCCCGACGACGCGCCCGCCGGCCCGAAGGGATTCGACGCTCCGGTCACCGGCGCCGACGGATTCGTGATGCCGGCGACACAGCACGACGCCGTCCTCTGGCTGTCCGGCAGCGCGTACGACGTCGTCTTCGAGGTCTCACGCGCCGCGATCCGCGCGCTCGCCGGGATTGCGACTGTCGTAGAGGAGACCTCGAGCTGGCCCTACCTGCACGACCGCGACCTGACCGGCTTCATCGACGGCACCGAGAATCCGACGCTGATCGACGCGCCCGAGCTCGCGGTGATCCCCGAAGGAGAGCCCGGGGCGGGCGGGACCGTGCTGCTCCTGCAGAAGTGGGCGCACGACGCCGGCCTCTGGGAAACGCTCTCCGACGCCGACCAGGAGCTCGTGATCGGGCGCCGGAAGGCCGACAGCGTCGAGCTCGAGAACAAGCCCGACGACTCGCACGTGGCGAGCACCGACCAGGACCGGTTTGGGAAGATCTTCCGACGCAACATGCCCTATGGCACGGTCACGGACCACGGGACGATGTTCGTCGGCTTCAGCGCCGACCAGTCGCGGCTCGCCGACATGCTGGTGAGCATGGCCGGCTCGGGCGACGCCCCTCGTGACGCGCTGACGCGGTACACGCGAGCGCTCACCGGCGCCTACTACTTCATCCCGTCGATCGAGGCTCTCTGCAGCGTCGCCGGGCCCGCCCTGGACTCGCCGGCCTAGCCATGTCCGCCCGCGAGCGTCTGCATCGCTTCCTCCGTCCGACTCCCGAGCTGGGGCCCCCGATCAATCCGGCTCTGCTCAAGCGCGAAGAAGAGCGCGCGCAGGCGGCCCAGAACCGGATCGCGGACAGGATCACCGCCTTCTCGGGCTCGATGCTCTTCGTCTACGTGCACGTCATCTGGTTCGCGTGCTGGATCGGCTTCGGCGTCGAGAAGTACCCCTACGGGCTCCTGACGATGATCGTCTCGCTCGAGGCGATCTTCCTCTCGACCTTCGTGCTGATCTCGCAGAACCGGGCCGACGCCAAGCGCCAGGTGATCGCCGACAATCAATGGAAGACGGTGCAGGAAGAGGACAAGCAGAACGTCGAACTGCTCGACCTCTCGAAGCAGATCCTCGCGCTGACGAAGGAGGTCCACACGCTCGCCCGCCAGATGGCGGACTCCGGCCCCGCCGCTGGCAGCTCGCCGCCGCCGGACCACACCGGCGACTGATTTCGGACTCGACAACGCGCCCCGACTGTGAGAGGGTCGGCGACAGATGGTGATGAGCGCAACAACGGGGCGGCGAATGCTGGCGGACTCGCTTCCGCCGTGGTGGCTGATACTGATCACCGGGTTCGCCTGGATGGTCGTCGGAGTGATCCTGCTTCGCTTCGACTACACCTCCGTGTCGGCGATCTCGCTGCTGTTCGGCTTCGTCGCGCTCGCGGCCGGCTTCATGGAGATCGGGCTGATCTTCCTGTCGCACGGCTGGTGGAAGGTGATGAACATCATCCTGGCGATCGTCTTCATCGTCTCGGGCGTGGTCGCGTTCATCCATCCCGGCGACACGTTTGTGGCGCTGGCCGCAATCTTCAGCTTCTTCCTCATCTTCGCGGGGGCCTTCGACCTGGCCCAGGCGATCTCAGCGAGGCACGAGATCGACGTCTGGTGGCTGCAGCTGATCGGCGGGATCATCGAGATCGCGCTCGGCTTCTGGGCGGCCGGCTACTACGGCCGGAGCGCGGTGCTGCTGGTCGCCTGGGTGGCGGCCTTCGCGATCATCCGCGGCGTCCGCGACCTCGTGCTCGCATTTCGCGTCCGCGAGATCCAGCACACGGCCTAGGTCGGCCCTTCGGTGCTCAGCCGCGGGCGGCTCTCGGCTACGGGCGTCAGGTAGACGTAGCGCGCCTCGGGCCACCGCGACGTCAGCTCGCGCGCGGCTCGAGCGAGCCCGGCCTCGACTTCGGGCACGCCGAGCCCGTCCTCGAAGGTGACGTCGCCGTCGACGATCAGCGTGCCCGCGGCTGTCAGTGAGGGCTTTCCTCGGGGATTGCCTCCACGAGCGAGGCCGAGATCCGGCGGAGGATCGGTTCCAGCTCCTTGCCGCCGGGGCGCTGCCAGTGCTCGACCAGCGCTGTCAGCTCGGCTCGGCCCGCGTCGACGAGCTTCGCGAGCGCCTCGCGGCCGCCGTCGGTGAGCTCGATCGGTCCCGTGCCGTCGCTGACGAGGCCGCGCTGCTCGAGCTCCCCTGCGAGCGTCGCGACGCGTTCCGCCGGGACGCCGAGCTCGAGGGCAAGGTCCGGCGCGGTTGCGGGCGGATGGTTTCGAAGCCGTCCGAGCAGCCACGTCTCCGCCGGGGTGAGGTCGAGGCCGGCGCGCGTGGTCAGCGCCGCGTAGAGGCGCGTGCGCTCGTTGCCGCGGCAGACCGAGCTCACGATCCGTTCGAGCTCGCGCTCGGAGCTGGCATCGCGCGGCGAGGCGAAGCTCTCGCCGACGCCCTCGGCCGCGGCTGTCTTGCGCAGCGGCACCTCGCGCAGCAGCCATGTCAGCCCAAACGCGACCACCGAGACCCCGGCTGCCGTGAGGAAGACCGGATGCAGCGCGGCGGCGACGGCCGCGACGTAGAGCGCGTGGAGCGCCGGCGGTAGCTGCTTGACGATCGCCGGATTGGCCGCGGCGGGGATGTGCGCGCCGGGCGGCAGCCGCTGCGCGAGCTCTTTCGCGAGTTGGTTCGAGAAGATGGCGCCGAAGGCCGAGACGCCGATCGAGCCGCCGATCTGCCGGAACAGCGTCGAGCTCGAGGTTGCGACGCCGAGCAGCTTGTAGTCGACCGCATTCTGGGCCGCGAGCACCAGCACCTGCATCACCATTCCGATCCCGAGGCCGAGGATCAGCATGTACCCCGCCGCGACCCAGGTGGACGTCCCGACGGACAGCAGGGAGAGCAGGTACAGGCCGACCGCCATGATCGCCGTGCCGACGATCGGGAAGACCCGGTAGCGCCCGTACTTCGAGATCAGGTTGCCGCTGACGATCGACGTGACGAGCAGCCCGGCCATCATCGGCGTCATCAGAAGCCCTGACTCGGTCGGGGTGTGCCCCTTCACGATCTGCAGATACAGCGGGACGTACGTCACGGAGCCGAAGAGCGCAATGCCGACGGCGAAGCCGATCGCGCCGGTCACCGTGAAGGTTCGGTTCCGGAAGAGCTCGAGCGGCAGGATCGGCTCGGCGGCGTGCGCTTCCACGAACGGGAACAGCGCGAGCAGGACGACGCCCGCGACGATGAGCGCGACCATCGGGGCGGAGCCCCACGCGTAGGTCGTGCCGCCGAGGCTGGTGAAGAGCACGATCGCCGACAACGAGCCGGCGAGGACCGCGGTGCCGAGAAAGTCGATCTGGTGCCGCTCCTTGACCTGGCGCACCTGGAAGGCGGTCCCGATCACCGCAAGCGCGGCGAGGCCGATCGGGATGTTGACGTAGAAGATCCAGCGCCAGGAGAGGTTGTCGACGAAGAAACCGCCCAGCAGCGGCCCCGCCACCGTCGAGATGCCGAAGACGGCGCCGAAGAGGCCCTGGTAGCGGCCGCGGTCGCGTGGCGGGACGATGTCGCCGACGACCGCCATCGCCGTCGTGATCAGGCCGCCGCCCCCGAGCCCCTGCAGCGCCCGGAACGCGATCAGCTGGGTCATCGACTGCGCAGCGCCGCAGAGCGCGGAGCCGATCAGGAAGATGACGATCGCAACCTGCAGCACACGCTTGCGCCCGTAGAGGTCGCCGAGCTTCCCGTAGAGCGGCGCGACGACCGTCGAGGCCAGCAGGTACGACGTCACGACCCAGGACAGATGCTGGAGCCCGCCGAGGTCGCCGACGATCGTCGGCAACGCAGTGGAGACGATCGTCTGGTCGAGCGACGCGATCAGCATCACCAGCAGGAGCGCGGCAAAGATCAGCCGGACGCGCGGGGCAGGTACCGCCGCCGCGGCGGCGGTGTGGGTGGCCGGCGGCATCAGCCAGACGCCGGCGCTGCGAACGCGACCTCTTCGACGTAGCACCAGCTCCAGTCCTCGCCGGGCTCCGCCGAGCGGATGATCGGATGGCCGCTGTCACCCGCGTGCGCGGTCGCGTGCCGGTTCGGCGACGAGTCGCAGCAGCCGATCTTCCCGCAGGTCATGCACATGCGCAGGTGGACCCAGCCGCTCCCGATCTTGAGGCACTCCTCGCAGCCTTCGATCGTCTCGGGCAGCGCGGTCACCTTGATCTGATCGAGGTGGGCGCAGAAAGGGGTCGTGGCCACGTCGGCTCTCAGTAGCTCACGCCGAGCTCGGCGAGCCGGCTGAAGATCAGCGAGGAGACCATCGACCCCTCGCCGACGGCTGCCGCGACGCGCTTCGTCGAGCCGTGCCGCACGTCGCCTGCGGCGAACAGCCCGACCCGGCTGGTCTCGAGTGCCAGCGGATCGCGCTCGAGCGGCCAGCAGTCCGGCAGCTTCCCGTCCGCGACCATGTCCCGGCCCGTGAGGATGTAGCCGCGCTCGTCCGTGAGCACGTGCTCGCGGGAGCACCACTCGGTGTGCGGCGTCCCGCCGACGCAGAGGAAGACGCCGTCGACGGTCCGCGTCTGCTGCGTTCCGGCGGAGTCGGTGAAGGTCACCCCGTTCAGCGCGCCGTCTGCCGTGTGCAGCTCGGTCAGCTGAGTCTCGAGGTGGACGTCGATCAGCGGGTGCTTCTCGATCCGCTCGATCAGGTAGGCGGACATGCTCTTCCCGAGCGAGTCGCCGCGGACGAGCATCGTCACGCGCGCCGTCTGGTTGGCGAAGTTGAGGACGGCCTGGCCGGCCGAGTTGCCCGCGCCGACCACCACGACGTCCTGGCCGGAGCACTGCGCGGCCTCGCTCCGGCCGGCTCCGTAGTAGACGCCGTCGCCGATCAGGTCGTCGATGCCTTCAAGGTCGAGCCGCGTCCAGTCCATGCCGGTGCTGGCGAGGACGACCGAGGCGGTGACCTCGGAGCCGTCGTCGAGGATCAAGCCGACCGGCTCGTCGTGGCCGTTCATCCGGCTGCCTCTGACGCCGCGCAGGAACAGCAGCTCGGCTCCGAAGCCTTCGGCCTGCCGGGCTGCGAGCCGCGCGAGCTCGGCGCCGCCGATACCTCCGGGGAAGCCGAAGAAGTTCTCGATCAGGGTGGCGTACGAGGCTTGCCCTCCGGGCAAGTCGCTGTCGCAGATGAGCGTGGCAAGGCCGTCCGAGGCGGCGTAGACGGCGGCTGCGAGCCCCGCCGGCCCTGCGCCGATGACGACGAAGTCGTAGTGCTTCCGCTTTGCGGCTTGGTACTCGGGGCCCCAGGCCGCCAGGATCGACTCGACGGTCGCGCCCTGGAACGTCTGGTCCACGTCGACGAGCACCGGCAACGTGGCGCCCTGGAGGCCGAGCTTCTCCAGCAGCTGGTCGGCGTCCGCCGAGCCAGCCTCGTGCCACTCGTACGGCTGCGCGGAGCGGGTGAGGAAGTCGCGCAGCCGGTAGTGCTCGGCGTCCATCCTGCGCCCGACGACCTGCAGCGTTGGCCTGACCGGGCTCATGCGGCGATGCTAACTCCTGCCGGTGCAGCGGACGAAAGCTGCTATAGTGAACCCAATGGTTCAGAGTTATACGGTGACCGACCGCGCCTTCGCAGCCCTTGGCGACCCGACCCGGCGCGCCGTGCTCGAACGGCTCGGCGCCGGCAGCGCGTCGATCAGCGAGCTCGCCGAGCCCTTCGGCATGTCGCTGACCGGGATGAAGAAGCACATCCGGCTGCTCGAGGAGGCGGAGCTGGTCACGACCGAGAAGGTCGGCCGTGTCCGCAGGTGCATGCTCGCGCCCTACGCCTTCGAGGGCATCAGCACCTGGCTGCAGCGGCTCGACCGCTTCGCCCAGGTCGTCGAACGCACGAAAGGAGACCGATGAGCCCGACCAAGAAGAAGGAAGGATTCAGTGCCGAGGAAAAGGCCGCGATGAGAGCGCGCGCCAAGGAGCTGAAGAGCAAGGAGGACGGGGAGAGCGCCGTGCAGGCGGCGCTGGCCGAGATGTCGCCGAAGGATCGCGCCCTCGGCAAACGGGTGCACGCCATCGTCACGGAGAGCGCCCCGGAGCTCACGCCGAAGACCTGGTACGGGATGCCCGCGTACGCGAACAAGGACGGCAAGGTCGTCGTCTTCTTCCGCAACGCTGGGAAGTTCAAGGAGCGCTACTCGATGCTCGGCTTCAACGACCAGCGCGAACCTCGACGACGGCTCGATGTGGCCGATCGCCTACGCGCTGACGGAGCTGAGCGCGGCCGACGAGGCCAAGATCCGCGAAGCTCGTGAAGCAGGCGGTGAGCTGACGATGAACGAGACCACCGTCACCAAACCGAGCGAGCTCGAGATCCGGGTCGAGCGCGTCTTCGACGCGCCGCGAGCGCACGTTTTCTCCGTCTGGACGGATCCGCAAGCTGATCCCCGAATGGTGGGGCGACGGCACCGTCGTCGAGGAGATGGACGTCCGTCCCGGCGGCACCGTACCGCTTCCGAACGGCGTACGGCGTCGTCGAGGGCGAGTTCCGCGAGGTCGAACCGCCCGAGCGGCTCGTGCAGACGTTCCAGAACCACCTGCAGACGCTGGAGTTCGAGGACCTCGGCGAGCAGACGAAGCTAACCCAAACGATGCGCTTCGAGACAACCGAGGAGCGCGACACGACGATGAACTACGGCGTCGAGGAAGGCGCAAAGAGCGGTTTCGCGCGGATCGACGCGGTGCTGGCGAAGATCGCGGCCTGAACGCCTCCGAGCAGATTGATGACAAGCCCTCTCGCGGACTCGAACCGTCGACCCCCCGTCCCGAGCTGCGTACTGGCTGGGTGCAGTGGAAAGAAAGCGCGGCTACAGTGGGTCGCTAACCGGGCCTGCGCGCCGGAGTGAGGAGTAGGACGATTGACGAGGGGTATTGCGTGTCCGGCCTGCGGCAAGGTTAACGCCGTCCTCGTATGTGCGTCCTGCGGCGCCGAGCTCGCGGGCGAGCTTGCGGCTCATACGCGTGATCGCGTTGAGGCTGGCGGCGATCAGACCGCGAGTGACGGCGACCAGACTGCAAGCGATCAGGACCAGACGTGGTCGGATCATGATCAGACGGCGAGTGACCGCGATCAGCGAAGCGCCGAGGATGATCAGCACGCGGCCGACGATGACTTCGCGGCCGGAGGCGACGCGTCCGTGTACCACAAGAGCGTTCGCGCGCGGCAGCGGTCAGCCGAGGACCGGCATCTCGTGTCTGGGCTGCGCGACGAAACCGGGGCCGTGCGGTTAGAAACGGCGGAGGGCCGCGATCGAGCAGCCGAGCTTCGTGATCGCGGCGCCGAAGGTCGCGATGAGCTGGCCCGGTTGCACGATCTCGAGGAAGACACAGGTGCGAATCTCGACGATCTTCTTGTGCGGGCACAACGAGATCGGTATCGGGCGGCGGCCGATCGGGCCAAAGCGGCAGACGACCGCAGACGGGCGGCCGCCGACCGCGAACAGGCGGCTCGAGAACGAGCGGAAGCGCATCGGAGCCAAGCGGAAGCCGCGAGTGCATTGACGCTCGCGACGACTGACGAGCTAACCGGTGCTTGGACACGCCGTTCCGGGCTTGCGGCCGTCTCGCGCGAACTCGAGCGCGCACATCGCACCGGCGCCAAGCTGGTGCTCGCATTCGTCGATGTCGATGGCCTAAAAGCGGTGAATGACGTCCACGGCCATGTGGCGGGGGACGCGTTGCTTCGTCTCGTCAGCGACACCATTCGCGCCAACGTCCGTCCGTATGACGTTCTCCTCCGCTATGGAGGCGACGAGCTCGTTTGCGCGATGCCGAATCTGACCGCGGGCGACGCCAGGGAGCGCTTCGAGAAGATCGAGGCAGGCCTGAAATCCGTGAACACCGGCCACTCGATCACGTTCGGCCTCGCCGAGGCCGAGTCTACGGACAGCCTCGAAGAGCTGGTCGCGCGCGCGGATGAGGCGCTTCTCGAATCGCGCCGCGCAAGTCAGAGCTGACCGCCTCTTCCTTGACACACCGCACAGAGAGGGCCCCGACGGTGGGGCCCTCTCGATGATGCGGAGTACGGTTTGGCTAGACCAGGGCGGGGACGCCGTTGCTCTGCGCAACGACCTTGCCGCTCGTGATCTTCGGCGGGTTCGGGATCACCGTGTTGAAGTTCTCGTCGCTGATCCACTTCGTGACGACGGTCTTGGACTCGTCGGCCTGCTCGGCGTTCTCGAAGAGACCAAACGAGCTCATGACGCCGTTGCCGGCCTCGATCAGGTAGTAGCCGGAGAAACCGGGGAGCTCGCGAAGCTGCGGAACGAGCGTCTCATTGATCTTGCCGACGACCTCGTTCATGCGGGTCGTGTCGACACCTTCGTAACGACGAATGGTGGCATGCATGTGATGCTCCTTCTGTGGTCCTACAGGGCAGAGCACCCGAATGGGCGCACTGCGGCGGTCAGGCCAGGGGTCACAGTCGGAGAGGAAAGTGCTAGAGCCTCGACGGCTTCAACAACTAGAGCCAACGCGCTGGTCACACCGTAGCCGCGATCCTGCTGCCCCGTCGGATTCGCGGCGGCTTGCGCGGCCTTCCAGATCAGAAGGCGGCTCGATCAAGCGCGGGCCCGAGCCGGCGCCAGCGAAAGTCCGGTGCGCCAAGCCACTGCGAAAAGCAGGATCGCGGCCCCGGAGAAGACCCCGAGAGCTCCCACCGAAACGGCGATAGCGAGCGCCTGCGAGGCTCCAACGCCCGAGCCAACCAGCGCTGCGCCGCTCGCGCCGACCTGCGTGGCCGCGCCCGCGGGACCGACCGGCAGCGCCGCTGCCGCCGCCCCGGCGCAGAGAAAGAGCAGCGCCAGCGGGAAAGAGAACCCGACGCCGAGCGTGCCCAGGAGCAAGAAGAGCGCAACCGCTCGGACGAGCCAGCAGGCGAACACGAGCGCCCACGCTTGGGCTGCTGCCCGCCGGGAGGTCGTGCGCGAACCCAGCCAGCGTCCGAGCCGGAAGCGCAGGACCCGGCTACTTGTGGCCAGCCGGGGTAGAGCGAGAATCAGAGCGGCGGCCGCGACTCCGGCGGCAGCCACCACGCCGAGCGCGATCCGCATGCCCAGTCCGGCGCCCGGAAAAAGAGCGGCGGCAAAGGCGAGCGGCGCCAGGGCGACGCTGTCGATTAGGCCGAGCATGACGAGCGAGAGGCAGATCGCACGGACGCCGGCCGGACACCCGGGGTAACGGCGGACGACGGCGACCCGCATCGCATCGTCGAAACGGCCGGGAAGGACGACGCCGGTCAGCGCAGCGCCGCCGTTACCGGCCGCGAGCGCAAGTATCTTTGGCCGCTCGTCCGGCGCGAACAGCCGTCCCCAGCCGAACGCCTTGAGGGCCTGGGCGAGAAGGAGGAGCAGTCCGGCCGCCACCAGGAGACCGGGGTCTCCCGTCGCGAGCGGCCAGGACGTCGTCGCGAAATGGCGGGCAGCCAAGAGCGCCAGCGCGACCACGAGCGCTCCCGACCCGGCGGCGAGCCCCCATTGGCCTCTTCGCGAACGACCGAGGCGCCAGAGCGCTCCGACCAGCAGCCGGTACCGGCCCTCTAGGACGATCGGCGCAAGCGGAACGGTAATCACCGCAAGGGGGTCCCGCTGGAGACGGGCGCCCGGCGGCAAGGGTGTCCGGGCTGTCTTTATGACCCTCTCCCTTCGGGTTCATACGACAATCAACGGAGTATCTTGATCTTACGCCGGCCTGCCATCCCACACCGCCGCGCAGCTAGCGCATTTAGCAAGCACGTCCATGCACGACGACATAGGCGGATCGGAGGCCCGTTAAGTTAGGCGTAATGGGTGTGAATCGGCACTTTTCGCTGAACTTGAATGCATTGCTGGCGGCGGTCGAGGCAGCCCCGCCGGTTGCGGCGGTCGATGCCCTCGCGGGCGCGCTGGCGGAGGCGATCGGAGCCCGCGAGGTCAGCTTCTTGATCGCCGACTTCAGCGGGCGATCGCTGATCCGACTGGGCCACTCGGGTGGGAAGGGGCGGATGCAGGGGACGGAGACCGCGGAGCGGGTGCCGCTGGTTGGGACGCCGCACGGGCGCGCGCTGGCCGCCCAGGCCGTCGAAGTGGTCGGCGAGGATCGCGGCGCGCGTTTGTTCGCGCCGGTGACCAGCCGTGGCGAAGCGGTCGGTGTTCTGGAGTTGGGGCTGGAGGAGTTTCCGGCTAGGCAGACGGTGGACGATGTGGCTTTGGCGGCGCACTTCCTGGCGTACGTCGTGATCGCGAACCGTCGGTACACCGATCTCTTCGAGTGGGGACAGCGCTCGGTGCCTTTGTCGCTGGCGGCGGAGATCCAGCATCGACTGTTGCCCGGGTCGTTTACGTGCGAGGCCGGGCAGTTCACTCTCGCGGCCTGGCTACAGCCTGCGGGTGAGATCGGCGGTGACACCTTCGACTTTTCGCTGGACCGAGGGGCGCTGCATCTGTCGATGACCGACGCGATGGGCCACACGATGGATGCCGCCCTGTTGGCAACGGTGCTGGTCGGAGGTCTACGCAACGCCCGGCGGCGGGGAGTCGAGCTGGCCGAGCAGGCACGGCTGGCGAATGACGCTCTCGCCGAGCAGGCAGGCGAGAGCCAGTTCGTCACCGGTCTACTCGTTCGGATCGACCTGGCCAGTGCGACGGCGGGCATCGTCAATGCCGGCCACCCTCCGCCGTTCCGGTTGCGGACTGGGCGAGTCCAGCAACTTCAGTTGGAGGCCGATCGCCCGTTCGGCCTACAGGCCGGAGGCGGCTACCGGGTGCAAGCACTGCAATTGGAGGTCGGAGACCGCTTGATGTTCGTCACCGACGGCATGCTGGAGCGCGACGCCGCGCGCATGAACATCGCTGCGATCCTGAGGGCAGGCATGAATATGCATGCCCGCGAGGCGGTCCAGCACCTCACCCAGGCGGTCCTCCAGGCAAGCGGTGGCGAACTACGTGACGACGCCACGGCTCTGTGTCTAGATTGGCACGGCGGCCCTCCCCGCGACCGCGAGGCAACGTCGGGAGCAAACCGCGAATCGCGACCCCACCAAGCAGTGTCGGCCTGAAGTCGTTCCTTTCCGCTTTCAACGGAGATTGGCAGCCGGCTGGCTTGGGCCTTTCGTGTTGCCGCAGGCGCAGGGTGCGGTCAGGCAACCTCGCCGAGGTCTTTCATCTCCGCGACGTTGCTCAGCTTCCGCAAGGAGACTTTCTCGATCTGCCGGATCCGCTCCCGCGTCACGCCGAAGACTTTGCCGACTTCCTCCAGGGTTGCCGGCGCCTGTCCGTCGAGTCCGAAACGGAGCTCGAGCACGCGTCTTTCGCGGAAGCCCAGGCTCGCGAGGGACTGAGTGAGCGCGCGTGAGCGGAAATTGCCGTCTGCGACGTGCTCCGGCAGCGGGCCGGGGTCTGCCAGGAAATGGCCGAATTCGGCCTCGTCCTCGTCGCCGACCGGCTTTTCGAGCGACACCGGCGTCTGCGCGCTGCGCATGACCTGCTCCACCTCCTCGAGCGGCAGGTCGACGTCGCGCGAGATCTCGTCCGGGAACGGTTCCCGGCTCAGCTCTCCGCGCAGCTTCCGCTCCGAGCGCGCGATCCGGTTCAGCTTTTCGCCGACGTGGATGGGAAGGCGGATCGTGCGCCCCTTGTCGGCGAGGGCCCGCGCGACCGCCTGCCGGATCCACCACGTCGCGTAAGTCGAAAACTTGAAACCCCTGCGGTGGTCGAACTTCTCGGCTGCGCGGACGAGCCCAATCGATCCCTCCTGGATGAGATCGAGGAACGGGAGCCCCTGGTTGCGGTACCGCTTCGCGATGGAGACGACGAGGCGCAGGTTCGCCTCGACCATCTCCTGCTTGGCGCGGTGCTCGCCACGCTCGATCCGTTTCGCGAGCTCGACCTCCTGCGCCGCGGTCAGCAGCTCGACCTTGCCGATGTCCCTCAGGAACGCCTGCAAACCATCGGCCGTTGGTGGAAGAACGCGTACCGTCAAAAGACTTCGCCTCCGCTCCCAAGTGGAGGAAGGCGCCGGCGCGCCATGCAATCCTCGCCTCGTAAGTGCAGTGTACTGGTATGCGGCTTTGCGCCCCTGTGGGCGAGGTTCTTGAGCATCCCTGAGACGCTCCGAGAGACCCGGCACGTGTCGCCAAGATCCGTCCCCAAGCTGTTGTCTCTTTGGGCGGCAGGAGGCGGGTGTAACGCCGGCTGCCGGACAGGTGCGTTGGGTGCCTTCTCACGGAGTCGAGGTAGCGCTTGGAGCGGGTGCTTCATTCGGGCTGAATGCAGTCGCGTTACCGCCGTTTCATAGCGCCTCGTTTCGGCGAGGACGCGGGACCCGGGGTTCCGAGCATCTGGGCAATCGGCTCGGCAGTTTGTCTGACGTCGAGCCTCGGGTCGACCAGGTGGTGGAACAGAAGCCCGTCGAGCGCCGCCGCTAGAAGAACAGCCGTCGCTTCGATGTCCAGCACGGGGTCGATCTCGTGGTTGGCACGTGCGGTCTGGAGTTTCTCGAGGATGATTGCCCGGAACCGCCGGGATGCTTGCTTCGTCCAGCGCCGAAATGCCGGATCTCGTGTTGCCTTGACCATCGCTTCGGCGAGAATCGTTGCGCCGGGCGTCCGCTGCCCCCTCTGCTCGATCCACTCGAGCATCGCTGTGATTCCTTCCTGCACCGTGGCGGCCGAAACGAAGACATCGATCGACGGTCCGAGTTCCTGGAGCAGGGCGTACTCAGCGGCCTCCATGACCAGCGCTGCAATCGATCCGAAGTGGTAGTGCACGAGTGCCGGGTTCACACCCGCACGCTCGGCGATTGTGCGTGTGCGGACGCGATCGATCCCGATCTCTGCCATCAGCTCGACGGTCGCTTGCACAATCCGCTCTCGCGTTGACCCCTCGGCCGCCGTGGCCGTCGCGATGTCTTGTCTCGGTCTATCTGGTTTGGTCATTTGCCCAAAAACATAGCTGTCCGGCCTCCCAGCGTCAAAAGTTCTCTTCAGGCCAAAAAGGCGACTTCTTGGGCGTTTGACTAATTCACTACATTGGGCGTATGCTTTGGGCAAATGACCAAGCTGACCCGAGAAGGAAAGGATTTCGATGGCCGCTCCGCCGGAGGCGAAGTCGGTTCTGGCCACTCGCCGGACAGCTCACGTTGGCGCCGCTGTGCGGAGGGACGAGGCGCCTTCCGCGCCAAAGACCAAGGAGAGACATGAGCGACGACGTCGTCCGCATCGAGGGCCTGGTCAAGCAGTTCGGCAGCTTCCGGGCGCTGGACGGCCTCGACCTCGTTGTAGCCCGCGGCGAGGTGCACGGGTTCCTCGGGCCAAACGGCGCCGGGAAGTCCACCACGATCCGGATCCTGCTCGGCCTGATGCGCAGGGACGGCGGCACGATCACGCTCTACGACCGTGACCCATGGAACGAGGGAACCAAGCTGCGGGGCGACCTGGCCTACGTGCCGGGTGACGTGTCGCTGTGGGCGGGTCTCACCGGTGGGGAGTGCATGGACATCCTCGCCGGGGTCCACGGTGGGATGGACCCCAAGCGGCGGGCAGAGCTGATCGAGCGGTTCGACCTCGATCCGACCAAGCGCGCGCGCGACTACTCCAAGGGAAACCGGCAGAAGGTCGCGCTCGTCGCGGCGCTGGCGAGCGAGGTGGGGCTGATCGTTCTCGACGAGCCGACCTCGGGGCTCGACCCCCTGATGGAGCAGGTGTTCCAGGCCGTGATCCGCGAGCGGTGCCAGCAGGGCGCGACGGTTCTGCTGTCCAGCCACATCCTCTCGGAGGTGGAGGCGCTCGCCGATCGGGTGAGCATTATCCGGCGCGGCAAGACGGTGACCTCCGGGACGCTCGCGGACCTGCGCCGACACACCCGGACGAGCGTCCACGCGCTGACCGCATCCGCCGTCGGCTCCCTAGAAGCGGTCCCCGGCTTGGAGAGCCTCACCACCGCGCAGGTCGACGGGAGCATCGAGACGCGGTTCACCGTCGGCCCGGATGAGCTCGACCAGGCGATCGGACTCATCCACGCCGCCAGCATTCGGAGCCTCACCGTCGAGCCGCCGAGCCTGGATGAGCTGTTCCTGCGGAACTACAGCGACGACGAGACCGGCGTGGTGCAAGCATGACGGGCACCCGGGCCATGCTGGCCATCTTGTGGCGCGTTCAGCGCCGACGTCTCCTGGTGTGGGCGCTCGCGCCGGTCGGCACCCTTGCTCTCACCGCGACCGCCGTGGCCCAACTCTACGACACGCCCGAGAAGATCGCGTCGTACGGTGCGGCCCTGGTCAGTGACGCCCTGATTGCGATCAACGGCCACGTGGAGGGCATCGACACCCTTGGGGGCATCATCCAGGACGAGTTCGGTTTTATCGCCTCGTTCCTGATGCCGCTCATGGGGCTCGCTCTGGTCGCGGGAATGACACGGGGCGAGGAGGAGTCCGGACGTCTCGAGGGGCTGCTGGCAGGGCGGATCGACCGACGAGTCCCGGTTGTGAGTGCGCTGGTGCTCGTGGGCGCCGCCGTGGTGATGATGGACGTCGGCTTCGTGCTCTCCCTGCTGGCCGCCGGGATCGAGCTGGGCCCGGCCGTGCTCTACGCCCTGGCCCTCGGCATGGTGAGCGTCGTCTTCGCTGCGCTCGCCGCGGTTTGTGCCCAGCTCGTCCTACATAGCAGGGGCGTCTATGCCCTCGGCTTCGCGGCCATCGCGCTCTCCTACATCCTGCGTGGCGTCGGCGACGTCAACGACACCTTCTGGGTGTGGCTCTCCCCGCTCGGCTGGCTCGAGAAGACCGCTCCTTTCGCCGATGATCAGCGCTGGTGGGTCCTGCTCATCCCCGCGGTTGTCGCGACCGGGCTGTCCGTCCTCGCAGTCGTTCTGGCTGGACGCCGGGACCTTGGTGCGGCGCTGTACCGTCAAGGACCAGGTGAACCGTCGGCCTCGGCCTGGCTGGTCCGACCCCTCGGCTTCGCGCTGCACGAGCAGCGCGGCTCGTTCCTCGGGTGGCTGGTCGGATCGGTCGCGTTGGCTGCGGTCATGGGCGCGCTGGCCCAAGACGTCGTCGGCGCCATCCTCGGCAACCCCTCGCTGAGCAAGGCGATGGGGATCACCGCGGCGAACGCCGCCGACGGCTTCCTCGCGTCGACCCAGGTCTACCTCGCCATCATCGCCTGCGGCTATGTCGTCCAGGCGCTCGGGTTACTGCGACACGAGGAGGCGGCTGGCCGCCTCGAACCCATCCTCGCTGGAGCGTTGGGCAGGATGAGGTGGCTCGGCGCACAAGTGCTAGTCGTGACCACCGGCCTGGTCGCGGTGGTCGTAGTCTCGGCAGTCGTGTTCGGCGCCGCCACTGCGCTATCGACCAGTGACTCCGGCTACGTCGGCAAGTTGCTGAAGTCCGGGCTGGCCTACCTGCCAGCCGAGCTGGTCATTGCGGCCGTCGCAGTGCTCCTCTATGGATTCGTTCCGCGTGCATTCGCCTTCGCCTGGGCCGTGGTCGGCGCGGTCACGTTCATCGGGCTGCTCGGCTCGGGTCTCCAGCTTCCGGACTGGGTACTGAACCTGTCTCCGCTGACGCACGTGGGAAAACCGCCGGTCGACGACATCAACACGACGGCACTGGCCTGGTTGGGACTGGTGGCGGCCGTAATGGCGTCGGCGGCATTCATCGGGTTCCGCCGGCGTCGGGTGCCCCAAGGCTGAGCAGCTCCCTGGAGGAGCCAGGGGTCGCCAACGAGATGACTGACTCGGCGGATCGCATAGCAAGACCGCTGACGACGGCGAACAGCACCTCCGTCTCAGGGAGGTGCTCTGTGCAGCGCGAAGCGCCTGTTCAGGCCAAGCGTGGATGCCTCACGTCACGCTGGAGACAGGTTCTGGGGACACAGGTCGCGGGCGCCTCAGGGAACGGCTGTCTCTAGTCGAGGCAACAATAAGGCCATTTGCTGGCCCTTTTGGAAGCCCTCTGACGGACTCGAACCGTCGACCCCCTCCTTACCATCGAGCGACGGAGCGGGAACCGCGGGCAAGGGCGGGAAGTCGCGGGCACGAAGATCCGGCAAGTCCAAAGAATCGGCCGAAGACGACTAACCGCGCGTGGACGCTCGTGCCCGCGGTGGTGTTCCCTGAGTGTTCCCTTGGGATCGCCGAACATCTCGGGCGAGCGCGCGCTCGGTAAGCCCGGCCCCAACGCCCTAGCTGACATTGGCTGCCAGCTTCTGATACGGAGGGACGAGCTCTTCCCAGCGCGCCTCGACATCGCCGGGCTCCCGGCCGGCGAGGTGGGCGGCGAGGTTTTCGGCGGGGATCTGCCACCCGGCGCCGTAGAAGGCGATCTTGTCCGGGGCGTGGGATCGGCACTGATGCAGCCGACGCTGGAGAGAGCCGCCGCGAAAGCAAGATCCCGCCAAAGCGAAAGAGGCCCGCCGTAGCGAGCCTCCTCCAGCCGTCGTGTTTCCCTACGCCGCGCAGTATGCGTAGACGGTCAGCGTGACCGACTGCTGCGCGTTGCCCTGAGCCGTCGCCTTGGCGATCCAGCCCGAGTTGAGCGCAGGCGGGCCAACCACCGCGTCGAGCCGCTTGGACTCGATCACCGATGGCGACGTCGCGCCGCTCTCGTCGAACCCGCCGCTAAGCGCGATCGGGTGGTCGGCCGGGCAGCGAACCGAGGTGATAATCGTCTCGGCCGCGGTACCCACCGTGGAGTCGGTCGCCGTAACGACCGAGCCGTTCAGACCAGACGGCCCCTGCGGGCCAGTCGGGCCAGCCGGGCCAGTAGCGCCGTCCGCCCCGGGAGCGCCGTCCGCCCCAGCCGGACCGGCAGGACCAGTCGGACCTGGGACACCCTGCGGGCCAATCGGGCCGATAGCACCAGCCGGACCAGTCGGGCCAGTAGCGCCGGTAGCACCGGTAGCACCGGTAGCGCCCAGCACACCGTCAGCACCAGTCGGGCCAGTATCGCCCTGGATGCCCTGCTCACCCTGCGGGCCAATCGGTCCCATCGGGCCACTCGGCCCCATGACACCTTGAAGGCCCATCGGTCCCATCGCACCATCCGGGCCGATGTCACCCTGAGCGCCCGCCGCACCCTGAGCACCCTGAGCACCCTGGGCACCCTGAGGACCCTGAGGACCCGGAGCACCCTGCGCACCCTTCGCGCTCCGCTTACCGACGATGCAGACCTCGTGCATGTGCTTGAGCGACTTGACCGTCTTGACGTCGTACTTCGTCACGGCCCCGCCACGCTCCTCGACCCACACGCAGAACTTCGAAACCTTCTTCGCGTGCGAAGCCGAGCCGGACGCCGAAGCGCCCAATGCCGTTCCGCCGAGCACCAAGCTCAGACAAACAGCAGTGATGAGGGACTTACCTTTCCTACTCATGAATCGCTACCTCTTTCATCTTCTTGGACGCCGGGATGACGCCCGCGCCGCGTCCACAAAGACCCGCCCGAGGGATCCTCGAGCTGGGTAATGGGGTTCCGGCCGCGGCTCTGTCGATGCCGCTGCTGAGGACTACGTTCGCTCCGCCCTGGCCGCCTGTGTGAGACGTTCCGCAGCGGCGCGACTGCCGTAGCTTTCGAGGACAACGATATGCTCGTTCCGGCCGCCCGACCATGACCTGACTTGGTCATTAACGCGGTCGCTCAGGCGGATGAGCTAGGTCTCAGGGAAGCCGTTTTCGCGGAGGATCTGGTCGATACGTGCGCGGTGCGTCTCTTCCCACGCCTCGATCGACTCGTTGGCCTCAGCGGCCAGCCTGGTCGTGGCGTCCGCGGCCAGTTGGTGCTGACGTTCGGACGGAACGACGACGATGCCGTCTTCGTCGGCGAGGACGATGTCTCCAGCGTTGACCTCGACGCCTCCGCTTGTGACCTTGGCATTGAGCGGCTCGACGACCGACTTTCCACCCGGGATCGGAATGACGCCGCGGGCGAAGACCGGGAAGCGTGCCTCGCGCACCTCTGCGAGATCGCGAATCACCCCGTCGACCACGAGTGCGGCAACTCCGCGGCGTTGAGCAACGGCGCAGACGTTTCCCCCCGCGACTGCGTAGTCCTCGTCGCCGCGGGCATCCACGACGATGATCGATCCCGGCCGGCGCGGTGGATGGCGGCATGCACCATCAGGTTGTCGCCGGGCGGACATCGAACGGTGTAGGCCGGTCCTGCGACATGTGTGACCGGAGCCCACAGCGAATGGATCGCGATGCTCATGACCTGTTCAGGCCCGAGAAGGTCCGCGAGCGTCGGCGAGGGTATTCCGGCAAAGGCGGCCGCAGTGTTCACGGACTCGTTGTACCTCCTCCGTTGCGCGATTGCGTCGGTGACTTCGGCAAGGATCCGCCTGTAGCCTGCAAGCCCTCTGACGGACTCGAACCGTCGACCCCTTACCATGAACGTGGGGAGGGGGTCGATCCATGCGGGTTTCGGCTCAACGATACGGCTATGACCTCCTCGCCGGTCGCCGCCAGTCGTCGCGTTTTGCGCCACCGTGCGACCCTGGTGCGACCTTGTGCCGCCCGTCGTCGTTATCTGGCGGGAGCACGCCAGCCCAGGCGAGAGCGGTCCGCCTGTAGGGTGCTCTGCTTATTTGCCTGCCGTGGTTCCTAGGCCTCGTCGGCCCTGACTGCGGCGATTTTGCTGAGGGTCTCGGCTGCTTGTTCGAGGCTGAGGGTTCGTCCGTGCGCCCAGGCTTCGCTGCCTTCGAGGCGGGCGAGGTGTGTTTCGTAGCGCTTCCGTTCGCTACTCAGCATTCGGAAACCAAGTTCTTGCTCGGCATTGCAGGTCGCACCCCAGAGGACTGCTGCTTCGGTGTCGTGACCGGTGGCCGCGAGTGCGCTTGCTATGCCTGCGAGACAATAGGCGGGGATTCGGCCGGATCCATCGGCGTGATCGGTGAGCGTGATGTGGTAGAGGTTGATGGCTTCGGTGTAGTCCCCGCGGTCGAGGGCGAGGTCGGCGAGGCTGTGTGAGTTGTTGGCGAGGCCACTGTCGTCGCCGAGTTCGCGGTAGATCGAATCCGCGGCGCGCAACTGACGCTCGGCTTGTTCGTATTCGCCTAGGTCGCGCCTGTGTTCGCCCAGCAAGTGCAGGGTGCCCGCAATCGCGAGTCGGTTTCCGCGCTCCTGGTGGAATGCCAACAGCCGTTCGTTCGTCGCGATCGCAGTTTGAATGTCGCCGCGGTCCCAAGCGACGGCGGCACACAGCTGGTCGAGCCAGGCGGCATCGTCGGCGAGATCGAGCTCGTTCGCGATCACGGCTGCTTGCGCCCAGAGCTCGTCTGCCCGGTCCGTGTCGGCTAGGACAAAAAAAGCGAGCAAGCCTGCAACCTGGAGAGCATGGAGTTTCGTGTGTGCTGGAAGGGCGGCGATCTTGGGGAGTGCGGTCTGGAGCCAGGCATTGGCGTCGTGGAACGAGCCGGCGCCGAGCCAGTAGCGACAGCAGGCTATGCCGATTTCGATTGCAAGCTCGTCTTCGTTTGCGCGCCAGGCCCAGTTGAGCGCGGCGCGGGCATTGTCATAGTCGTCGCGGAAGCGCTCGAGGTCCTGGGTGCTCGCGGCGCGGGGATTATGTGGTCCGGGGATGCCGATTACGGCGGCGGCTTGGTCGCGGTACCACTCGGCATGGCGGCGCTGCAGCTCGCTCAGCTCGGCGCGGAGCGCGAGTTTCTCCAGCGCATACTCGTTGATCGTGGTCAGCATCCAGTAGCGCACGCCAGTGTCGGAGTCGCGGCGGCGCAGGAGGCTCTTGTCGAGCAGCGACTGGGCCGTATCCACATCAGCGCCGGCAATCGCCTCTGCCGCTTCGTATGTGCAGCCGTTGCTGAAGACAGCCAGCGCGGCGAAGAGCTGCTGCTCCTCATGTGAGAGCAGCTCGTATGACCAGTCGATGGTTGCGCGTAGCGTTAGCTGGCGTGGGTCGGCGTCACGACTGCCCTTGAGCAAGTCCAAGCGCTGCCCGAGCCGCTCGAGTAGTTGCCCCGGCGTGAACACGACCGTTCGGGCAGCCGCAAGCTCAAGGGCGAGAGGCAGCTCATCCAGCCGAGCACAGAGGTCTGAGACCGTCTCATCCCGGCGCAGCCGGACACCCGCGGCGCGCGCCCGGGCGAGAAACAACCGCTCCCCATCCGGACGTGAAAGCGGCGGAACAGGAAACGCTGCTTCAGCGGCAAGCTGAAGGCGCTCACGACTCGTCACCAGCAGCTGCAGAGTTGGGCAGGCGGTCACCAACGCGGACATCTCGGCAGCCACGCCAGGCAGGAGGTGTTCGGCGTTGTCGAACAGCAGCAGCATCCGACGACCCGCGACGCGATCAGCGAGAGCATCGAGCAGCGGTCGAGACTGCTCCTCGACAACACCCAGCGTCTGTGCGACGGCCGGCGACACCGAGGCAGCGTCGTGAATCGGGGCTAGCGAGATCCACCACACGCCGTCCGAATACGCGTCAGAGACCTCCGCCGCCGCTTCTAGTGCAAGCCGTGTCTTCCCGGTTCCTCCCGCGCCAGTCAGCGTCACCAGCCGACTGTCCCGGGCCTCGAGGAGCGCGATTAGCTCGTCCAGCTCGTCTCTTCGACCCAGGAACGCGGTCGCCGGCACCGGCAAGTTCGTGCTCGGCAAGCTATGAAGCGCAGGAAACGCACCATCACCAAGCTGAAACAGCCGCTCCGGCGCCGCCAGATCCTTCAAGCGATGCTCGCCCAAATCACGAACCACACCCGGCAGGAGCGCCTCGTCCACCAGCGAGTGTGTCGCCGACGAGAACACCACCTGACCGCCATGGGCAGCAGAAGCGATACGCGCTGCACGATGCACATCAAGCCCCACGTAGCCGTCCTCTGTCAGCAACGGCGTCCCGGTATGGACCCCCACCCGCACCCGCAGCCGCCCATCAACGAGTAGCGCCTGGATCTCGGCAGCAGCACGCAACGCCTCCACCGCAGTCGCAAATGCCACGAACGTTCCGTCGCCTTCCCGATCCACAACGCGGCCACCGTTCGCGGCGCACCGATCCTCGATCATCGCCCTGTGAGCCGCAAGCGTCTCTGCCCATGCCACCTGACCCAGCTCCCGCACAAGACGCGTCGACCCCTCCACATCAGAGAAAAGAAACGTCACCGTCCCTATCGGGAGTTCGGAATGCATCTGACGATTCTCGCTCCTCTGGGCTCGCGTGGCAGGCGTGAGGGAATATTCCGGAACGGGCCTGGGCAAGAGTGCTCTTGCCCCGAACGAGCCGGTCGAGCCGGCTCAGCTAGAAGGCGCATCCCGCCCCCGGACCAGAGGGCTATCGCATCGAGTTGACTGCCCACATCTCGCCGTCAACCCCCGATCCCCTCCCTAGCTAAAGAGCGGGTCAACGGCTCAACACTGGTTCCGTGGCGCCGTGCGACCTTGGTGCGCCTTGTGTCGCCGGAACCGACAACGCTCAGACTCACGAAGCCGCTGATTTGCAGCGGCTTCTTCAAGCCCTCTGACGGACTCGAACCGTCGACCCCCTCCTTACCATCGAGCAACGAGGGGGGAAGCGCGGGTAAAGCCGGGAAGCCGCGGGCACGAAAGCCGCGCAAGACGCAGGAATCGCCCGAAGACGAGTGACCGCGGGAAGACGCGGTTGCCCGCGTTGGTGTTCCCTCAGTGTTCCCTTTGATCTGGGTGGTGCAAGCGGGGTGCCTCAGAGGAGAGAACGCTCGCGCAGGCGACGCCTCCGAGCAGGAGGGTTGGTAAATGACAAGATCTCCTGAGGAACGAAGTCCAGCGGGCGCAGGGGAGGGACGTGCTAGCGGTACGGCTGCACGCTGACGGCTTGAAGGTTGAGGAGATCGAGACGCCGTCGCCGGGTCCAGGCGAGGTGCTGGTGCGCGTGCACGCGGCAGCGATCACACGTGACGAGCTGGAGTGGCCCGTCGATCGACTGCCGGCGATTCCCTCTTACGAGCTTTCGGGCGTCGTCGCCGACAGCGGTGACGAGGTATATGCGCTCACGCCTTTCGATCGCGACGGCGTGGCCGCCGAGTACGCCGTCGTCCCAGCCGATGTGCTTGCACCGAAGCCCTTGCGTCTGAGCCATGTCGAGGCGGCAGCCCTGCCGATGGGCGGACTGACCGCCTGGCAAGCACTGTTTGTGCACGGGCGACTCGCCCGCGGCGAGCGGGTGCTGGTCACGGGTGCCTCGGGCGGGGTTGGGCACATCGCAGTCCAGCTTGCGCGACACGCCGGAGCAGTGGTCGTGGAGAGCGGGCCGGCCGATCTCGTCTTCGACACTCGCGGCGGCGAGGTTCCCGCCGGCGAGCGCGTGGTCACGATCGCAGAGGAGATGCCGGACGCGACCTATTTCATCGTCGAACCCGATCATGAGCAGCTGCGGGAGTTGACAGAGCTCGTGGACGCAGGCGAGCTTCGCACGGAGGTCGACTCGGTCTTTCCGCTCACGGATGCCCGGGCGGCGTTCGAGCGAGTCGCGGCCCGCGGGAAACGTGGCAAGGTCGTGCTCGAGGTCGGCGCCGACTAGCGCCGGACCGATGCGAGTCGCCGGGATCAGAGCACTCGGCGGGCCCGTCGAGCTGTTCGACGTGGAGGAGCCGACGACGCCTGCCCCAGACGAGGTCCTGATCGACGTCGCCGCAGCCGGGATCGGCAACTGGGACGAGCTTGTCAGGACCGGCAGCTGGCAGATCGGCGGCCCGTCGCCGATGGCGCTCGGGACGGAGGCGGCCGGGACGGTCGCTGCTGTCGGCTCCGGCGTGACCGACCTGCGCGAGGGCGACGAGGTGATCACACATCCCCTGCCGCTCCGGCGTCACGGGACGTGGGCGGAGAAGCTGCTCGCGCCGGCGACGAGCGTCGCGATCCGGCCGCCGGAGGCGTCATGGGAAGCAAGCGCAGCCTTTCCCATTCCGGCGCTGACTGCCGCTCAGGTACTCGATGAGGCACTCGGGATCGAGAGGGGCGGCTGGGTTGTCGTCAACGGAGCCGGCGGGGTCACCGGTGGCCTGCTCGTCCAGCTCGCCGCGGCTCGCGGCGCGCGCGTGATCGCGACCGCGAGCGCGAAGAAGGCCGAGCGCATCCGCGATTACGGCGCGTCGGAGGTGCTCGACTACCACGACGACTGGCCAGCGTTCGTTCGGGAGCTCACCGGCGGCGGCGCGCCCAAGGCCGTCAACGCCGCCCGCGGGCAGGCGGCCACCACTCTGCAGGCGGTTGCCGACGGCAGCCGCCTCGCCACGATCACGGGCGACCCGCCGCCGGAGGAACGGGGCATCGCCGTCTCCGACATCTACGTCCGGCCGGATGGTCGGCAGCTGTCGGCCCTCGCGGAGCTGCTGGCCAACGGCACGCTTAGCGTGCCGATCGCGTCCGTTGGACCCCTCGAACAGGCAGCCCAAGCGCTGCGTGAAGTCGTCGCCGGGGCGGACGGCGCGATCGTTCTCTCACTCCGAACCTAATCTGACCCCTCACTGTCGCGCGTAAGCTCCGCAACTCGAGCGGGACCACGCTGACCGAGCCGCGGATCGGACCTGAGCATCCTCTCTTCCGGGTCGCCGTCGGCGTCGAAATCGTCGCCGAGGCTTCGCTCCTTATGCGACCGTCAGTGACCGCGGGCACGACTCCGACGTCGACGAGCTGGCCGAGAGCGCCGGTCGGGGTCAGCCGATTTGCTCGGCCAACCCGACCAGAAGCCCTTCGGGGCTCCGGATGTAGCAGAGCCGATAGACGTCTTCATACTGGACAACCTCGCTGCTGACGAGTTGGGCGCCGTGCTTGCGGAGGCGGGCGAGCGTATCGTCGATGTCGTCGACGGCGAACATCACGCGCAGGTAGCCGAGAGCGTTCACCGGAGCGTTGCGGTGATCGGCGACCACGGGCGGAGCGAGGAAGCGTGAGAGCTCGAGCCGGCCATGACCGTCGGGTGTGCGCATCATGGCGACCTCGACGCGCTGGTCGCCGAGCCCGGTGACGCGCCCGGCCCATTCGCCTTCGACCACGGCTTGTCCTTCGAGCTCGAGGCCGAGCTCGCGAAAGAACTCGATCGTCGCTGCGAGGTCCTCCACGACGACGCCGACGTTGTCCATCCGTTCAACCGTCACGGCGCCCCCTCTCTGTTAGCGCTTCAGGCATGGACATGCAGGGTGGGCCGATAGGTGAGCTCTTGGATGTTGCCGTCGAGCGTTCGACTCTCGAGCAGTTCGAGGTCGAAGTCGGCCGCACCCTCGAAGATCGCGTCCGATCCGTTCTCGCCGGTGATCACGGGGAAGATGGTCACCTGGACGCGGTCGACCAGGCCGGCGGCCATCAGCGCCCGATTCATCGACAGGCTCCCGTGCGAACGCAACGGCACCTCGGACTCCTCCTTGAGCCGGGCGACGACATCTATCGCGTCACCGCGCGCGACGGTCCCGTCCGCCCAGTCGAGCGGTTCTTCCACCGTGGTTGACACGATCGTCGCGGGCAGGTTCACCATCCGGGTAACCCACGGATCCCTCACCTCGGAGTCCTCGGTACTCGAGGCCAGCATCTCGGCGAACAGCCGATAGGTGTGGGCCCCGAAGACCATCCTCTGCTCCTCGCGGTACAGGGCGAGGCGGTGGTCGAGCAACTCAGGGCCTTGCTTGCCCCAGTAGCCGCCCCAGTCGCCGCCGCTGGCGGCGCCGAAGCCGTCGAGGCTGGAAAAGACGTCGAAGGTGTAGGTAGCGCTCATGATGCTCTCCTTGAGTGTTGATGGGTCGCGGATACAGACTGCAAGCAACGGCAAGAGTCATCGCGGTCTCATGCCGTGAATCGGGCCGCCCCGGTGGGTCAGGCCGGGGTGAATGCGTCGCTCCCGCACCGATCGAGAGACCGGAAGGCTTGGCTGCTAGGGATCGCCCCGGTATCGGGTGCGCCTTCAGTGAAGCCAGGTTGGAGGGCTCGGTTATCTGGCGCGCTCCGGGCGGCAGGTCCTAATAGAGGGGGTCAGACGTGTACGGGCCGGCTTGAACAAGCCGAATTCGGGGTGCCGACGCGCCTGGTGAGGGAACACCAGATAGTGCCCGCGAGTGCCCGCGCGTGACAGGCGTTTACGAGATGGACAAGACAACAGCCCGATTTGCAGGCATTTCAGTCGAAGCCCTCTGACGGACTCGAACCGTCGACCCCCTCCTTACCATCGAGCAACGAGGCGGGAACTGCGGGCAAGGCCGGGACGCCGCGGGCACGAAAGCCCCGCAAGAAGAGGGAATCGCCCGAAGACGCGTGACCCCGCGTGGCCGCGCGTGCCCGGATTGGCGTTCCCTCAGTGTTCCCTCCTCGCGAGAGAGGCGACCCGCCCGACGGTCGAGCCGCGCTGTCACCCTCGAGTTCTCCTGGCCGGTCACGACAAATGAACGGTTCCGTTGTCGACGTCTGACCCTATGGCCCGCTCCCGAACCTGAGACGATGGCGACGGCGCTGGGAAACTCGCCGCGTGCGATTCAGGTCGCTAAGAAGCCACCGTGTGGCGAGACAGACGGGCGCGAGTACTCCGACGAGGAATAGGGCCTCGGTAGCCGGGTGGTCGGAGGACAGTGGCTGAGGCGTTATGCAGTGGAACATCCCCTGCGGCGATGGTCGATATCGCGGTGCATCTGGGACGCGCGCTCAACGTCCGGGGACTCCCGGGGCAGCGAGGGTGTTCGGACCTTTCGCCGCGACGAGTTGCAAGAGATTCTCGAACGACTGCACGAACTTCGCTACACCCTCGGACTCGAGCGTGGCGACGACGTCGTCGTAGTCGACACCGACGCGAGCGAGCTCCAGGAAGACGGCCGGCGCCTCGTCAACGTTGCGCTCGAGGGTCGACGAAACCCGGCCGTGGTCTTGAAACGCCCGGATCGTCTCCTCACTCTCGATGAGCTCGACCCTGTAGCCGTCAGGGAACAGTACGCTCGGGCGTTGATTCACCCGCGCTCGATTAGCTCAACACGGTACGAATCTAGGTGCTGGTCGGAGTTGTCGCTCATGGTGATCGCCACGCATGCGGTTCGTCCCGGCGTGGTCCTCGACCAAACCGCAGCACTGGTAGAACCCTCACGACGGGCCTCCGGCGGGTGTGTCGGCCATCACCGGTTGTGACCCTGGGAAGGCGAATCCTTTGACGATGAGCCAGATCGGGAGGATGAGCTCGAAGAGGCCGCCCGGAACGAGGGCGACTAGCCCGACGCCGTGTGTCACGGTGGTCACGTTGAACATGGCCAGGATGGTTCCCAGTGCCAAAACGGGGTAGCCAACAAGGCCGAGAATTGCGATCGGCCGCGGTACCAACCTAGATCGATACAACAAGAAGGCCAGGATCGATCCGTCGACACTGGTGACCAAGTAGAGCACCTCGATGGATACGGTGCGTTGTCCCTGGAAGAGCGCGCCAAGGTGTTGCGACGCCGACGTGCTTAGAGTGGCGTTTCCGAACGCGTTTCCGACGTTGATCACGAGGAGTGGGGTCACTACGTAGAAGAGGGTTGCTGCAAGTTCGGCGACTCTGAACCCGACGTATGCCAAAGCGAGTGGCTCGCTGGTGCGTCGAAACAGTGGAAACAGGAGAAGGGCGATGGCCACGATCGCAATGCCTTGAACGAACGCCAAGAGCGCGCCGGCGGCGAGAGCGTTCGTGTGTGCGGACACGCCGGTCAGATAGTTCGACCCCTTCAGAACGCCCTTAATGAGCGCATCCGCCGTAGCAAACGTCACCGTAGCGATGAGGAAGAGCAACCCAACCAGGACTGCGGTCTTCCTTGTGGATGCCGTCGTCGGCTGGCTCTGCCTCAGTGGTGCGGCGTTCGCGGGCGATCCGGACACAGAAGCCTCCTCTACGCGCGCAGCGCCGGGATGGCGCAACGCGCGAGGAGGATACGCCGAACCATCATCAGGGCACAGACCCCGTGAGACCAAAGCCCGAGACCGGCAGGAAGTGACTCGCCTCGTCGGTCGACCGACCTGCCACGCCGACGAACAAGCGGTTGCCGGTCACGCCCTGCACAGGGTTGGGGCGTGCCGTGGGCGTCCAGGGGCGAGGGGGATCCGATCACGCGCCAGGCCTCTCAATTACTCACAACGGTAACCGTCTAGGAGGTGTACATATAGGAGAACTGTTCGCATCTGCTGTTCGCGCTACTTGCGAACGCCGCGCTCCATTGATGCGGGCGGGACCGTGGCAGCCAGGCTTCTGCTCCCAAAACCTGTCCCCAAGGTCGGCTCGCGCCCCAGCGGCGAGGCCGATTCTCGCTCTTACCAGCGACTTTCGATATCGCGGTCGCGGTCAGATCGTCGAGGTCCTCCGCTGCACAGAGGGGGTCAAACCGGTTCGGATCCGCATGAATAAGCCGAATTCGGTGTGCCGTTGCGCCTGATGAGGGAACGTCAGGTAGTGCCCGCGAGTGCCCGCGCGTGACAGGCGTTTGCAACATTGGCAAGCCAAACGGCCGATTTGCAGGCAGTTCCGCCAAGCCCTCTGACGGACTCGAACCGTCGACCCCCTCCTTACCATGGAGGTGCTCTACCAACTGAGCTAAGAGGGCGAAGCCGCCATTGTAGGCGCTTCCATTGATCTCTGAAACGGGCCGCCGACCGCGTCCTGCGGAGATCGGGTGGCGCCGCATCACCCGCTTGGCATGAAGAACTTTCATCCGAGCCGGTGTTGAATCGGTTTCTGGGGCCAACACAACCCGGAGGAGGCACGCCATGACGAACGCGATGCCGGTATCGCTCGAGCTACGAGGCGACTTCGCGAAGTTGAAGGGCCAGGTCGAGGAGGCCCAGAGCACGATCATCGAGGCGGCCGAGGAAGACGAGGCCGGCGTAGAGGCAGAGGTCGGGAAGGCGCGCCAGAGTGCCGACGCTCGCGCGGCCGAGCTACACGACAAGCCACAACAGGCCGATCGGGCCGAGAGCCACTGGCAGCAGGTGCGTAGCGATTGGGACGCACACGTGAAGCGAACGCGAGAACACCTCGATGCCAAGAAGGCCTCGATCAAGGCCGACGACGCCGAAGCCGACGCCGAGTGGGCCGAGGCCGACGCCGAAGACGCGATCGGCTTCGCCGCGTCCACGATCGACGAAGCCACGTACGCGGTTCTCCGCGCGGTCAAGGCGAGGAAGCACGCGGACGCCCTCGCAGGCTCCGCCTAGTCGACCGAAAAACTCACCGTCCGCCGCCGCTACAATCCCCGGCTCCCGGGGGTGTGCCCGAGTGGCCAAAGGGAACGGGCTGTAAACCCGTCGGCTCAGCCTACGGAGGTTCGAATCCTCCCGCCCCCACCTCTACGCTTAGCGGGTGCTTACGTGCTCCAACTGCGGGCAGGAGAACCCTGAGGTCGCCAAGTTCTGCCTCGCCTGCGGGCAGCCGCTCGACGCCGCGGCGCCGGCCGGGCGGGACGAGCGGCGGATCGTGTCCGTGGTCTTCGTCGACCTGGTCGGCTTCACGGCGCGCTCAGAGCAGCTCGATCCCGAGGACGTTCGCGCCTTCCTGAGCCCGTACCACGACTTCGTCCGGCAGGAGCTCGAGTCGTTCGGAGGGGTGGTCGAGAAGTTCATCGGCGACGCGATCGTGGCCGTCTTCGGGGCGCCGACGGCGTTCGGCGACGATCCCGAGCGAGCGGTGCGGGCGGCGCTCTCGGTGCGCGACGGCGTCCACCAGCTGGCCGAGCTCGACGTACAGGTTCGGATCGCCGTCAACACCGGTGAGGCTCTGGTCTCGCTCGGCGCGCGGCCGGAGCTCGGTGAGGCGATGGTCGCCGGTGACGTCGTGAACACCGCATCGCGGCTGCAGTCGGCGGCTCCGGTCGGCGGCGTGCTGGTGGGTCGGGGGACCTACGAGGCAACGGGGGACGCGATCGAGTACGAGGCCACGCCGCCGTTCGAGGCGAAGGGCAAGGCCCAGCCGCTCGAGGCCTGGATCGCGATCAGGCCGCGCCATGAGGCCGGGGAGCGCTTCCACTCCGGCGATCTCGTCGGGCGCGCGCGCGAGCTGGAAGTGCTGCGCGGGATCTGGGAGCGCGTCGCGGGCGGGTCGGTGCCGCACCTCGTCACCGTGCTCGGGCCGGCGGGAATCGGCAAGACCCGGCTGGCGCAGGAGTTCGACCGGCTCGTCGGGCAGCTCGGCGGCCGCACGGTCCACGGACGGTCGCTGCCGTATCGCGAGAGCAGCGCCTACTTCGCCTTCTCGACGCAGGTCAAGCAGCTCTGCGGGATCTTCGAGAGTGATCCACCCGACGTCGGCCTGGCGAAGCTGCGGGAGCGGGTGACCGACGAGACCGTGGCGCGGCACCTCGCGATCCTGCTCGGCCTCGACCCCGAGGGGGAGGTGAAAGACCGTGAGGAGCTCTTCTTCTCGGTGCGCGTCTTCATCGAGTCGGTCGCGCGCGAGGAGCCGACGGTGCTCGTGTTCGAGGACATCCACTGGGCCGACCGCGGGCTCCTTGACCTGATCGAGCTGCTCGCCGCCAGGTTGCGGGACCTGCCGGTCCTGCTCCTGTCTCTCGCCCGGCCCGAGCTGCTGGACAATCGGCCGGCCTGGGGCGGCGGCTTGTCCGCCTATACGGCGCTGCCGCTCGCGCCGTTGAACCCCGCGGAGGCCGAGCAGCTCGCCCAGCGTCGCCTTGGCCTCCTGAAGACGGAAGCAGTCTCGAAGCTCGCGGAGACGGCCGGCGGAAACCCGCTCTTCATCGAGCAGCTCGCGGCGACGGTGACCGAGTCCTCGCAGGCCGGGGGCTCCCTGCCGACCTCGATCAGGGGGATTCTCGCCGCTCGGCTCGACGCGCTCCCGGCCGCCGAGCGTGCGCTGCTGCTGGACGCGGCGGTCGTCGGCAAGACCTTCTGGCGCGGGGCGCTCGAGCGAATGGCTGACGGGAGCGACGGCCTGTCCGGCCTGCTCGGGGCGCTCGAGCAGCGCGACCTGATCGTGCGCGACACCGGCTCCATGATCGAGGGCGACCAGCAGTTCGGCTTCAAGCACGTGCTCATCCGGGACGTGGCGTATGAGCTCCTCCCGCGTGCCGACCGCCGCGCGAGGCACGCGCATGTCGCCGAGTTCTTCGAGGAGACGACGGCGGAGCTCGGCGAGGCGGCCGCGACGCTCGCCCGCCACTGGCGGGAGGCGGGCGACCCCGAGCGGGCGTTCGTCTACTTCGTTCGCGCAGCCGAGCAGGCCGAGCGCGGCTGGGCGAAGGACCAGGCCGCGATCATCTACCGGGAAGCGCTCGATCTCGTACCCGAGGACGACGGTGAGCGGCTCGGCGACATCCGCCGCCGGCTCGGCCTGGCGCGTGCTGCCGCGGTCCACATCCCGGACGCGCGGGACCTCATGCAGGAGAACTAGTTAGGCAGACACCGGTGGGAAGTCTGCCGGCGTGACATCCGCCGCGATCTCGAGGACGGCCTCCATGGTGTGTTCCCCGAGGTCGCGGCCGTGGGCCCTGACCATCTCCTCGCTCGGCCCTTCGTAGATGCAGTACGACATGACCGTCCCGTCGGCCAGGACGACCACGTGGCTGTGCTCCCACGTGATCTCTGGGTAGCCCTCCTCGATCGTCCTGCGCGAGCGGCGCCCGACCTCGGGCATCTCGTCCTCGGCGACGTCGAACCTGCGGATGACGAGGTATCTGGGCAAGAGCCTCCTCTCAGGTTGCCGGCTTGATGTTCTGGTTGACGTGGAAGAGGTTGTCCGGGTCGTACTTCGCCTTGATCTTGGCGAGCCGGTCGTAGTTCTGGCCATAGCTGGCCTCGACCCGGTCCTGGCCCTCCTCCATCATCATGTTGACGTACGCGCCGCCGGCCGAGTACGGATGCAGCGCCTCGTGGTATTCCCTCGACCAGGCGCCGATCTTGTCGACGTTCGCGGGATCGGGATCGACCCCGGCGAAGACGGCTGCCCAGTTGGCGTTCCGATAGCCCCAGGGTGTCTCCGTGGGGCCGACGTCGTGCGGCGCACCGTCGATCGGATAGAGGTGCATCGTGCACTTCCACGTCGGCATGTCCGCGCCCCACTTTGCATGCAACTCGACCGCCTCGTCGGGGATCGTCTCGACGAAGTCGGCGCGCCAGTACCACTGGTCGCCTGCGGGGTAGACGCCGTCGAAGGCGCTCTGGAGTGCGGGCAGCGGCATCGGCTGGACACCGTCGAGCAGAAGCCCCGGCTGTTCGCGTGCCTCGGCGAGCGCGTCGGCCGCGCCCTCTTCGGGGCCGGTCCAGCACCAAACGATCCCGGCGACCTTCTGCAGGTGGAGCTCCTCCGGGAACATCGGCGCAGGCGGAACGCTCAGGAAGGCGAAGAATCCGCTCAGGTCCTCGGGTGCGTTCACGATGAACTCGCGGTACCAGCGGAGGAGATCCGCCGTGCTCTCGAGTGACCAGAACATCGGGCCCGCGACGACCGTCGAGATCGGATGAAGGCGCATCGTGAGCGAGGTCACGACGCCGAAGTTGCCGCCGCCGCCGCGGAGCGCCCAGTAGAGGTCGTCGTTCTCGTTCTCGTTTGCGTTCACGACGCTGCCGTCCGCGAGCACGACCTGTGCGCCCAAAATGTTGTCGATCGAGAGGCCGCACTTGCGCGACAGATGGCCGACGCCGCCGCCGAGAATCAGGCCGCCGCCGCCGGTCGTCGAGATGATCCCGCCTGGCGTCGCCATCCCGTGCTCGTGGGTCGCCGCGTCGATCTCGCCGAAGAGGCAGCCGCCGCCGACCGTGGCGGTGCGGGCGTCCGGGTCGACCGTGATCGTCTTCAGGCCGGAAAGGTCGATCACCAGGCCGTTGTCGACCGAGCCGAGGCCTGGCCCGTTGTGGCCGCCGCAGCGAATCGCGATGTCGAGGCCGTTCTCGCGGCCGAAATTGACGGCGGCTACGACGTCGTCCACGTCAGCGCAGCGGGCGATCAGCGCCGGCCGCTTGTCGATCATCGCGTTGTAGAGCGCGCGTACCTCGTCGTAGTCGGAGTCGCCCGTGCGGGTCAAGCTGCCGTGCAGCTTCCCCGCGAAGGCGTCGACGGTTGCAGCGTCCAGCGTCTCTGTCATGGCCAGCCCTCTCTTCTGCGGTCGATTGCGGGCGACTCTACAAAGCGCCTCCGCGTGGTTCAAGACGGCCTACGATGGACGCCGTGGAGCGGTTCGACGCGATCGTCGTCGGGGCCGGGCCGGCCGGGTCGACCTCGGCGCTCCGCCTCGCGCGCGCCGGCGCGCGGGTGCTGCTGCTCGACCGCGCGCGCTTCCCGCGAGACAAGCCCTGCGGCGGCGGGCTGACCTACCGCGCCGTGCGCCAGCTCCCGGTCTCCGTCGACTCGGTGGTCGAGGAGGTGGTCGACCGCTTCGAGCTCGGTTTCCGCTACGGGACGCGCTTCGAGCGGCGCGGGCAGGGGCCGATCGTGCTGATGACCCAGCGACGACGCCTGGACGCCCACCTCGCCGGCGAGGCCGCGGCCGCCGGCGCCGACTTCCGTGACGGCGTGCGGGCGACGGCGCTCGAGCTGGACGGGAGAGGCGGGACGGTCCGGTTCGACGGAATAGCCGCCTCGGCGCCCGCAGTGATCGGCGCCGACGGCGTCAACGGCCTGACGATGATGCTCTCGGCTTCGGTGCGCGCAGGCACGGCGTCGCGCTCGAGGGCAACGT
>CAVWKS010000003.1:0-36750 GCA_963755635.1 uncultured Actinomycetes bacterium | reverse complement strand
CCAGAGGCGCTCGGCGCGCTGGTCGACCGCGATCAGCGTCTCGAGAGCCTTAGACTGCGTGCCACCAGCCGAACTCCGCGCCCGTGACGATCCAGGCGTGCTGGTAGAGCCACGCGTGGACGTTCGCGTTGTTCCGCTTCGGCTTTGTCGCGATCCAGGCCGCAAGCCTCTCGGCGCGTGCGGGGAGGGAAATGTGGTCGAGCGGCTCCTTCCGCGCGCCGGGCCGGTGGAAGGCAGCCGGCCGCTTGAGAGGAGCGACGGGCTTGGCCGGCGCCTTTGGTGCGGGAGGCTTCGCCTTTGCGGCGGCGGGCTTGGCCTTCACGCGTGGCTTGGCAGCCGGAACGGCCCTGGAAGGCAACTTGATCGCCTGCCGCGGTAACTCGAGGTGTCCTAGGCACGCCTTGCTCGCCGTAGCGGCCCTTGACCAGCGTCACGACGACCGTCGGCGCGCCGGTGTCGACAACCTGCGTGCCCGCTGCGGGCGACTGGCCGGCGACCTGGTTCCCGGCGTAGCCGTGAACGCTGCCGCTCACGCGCCAGGCGAAGCCTGAGTCCTCGAGCAACCCCTTGGCGAAGACGAACGCCTGCCCGGTGACGTCCGGGACGGTCAGGTTCGGAAGCGCGGCGGGCCTGGTGGGCGTCGCGACCGGCTGCGGCCCGATGATGTTCGTCTTGTCCGCGGCCAGCGTGAACGCCGCCGTGGCCAGGATCCAGGCAACCGCGATGAGCACAGCACGAGGCAGAAGCGCGCCAAGCCGCATGCTCACCCCTTCGGCACTGTTCGGGGGCTTTGTCATCCCCCTACCGGGTGACGCGCCAGCTGGGGACGATCACGAAGACCGCGCCTCGGGCGGAAGCCGAGTCGGTCGGCCCTGCGTCCTGCCAGCGGAACGCGACGTTCGCGAAGCTCTGGAACCACGGCTGCGCCTGCGGATAGCTGACGGTCGGGTCGAGCTGGAGATGCAGGTGCGGCCCGGTTGCATCGCCGGTCATCCCGACGAGGCCGACCTCCGTGCCGGCCGGAAGCGTCACGCCTGCGGTGACCAACGGGTCGAGGTAGGAGAGGTGGCAGTACGTCCAGGTCTGGCCGTCCTCGGTGTGGATCGTCAGGCCGATGCCGCAGCGCGGGTCCGGGTACTGCCACGCGCGCAGGACGACTCCGTTTGCGAGCGCGTAGACAGGCGAGCCCATCGGCGCGGCGATGTCGGCCGCGGGGTAGTCGTGGTGGGAGTGCGAGGTCGAGACGAGCGAGGGGCCGCCGCCGACCGGGAAGACGTACTGGCCGTCGTACGCAGGCGCGCCGAGCATCGTCCCCGCGGCCGGCGAGAAGGACGACGAGACCGACTGCTGCTGGGCGGACTCGAGCGCGCCCCTGGCGTTCGCGACGGTTCTGCGGGTGCGGGTCACGCGCGCCCGCGCGTTCCCGAACGCGATGCCGGCGAGGGTCGCGCGGCGCTCGAGCGCGAGCCGGTCGGAGAGCAGCTTGGTGCGCGCCGCGTGCAGCCGCAACGAGCGCACACGCTCCCAGCGAGCATGCGCCACGCGCTCGGCCGCGAGCAGCTTCCGGTTCGCCTTGACGACCGCGTGCCGCGCCTGGTCGAGCGAGACCTGCAGCCGGTCGAGCGTGAACGTGACGTCGGTGCCGCCGGAGCCGAACAGCCGCGCCAGCTGGAGCACCTCGTCGACGTACCACTGCGCGTGGTTGTAGGAGAAGACCGCGCGCGAGATGTCCGTCGCGCCGCCCGAGGCGGCGAGGTAGCGGGCGGCCGCGGTGATCGCGTCCTCCGCGTTCCACGGATCCGCCAGGCCGTCGCCGTTCGCGTCGACCCCCCAGCGCTCCCAGGTGGACGGCATGAACTGCATCCAGCCGATCGCCCCCGCGGAGCTCGGCCCCATGTTGCGGCCGAAGTTCGACTCGACCTTGTTGATCGCCGCAAGCACCTGCCACGGGATCTGGTAGTCCGCGCCGGCTCGCTGCCAGATCGCGAGCAGCTGCGGGTAGGAGAGCTGCTGCGGCAGGGCCGGTGGGGTGAGTGAGAACGAGGCCGTACCGGGCGCGTTCGGGGCGAGCGGGCTCGGCAGCGACGCGGGCGCCGCCGGCGTGTCCGGGACGACCTTGAAGACGTCCGCGCCGGCCGAACCGGCCAGCGCCAAGGCCGTCAGCAGCGCCGCCACGAGCCGTTTCATCGCTAGGGCGAGCCCGCCAGCCGAAGCCCCGGCAGCTGGTCGTCTTCGCGGGCCTCGGGCTCCTCGGGCGCCGCCTCCGACTGCGGGCGGTCCGTCTCCATTCCTGCCGCCCTGCGCTTCAGGGCCTGCTCCAGCGCGACGAGGAAGTCGTGCCGGTTCGTGGCCGCGTTCGCCGCCACCTCTCGGTCGATCTCGCCGGCGATCACGAGCGTGATCAAGGCGTCGGTGAAGGTCTGCATGTCGAAGAACTCGCCCTCGCGGATCGCGTCCGGGATCTCCTCGCCCTTCCGCTCGCGGATCAGGTCGGCGATGCGCGAGTTGGTGACCATCACCTCGACAGCGGCCACGCGCCCGCCCTCGAGCCGCGGCAGCAGCCGCTGGCTGATCACGCCGCGCAGAACGCCTGCCAGGATCGCGCGGATCTGGTCCTGCTTGACGGCCGGGAAGAACTCGATCAGGCGGTTGACGGTCTCGGCGGCGTCGATCGTGTGCATCGTCGAGAGGACGAGGTGGCCCGACTCGGCCGCCTTGAGCGCCGTCTCGGCGGTCTCGGAGTCGCGCAGCTCGCCGATCAGGATCACGTCCGGGTCCTGGCGCAGCACGCGCCGGATCGCGGCGAGGAACGACTCGGTGTCGAGCCCGACCTCGCGCTGGTTGACGATGCACCCCCGGTCGGCGTGCAGGATCTCGATCGGGTCCTCGACCGTGACGATGTGCAGCCGGCGGCTCCGGTTGATGTGGTCGATCACCGCGGCAAGCGTGGTCGTCTTGCCCGAGCCGGTCGCGCCCGTGCAAAGCACGAGCCCTCGGTGCTCCTCGGCGAGCCGTCCGACGCCCTTCGGCAGGCGCAGCTCCTCGAAGCTCGGCACCTCCCTGGGGATCACGCGGAACGCGAACGAGATCGAGCCGCGCTGGCGGAAGCCGTTGACACGGAAGCGCGGGAGCTGGGTAGCCGTGTAGGCGATGTCGAGCTCGCCGGACTCGTGAAAGGAGTGGAGCTTCGCAGGCGCCAGGTCGGCGACCACGGCCAGGGCGGCCTCGAGGTCGGGGTCGGTCAGTGGCGGATGCTCGGGGAGCACCCCGAGCTCACCGTCGCGCCGCACGATCGGCGGCTGGCCGACTTTCAGGTGAATGTCGCTCGCGCCGAGTTCCACGGCGCGAGCCAGGACCGCATTCAGCTCCACGAACGTGCTGATCGGCATGAGCACGCCCCCGCTTGAGCCGTCAGAATCGTCCTCGATGCCTCGCATGCGCTCGAGCCCGGCCCTGTTCACGCTCGCCGTGCTCCTCGTCTTCGTGGTGCTCGGTCTGGCCGACCGGCACGTCGACCTGACCGGACAACTCGGCCTCGGCTTCGCGACGTGGCTCGTGCTGCTCGCGGCGCTCCGGCCGCTGTCTCTCGAGCGGCGGATCCAGACGCTGCTCGTCGTCGGCGTCGCGACCTGCATGGAGGTCGTCGGCTCGATCCTCTGGGGCGTATACACGTACCGGCTCCACAACCTCCCGCTGTTCGTGCCGCCGGGCCACGGGCTCGTCTACCTCGCCGGGATCAGCCTCAGCCAGACAGCGCTCGTGCGCGCGCGGCCGCGAGCGTTCGTCCTGGCGGTGGCGGCCTGTGCGGCGATGTGGGGCGTCCTGGGCCTGACGATGCTGCCGCGCTTCGACCTCGGCGGTGCGATCGGCGTCTCGGTGTTCCTCTTCTTCCTCTGGAAGGGGCGCGTGCCGGTGGTCTACGGCGGCGTCTTCTTCGTCGTGCTCTTCCTCGAGATCTGGGGCACGGCGGTGGGCCTCTGGCAGTGGCACGCGATCACGCCCGGGCTTGGCCTGCCGATGGGCAATCCGCCGAGCGGCGCGATGAGCGGCTACGTGCTGTTCGACATCGTGGCGATCGCCATCACCGGGTGGCTGCTGCGCCGGCTGCGTGCGCGAGCGCCCGAAGCGCCTGCAGCGGAACCCGCATCGTCCCGCCCGCGCGACGCGGATCCGGCAGCTCGTCGCGCAGGAGCCGCTCTGCGAGGCGCCATGCGGGCGGCGTTCGCGCGATCGTGAACGCCAGCCGCGGGAAGCGGTCGAACGCGACCTTCGCCGACCACGACGCGGAGATCATCGGGCCCAGCTCCTGCTCGAGCCGAGCGGCATACGGCTCGAGATCCGCCTGCCGTCCCGCGAGGAGGTCGAGAACGGCGTCGGCCGCGAGCCGCGAGCTCAGCAGCGCCTCGTAGATGCCGTCACCGGAGAGCGGGTCGATGAGGCCCGCTGCGTCTCCGACGAGCAGCGCGCGGCCGCGAACCGGAGACTCGCCGGCCCGGCGCATCGGCAGGCGGAACCCGCGGACCGATTCGAGCCGCGCGTGCGGGAGCCCGTATCCGGAGCACGCGCGCTCGAGGTGCTCGCGCAGCCGCGGCCCTTCCGAAGCCCAGCCGCCGACGCCGACGTTGACGTGGTCGCCCTTCGGGAACACCCACGCGTAGCCACCGGGCACCGAGCCGAGGTCGACCACGGCTTTTCCGCGCCAGCGGTCCTCCCGCGCGTGTGCATACGAGACGTTGCCCTCGAGCGCGACGCCGTGCCTGCGCGCACCGAAGCCGAGAGCCCTCATCGTCAGGCCGTTGACGCCGTCGGCGCCGATCACTGCGGGCGCCGAGGCGGCTGTTCCGTCGAACCGGACCGTCCCGCCTCTCCCGTCCAGCTCGAGCGCCGTCGCCCGCACGCCGTCACGGAAGTCGGCGCCGGCGGCCGCGGCCTCGCCGGCGAGGTGGGCGTCCAGGCGTCGTCGCTGGGTCATCAGCACGATCGGCCCCTGCCCGCGCCGCTCGAAGCGGCGTCCGTAGCGGAAACCGAGCTCGAACCGGTCGACCACCTCCTCGACCACCGAGTCGACGGAGACCGGGAGCTGGCGCACGGCGCGGTAGGTCAGCCCGCCGCCGCAGGGCTTGTCCCGCGGGAAGCGCGCGCGGTCGAGCAGCAGCACCCGCGCGCCGGCGCGCGCGAGGCGGAGCGCCGAGGTCGACCCGGCCGGCCCGGCCCCGACGACGATCGCGTCGAACCGCTCCACGGCGTCCATCGTAAGCCGTCTTGAACCACGCGGAGGCGCTTTGTAGAGTCGCCCGCAATCGACCGCAGAAGAGAGGGCTGGCCATGACAGAGACGCTGGACGCTGCAAACGTCGACGCCTTCGCGGGGAAGCTGCACGGCAGCTTGACCCGCACGGGCGACTCCGACTACGACGAGGTACGCGCGCTCTACAACGCGATGATCGACAAGCGGCCGGCGCTGATCGCGCGCTGCGCCGACGTGGACGACGTCGTAGCCGCCGTCAATTTCGGCCGCGAGAACGGCCTCGACATCGCGATTCGCTGCGGCGGCCACAACGGGCCAGGCCTCGGCTCGGTCGACAACGGCCTGGTGATCGACCTTTCCGGCCTGAAGACGATCACGGTCGACCCGGACGCCCGCACCGCCACGATCGGCGGCGGCTGCCTCTTCGGCGAGATCGATGCGGCGACCCACGAGCACGGGATGGCGACGCCAGGCGGGATCATCTCGACGACCGGCGGCGGCGGCCTGATTCTCGGCGGCGGCGTCGGCCATCTGTCGCGCAAGTGCGGCCTCTCGATCGACAACATCCTGGGCGCACAGGTCGTGCTCGCGGACGGCAGCGTCGTGAACGCAAACGAGAACGAGAACGACGACCTCTACTGGGCGCTCCGCGGCGGCGGCGGCAACTTCGGCGTCGTGACCTCGCTCACGATGCGCCTTCATCCGATCTCGACGGTCGTCGCGGGCCCGATGTTCTGGTCACTCGAGAGCACGGCGGATCTCCTCCGCTGGTACCGCGAGTTCATCGTGAACGCACCCGAGGACCTGAGCGGATTCTTCGCCTTCCTGAGCGTTCCGCCTGCGCCGATGTTCCCGGAGGAGCTCCACCTGCAGAAGGTCGCCGGGATCGTCTGGTGCTGGACCGGCCCCGAAGAGGGCGCGGCCGACGCGCTCGCCGAGGCACGCGAACAGCCGGGGCTTCTGCTCGACGGTGTCCAGCCGATGCCGCTGCCCGCACTCCAGAGCGCCTTCGACGGCGTCTACCCCGCAGGCGACCAGTGGTACTGGCGCGCCGACTTCGTCGAGACGATCCCCGACGAGGCGGTCGAGTTGCATGCAAAGTGGGGCGCGGACATGCCGACGTGGAAGTGCACGATGCACCTCTATCCGATCGACGGTGCGCCGCACGACGTCGGCCCCACGGAGACACCCTGGGGCTATCGGAACGCCAACTGGGCAGCCGTCTTCGCCGGGGTCGATCCCGATCCCGCGAACGTCGACAAGATCGGCGCCTGGTCGAGGGAATACCACGAGGCGCTGCATCCGTACTCGGCCGGCGGCGCGTACGTCAACATGATGATGGAGGAGGGCCAGGACCGGGTCGAGGCCAGCTATGGCCAGAACTACGACCGGCTCGCCAAGATCAAGGCGAAGTACGACCCGGACAACCTCTTCCACGTCAACCAGAACATCAAGCCGGCAACCTGAGAGGAGGCTCTTGCCCAGATACCTCGTCATCCGCAGGTTCGACGTCGCCGAGGACGAGATGCCCGAGGTCGGGCGCCGCTCGCGCAGGACGATCGAGGAGGGCTACCCAGAGATCACGTGGGAGCACAGCCACGTGGTCGTCCTGGCCGACGGGACGGTCATGTCGTACTGCATCTACGAAGGGCCGAGCGAGGAGATGGTCAGGGCCCACGGCCGCGACCTCGGGGAACACACCATGGAGGCCGTCCTCGAGATCGCGGCGGATGTCACGCCGGCAGACTTCCCACCGGTGTCTGCCTAACTAGTTCTCCTGCATGAGGTCCCGCGCGTCCGGGATGTGGACCGCGGCAGCACGCGCCAGGCCGAGCCGGCGGCGGATGTCGCCGAGCCGCTCACCGTCGTCCTCGGGTACGAGATCGAGCGCTTCCCGGTAGATGATCGCGGCCTGGTCCTTCGCCCAGCCGCGCTCGGCCTGCTCGGCTGCGCGAACGAAGTAGACGAACGCCCGCTCGGGGTCGCCCGCCTCCCGCCAGTGGCGAGCGAGCGTCGCGGCCGCCTCGCCGAGCTCCGCCGTCGTCTCCTCGAAGAACTCGGCGACATGCGCGTGCCTCGCGCGGCGGTCGGCACGCGGGAGGAGCTCATACGCCACGTCCCGGATGAGCACGTGCTTGAAGCCGAACTGCTGGTCGCCCTCGATCATGGAGCCGGTGTCGCGCACGATCAGGTCGCGCTGCTCGAGCGCCCCGAGCAGGCCGGACAGGCCGTCGCTTCCGTCAGCCATTCGCTCGAGCGCCCCGCGCCAGAAGGTCTTGCCGACGACCGCCGCGTCCAGCAGCAGCGCGCGCTCGGCGGCCGGGAGCGCGTCGAGCCGAGCGGCGAGAATCCCCCTGATCGAGGTCGGCAGGGAGCCCCCGGCCTGCGAGGACTCGGTCACCGTCGCCGCGAGCTGCTCGATGAAGAGCGGGTTCCCGCCGGCCGTCTCCGCGAGCTTCGAGACTGCTTCCGTCTTCAGCAGGCCGAGGCGACGCTCGGCGAGCTGCTCGGCCTCCGCGGGATTCAACGGCGCGAGCGGCAGCGCCGTATAGGCGGACAAGCCACCGCCCCAGGCCGGCCGATTGTCCAGCAGCTCGGGCCGGGCGAGAGACAGGAGCATGACCGGCAGGTCCCGCAGCCTGGCGGCCAGCAGCTCGATCAGGTCGAGGAGCCCGCGGTCGGCCCAGTGGATGTCCTCGAATACGAGCACCGTCGGCTCCTCGCGCGCGACCGACTCGATGAAGACGCGCACCGAGAAGAAGAGCTCCTCACGGTCTTTCACCTCCCCCTCGGGGTCGAGGCCGAGCAGGATCGCGAGGTGCCGCGCCACGGTCTCGTCGGTCACCCGCTCCCGCAGCTTCGCCAGGCCGACGTCGGGTGGATCACTCTCGAAGATCCCGCAGAGCTGCTTGACCTGCGTCGAGAAGGCGAAGTAGGCGCTGCTCTCGCGATACGGCAGCGACCGTCCGTGGACCGTGCGGCCGCCGAGCTGCCCGACGAGCCGGTCGAACTCCTGCGCCAGCCGAGTCTTGCCGATCCCCGCCGGCCCGAGCACGGTGACGAGGTGCGGCACCGACCCGCCCGCGACGCGCTCCCAGATCCCGCGCAGCACTTCCAGCTCGCGCGCGCGCCCGACGAGATCGCCGGAGTGGAAGCGCTCCCCGGCCTCATGGCGCGGCCTGATCGCGATCCAGGCCTCGAGCGGCTGGGCCTTGCCCTTCGCCTCGAACGGCGGCGTGGCCTCGTACTCGATCGCGTCCCCCGTTGCCTCGTAGGTCCCCCGACCCACCAGCACGCCGCCGACCGGAGCCGCCGACTGCAGCCGCGATGCGGTGTTCACGACGTCACCGGCGACCATCGCCTCACCGAGCTCCGGCCGCGCGCCGAGCGAGACCAGAGCCTCACCGGTGTTGACGGCGATCCGAACCTGTACGTCGAGCTCGGCCAGCTGGTGGACGCCGTCCCGCACCGAGAGCGCCGCCCGCACCGCTCGCTCGGGATCGTCGCCGAACGCCGTCGGCGCCCCGAAGACGGCCACGATCGCGTCGCCGATGAACTTCTCGACCACCCCTCCGAACGACTCGAGCTCCTGCCGGACGAAGTCGTGGTACGGGCTCAGGAAGGCGCGAACGTCCTCGGGATCGAGCTGCTCTGAGCGCGCCGTGAAGCCGACCAGGTCGACGAAGACCACGGACACGATCCGCCGCTCGTCCCGCCCGGCCGGCGCCGCGGCGTCGAGCGGCTGCCCGCAGGCGAGGCAGAACCTGGCGACCTCGGGGTTCTCCTGCCCGCAGTTCGGACACGTGAGCACGCCCTAAGCGTACGGCGCAGGGCTGCGCTTTTGGACCCGGCTAGACTTCCCGTCCGTCCCGGGGGTGTGCCCGAGTGGCCAAAGGGAACGGGCTGTAAACCCGTCGGCTCAGCCTACGGAGGTTCGAATCCTCCCGCCCCCATCTCGCCCCAGGCAGGCCGGCGCTGCCGGCCCGCCAGAGGTGAATCCTTCGGCTACGCGGCGCTGACCGTCTCGACCGACACCGGGGTCAGCAGCCCGTTGGTCTGCGCCCAGTGACTGGCTTCCGTCCGGTTCGACACGTCCAGCTTTCGATAGACGTTCGACAGGTGGAACTTGATCGTCTGTTCCGTCACCCAGAGCGACCTCGCCAACTCAGTGTTCGTCCGCCCCTGGCTGACGAGCCGGAGGATCTCGAGCTCGCGCTTGGTGAGACCTGCCTTCTCGACCGCGTCTCGCCGCGCCAGGCGGCGGTTGCGCGAGCCCGAGAGGTAGATCGAGTGATCGAACACCTGGCGGATGGCCGAGGCAAGGTCATCCGGGTGTGCCGTCTTGACGACGTAGGCGATCACGCCTGCGTCGAGCGCTGCATCGATGTGCTGTGGGTGCGAGTGCGTTGAAAGCACCACCAGGCGCACGCCGGGCGCCTTGTCCTTCACTTGACGAAGAGTCGTGAGCCCGTCGGTATGACCCGCCGGCATCTCGATCTCGCTGACGAAAATCTCTGGTTGCGCGCTCTCGACGAGCGCAACCGCCTCTTCAGGCGTCGTCGCCTTTCCGACGACGTCGACCCCGATTCGACTCAGGACCTGCTCAACCGCATCCAGCCAAAGCGGATGCTGATCGAGTAGGACCGCTGTCCTTTCCGCAGACATAACTAGACCACCCATCCCGTCGAATTCCAGTGCTCTCCCATATAGACATGTATCACAGACCAAGCCTTTTGGGAAGGTTCGGGAGGTTTTTCTACGACAAATTGCCAGGTTGTAACAAGTGACCGGGCTGTAGAAAAGTCACCCCCGAACGAGGACTAGGGACTATCGCCGCCCACCGCCGATGACTTCTGGGCCATGGTGGGTGCCGCAACCACTCCCAGGCTCCGGTTACTCCTAGCCGCCGCCTTGCTCGCCCTCCTCTTCCTGGGCGTGGCTCCCGCGTCCGCCCGCCGCGGTCGGACGAGCGCGCCGCGCCCGCCCAGACATCTCGTCCAGACCGCTCGGACGATCGAGAGCATCAGCCTTGCGTGGCGCCCCGCTCGGCGCTCAGGCCGTGCCACCCGCTACGTGATCTACCGAAACGGCAGGCGGCTCGCATCGACCGCTCGGCGCAGGCACGTCGTCACGGGCCTTGCCTGCGGCCAGTCCTATCGATTCTCGGTTGCGGCCCGAAACCGCACCGGACGCCGCTCCCGGCGCATCGGGCGCTGGATGTCGACGGCCGCGTGTCCCGTCCCGGAAGACCAGACGCCGCCCACGATCTCCGGCAAGGCCGAGGTCGGGAGCTCGTTGACGGCGACGACCGGCACCTGGACGAGCTCTCCGACGAGCTTCGCGTTCAGCTGGAGCCGCTGCGACCTCGACGGCGCGGCCTGCGTCGTTATCCCGGGCGCGACGACGGACACGTTCTCGCTGATGGGCAACGATCTCCTCGGGGCAACGGTCCGCGTCGAGGTGACGGCGACGAACGAGTGGGGATCCAACCGGGCGAGCTCTCAACAAAGCGACGAGGTGCGACCTCCCTCGACCGCGAACCTCTTCGTGGTGCCGAGCGGCGGCAGCCCGTCCTGCACTCGCTCGCCGGTCCTGGTCACCTACGACGAGGCGGTGGCGGCAGGAAACGTGTGCGGCCCGGGTAACGGCGTGCTCGGCTACAGCACGAATGCCTGGAACAACGCCTGCAAGGCCGCGGCAAACCGCAATACCTCCGCCGGCACCGTGATCGGAGTCAAGGCGGGCACGTATTCGCAGGACAGCGACGGGTCGCTGGTCAAGGACACGGACTGCTCCGGCGGGCTCGGCGCAGCCGTCAACCCCAATGCGGCCGACCAGGGTGTCTCGACCGGGACGACCGCTGCCTGGGCGAAGTACGTCTGCGCAGACGGCACCGAGAAGAACGTCCACTTCAGGGTCGGCGGGGTCAACTTCATGTACGCCTCGCTTCCACCTGGTCGTCCAGGGCTCGTGCTTCGACTTCAGCCACGATCCATCTTCGGCCAGGGCGGACTCAGCCTGCGCGCCGGGCGTCAGAACGTCCAGATCATGGGCGGCGCCGGCTGCGCCACCAACCCGGCGAGCAGCGACTGCCTGCACATGACGGCCTCGAACATCAAGGGCGCCAAGAACATCCTGGTCGAGAACGTCGACTACGGCCCCGCCTTGTGGTGCGGCAAGGTACGATCCGCTGGTTCCCGCGGCCTGGCAGTGCGACCCGACCGGCCCCTTGTTCGAGGCCGCTGTACGCCAACCTGGGCACGGCCACCGCTAGCTGCTCGATCAGCAACGGGAACTGCGCTGTGGCGGGAAGACCGCCTACGGCGGCGAGCAGCCGCAGGCGTACATCCATTACGGGGACAACTCCAACTACGAGAACGTCCGCATCCAGAACTTCTACTACCACGACTCTCAGCAGAAGGCAAGCTGGACGCAAGTCACGCCGGCTGCGTGCATGATGGACGACAACCTCAGGATCTGCCCGCGAACAACCTCGTCTTCGACCACCTCGTCTGTGAGCGCACCGCCATCGTCGGTATGCAGGAGTCGCGACAGCGGCGTGACAATCGAGAACAGCGTCTTCACCTGTCCGACCTACCAGCTTGACCAGATCATCTCCGAATGGCAGGTGGGACGACTGCGCCAACACCTACGAGTTCAGCCTCGGCTGCCGCGCCGACCTCGCGCCGGGCTGCACGCTCTCCAACGTGCTGATCCGCTACAACGACTTCATCACGCCGGGGCCGTCCGCTGGGCTGCTCGTGCGGACGGGAGGCATCTGCGGCACCTACAGCAACGTCCGCATCGTCGGCAACGTCTTCGGCGCTTCGCTCAGCTGCGGCGTCTCGGGTGTCACCTACGACTCGAACACCTTCGAGAGGGGCATCTCGACCTGCGGCACGAACGCGACCACGCTCTGCGGCGGGCGACCCCTTCGCCCGGACGAGCATCGCGACACCCGGCATAGCTGGTCACCGTACTCGCTGCTGGACCCCCACCCGGACGGCTCCCCGCCCTCCCGACGATCGACTCGTCCTCGGGCGACCTCAAGCTCGACCACGACGCCGACGGCGCTCCGCGAACGGGCCTCACGCACCCCGGCGCCTACAACTGACTCACAACGACGGCCCCGCTTGCGATCATCTGCCTCCGGGAGCGCAATGCGACGACAGCGCCCAATCCGCGTCCTCTTCAGCTTCCCGCACAAGATCGGCGCAGACCGGATCTGCATGATTGCCTGGCACCAGGTTCAGGGAATCGCCGCCGCCGGCGCGAGCGTGGATCTCTACACGGGCGTCGTGCAACGGCCGCTCAGCGAGACGGTGCGCGTCCGGACGACACTCGCCCGCGGCCGCGTTCGCGTGCCGTACCGGGCGCTAGGCCGGCGTCGCAGCCTCCGCCTTCACGACGCGATCGTCGCTCGCGCGCTCCCCCGGCTGGCGGATCGACCCGACGTCGTCCACGTCTGGCCGCTCGGCGCCTTGCGGACGCTGAAGGCGGCGAGGCGCCTTGGGATCCCGACGGTCCTCGAGCGCCCAAACGCGCACACGCGCTTTGCCTACGAGTCGTCGCCGAGGAGTGCAAGCGGATCGGGGTCGCCCTGCCGCCGCGGCCACGAGCACGCCTACAACGAGGCGATCCTGCGCCACGAGGAGGAGGAATACGAGCTCGCCGACTACCTGCTCTGTCCGTCCGAGTTCGTCGTCGAGACCTTCGTCGCCGAGGGCTTTCCGCGCGAGAAGCTGTTGCGCCACACGTATGGCTTCGATCCGTCGATCTTCTTCCCGCCTTCCGAGGATCGGCCCGCGCGGCCCGGCCTGACGGTGCTGTTCGTCGGCGTCGCCGCGGTCCGAAAAGGCCTGCACCTGGCCCTCGACGCCTGGCTCCGATCCCCCGCCTCGTCCGAGGGAACCTTCTTGATCGCCGGCGAGTTCGTGCCCGCGTATCGCGAGCGGCTCGCGGCCCAGCTTTCACATCCAAGCGTCCGTGCCCTCGGGCCACCGCAGCGACGTGCCGGATCTGATGCGCTCGAGCGACGTCCTTGTCCTGCCGAGCCTCGAGGAGGGCTACGGGCTCGTCTGTGCCGAGGCCCTCGCCTGCGGGTGCGTGCCTCTCGTCTCCGACGCCTGCACCGAGGTTTGCCGGCACCAGGAGAACGCGCTCGTCCATCACGCCGGCGACGTCGACGCCCTCACCGAGCACCTGACGATGCTGCACCGAGACCGCCAGCTGCTCGAGCGGCTGCGCGGAGGTGCCCTTCGCAGCGCGCCCGACGCGACCTGGCGGCGCGCCGGTGACGTCCTCATGGATGCCTATCGGCGCGCGGTCGAGGGCGGTCCGGCGGACCGGATCGCCCACGCGTGAGCGCCGGCCGAGCTGCCGGCTGATGCGGACCAGACATTCGATTCGGGGAGCCTCGCGTGCCGAGCGCGGCGCACAGACCCGCCTTCCGGTTAGGCCGACCCGTCGGGCCGGGTGCTATTTGTGAGTGCTGGGTGGAAGACCTTTCGATCATCCTCGTCTCACACAACGGCGATCGCTGGCTGCGTCCCTGCCTGACGAGCGTCTTCGCACACCTCGGCGATTGCGTCGCCGAGGTCTCGTCGTCAACAACGCAGACGACCGCACCGCCGAGATCGTGAAGGCCGACTTCCCTCAGGTGAGGCTGATCCGCTGCGAGAACCGCGGCTTCGCACATGCGAACAACCGCGCTCTGCTCACGTCACGCGCGCGGTACGCGCTCTTCCTCAACGTCGACACCGAGATTCTCGAAGGAACCTTCGGAGAGCTCGTGCGGGCGCTCGACGACCGTCCCGCGCGTCGGCCTCGCAGGCGTGCTCCAAGTTTCGCCGGGGGGCGCCGTCGCGCCGACGATGAGGCGGTTCCCGAACGCCACTGCGTTCCCTCGCCGAGGCCCTCGGTTCCGAGCATTTCCCGTTCAGGGCGCAGTGGCTCGGCGAGCGGGAGCTCGATCTCGCCGGGCACCGAGAGGAGCGTGCCTGCGACTGGATCTCGGGCTCGTTTCTCGTCGCCCGCCGCGAGGCCCTCCAGAGCGCGGGCTTCATGGACGAGCGGTTCTTCCTCTACAGCGAAGAGCCGGATCTCGGGCTGCGGTCAAGAAGGCCGGCTGGGAGGTGCGGCACCTGCCCGTGATGACCGTCCTCCACCACGGAGGCCAGGACCGCACCGATCCGAGGCTCACTGGCTCAGGACGCCTACTCCAGGATCCAGTTCGCGGACAAGCATTTCTCCCTGCCACATCGGGCCGCCTACCGTGGCGCGCTCGCGCTCGGCAATGCGCTGCGCGCGGCTGCGCCCGGTTCCGAGCGGCTAGCGCAGCGGCAGGCAGCCGCGGGCCGCCTTGCGCGTCCTCCTAGGGCAGGACGGGCCACCTTTCGGCTCGCCACCCGGCCAGGCGCTCACGCCTGCGGCCTCGGATGGGGGCGGCTGAGTGACGGCACCCGAACTCTCGGTCCTGATCGTCAACTGGAACACGCGCGAGCTCACGCTCAAGTGCCTTGACTCGCTGCCGCGCGGGATCGGCGACGGGGTCTCGTACGAGACGATCGTCGTCGACAACGGCTCGGTCGACGGCTCCGCCGACGCGCTTGGCCAGCGAGCGAGATCGACCTGATCCGCAACGGCGAGAACCTCGGCTTCGCGGCGGCGGTCAACCAGGCCTTCCGGCGCTCACGGGGAGAGCTCGTGTTGCTCCTGAACTCGGACGTCGAGCTCACCGACGGAGCGGTGAGCACCCTGGTCGCAGTTCCTGCGAACCACGCCGGCTGCGGTAGGTGCGGCGCCTCTCTATCTCAACCCGGACGGGACGCCGCAGCCCTTCCACTTCCGTCTTCCCGACCTTTGCGACCACGCTGGCGAACGGCAGCGCCGTGATTCGCCGCCTCGTGCCCGGAAGCGAACGCCGGCTCAGGGAGTTCCGGATGCTGGACGACGACTTCACGAAGCCGCGCCAGGTGCCGCAGCCCTCTGCGAGCTGCCTCCTCCTCCGCCGTTCCTGTCTTCCACGAGATCGGGTCTTCGACGAGCGCTATCCCATCTTCTTCAACGACGTGCAGCTCGCCCGCTCGCTTGCGTCTCGCGGGGAGGCGCTCTGGGTAATCCCTGACGCACTGGTGGTGCACGAGGCTCACGCCTCGACCGGCCTGATGGGGGCGAAGCTGCGGCGCCAGTACCTCGGCTCCCAGATCCGCATGCTCGAGGAGACCGAGACGCCGCTCAAGGTCTGGATCTACAAGGCCGTTCTCTTCCTCCAGAATCTCGCCCTGCTCGCGCTTCGCCGGCCCGAGGCCCTTTCCCCCTCTGAGCTGCGGCTGGCGCTCGCCGGTGATCCCGGCCCCCTGCCGACGCAACCCTCCAGATGAATCTCGCCCAGAAGGTCGTCTTCAACACCGGCATTCAGATCGGCGGCCGGATCCTGTCGATCGCGATCGGCCTGCTCACGATCCGGCTCACCGCGACCTACCTCGGCGTCCGCTCGTTCGGCCAGCTCTCGATCGTCATCTCGCTCACGGGGCTCGTCGCGATCCTGGCCGATCTCGGGGTCACGACGACGCTGACGCGCGAGCTCGCCAAGACGCCCGCAGAAGCCGACCGGCTCGGAGGCGACCTGCTGCGGTTCCGCCTCGCAAGCTCGATCATCGCGGCGCTCCTCTTCCTCGCCGTCATCCCCTTCCTCCCGTACGCGCACGACACGAAGGTCGCGCTGGCGATCTCGCTTGGAATGATGGTCTTCACCATCCTCGGCGGGTTTCCGGCCGCGTTCTTCCAGGCGAACCTGCGCCAGGAGTACACGGCGGCGATCGACGTCCTGACGAGGGCCCTCGGCCTTGCCGCGATCGTGCTCGTCCGGGTGTTCGACCTCGGGCTCTACGGGCTCGTCGGCCTGCTCGTCGTGGTCAACGGCCTCGCCTGCGTATGGGCATTCGCGCTCTCGCGCAGGTTCTGGCGGATCAACATCCGTTTCCGCTGGAGCCGCGCGCGGGCGCTGCTGGGCGATTCCGTCGTGATCGGGCTCGTCAGCATGATCGGCCTGCTCCACTTCCGGGGCGACGCGGTGCTGCTCTCACTGCTGAAGCCCGCCCGCGACGTCGGCATCTACGCGATCGCGTACCGCTTCGTCGACCAGGCTTTCATGCTGCCGGGGTTGTTCGTGGGCACGATGTTTCCGATCATCACCCGTGCCGTCCACGAGGACCCGGCGCGAGCCCAGCGGGCGATCAACCGGACGTTCCAGACGCTCTTGCTCGGCGCGATCACGGTCACCGTCATGATCTTCGTGCTCGCCCATCCGCTCGTCCACCTCGTCGCGGGCACCGAGTTCGATGCGTCGATCCGTCCGCTTCGGATCCTCGCCTTCGCCCTCCCCTTCATCTTCGTCGCGCCGGTCTTCTACAACGTCCTGATCGCCATCAACAGGCAGCGCCACCTGATTCTGATCGGCGTGGCGAGCCTCGCCCTCAACTTCGGCCTGAACCTGATCCTGATCCCGCGTTACAGCTACAACGGCGCTGCGAGCGCAACGGTCGTCTCCGAGGCCTTCTCGCTCCTCCTCGCTGTTCATCGTGGCGCGAGGCCACTACGACTTCCATCTCGAGAAGATCTTCCTCCTACGCGCGCTCGGGGCGACGGCGGCCGCCGCCGTAGTGATCGCGCTCCTGCGCTCCGAGTCACCCTGGCTCGCGGTCGCGCTCGCCGAGCTTGCCTTCTTCGCGGCGGCCTACGCGCTCAGGGCCGTTACCCGCGCCGACCTGCAGATCATCCTTCGCACGGCGCCGCCCGACGGCACGTGAACCGAGGCGCTAGCGTCTTTGAGATGAGCGAGCAACGAGATTCAGACGGCAGGGCAAAGGGCGGCGACCCGCCGCGCTCGATTGCCTACCTGGTCGGCGCGCGCCCGAATCTCGTCAAGGTCGCCCCGGTCCTCCACGAGCTTCGCGCGCGACTGCCGCACACACGACACGTGCTCGTGCACAGCGGGCAGCACTACGACCGGGAGCTCTCGGAGATCTTCCTCGAAGAGCTCGACCTACCGGCACCGGATTACTTTCTGTCCGTCGGCTCCGGGTCGCACGGCGAGCAGATCGGCCGCGCGATCGAGCGCATCGAGGCGGCCCTGCTCGAGGTCGGCCCCGACCTGCTGATCGTCGCCGGAGACGTCAACTCGACCCTCGCAGGCGCAATCGTGGCCACCAAGCTCCTGATCCCGCTCGCGCACATCGAGTCGGGACTGCGCAGCTTCGACCGGACGATGCCCGAGGAGGTAAACCGCCTCCTCGTCGACCAGGTCTCGGACTGGTGCTTCATCCACAGCCCCGAGGCGGCGGACAATCTCAGGCGCGAGGGGATCGCGGCCGAACGAATCTTCTTCGTCGGGAACACGATGATCGACACGCTCGAGCGACTCCGGCCGCGCATCGAGGCATCGGACGTCCACGAGCGCCTCGGCATCACACGCCGGTGAGTATGCGCTCGTCACGCTGCATCGCCCGCGCCTGACCGACGGGCCGCTGCTGGCCGAGACCATGGAGGCCCTGGAGCGGCTCGAGCCAGGAGCTTCCCGTCGTCTTCCCGATGCACCCGCGAACGCGCGCGCGACTCGAGGGAGCCGACCTCGGGACGGGAGCCGCGCTGCAGATCCTGGATCCTGCCGGTTACGTGGACTTCCTCGCGCTGGAGGCGCGGGCGGCGGCGGTGATCACCGACTCGGGCGGGATTCAGGAGGAGACGACCTATCTCGGCGTCCCCTGCTTCACCCTCCGCGACAACACGGAACGGCCGGTCACGATCACACGCGGGACGAACCGCCTGCTCGGCCTCGACCCGGGCGCGCTCGCCCAGGTCCCGAGCTCGATCGCTGAGCGGACAACCGAGCCGGCGCACCCGGAAGGATGGGACGGTCACGCGGCGGAGCGCGTCGCCGACGTGCTCGTCTCTGCGGGCGAGCCGGAGCTGTCCCGCTCGAACGGCCCCGAGCTCACCCTCGTCCCTCCGCCGGGCTAGTGACGCCCGCAGCGGAGCGGCGGGCCTGGATCGACCTGGCGAACTCGCCACACGTGCTCTTCTTCGGCACCGATCGTCGAGCGTCTCCGGGCACGACGGGCTGACGAAGTACGTCGTTGACGGCTCGTGACCATGCTCAAACGGTCGAGCTGGCGAAGCGACCGCTGGCCCGACGTGCGAGGTGGTCGGCGGCTCGAGCCCTGCGGGACGCTTGGCACAAGGGCGGCGCCTCGTGTCCGCGGGCGAGCCGCCGGTCTCAGGCAGCTTTGCGAGACGGGCGCAGCGTCCTAGCGTCGCTTTGTCCCACGGCTCGTATGCGCAGGTCGATCGCGGCGCGGGCCGTGCGCATTACCGGCTCAGTGACGATGATGGACTACGAGCACCAGCCGGCGAACCACTTCAGCTTCCGCCTGGCGAGCCGCGTGATCGTGCCCGACGTCTTCCCCGAGGACGGCGCTCCGCCGCTTCGGGGCACGGCCCGAGAAGGTCGTCCGCTACGAGGGGTTCAAGGAAGAGCTCTACCTCTCCGGCTTTCCGTCCCGACGATCACATCCGTGCCGAGCTCGGCGTCGGCGACGACGCGGTGCTCGTGGTCCTCCGAACGCCTCCCGACGGCGCGCTCTACCACCAGGGGCTCGAAGGCCGCTTCGACGAGCTGCTCGACCTCGCCTCCGAGTCACCGGACGTCGGTCACCGTGCTGCTGCCGCGCGACCGCGAGCAGGCGGCACGTTACGCCGGATCGCCCGGGGTTGTCATTCCGTCCCGGGCCTCGACGCTCCGTCGCTGCTCGCGAGCGCCGACGTCGTCATCGGCGCCGGCGGGACGATGGCGCGCGAGTCGGCAATCCTCGGGATGCCGACGTACACCGTCTTCGCGGGTCGGCTGGCCGCGGTCGACGGCGAGCTGCTGCGGCTGGGCAGGCTGCAGGATCTGCGGGCGCCCGGCACCATGCCGCGGCTCGAGAGACGGCCGGCCACGGCAGCGCCTTTCCCTCCCGAGCATGCCGACGAGATCCTGCGTGTGATCTCCTCGACCGTCGCCGATGTCGCCTCCTGAACGCGCGATGACGCTCTCCGAGCTCAAGCGCGAGGCGGCGGCGTTCCTGCTGGGAACCGTGCGCCGCGGACGACGGCCTGTTCACCTACTCGACGACGGTGCGCGACGGCACATACGTGCACGACTTCGACCATCCCGCCGCCGTTCGCTACTCGATCAACTCGCTGCTCGGCCTCCAGGCGGAGGCGCTGCCATGGCTCGGACGTCGTCGATCGAGCCGAGGTTGCCACGCTGACCGAGACGTTCCTCGAGCACCACGCCGACGACGTCTCGAGCCCCGCCGACATCGGCCTGCTGCTCGTCCTGCTCTGCGAGGGAGACGTGTCGGCCGGGCGCGCGGAGGAGCTCCTGGGCCGCATCGGCAGCTCGGCGACGAAGAACGGCACGCCAAGAGCTGACGATGCAGGAGGCGAGCTGGATGCTCTGGGGCGCCTGCGCCGCGGCCCGGGCGGGTATCCCCGCCGCGACCGACACCGCGGGGAGGCTCGCCGAGCTGATCCTCGACCGCTTCCTCGAGCCGAGCTCCGGCCTGGCGCGTCACAGCCTCGGCCGCTATCGCCGCGACCTGGTCTCGTGCGGAGCGACGGCGTATTTCTTGCGCTCGGTCTTCGAGTTCGCGCCGACTGTCCGGCGACGAACAGGCCCAGCAAGCCTTCGAGCGTGGAGTCGAGGCGGTCGTCGGCCTCCAGGGCGAGCTCGGGGAGTGGCCGTGGCTGATCAGCGTGCGCCGGCGCGTCGCGCTCGACGTCTACCCGGTCTTCACGGTCCACCAGGACAGCATGTCGATGCTGTTCCTGCTCCCGGCCCTCGAGTCGGGCCTCGACGTGGACGGGGCGATCGGCCGGAGCTTCGCCTGGACTCTCGGCCGGAACGAGCTCGCGGCGCCGATGTTCGAGCGTGACCCGTTCGCGGCCTACCGCTCGATCGAGCGCGCCGAGTCGCTCCCCGGCGAGGCGCTACCTGCGCGCGACCGCCCGATCGCTCGCCGGGCCGCGGATCGGGGCGCACGGTAGCAGGGTCCGTCTCTAATCGCGAATGTTGCTCATACCACCTGGGCTGGATCCTCTACGTCTGGTCGGGGCGTGACGCCGTGCCCGGCCTGCCCGACGCTACGGCCGCGTCCTAGCCGTTCCGCGGTCGCGGTTCGGCGCGAGCCGGGGCTAGCCTCAGACGCATGTGTGGAATCTGTGGCGTCGTGCAGCTCGGAACGGGCCCGCGGAGGCCGGTGCTCGCGCCGGCCGTCCTCGACGCGATGACCGATCTCATGCTCCACCGCGGGCCGAGCGAGCGGGGCACCTATCTGGCAGACGGCGTCGCGCTCGGTGTTCGCCGGCTCTCGATCGTCGACGTCGAGGAGGGTCACCAACCGGTCTCGAACGAGGACGGGACCGTCCGGGCGATCCAGAACGGCGAGTTGTACAACCACCTGGACGTTCGGCGGCGGCTGAGCGGCCACGCGTTTGCGACCCACTGCGACACCGAGATCATCCCGCACGCCTACGAGGAGTACGGCGCGGCGTTTCCAGAGCACCTTCGAGGAATGTTCGCGATCGCCGTGTGGGACGAGCGGCGGAATCGCCTCATCCTCGTGCGAGACCGGCTTGGAATCAAGCCGCTCTACTACGCGGTCGCCGGCGACGTGCTCGTCTTCGCGTCCGAGCTCAAGTCGCTCCTCGCCAGCGGGCTCGTCGAGGCCGAGCTCGACCCCGACGCGATCGACGCGTACCTGACGCTCGGGTACTTCCCGACCCCGCTCACGCCGCTGCGAGGCGTCAAGAAGCTCGCCCCGGGACATCGCCTCATCGTCGAAGAGGACGTCAAGGACGAGGCTTTCTGGGCCTATCCGGCCGCGCAACCGGAGGAGATGACGCTCGACGACGCCGCGGAGCGCGTGCTCGAGAAGCTCGACGAGTCGGTGACCCTGCGACTGATGAGCGACGTGCCCCTCGGTGCGATGCTCTCCGGCGGGCTCGACTCGAGCGTGGTCGTCGCCCTCATGGCCCGGCGAATGGACAGGCCGGTGAAGACGTTCGCCATCGGCTTCGCGGAGGACCCGAACAACGAGCTCGCCGACGCGAGAGCGGTCGCCCGCCACCTCGGCACCGACCATCGCGAGCTAGAGCTCTCGGTCTCGAACACGGCGGTGCCGCTCGAGGAGCTCGCGTGGTACCTGGACGAGCCCCTCGCCGATCTCTCCGCTCTCGGCTTCTACATGCTCAGCCGCCTGGCCGCAGAGGACGTCACGGTTGCCCTCTCGGGACAGGGAGCCGACGAGCTGTTCGGCGGCTATGCCGCGCACAGGAACGCGGGCGTCGTCGGGCTGGCGCGGCGGATACCCGGGGCCCGGCGCGCGCTCGCGCCCCTCGCCGCTCACGGCCCGGGCCGAGCAGGCCGAGCCGCCCGGATCATCGCCGCCCCGGGCCCGACCGAGCGCTTCCTGGTCCAGCAGAGTCTCAGCGGGGACGCGTTCAGGCGCAGCCTCTACCGGCCGGACTTCGCGGCGGTTCCGGGGCAGGCCGCGCGCGAGGCGGTCGCGGCGCACGTCGACGGCCTGCCCGACGAGCCGGTCCGCATCGCGTTCCACCTCCACGCCAAGCTCGCCCTGGTCGACGACATGCTCCAGTACTTCGATCGAGCTTCGATGGCGCATTCGCTCGAGGTGCGAGTCCCGTTTCTCGACCACGAGCTGGTCGAGCTCGCGGCGACGATCCCCGAACGCCTGAAGGTCCACCGGTTCGCGACGAAGATCGTCCTCAGACACGCTGCCCGGGGGCTGCTACCCGAAGGGGTCCTGCGGAAGCGCAAGGTCGGCTTCTTCAACGCAGCGATGTCGCAGTGGGTCGTCTCGCACGGGCAGCGCGAGCTGCGAGAGCGCTTCGTGGACGGCGAGCCGGCCTCGGCCGCCCTCTTCGACCGCGACACCCTCGCGCACCTCGCCGCCGGCGACCATGGAGAGGCCCCCTCCCCTCGCCTGCTGATCGCGTTGCTGATGCTCGAGCTGTGGCTGTCGAGCGTCCTGCCGCGGGCGCTGGCTGCGGGCACGGAGGCGCGCCGCGCTTGAGCGCACGTTCGCTCTCGTACGCCGTGGTCACGCCGGCGCGCAACGAGGCCTCGAACCTCCCGCCGGCTCGCGGCCTGCCTGGTAGAGCAGACGGTCCAGCCGTCCGCGTGGATCATCGTCGACGACGGCTCCTCCGACGGCACGGGCGAGCTCGCGGCCCGGCTCGCGGAGTCCCACCGCTGGGTGAAGGTCGTCACGCTCTCCGGCGAGCACACCGCGATTCGAGGACAGCCGATCGTGCGCGCGTTCACGGCCGGGCTGGAGCAGGTCGAGCCGACGACCGAGGTGGTGGTGAAGCTCGACGCCGACCTCTCGTTCGAGCCGGACCACTTCGAGCGGCTGCTGGCGGAATTCGAGGCCGACCCGACGCTCGGGATCGCAGGCGGGACCTGCTGGGAGGAGGAGCGGGGCGCCTGGCGGCCGCAGTACACGACGCGTAACCACGTCCGCGGCGCCGAGCGCGCCTACCGCCGCGAGTGCCTGGACGACCGTGCTCCCGCTCGAGCAACGGATGGGCTGGGACGGCGTCGACGAGCTCAAGGCAGCCGTGAACGGGTGGCGCACCGCGAGCCTGCGACACCTCGTCGTGCGGCATCACCGGGCGCTCGGCGCTCGCGAGGACAGGCTCGGGATGTGGGTGCGACAGGGGGAGATGGCCCACTACATGGGCTATCGCCCCTCGTATCTGGTGCTCCGCGCGCTCTATCGAGGACTGCGCGACCCGGTCGCGCTCGCGATGGTGTGGGGGTTCGCGGAAGCGGCCGTCCAGCGACAGGCTCGGTTGCAGGACCCCGAGGTTCGGGCCCTGCTGCGGCGCGAGCAGGGCCTGCGGCAGCTCGGGCTGCGGTTCCGCGAAGCCCTCGGACGCGACTAGCGCCCGTCCGCGTCACGAGCGCTGATCGGCGGTTCTCAGCGTCTGAGGTCCCTGGGTGATCCGGAGCATCGCCGCGGCGAGCCCGAGCAGGATCCAGAACACGAACGTGATCTGCGTGAAGCTGAAGGCGTCGTACGTGAACATTCCGACGCCGAAGCCGGCGATTGCAGCCGCGAGGCCGGCGAACAGCCAGTCGTCTCCGTCTTCCTCCGCCTCCCGCGACGCTCGGAAGAGCCGGCGCACGCTGCGAATGAACAACCAGAACCAGAACGCGACCCCGACGTACCCGACGCTCGAGCACGTTGTTCAGCCACTGGTTGTCGAGGATCGGCGCGTTCCGGAAAACGGTGTTTCCGAACCCCGTGACCCGGGTCCCGACCCCCTCGCCGAAGAGCGGATGCCCGGCCGCTTCCTTGAGCATCGGGACGAGCTGCCGGATCCGGCCGCCCGCCAGATTCGGATCCTCGCCGGGCGCCAGCGTCGACTGCTCGCGCGATGATCCCGCCCCGTGGGAAAGAACGCTTCGCGAATGGACCCGATCGCCCCGGGCACGACCACATGGACGAGCGCGACCGCAGGAATGAGCACGGGCCAGATGCGCTTGGTCTCGCGAGGCTTCAGCCGCAGGAACACGATTCCGATCGCGATCAGCATCACGACCGCGGTTCGCGAGCCGGTCGCCAGAGCGCCGAGCAGCAGGATCGCGACCGCCGCCCACCACCGGCGCCCGGCCGTGCGGGCGAAGTAGACGGCGATCGGCACGGGTACGACGAGCATCGCGCCGAGCGCGATCGGATGCTGCGCGGACGCGTAGACCCGCAACCGGCCGAAGCGCGAGAGCTCGCCGCCGCCCTGGAACTGGAGAAACGGGGCGATGGAATGGAGGTGGTAGAAGACGTTGTAGCCCGTGCGTTGCTCGACGAGCGCCGCTACGGACAGCGACGCAGCAGCCGAGCGACGAGAAATCTGAGCAGGAACAGCACCTCGCCGCGCCGCTTGATCACGCTGGCGGTGACGTAGTAGACGAAGACGAAGCTGAGGAAGAAGGTAAGCGACTTCGCGACGTACGAGCTGAGCGAGTCCACGCGACCGGGATTCGCGACCTCGGAGGCCAGGGCCCAGAGGACGATCAGGAGCAGCGGTGTGTCGAAGTAGGTGCGCCTGAGCCTGACCCGAGGATCGATCAGAAGGGAGGTGAGCCAGCACAGGACGACGAGGGCGACCACCAGCCGGTAGAGCTCGAGCTTGAACGGCAGGTTCGCCGGCAGGCGGTATTTCGTTATCGGCACGAACAGGACAACGGCGAGGATCAGCCCGACGAGGCTGTGCCAGCGCAGCAGCGACCGGTGCAGCGCGGAGAAGATCACGAACCCGAGCACGAGCGGCGCGACGGCTTCGGTCCGGTAGCCGCTCGCCGACGCGGCCGCCAGAATCGCCAGCGCGCCGATGATCAGGGCGACAGCCGGCTCGCGGTTAAGCGTCCCCGCTACCGCGCGCATCGCGTCAGGCGCTGCGCCGCTGGTCCGAGACCGCCGCCGTCTCGACGACGTCGGCCTCGTCCTCGACCGCTCGCATCCGCGGTCGCGCGTTCTCGAGAATGAACGCGAGCGCGACCGTGGCCGTGAGGACGGTCAGGAAGACCACGATCGGCAGCGTCTTCTTGCGCGGCTGGATGAGCGTCGGCCCAACGCTGTGGATGGTCTTGACGGCGACCCGCTGGTCCGGCGCAATTCCGGCCAGTCGCTGTCGCTTCTCGAGGTACTGGACGAACGCGTCGCGTCCGATCAGAGTCGCCTCGGCGGCCCCAGCCGATGTGGGGGCCTTGCCGAAGAGGGAGATCACCGGGAGCAGCGCGTAGGTGTTCCCGGTGGGCGGGGCGACCGGAGTGGCCGAGAGCGAAGAGCCCCGCGGTGCTCCCTCTTTGCGCATGAGCGCTTGCACCGCGTCGCTGCCCGCGAACTGGGCGTACAGCGCGGTCAGGCTCGCGAAACGCCCCGGATCGGCGTAGCGGTATTTGCTGGCGCCGAGCGTGTCGAGCCGGGGAACAGTGCCCGCCCTTCGGGGAAGCCGCCCTGCGTGAGCAGCACGTCTGCCTCGCCCTGCCAGACCTCCTGCTTGCGGTACTGCAGATGCCCCTTCCCGTCTACCTTCGCGACCGAGAACACGGTCAACGCGAGGGCAAGCAGCAGGCCGAGCAGGACGAGCCACTTGAAGCGCCAGAGCACACGTCCGTAGAGCGCGAGGTCCATCGCTAGCCCGCTCCCTCGCTCAGCCCACCGGCCGCGAGCACGTCGCCGCTGTAGTAGAGAGCAGCCGCCTCGGTGCGGTTCGCGACCCCGAGCTTGCGGTAGATCGACGCGAGGTGGAACTTGACTCCGTGGATGGTCACGCCGATCGCCGCAGCGATCTGGCTGTTCGTCAGGCCGCGCGCCGTCATCTCCAGCACTTGCAGCTCCCTCGCCGAGAGAGCTCGGCGTGGGTGCGCGAACGGCTGTTCCGGCTGTTCCAAGGCCATGTGCGGATGCTGAGTCAGCGCTCCTCCGAGGCGCAACCGCCCGATCGCACAGCATCCCGGCACGCCGGACCTAGCCGATCGAGCAGGCCAAACGGCTAGGTCGATCTTCCCGCAGCCTCCTGGAACAGCGCGTGGTACCGGGCGACGATCTGCGAGTGTCGGTGCTCTTTCTCGACCTTGCGGCGTCCGGCTGCCCCCAGCCGTGCGACCGCAGGCCGGGATCGCCGGCGAGCAGGAGCAGTCGCTCGAGCAACCGCTCCTCGTCGCCGTAGGGAACGAGAAATCCCGAAACGCCCTCTTCGACGACCGACGCCTGCGCCGGCCCGGCCCCGACGACCACGGGCTTCGCCTGCGACCACGCCTCGAGCGTCGTGATCCCGAAGGACTCCTGCTGCGAGGGTGACGCGAAGACGTCGCAGTCCGCGAGAATCGCGGTGCGCTCGTCATCGGTCACGTCGTCGAGCAGCAGCAACCGGCTGCGCGCCGGCTCGGGCAGGCCCGCGGCGAGCGCGCGAAGCTCGACCGAGTAGGGCGTCCGGGCACCGGCTACGACGAGCCAGGCGTCCTCCCGGTGCGCGAGCAGCCGCGGGAGGACACGGATCAGGGTGTCGATCCCCTTGTGACCGCCCTGCTGGCCGACGTACGCGACCACGAACGCTTCAGGCGGGATCCCGTGCGCGGCGCGGAAGGCTCCGGGGTCGGAGCTGAAGTCGGCCAGCTCGATTCCGTGCCCGATGACCTGGATCCGCTCGGCGGGCGCGCCTTGCTCCACGAGCCACTCGCGCTCGTGCTCGGTGTGCGCGACCGTCGCGTGGGAGCGCGCCACGAGCCGGATCAGATGCGGGCGGCGAAAGCCCCAGGTGTTGGTCGTGTGCACCGCCGGGACGAGGACGACCGGCGGCCGCGGCTCCGGGCGGCGGAAGGGGTAGGTCATGTGGTTCAGCGGGAACGAGGCCGCGCACACGACGTCAGCCTCGGCCTCGCGGACGGCTCGGAGCATCTCGGGCGCGATCGGCCCCTGGTACCACGTGCGCAGTCGGTCGTTGCCCGGAAGCCGGAGACGCCAGCCGATCCGCTGGGCCTGCCTCAGAACCGGCGCCCACCGGGTCACCACGGGGAAGCGCCGGATCGTGACGCCGTTCTGCTCTTCGTCGGCCTGGATCGGAATCGTCGGCAGCGAGCCGTCGAGGAAGTTCGCGGTCGTCAGCGCATTCGTCGTGAAGACGGTGACGTCGACGTCGTAGTCGGCGACGAGGCCCTCGAGGAGGTCGCGCGTCGACAGCTCCACTCCGCCGACGGCCGGCGGATAGCCGTGCACGAGCTGGAGGAGCCGGAGGCGGTGCCGATTCGTCACCGTCGTCACGCTACAGAGAGCGCCTCATCGACGTCTCTGTCCGTTCGAGTAGGGGCCACGGCACCCGGGCGCGTCTAGGATGCGGCGCGAGATGAGCTCCCGCCCTGCGACCACCATTGAGACGCGCGTGCCCTTCGTCGATCTCGGGCCGTCACACGCGGAGATCGCGGCCGACCTGCTCGGCGACGTAGCCGACCTGCTCGAGTCGGGCGCCTTCACGAACGGGCCGGCCGTCGCCGAGTTCGAGCAGGCATTCGCGCACTACTGCGGGGTCGCGCACTGCGTCGGGCTCGGCAGCGGCCTCGATGCGCTTTGCCTCGGCCTGCTCGCCGCGGGCGTCGAGCCGGGAGACGAGGTGATCGTGCCTGCGAACACCTTCGTCGCCACGCTCGAGGCGGTCGTGCAGGCCGGCGCCACCCCGGTTCCCGTCGACGTGAGCGAGGCCGACCTGAACCTCGACGTCGACGCGGCCGAGTCGTCCGTCGGGCCGCGAACCCGGTTCCTGCTTCCGGTGGACCTCTACGGCCAGCTGGCAGACATCCGGGCCGTGCGCGCGCTTGCGGACCGGCACGGTCTGTTCGTGCTGGAAGACGCCGCCCAGGCGCACGGCGCGAGCAGAGACGGCCTCCGAGCCGGCGCCGCGGCGGGCGCAGGTGCGTTCAGCTTCTATCCCGCCAAGAACCTGGGCGCACTCGGCGACGCAGGCGCGCTCGTCACGGACGACGAGGCGCTGGCCGAGCGCGTCCGAGCGCTGCGGGAGCACGGCCAGCGGGCGAAGTACCGGCACGACCTGATCGGCTACACGGCCCGCCTCGACACCATCCAGGCGCTTGCCCTGATCCGGAAGCTGCCGCTCCTGGACGGCTGGAACGAGCAGCGGCGTGCCGCGGCGCGCTTCTACTCCGAGGCGCTCGAGGGGACCGGCGACATCCGCACGCCTCCCGTGCCCGCGGGCAGCGAGCCCGTCTGGCACCTGTACGTGATCCGGACAGCGGATCCGGAGGGGCTCGGCGCATTCCTCGCCGAGCGAGGGATCTCGACCGGGCGGCACTATCCCGAGCCGGTCCATCTGACGCGAGCCTTCGCCGGCCTCGGCTACTCCCGCGGTGCTTTCCCGGTCGCCGAGGCGCTCGCGGAAGAGGTGCTCTCCCTGCCGATCTTCCCGGGAATCTCCGAGGAGCAGCTCGCAGCGGTCGTCGCCGGCGTGCGCGCGTACTTCTCCGGCTAGCCGTGAGCGGCGGAGCGAGCTCGCTCCGTGGACAGTCGCCAGAAGCGTGAACGGGCGTGCGAAAGTCGTATAGGTAGGCCACTGCCCGGAACGCCCGGTAGGTTGCGAGCCGCTGCCCGCGGCAGTCGAGCGCGAACTGGGCGTACTGAATCGTCCCAGCCCGACGAGAACAGCACCCAGACCCGCGAGCCCCGCAGCCGGTTGACGTCCGAGATGTAGACGCTCGTACGGCGAGCCGTTCTCGACGTTGCCGACGACCAGCCGGGGCGGCTTCGAGCTGAGAGCGAAGCGGCCCTGGCGGCGGTTGGAGAGAACCAGCGTGCGCAGATCGTCCCGGCCCGGCGAGAAGCCGTCGCAGGCTCGACACTCCGCGTAGTAGCGCAGCGCGAACTGGGCCACGCGACTGACGTAGAGCCGGTCGCCCGGCCGCCAGGCCTTGTCGAGCGAGCCGATCACCGGCCGGAGCTCCTCGTGGCCCGGCGGGTGGAGCGTTCTCGATGCCTCGTGGGCAACCGGGTAGAGCGCGACGCCGGCAAGGAGGAGTGCTGCCGCAATCGGGTAAGGGCTGCGCTGGGTCGCGCGAAGGTAATCGAAGCCGGCCCCGACGAGCAGCAGCAGGATCGGCACGGTGAAGAGGACAAACCGGCCGTACAGCGGATACTTCCCGATGACGCCGGCGAGGGCGAGGGCAGCCAGTGCGGACATCAGCGCCGTCGCGTGCCACGGCTTCCGCCTCGCCAGCCAGATCACGCCGAGGATCGCCAGCACCGCGACAAGGGCCGTTGAAGTGCGCGCAAACGGTCCTGGGTCCGCGATCGCGTTCCAGGCGTCGCGCAGGATCCCGCTCGCATTCGGGCGCGCGCTCGGTTCGTCGAGCCTCAGCGCGCTCCGGACCTCGGCGGTCTGCGCCACCGTGACCTTGTAAGCGACCAGGAAGCTCGCCGCGAAGGCGGCCGAGACGGCCAGCGGTAGCGCCAATCGGCGTTCGGGAGAGACAAGCTGCGCGACGATGAGCGCCGTTCCGATCCCCGCGAGGACGAAGATGACCGGATGCGACACCCAGACTGCCGCTACGCCGGCGGCACCCAGCGCGAGTGCGCGCCCGCGACTCAGGGTCCCGGACTCCAGCGCGGGGGCGGCGACGGCGAGGACGGCCACGGCCGCGAACACATCGACTTCGTATTGCTTGACCTCGCTCGAGTAGTAGACGAGGGGCTCGGCGACTGCGAACAGGCCGAGCGCCACGAGAGCGCCGGGAGGCGTCAGGAAGCGCTGGGCCAGTCCACGAAAGAGGAAGAGGGCGGCGATCCCCGCCAGCAGCGGGACGAGCCGAAGGGCGAGCTCCGTTCTGCCGAAGAGCGAGACCGCGAGCTTCTCCGCGAGCAGGAAGCCTGACGGAGCCGCTTGTGTGTAATCGAGGGTGTTGAGGAGGGAGCGAGCGCTTCGGTCGGTGATGTTCAGCGCCAGCATCGCCTCGTCTCCCCAGAGCGAGCGATCGGCGGCGAAGCGAACGAGGCGGACCGCGACGCCGACGCCGACGAGGGCCCAGCCTGCGGCCCGCACCGTCAGGAGCGCCCCCGCGAGCTCGGACACGCGCGACCGCGCCCGCGGGCGCTTGGCGACGACGTCGGCCTCGGTCGCCCCGGCTTCGTTCGCGACGGTGTCAGACAGATTGCGGTTCATCGCCCACACAAGCTAGTCGCTTCGGCACAGAAATCCATGCCTCGACGTTCGTCGGGGAAAGCGTCGCCGCTCCCGCACGGACCGGCTCGCGAGCGGGGAGAATGGACGCCGTGCAGGGACCTGCCAACGAAGCGCCGTATCGCCTGATCTCCGATGTCGAGTTCGGCAGCGGGGTCATCGTTCACCCGTTTACGAACCTCTACGGCTGTCGGATCGGAGACGAGACGCGCGTCGGCCCGTTCGTCGAGATCCAGCAGGGCGTGACGATCGGCGCGAGGTGCAAGATCCAGAGCCATACCTTCATCTGCAGCGGCGTCTCGATCGGGGACGAGGTCTTCGTCGGCCACGGCGTGATGTTCATCAACGACCGGCGCCCGCGGGCGACGAGCGCAAGCGGCGGGATCCAGTCGGAGGACGACTGGGAGCTGCTGCCGACGGTCGTCGAGCGAGGCGCAAGCCTCGGCTCGGGCGCGTCGTGCTCGGCGGCCTCCGGATCGGAAGCGATGCCCTCATCGGAGCGGGAGCGGTCGTGACGCGCGACGTCGCTCCCGGCGAGACCGTCGCCGGGGTGCCCGCGCGGGCGATCCTGCTCGACGCCGGCGGCTGATGGACCGCCCCGCCGGCGAGCCGAGCGGGCGAGTCCTCACGCCGGCCCTGGCGATGCTCGTCTTCGCCGCCGCCGCGAGCGTGGTACCCGCCGTTCCGGTACTCGTCGGCCACTTCGAGAAGAGCCGGCCGCCTCATCGCTCCGCCGGGCGACCTGGTCGACCTCGTGACGCCGTACGCCGTCCTGGCGGCAGCAGCCCTCGTCGTGCTCTCGCTCCGCGCGCCGCGGGGCGCAATCGCGCTCGCCCTCGTCTCGGGAGTCGCCTACGCGAACGGTCACGGGATCCACCTCGCCGCGAACTCGATCGGGGCGCTGAGGCAGCCCCACGACGCCGCCCGGCTCACCGACTTCTGGGACGAGCATGTCGGCCACATCGAGTGGCATCTCGGCTGGCTCGGCGTGATGGCCGCGTTCGTGCTCGCCGACCGGGGCCGCGAACGGTTCAGGCCGCTGGCCGGCCTGCCCGCGGCGGCGATGCTCGGCGCCGCCCTCTGCGCGTACACGATCGAGGGCCAGACGTGGTGGATGCTCCCGCCCGCCGCCGTCCTGGCCGTTGCGGGCGCCGTCTGGCGGCGGAGCCACGTCGCCTCGGTCTGCGCGCTCGCCCTCGTCCTGGGGGTCCTCTGTCTCGCCGGCTGGGCGCTCTACTGGGATGGAGTCCCCCAGATCACGGACGTCAGCCTCGGAGCCGGGCCGACGAGCATCTAGCCGTTCGGCCAGGATCGCCTCGGCCGTCCCGCTGTACGAAATGCGCTCCTAAAATCGGAGTAGTGCCCGAAATTGCAGCAATCGTTCCGGCCACGAACGCTCCGGCGACGCTCGCCGGCTGTCTGCGCGCGATCGAAGCCGCGGACGAGCCTCCCGAGGAGCTGGTCGTCGTGGAGGAGCCCGTCGGTGCGAGCCCCGCCTCGAGCCGAAACCGCGGCGTCGCCCTGACGACGGCGGACGTGCTCGTCTTCGTCGATGCCGACGTGGAGGTGCACCCGGACGCCTTCTCGCGCATCCGCGCCCGGTTCGACGCCGACTCGGGCCTGACCGCGCTCTTCGGCTCGTACGACGACGCTCCCGGGCAGGACGGCGTCGTGACCGCCTTCCGGAACCTGCTCCATCACCACGTCCACCACGAGAACCCCGGCGAGGCGAGCACGTTCTGGGCGGGGCTCGGAGCGATCAGGCGCGAAGCCTTCCTCGCGGCCGGCGGCTTCTCCGAGCATCCGATCGAGGACATCGAGCTCGGGATGCGCCTCGCGCGCAGCGGCAACAAGATCGTCCTCGACCCCGCCGTTCAGGGCACGCACTTGAAGGAGTGGACCGTCGGCTCGATGGTCAGGACCGATCTGCTCGTGCGGGGAGCGCCGTGGGTCGCGCTCCTGCTCCGGCACGGCGGCGATTCGGCGACGCTGAATCTGAGCTGGCGCCACCGGCTGAGCGCCGCGAGCTCCGTCGGCCTGGCGGCGGGGATCCTGCTGCGGCGCCCGCGGCTCGCGGGGACGAGCGCGCTCGCGCTCGTGGTCCTCAATCGAGGCTTCTACGCTCTCCTGCTTCGGCGCGGGGGCGCACGACACGCAACCGCGGGGGTCGGGCTCCACGCCGTCCACCACCTGACCGGAGTGGCGGCGGTTCCGCTCGGCATCGCTCGTTACTGGCGCGAGCGGCGACTCCAGGGTCCGGAGTAGCCCGGTGCGCATCGATTGCCTCACAACCGGCGCCGTCCGGGTCAAGCGGGGCGAGCGCGGCGCGCGCAGGTATCTCTCCGGAGGCTGGCGCGACGAGACGATGCCGGTGAACGTGTTCCTGGTCGAGCATCCAGCCGGGCTCTGCCTGTTCGACGCGGGTCAGACGGCGCTCGCCGCGAAGCCGGGCTACTTCCCGCGCTGGTACCCCTTCTTCCGGCTCTCGCGGTTCGAGCTGAGTCGGCAGGACGAGGCCGCAGAGCAGCTTCGGCGCGGCGGCACCCCGCCCGAATCGGTGCGCTGGCTCGTGTTGTCGCATCTGCATACCGACCACGTCGGCGGCGTCGCGCGTTCCCGCGGGCCGAGATCGTCGTCTCCCGTACCGAATGGGAACGCGCGCAAGGCTTCGGCGGGCGTCTCCGCGGGTACCTGCCGCAGTACTGGCCGGCCGGCTCGCGGCCGCGGCTGGTGGACTTCGACGGTCCGCCTCTGGGACCGTTCTCCGGCTCGTACGACCTGGCCGGCGACGGCCGGCTCGTGCTGGTGCCGACCCCGGGTCACACGGCTGGGCACATGTCGCTGCTCGTCCGGGACGGCGATCGCCGCTTCCTGCTGGGAGGCGACGTCGCGCACACCGCGGACGAGCTCGAGAGCGTCGCTCCGGCAATCGCAGCGTTCTGCCGCTCCGAGGGCGTCTCGTTTCTCGCCACCCACGACAGCGAGGCCGGCGCGCTCTTGAACGACGATAAGCTCGGCACCGTGAGCTCGGGGGGACAGACCTAATGCGCTTCGGCATCGTCGGGCTCGGCCGGGCTGCCCGCGTCTACCACGTGCCGGCGCTGCGGGGCGTCGCAGGGGCCGTCCTCGCCGGAGGAACCGACAGCTCGGCGGAGCAGCGCGCCTCGTGGGAGGCCGAGACGAGCTCGCCGGCCTTCGAGAGCCTCGACGAGCTGCTCGAGCGCGGCCGCCCGGACGCCGTCCTCGTCGCGACCCCTCCCGACGCGCATCGCGAGCCGTGCCTGGCGGCGCTCGCGCACGGGGCGCACGTCTTCTGCGAGAAGCCGTTCATGGCGAACGTGGCCGACGCCGAGCAGGTGCTCGCGGCCGCCGCGAGCGCGGGGCGGCAGGTCGCCGTCAACCACGAGTACCGCGAGACTCCGATCTTCCGCTCCGTCGCCGAGGCGATCGATTCCGGCCGGTTCGGGCGGCTCGTCTTCGCGCAGCTCTGGCAGCTGATGAACCTCGCGCCCTGGCAGGACGAGACCCCGTGGCGCGCCGGGATGGCCGACCGCACGCTGCTGGAGGGCGGGGTGCATCTCGTCGACCTGCTCGTCATGTTCTTCGGGGAAGCCCCCCACGCCGTCTACGCGAGCTCGTCCGCGGGCTACCACGAGCAGTCCGATGCCGACGCGATCTCGCTCGTGACGCTCGAGTTCTCGGACGGTCGACTCGGCCAGATCACGATCGACAGGCTCTGCCCTTCGGCGACCCGCTATCTCGAGGTCCGCGCGGACTGCGAGGAGGCCTCGCTTCGCGCGTCCTTCGGCGGCCGCGCCAACGTCCGGGTCGGGCTGAAGCGAGCGGAGAAACCGGGCGTCAGGCTCGACTTCGGGCTCTCGGGCCTCGCCTGGACGGAGCGCGGCACCTCGCGCACCACGCTCGCGCGCAACCCGAGGAACGCCGCGGTCCTCGCCACGCAACGGCTACTGCAGCGGTTTTCCGACGCGATCGAACGAGGCGAGGAGCCGCCTTCGAGCGGACGCGAGGCGCGAGACGTGCTCGCCGTGATCGAGGCCGCGTACGAGTCGAGCCGCAGCGGCACGCGAGTCGAAGTCGCCGCGGCTTCACCTGCCGTCTAGCTTGGCGAAGCGCGTCCTCAAGATCGGCGCTCAGCATCGTCTGGCATGCCTTCGACGTGCTCGCCCTGGCCGTCGCCCGCATACTCGGACGTCCCCGCCGGCCCAGGCTCGTCGTCCTCTACTACCACGGCGTTCCCGCGCCGGCCCAGGAGGGGTTCGCCCGCCAGCTGGACGCGCTCGTGCAAGGAGCAACCGTCGTCAGGGCGGCATACACGGGAGCGACGACCGATCGGAAGCGCTCCGTCGCGATCACATTCGACGACGCACTCCACAGCGTCGCCGAGCACGGCGTGCCGCAGCTCGAACGCCGGTCGCTCCCCGCAACGATCTTCGTGCCCGCCGGATTCGTCGGCCAAGAGCCGGGCTGGGAGATAGAGGCCGCCTACGTCGACCGCTCAGATCGCGTCATGACCGCCGATGAGCTGCGGGCATTGCCACAGCTCGTCGAGGTGGGATCGCACACGTTGCGTCACCCCCACCTTCGAGCGCTCGACGACGCACGCCTCCAGGACGAGCTCGCCGGCTCCCGCCGGGAGCTCGAGCAGCTAACCGGACGACCCGTCACGCTCTTCGCCTTTCCGTACGGAGAGCACGACGAGCGCGTCGACGCGGCGTGCCGCGACGCAGGCTACGAACGCGCCTTCGGGATCGAGCCTCGACCGGTCGATCCGCTCGGCGACGAGTTCGTGCGAGGGCGGGTCTCGGTCGATCCGACCGACGGCCGGCTGGTCTTCTACCTGAAGAGTCGCGGCGCGTACGCCTGGATGGTCCATGCGTCGACTCTGAAGCGCGCCGTGCGCGGTGGGGGGCGGCGCCGATAGCCCCCGAGGTCCGCCAGGCGCGGTTGTCCGATCGCGCCGCGATCGAGAGATTCATCGAGGAGGCATACGCGGAGCGCGCCGAGCTCAAGGGCCGGAGCGCTGGACGTGGCAGTTCGTCCGCAACCCGTTCGGAGCACGATCCGGAGACGCGGCGCCGGTGTGGATTGCGCTCGAGGACGGCCGCGTCGTCGGCCAGATCGCCGTTCAGGAAGCGCTGCTCCAGGTCGAGGACCAGACGTTTCCCGCGGGCTGGATCGTCGACGTGATGGTGCTGCCGAGTCATCGCGGCGGCGGGCTCGGCGGCCGGATCTACGAGGCGGTGGCCGAGGACGTCGACATCCTCGTCACGCTGACGATGGCCGAGCCGACGCGGCGAATGGCCGAGCGGCTCGGCTGCATCACGCTCGGGGACGTACGGCAGTTCTCGCGCTGGACGCGACTGACCCCGGAAGCGGTCCGCCGCTATCTGCTCGCCCGCACGATCTATCACCCTTGGGCGCACACTATGGCGACCGTGGGTTGCCGGGCGTACGTCCACCACATCTTTCCGTGGATCGCGAACCCGCTGCTCTATGCCCGCGACCTCCGGACAAGGGGGCGGCGGGGAAGCGGCGCTACGACGTTCGACGAGGTGCCGGCCTTCGGCGAGGAGATCGACCGGCTGTGGGAGCGCACGCGCGGCGACTATCCGGTGATCTTCCCGCGCGACACGAAATTCCTGAACTGGCGGTTCGTCGAGTTGCCCGGTTTCTCCTATCGGCGATTCGTCGCCTCACGCGACGGCGAGACGGTCGGGTACGTCGTGCTGCGCCATCCTGACCCGGTCGAGCTACCGGTGGGCACGATCGTCGACCTCTACGCCGCGCGCGCCGATACGCAGACGATCGAGGATCTCGTCCGCTACAGCCTCGGCTTCTTCGGCGACGACGTTGCCGCGGTCGACTGCGCGACCTCGATCTCGGAGTTCGAGGCCGTCCTGCGCCGGCAGGGCTTCCACCGAACGCGGACCGAGCGCCCGACGTGCGTCTGCCGGGACGACGCCCTGCGAGCGCGGCTCGATGAGCTCTCAGGGCGTGGTTCTTCACGAAGGGCGACCACGACTGGGACCAGGTGCACGTGGCCGGGGCCCCTCCCGACTAGCCGGTGTTCCTCCACCATGCGACGGTCCAGCTCGAGTCCTCGTGCTGCACGCGCGTCGACTCGACACCAGGCACGGCGAGCACCACCGGGTCGAGCTCCACTGCGGGCCGCGCGTAGTACGTGACGAGACAGGCGCGGCCGAGCTCGGCGCAGCGTTCGAGGGCTCCGCGAACGTCCTTGATGTAGTAGAGAACCTCGCAGGCGAGCACGAGGTCGTATCGCCGGCCGTCTTCGGGCTCGAATGTGAATAGTTCTCACCGAGAACGTCGCTTCGGGGCAGCGACGGCGTGCCGCTCGACGGCCCGCGCGCTCACGTCGATCCCGACGAGCTCGTCGCACACTTCGAGCAAGGCCTGCGACTGGTGGCCTTCGCCGCATCCGACCTCGAGGATCGAGCCAACGTGTCCGAACTGCTCGCCGATGATCCGGTTCGTCTCGGCGAAGCGGAAGCGCTGTGCCTCGGCGTCCATCTCCCAGGGGTCCTCGATCCGGTAGAGCGCGTCAGCCGCTCGTGGCTGTCCGAGAAATGCACACCCCGAAGCGCCACGCCAGTCCACTGCCTCCTGATCAGCTCGCTGGCCCGACTTCGGTTACTCGGCATCGAACAAGCC
>CAVWKS010000002.1:0-11499 GCA_963755635.1 uncultured Actinomycetes bacterium | reverse complement strand
TATCTCCGCTCCGACCCGGTTGCCGGGAGGAAGGTCGACCCCGCGCTAGCCCTGCACCCCCACCCAATCAAAGGGTGGGGATTACTGCCCGCCGCCCTCGTGGGTGACGTTACCGCGCTGCGGCGCGCGTGTCTGTCACGGCTTGGTGATTCTTCTGCGCCGGTTTGTCCACGGACCTGCGCGGGCCGTTAGCTAGAGCGCGGCTCGGAGCGCGGCGGCTACGCGCTCCTGATCTTCTGGTTCGAGGTGCGGGTAGAACGGCAGCGCGAGCGTGCGCGCGGCCGCGGCTTCCGCGACCGGGCAGGTGCCCTCGCGAAAGCCGTATGTCTCGCGCATGTACGGCTGGAGATGCACGCACGGGACATAGTCGGCGGTTCCGATTCCCTCCGAGCGAAGCTCGGCCATCACGCGGTCGCGATCCACGCCTTCGGGAACCTTCACGACGTAGACGAACCATGAGCGGCGGTGGTCGGCGTCGTCCGCGCAGAGCGGCTCGACCCCACTCCCGTCGAGCAGCGCGTCGTAACGCGCCGCCACTTGCGACCGCAGGGCGAGCAGCCGATCGAGCTTCTCCAGCTGGCCGATCCCGATCGCGGCCTGGACATCGGTCCAGCGGTAGTTCCAGCCGACGCGCACGTGATGGAACCAGCCGCCGCCCTCGTAGTCGCGCCCCTGGTTGCGCAGGCTGCGGACGAGCTGCCATTCGCGCTCGGAGTGCGTGAAGACGACGCCGCCCTCGCCGGTCGCGAGCTGCTTGTTCGGATAGAACCCGAAGACGCCGGAAGGGCCGTGCGAGCCGATCGGCCGGCCCTTGTACTCGGCTCCGAGCGCCTCGGCCGCATCCTCGATCAGCGCCAGCCCGTGCCGCTCGCAGATCGCCCGCAGCTCGTCCAGCTCGCACGGATACCCGAACATGTCGACGGCGACAATCGCCTTGGTCCGCGGCGTGATCGCCGCCTCGACCGCCGCGGGGTCGAGGTTCAGCGTGCGCGCGTCGACGTCCGCGAAGACCGGCGTCGCGCCGCCGAAGATGAAGCAGTTCGCGCTCGACGCGAACGAGATCGGTGAGGTGATCGCCTCGTCGCCCGGCCCGAGCCCCGCGATGTGCGCCAGCAAGTGCAGGCCGGCAGTTCCGCTCGAGACTGCCGCGACGTAAGGCGCTCCGATCCGCTCGGCCAGGAGCTCTTCGAAACGGTCGATCGTCGGCCCGAGCGAGAGCCGCCCCGAGCGCAGCACCTCGAGCACGAGCTCCTCCTCGCGCTCGTCCAGGAGCGGCCGCGCGAGCGGGATCTCGCGCGTACTTGTGCTCAAGCCTCGGCCGGCGCGGGCGTGGCGTACTCCAGCCACTGGGCCCAGCGCTCGCTGCGGCCGCGCGCAGTGTCCAGGTAGTTCGCCTGGATCTCCAGCGTGATCGGCCCGACGCCGATCTCGATGTCGTCGACCGAGCGCAGCGGCGTCACCTCGGCCGCCGTGCCGGTCATGAACGCCTCGTCGGCCAGGTAGAGGTCGGAGCGGATCAGCGGCTTCTCGTGCACGTGGTAGCCGAGGTCCTGCGCGATCTGGATCACCGTGTCTCGCGTGATTCCCGGCAGAATCGAAGCCGAGAGATCAGGCGTGAAGAGCTCGCCGTCCTTGACGATGAAGACGTTCTCGCCCGAGCCGTCGGCGATGAAGCCCTCGCCGGTCAGCAGGATCGCCTCGTCGTAGCCGGCCCGGTTCGCCTCGGTCACCGCCAGCATCGAGTTGAGGTAGACGCCGGTCGCCTTGGCGACGTGCGGGATCACGTTCGGGCCGATCCGCTGCCAGCTCGAGATCTTCGCGCTGATGCCCTTCTTCAGGCCCTCCTCGCCGAGGTAGGCGCCCCAGGGCCAGCTCATGATCACGACGTCGATCGGGTTGCCGACCGCCGAGACGCCGAGCTCCCCGTAGCCGTAGAAGGCGATCGGCCGGAGGTAGCACTCGGGCAGCCCGTTGGCCACGATCAGCTCGTTGCAGGCCGCGCGCAGGTCGTCGAGCGAGAACGGCAGCTCCATGTGCAGCAGTTGCGCGGAATTGTGGAAGCGCTTGAGGTGTTCCGTGAGCCGGAAGACCGCGGTGCCCTTCGGCGTCTCGTACGCGCGGATGCCTTCGAAGACACCCGAGCCGTAGTGCAATCCGTGGGCGCCGACGTGAATGCGGGCGTCGTTCCAGTCGACGAGCTCGCCGTTCATCCAGATCTTCTCGGTCTCGCGCATGCAGCCTCCTTTGACCCAGATGTTATGTGCGTGGCTCGACGACGTCCATCGGCTTGGCCCGCGCCAGCCGGACCAGCTCGTTCGGGGTCAGCGAGGCCATGTGGCGGTCGGAGCCGGCGCCGATCCAGACGACCGGATGGGCGAGCAGCGTGCGCTCGATCAGCACCTGCCGGATGCGCGGCAGCGGGAACGGCGCAACCGCGCCCGGGGTGAAGCCCGTCGCCTGCTCGACCTCCTCCGACCCTGCGATTCGGGCGAAACGGCAGCCGGCAGCCTGGGCGATCTTCCGGGCATCGGCGCGACGGTCGCCCGGAACCATCACCACCACGGCCGCGCCGCCGCAGTCGAAAACCAGCGACTTGACGATCTGCGCGAGGTCACAACCGACCGCGCGCGCAGCCGCCTCGGCCGTCGGCGTGCCGTCCTTGAACTCCTCCACACGCACCTCCGCGCCTGCTTCCAGGAGGAACGCGGTGACGCGCTGCACCGGCTCCGGCCACGCTCGCGTCTGCACCGGCACAGGCTAGCCAGCGAAACTGATTCGGGAGTCAATCCGTTGTACTCGGGATGGAACGAACCCCTGAGCAAATCGCGCATACCGAAGCGCTCTTCCGCAACGTCAACGAGGAGATCAAGGACGCCTCCGGGCGTTTCGAGGTCGAGGTCGGCGAGTTCGTCTGCGAGTGCGGCGACCCGACGTGCACCGAGCACGTGGAGATCCCGCTGGACGAGTACGAGACGGTTCGCCGGCACTCCACTCGGTTTGTCGTTCAGCACGGCCACGTCACGGGCCCCGTCGAGCGGATCGTCCAGCGCAACCACCGCTACACGGTCGTCGAGAAGGTCGACCGCGTGGTTGCGGCGATCGCCAGGCGCCTCGATCCGCGCACGGAAGCCGTGTAACCTGCGGGCCGACGGCGTCGACGCGGAGTGACGCCCGCCGAGCCGTCCGGCTGACCGCCGTCATCCGGTCGCCAACGAGGCCGCGTCTGCGGCGAAGTGCGGTGGCACCGCGGGGACGCCTCCCGCCCGCACACGTAGGGCGACTGTGTGAGGGAGGTGATCCGGATGAGAATCCTTTCGAGCGAGCTCGCTGCGCACGCGGGCGAGCGCGTGACGCTGGCCGGCTGGCTGCACGCCAAGCGAGAGCTCGGCTCGGTCACGTTCATGGTGCTGCGCGATCGCGCCGGGCTGGCGCAGGTCGTGGTCGACGAACCGGTCGAGCTCTCGGCCGAGACGGTGGTGGAAGTCGAGGGCCTCGCGGTCGCGGCCGAGCAGGCGCCGAGCGGCGTCGAGCTGCGCGAGCCGTCGTTCCGCGTGCTGGCGGAGCCGGCAGAGCCGCCACCACTCGAGCTGCGACGGCCGGTCTTGAAGGAATCGCTGCCGACGATCCTCGACCACGCGCCGCTCGCCTGGCGCCATCCGCGCGAACGGGCGAAGCTCGAGATCACGGCGGCTGCGGTGGCCGGTTTCCGGCGCACGTTGGACGGGCTGGGCTTCACCGAGATCTCGACGCCGAAGATCGTCGCCTCAGCCACCGAGAGCGGCGCGAACGTCTTCCGGCTCGATTACTTCGGGCGGCCGGCGTTCCTCGCGCAGAGCCCGCAGTTCTACAAGCAGGCGCTGGTCGGCGTCTTCGAGCGCGTGTACGAGACCGGCAAGGTCTGGCGCGCGGAGCCGCACGAGACCGGGCGGCACCTCGCCGAGTACACCTCGCTCGACGCGGAGCTCGGCTTCATCGGCGACCACTTCGACGTGATGGCGATCGTGCGCGAGGCGGTCGCCGGGATGGTCGAGTCCGTGCGACAGCGCGTGCCGGACGCGGCCGGCCTGCCGGAAGTGCCGGCCGAGATCCCATGGCTGCACTTCGCGGAAACCGGCGTCGACGACGTCGACCTCGCGCCGGCGGACGAGCGGCGGCTCTGCGAGGAGCACGGCGAGTGGTTGTTCGTGACCGGCTTCCCGCTGGCGAAGCGGCCGTTCTACACCCATCCTGAGCCGGGCCGGCCCGAGTACTCGAACTCGTTCGACCTGCTCTTCCGCGGGATCGAGATCGTGACCGGCGGCCAGCGGCTGCACCGCTACGAGGACTACGTGGCGGCGCTCGGCGGCGAGACCGAGCCGTACGAGGGCTACCTGCAGGCGTTCAAGTACGGGATGCCGCCGCACGGCGGCTTCGCGCTCGGGCTCGAGCGCTTCGTCGCGCGGCTCGTCGGCGCCCAGAACATCCGCGAGACGACGCTCTTTCCGCGGGATCGGGGGCGGCTCTCCCCCTAGAGCGAGATCACACGGGCGTCGTCGAAGCCCTGCGCGCGGACGGCGTCGAGCAGCTCCGGCGGCGGCTCGGTGTCGAGCGAGAGCGCCATCAGCGCCTTGCCGCCGCGCCGGGTCCGTGAGACGGCCATGTTCGCGATGTTGACGCCGGCCTCGCCGAAGAGCGTCCCGACCCGGCCGATCACGCCGGGCACGTCGTCGTAGCGGAAGAAGACCATCAGCGGCGCGAGCTCCATCTCGAGCTCGAAGCCGAGCGCGTTGACGAGCCAGTGGTGGTTCTCGTTGCCGATGATCGTGCCGGCGGCTCGGACCTGGTCGACCTCGACGCGGACGAGGTTGGTGAAGTCGCGGCTCGCGCGGCGGCTGTGCTCGAGCACCTCGATCCCGCGCTCGGCAGCGATCACCGGCGCGTTGACGTAGTTGACGGGCTGGTCGGAACGGCCCTGGAAGGCGCCGTTCAGGGCGGCGACGGTGAGCAGTCGCGTGTCGTAGCCGGCGAGCGCGCCGTAGTACGAGAGCGTGATCCTCTCGGCGCTTCCCTGCGCGAGCTCCATCGCGAGGCGCCCAAGCTTCGCGGCAAGCGGGATATAGGGACCGAGCAGCTCGAGGTCCTCGGCGCGGATCACCGGGATGTTGACCGCGTTCGTGACGACGGCCCCCTCGAGCGCCGCGGCGACCTGCTCGGCGACGATCACGCCCGCGCGGTCCTGCGCCTCCTCGGTCGAGGCGGCGAGGTGCGGCGTGACGACGGCGTTGTCGAGCTCGAGCAGTGGGCCCGAGTAGGGCTCGTCCGAGAAGACGTCGAGCGCGGCGGCCGCGAGCCTGCCGGAGCGCAGCGCTTCTGCAAGCGCGTCTTCGTCGACCAGCTCGCCTCGGGCCGCGTTGATCACTCGCGCGCCCTCGGGCAGCTGCTCGATCGCGTCGCGGTCGAGGAAGCCGCGCGTCTCGGCAGTCAGCGGCAGGTGCAGCGTCAGGAACTCGGCTCCGGCGAGCACGTCCTCCGCGGTCTCGGCGCGCTCGGCGCCGAGCTCGCGGAAACGCTCTTTCGCGACGAACGGGTCGTACGCCACGACGCGCATGCCCAGGCCGAGCGCGCGCCGCGCGACCTGCTGCCCGATCCGGCCGAAACCGAGCACCCCGAGCGTCTTGCCCTCCAGCTCGACCCCGCCCCACTTCGAGCGTTCCCAGCGGCCCTGCTTGAGCGCCGCGTGCGCCTGCGGGATGTTGCGGGCGAGCGCGACCAGCAGGCCGATCGTGTGCTCCGCCGCGGAGGTGACGGTCGACTCGGGCGCGTTCGCGACGACGATCCCGCGGCGGGTGGCTGCCTCGACGTCGACGTTGTCGACGCCGACCCCCGCGCGGCCGATCACCTTCAGGCGCTCGGCGCGCTCGATCAGGTCAGCGGTCAGCTTCGTCGCGGAGCGGATCACGATCGCGTCGTAGCCGCCGATCTTGCCGGCGAGATCGCCGTTCGCATCGACGTCGACGTCGAAGCGCTCGCGCAGCAGCTCGATTCCCGCCTCGGCGATCGGCTCGCGAACGAGGACGCGCGGTCGCGTCAAACCGGGGTGTGCTCGAACGCCTCGAGCGCGCGCGTGACCGCTGCTCCGCGCTCGATCTCTGCGCCCAGCTCGACGAGCGCCAGCTCGACCGCCGCGAGCGCCGTCGTGATGTCGAAGACGTCGTAGTAGCCGATGTGGCCGATCCGGAAGATCTTGCCTTTGAGCTCGCCCTGGCCGGGCGCGAGGGTGACGCCGTGGCGGTCGCGCAGCAGCAGCACGAGCTCGTCCGAGTCGATTCCTTCGGGCGCCCGCGCGGCAGTGACGACGGCCGAGCTGTCCTCATCCGGCGAGAAGAGCTCGAGGCCCATTGCCTTGAGGCCCTCGCGACAGGCACGGCCGAGCCTGATGTGGCGCTCGTACGCGGCCTCGAGACCCTCCTCGAGCAGCATCGTCAGCGCGACGTCGAGCCCCGCGACGAGCGAGACCGGAGGCGTGACGGGCGCGTCGAGGGTCGCCTGGCCCTTGCGCGTTCGTTCCCAGTCCCAGTAGAAGCGGGGCGACGACGCGGAGGCACTCTGCTCCCAGGCCGCGGCCGAGGCGGAGACCATCGCGAGCCCGGGCGGGGTCATCAGCGCCTTCTGAGCGCCGGAAGCGACGACGTCGATCCCCCACGCGTCGGTCTCGAGCGGCACGGCGCCGAGGCTCGAGACCGCGTCGACGACGCTGAGCGCACCGGCCTCGCGCGCGGCTGCTGCGAACGGCTGCAGGTCGGTGACGACACCGGTCGAGGTCTCGGAGTGCGTGAGGAAGACGGCTGTCGCCGGACGCTCGCGCAGGCGCCCGCTCATGTCCGCGGGCGACGGGATCTCGCCCCAGGCATAGCGCAGATGGTCGATCTCGGCGCCGTACGCATCGGCGAGGCCGACCCAGCGCTCGCCGAAGTAGCCGGCCGAGACGACCAGCACGGGCTCACCGGGCGAGCAGAGGTTGGCGACGGCGGACTCCATCGCGCCCGTGCCCGAGCCGCCGAAGAGCAGCACCTCCGACTCGGTGCGGAAGACCTCGCGCAGGCGGCCGAGGCAGTCGGAATAGAGCTTGCGGAAATCGGGACCGCGGTGGTGGATCACCGGCTGCGCGATCGCCGCGAGCACCTCCGGCGGGGCCGGCGTCGGCCCAGGGGTCATCAGGTAGCGCTTCTCGGCCACGGCTCCGAGAGTACTAGTTGGGCCTGTCGCTACGGCAGCGCGGAAAGCGGGTCGACGGCCGCGCCGCGGAGCCTGACCTCGAAGTGAAGGTGCGGGCCGGTGGCGTCGCCCGTGGCCCCGACGAGGCCGAGGCGCGTGCCGGTCGACACCGACTGACCTTTCCGGACGCGGATCGCGGAGAGGTGCGCGTAGAGCGTCTGGACGCCGTCCGCGTTCGTGAGCATGACCAGCTTGCCCCAGCCGCCCGCTGCGTAGCCGGCGAAACTCACACGGCCCGGCGCGGCGGCGGCGATCGGCGTGCCTCTGGCGGCGAGGATGTCGAGGCCGGCGTGGAAGCGGTTGCCGCGCGGCCCGAACGGGTCGCCGACCGGTCCGGCTAGCGGCCACGCAAGCGCAATCGGGCACGTGCTCAGCGGGAGTCTGAGGGCTGCGATCGTCGAGGCTCCCGCCACGCCGTCGGGCTTGAGCCCCGCCCAGCGCTGGAAGTGGCGAACCGCGCGGTCGGTGTGGATGCCGAGCCCGCCGTCGAAGGTCGCCGACGGGAATCCGTGCCAGGCGAGCAGGAACTGGAGGGCGGCGACGTCCCACCCGGCGAGCCCGCGCTTGAGCGAACGACTGCCCAGGGTGTGGCGGCCGTAGCGGCCGAGTGCCTTGCGGGTGGCTGAGTCGGCGACGCCGTCGGGCGGCAGACCGGCGCGCCGCTGGAAGCGCTGGATGGCACGCGTCGTCGCAGGCCCGGTCTCACCGTCCACGGTGCCGTTGTAGAGCCCGCGCGCCCGCAGAGCGACCTGGAGCGCGGCCGTGTCGGGGTTGCCCACGCCGAACGCCGGCGGGACGAACGCGAGCGCGGCGAGGACGACCAGGAGTGCCGCAAACCTGGGACGGCAGGTGAGCATGCCGATCGTGTTTTCGGACGCTTGCGAGTTCATCTTGAGCGCGAGCCGTGCGTCATCCGCGGCACCTGCCCGGTGGCCTGAAAATTCACACTCTCGGCACATTCGCGTCACCCTCCCGCGCGCATTTCGCAGCTACCCTCGTAAGTACCCCGGGAGGGTGGGGGTTTGGGATGGGTCCTCTTCGCTGGCGGACGACGCGAGGCCATCTCGTCTGCGCGTCACACTTTCAGCATGAGCCGCGACCGCTGGGCGCTCGGGCTCGACCTCGCGGTCAAAGCGGCGCTCGGCCGGGCTGCTCGTCTTCGCGCTCGCGCGTCCCGACCTGCCGCAGTTCCACGGCAAGGCGATGCTCGCCCGGGCGCTCACCTATCCCCTCGCCGCCCTCATCGTTCCCGCCTGGTGGTAGCTGCGGGCGTTTCCGGTCGGCCGTTACGAGGTGTTCGGACTCGCCGTCGGGTTCGGCTGCGTCACAGCCGTCCTCTGGGAGTTCGCCGAGTACTTCACGTTCATTCGCAACTCGCCCGAGCTCCGCACCGCCTACACCGACACGCTCGGCGATCTCGCGCTCGGCCTCGCCGGGTCGGTGTTCGCGGCGACGCTCGCCGTGACGGTGCTCGGGCCTAGGCGCTCAGCTTCTCGCGCAGGCGCTCGTTGACGACCTGCGGGTTGGCCTTGCCGCCGGTCTCCTTCATCACCTGGCCCACGAAATACCCGAGCAGGCCTTCCTTCCCGCCGCGGTACGCCGCGACCTGCGACTCGTTCTCGCTCAGGATCCGGTCGATCACCGGGTCGAGCTCGCCGGCGTCAGCGATCGTCGTCTCCGCCAGGTAGCGCTCCGCGGAGAAGCCCTCCGAGCCGCTCGCCGCGAGCGCCTCCGTGAACGCCGACCTCGGGATCTCCGAGCGGCGCGCGATCACCTTGCCGAGCTCTTCCCCGTTCACCGCCGGCGGGTCGACGCCCGCAGCCGCGAACTCGTTCATCAGCACGTTCGCCACCGCCTCGCGCTCGCCGGGCGTCCGCGCGTAGAGCTCGTCTCGGCCGCTCGTCACCAGCCCCTCGGCGAGCACGAAGCCGAGCTCCTCCCGCAGCCGCGCGATCCGCGCCCACGGCGCCTCGGGCAGTTCCGCCCGCAGGCGCTCGACGAGCCCGCGGTCGGGCTCCAGTGGCACGAGGTCCGGCTCCGGGAAGTAGCGGTAGTCCTGCGCCTCCTCCTTCGAGCGCAGCGGCGGCGCCGACTCGTTGCCCGGATCGAAGTGGAGCGTCTCCTGGACGACGGTTCCCCCCGACTCGTAGATCTCGATCTGCCGCCTGATCTCGCGCTCGATCCCCTTGGCCGCGAAGTTGAACGAGTTCATGTTCTTCAGCTCGGTGCGCGTGCGGAGACCCTCCTCCCCGGTCTCGCGCACCGACACGTTGACGTCGAAGCGGAGCGACCCCTTCTCCATCTCCGCGTCCGAGAGGCCGAGCTCGACGACCGCCTGCCGGAGGATCTGCAGGAATCGCTTTGCGTCCTCGGCCGAGCGTAGGTCGGGCGCGGTCACGATCTCGACGAGCGGCGTGCCGGCGCGGTTGAAGTCGACGAGCGAGCTCTCCGAGCCGTGGATCCGGCCCTCGGCGCCGCCCACGTGGACGGTCTTCGCCGCGTCCTCTTCGAGGTGGGCGCGCACGATCCCGATCTCGATGTCCTCGTCGGCGCCGGGCAGCGGCACAGAGCCGTCGACGCAGAGCGGCTGGTCGTACTGCGAGATCTGGTAGCCCTTGGGATTGTCCGGATAGAAGTAGTTCTTGCGGTGGAACTCAGCGCGCGGCGCAATCTCGCAGCCGAGCGCGAGCCCGAGCAGGATGGTCAGCTCGACCGCCTGGCGGTTCGGCACCGGCAGCGAGCCGGGCAGGGCGAGGCAAACCGGGCACGTCTGCGAGTTGGGCGGCTCGAAGTACGCGACCGGGCAGCGGCAGAACATCTTCGTCCGCGTCTTCAGGTGGACGTGGATCTCGAGCCCGATGACCGGTTCCCAGTTCAGCGGTACCTCTCCGGGACGAAGTCAAAGGCGAGCGCGCGCTCGAGCGCGTGGCCCGCGCGGAAGAGCAGGTTCTCGGAGAACTGGCGCCCGATCAGCTGCAGGCCGACGGGGAGCCCGTCCGACAGGCCGCACGGGATCGACAGGCCGGGCAGCCCGGCAAGGTTTGAGGGGATCGTCAGCAGGTCGGCCGCGTACATCGCGAGCGGGTTCTCGGTACGCGCGCCGAGCTCGAACGCGACCGTCGGCGAGGTCGGGCTGACGAGGATGTCGAACTGCTCGAACGCCGCGGCGTGCTCCTCGCGGATCATCGTCCTCACCCTCTGCGCCTGGCCGTAGAACGCCTCGTAGTAGCCGGCCGAGAGCGCGTACGTGCCGAGCATGATCCGGCGCTTCGGTTCGTCGCCGAACCCGTCGTGGCGGGTGCGGTCGTACATCGCGCGGACGTCGCCGTTGCCCGCGCGCAGGCCGTAGCGGACGCCGTCGTAGCGGGCGAGGTTGGACGACGCCTCCGACGGGGCGATCAGGTAGTAGCACGGCAGGCCGTACTCGACCGAGCGCGGCAGCCGGCATTCGCCGATCTCCGCTCCGAGCTCGCGGGCCTGTTCGAGCGCGTTCCGGACCTGCTCGGTGACTCCGGGCTCGATCCCCTCTGCCTCGTTCAGCTCCTTGGGTACGCCGATGCGCAGGCCTTTGAGGTCTTCGGCTTCGGGCAGCTCGACGGGCTCGGGCAGCTCGACCGTGGTCGTGTCGCTGGGATCGCGGCCGGCGATGATCTTGTAGAGGCGGGCGCAGTCGCGGACGGTCTTCGTGATCGGGCCGATCTGGTCGAGGCTAGAGGCGAACGCGACGATCCCGAAGCGCGAGACGGTGCCGTAGGTCGGGCGCAGGCCGACGACCCCGCAGAGCGCGGCCGGCTGCTTGATCGAGCCGCCGGTGTCCGAGCCGAGCGCCCACGGGGCGAGGCCGGCGGCGACAGCCGCGGTCGACCCGCCGGAGGAGCCTCCCGGCACGCGCGCCGGGTCCCACGGGTTGCGGCTTGGTCCGTAGGCGGAGTTCTCGGTCGACGAGCCCATCGCGAACTCGTCCATGTTCGTCTTGCCGAGGAGGCCGAGCCCGGCTTCCTTGCAGCGGGCGGCGACCGTGGCGTCGAAGACGGGCTTGTAGCCGGCGAGGATCTTCGAGCCGGCCGTCGTCTCGACGCCCTTGGTCGAGACGAGGTCCTTGAACGCGATCGGCACGCCGGTCGCGTCGTCCCCGCCGTCCTCGACCGTACGGAGGTAGCAGTGCAGCTCGTTGTCGCGGCTCGCCGCGGCGTCGAGGTAGGCGCGGTGGAGCTCGGCTGGCGTGACCTCCCCGCGCTCGAGCAG
>CAVWKS010000001.1:0-9308 GCA_963755635.1 uncultured Actinomycetes bacterium | reverse complement strand
GGCTTGCGTTCGCGGTTGTGCGCGATGACCGCGTTCGCCGACTGGAGGATCGTGTTCGTCGAGCGGTAGTTCTGCTCGAGCGCGATCGTGCGCGTCTCCCCGAAGTCTCGCTCGAACTCCATGATGTTGCGGATGTCGGCTCCGCGGAACGCGTAGATCGAGTTGTGCGTGACGAGGCCGTTGGCGACGAAGTTATGCGTCCGTTCGACGTCGAGGTCGTAGACCGGGCGGTCGAGAATCACGCGCTCGACCTTCTCGACAAGGTCGAAGGAGCCGGTCTCGTCGACCATCACCATCCCCGGTCGCACTGCGGAGGCAGGCATGAACGGAAGCGAGTTGCGGTCTTTCGTCGTACCGGTGTTCGCGGCGAGCCTCGCCGTGAACCTGACCGAGACGTCGAGAACGTCTTCGATGTCCTCGACTTTCTCGACGAGCCGGCCGAAGTCCTGATGCGCGGTCTCGTAGCGCCACCCGGCTGACCCTTTGCGCGCGGGACGCACCGACAAACCGGCTTCCTGAAGAGCCAGCTTCCCCGCTTCGTCGTACCCGAACAGGGCAATGCGGTGAAGGGGCCGCCCACCACGCGGGTCCCCGCAGAGAGAGACCGTGAGACGGCGGCGAAGTCGCTTTCCGGTCGTCGTAGTCGCGGTCGAAAAGTGCGGATCGTCGAAACTCAGGCCCTCGGCATCGAGCAGTTCGCGTCCTCCCACCTCCGTGTCGAGCTCGTCGAAGATGCCATCGAGCAGCGACTGGTCGGCTACGAGGCTCTTCCCATCGCTGCCGCGATATGGCCTCGCAACAAACGGCAGAGTCGGAAGTCGATAACGCAACGAAAGGAGCGTCTCCGCTGCGCGCGCCTCCGCCTCGTTCTCATGAACAGAGACGACCCAGCAGGCGTCGGCGTGCTCGCCGTTCAGGCGAATCGCAGGTCCGGGAAGAGGCCGTTCCCGTCCGTCTGCATACGTCGTCGAGGTCCCGATGCGGAAGCCGCTTCCCGCTTTCCACATCAGATACGTCATGAACAACTGAGGAGTCGCGCCGGTCTTGAAGCCTGCAAAATGAGTGTGCTCCGGCGTTGACACGATCTGGCGTCCGCTCGCCATCGTGATCGCGATGCCCGGGCGTCTCGAGGAGCGGTGGACTCGGGAGACGCGCGCAGGCCCGAAATATCCGCTTCCGTGACACGAAAGCACGTCGTCGCCCGTGCGAACGTGCTCGATCGGCTTCGTGGAGCCGTCGGCCATCGTGATCTCAGTCCCGGTGATCAAGCACTGATCAGGGTCGCCGACGGCGCAGACGTTGCGGTGTTTCTCGGCCAGGAGCTGGAGTAGCCGGTACTGCGCGTGGTTCGTGTCCTGGTACTCGTCGACGAGGATGTAGCGGAACGCCTTCTGCCAGCGGTCGCGGGCCTCGGGGAAGCGCTCCAGCACCTGCACGGTCAGCATCAGCAGGTCGTCGAAGTCGACCGCGTTCGAGCCGAACATGCGGCGCTGGTAGAGGTCGTAGACCTCGGCGACGGTCTGGTCGTAGAAGGACGCGACGCGCTCGGCGTACTCGGCCGGCGTGACGAGCTGGTTCTTCGCGGCCGAGATCTGCGCGTGGATGCCGCGGGGGACGAAGCGCTTCGGGTCGCGCTCGAGCTCCTCGAGGCACTGCTTCGTCAGGCGCACCTGGTCGGCGCTGTCGTAGATCGTGAAGTTCGAGCGATAGCCAAGGCGCGGGGCCTCGCGGCGCAGGATCCGGCCGCAGGCGGCGTGGAAGGTGAGGATCCAGATCGCGCGCGCGACGGTGCCGAGCAGGTCCTCGAGGCGCTCGCGCATCTCGCCGGCGGCCTTGTTCGTGAACGTGATCGCGAGGATCTCGTTCGGCTTGGCCCCGCAGGCGCTGAGCAGGTGCGCGACGCGGTAGGTGAGGACACGCGTCTTGCCCGAGCCGGCTCCGGCGATGACGAGCAGCGGGCCCTCGGTCGCGAGGACCGCCTCCCGTTGGGCTGGATTCAGGTCTGCGAGGTAGCGTTCGGGCGAGGCGACGGCCACGCCGCCGATGCTATCGCCGCAGCACGTGACGGGATCGGCGCCGCGAAGGAGGAGCAGATGACCGACAAGAGCGCGTTCACCGACGAGGAGTGGCAGGCGGTGCTGGAGGCGCCGCCGCTGGCCGGGATGATCGTCCTGACGGCGGAGCGCGGCGGCAGCTTCCGCGAGAGCTTCGCCCTGGCGAAGGCGTACGCCGAGGCCCGCGAGCAGCACGGCGAGAGCGAGCTGCTCGACGAGATCGTGGCGATCAAGCCGCAGTTCGAGCGCAAGCGCTACGACACTCCGGAGAAGCTTCACCACGACGGCCTGCAGCGCATCCGAGACGCGGTCGCGGCGCTCGACGGCAAGGCCACGCCGGAGGAGCTCGAGTCCTACCGGGGCTTCGTCCTCGGGCTCGCCAAGCGGGTCGCAGAGGCGCACAAGGAAGGCGGCGAGCAGGTCAGCCCGGCCGAGCAGTCCGCGCTGGACGAGGTGGCGGCGACTCTCGGCGCGCAGACGGCGTAGGCCGCTGAAAGTCCTAGCGACCCGTCGCTACCCCGGGCCGGCGTTCGACGAGCTCGGGGACGTCGAGGTGCTGCCGCTCGACTCGTTGACCGAAGCTCGCGATGACGTCGAGGGGCTCGTCGTGGCGAACGAGCCGGTGCCGCTCGAGCTGTTGCCGCGGCTGCGGATCGTGGCGAACTACGGCGTGGGCTACGACCAGGTCGACATCGCGTCGTGCTCGGCGCGTGGGGTCGTCGTCACCAACACGCCTGGTGTGCTCGACGACGCGACGGCGGATTTTGCCTTCGCGCTGATCCTCGCTGTGCGGCGGCAAGTGGTCGAAGGTGACCACCTGGTGCGCTCCGGGGGCTGGGGCCGGTCCTGGGCGGAGGGCGGGCGCGCCGAGGAGCTGACGGGCTCGACGCTCGGCATCCTGGGGCTCGGACGGATCGGGAGCGCGGTCGCGCGGCGGGCTCGCGGATTCGAGTTGCGCGTGCTCTTCAACAGTCGGCGGCGAGCCGAGACCGACCTCGGCGAGTTCCGGGAGCTGGACGCGCTCTTCGAGGAGTCGGACATCCTCACGATCCACGCCCCGTTGACGCCGGAGACCGCAGGCCTCGTCGACGCGCGCCGGCTGGCGCTCATGCACGACGGCGCGTGCGTGGTCAACACGGCGCGCGGCGAGATCGTCGACGAGCCCGCGCTCGTCCGGGAGCTCGTGTCTGGGAGGCTGCGAGCCGCACTCGACGTCTTCGCCCACGAGCCCAACGTGCCGGCAGAGCTGCTCGACCTGCCGAACGTCGTCCTCACGCCGCACCTCGGCAGCGCCACGCGCCAGACGCGCGAGGCGATGACCCGGCTCGTCGTCGACAACCTGCTCGCGGTCGAGCACGGCGACCCGCCGCTGACGCCGGTGTCCGTCTAGCGGCGCTCGCGGTAGCGCAGGTAGACCACCCCGCTCCCGAAGGCGTGCGTTTCCAACAGCTCGAGCTCCAGTCGCACGCCGTCCGGAAAGGCGCGCTTTCCGCCGCCGACGAGGACGGGAACGACGAACAAGCCGTACTCGTCGACGAGCCCCGCCTCAATCGCCTGGCCCGCTAGATCCGCCCCGCCGACGCTGATGTCGGCGCCTGCGGACTCCTTCAAGCGTCGCACTTGCTCGGGGTCGAACTCCCGCTCGATCCGGGTCCTGGCACTCGAGACCGTCTCGAGGCTGCGCGAGTAGACGACCTTGTCAGCCGCGCGCCAGATCTCGGCGTAGTCGCGCACGTACGGCGGCCCGTCGGTGACGGTCTCCCAGGCGACCATCGTCTCGTACATCCGGCGACCGTAGAGGTACGTGCCGACCGGCCGCTCGAGGTCGTTGACGAAGGCGTGGACCTCTTCGTCGGGCTCGGCCCAGCCGAACGTGCCGTGTTCGTCCTCGACGTATCCGTCGAGCGAGGCGATCGCGGAGTAGATCAGCACAGCACGCCGATGCTAGGAGATACCGTCTTCGCCGTGAGCTATGCGTTCGGGACGATCGACGAGATGGGCGACGGCGTCTTCCGCAAGGTGCGGCAGGAGCTCGGCGTCACGGCCTTCGGGGTGAACGTGCTCGTGATCCCGTCCGGCGTCGTCGCGCGGCCGCACTTTCACACCGAGCAGGACGAGCTCTACTTCGTCCATGCGGGCCGGGCGCGGTTCGCGTTGCCCGGCGTGTCCCGCGAGCTCGGGCCCGGCGGGCTCTGCCACGTCGAATCGACGACGCCACGGCAGGTGACGAGCGTCGGCGACGAAGATCTCGTGATGCTGGTCGTCGGCGCGAAGGACGGTTACGTCGGCCGCGACGGTGCGCCGGCGGACCCAGAAAAGCTCGGCTAACCGAAGCGAACCGCGGCGCGGCTGAGCCGGCCGACGTGCTTGCCGTAGAGCGCGAGCCCGACCAAAGCGGCGGCCCCGGTCGCGAGGCTGCCGGCGGCAGGCGTGAAGACGCTGGCTGCGAGCACCGCGTCGCCCTGGTGTCCGGCCATCGCGAGCGCGCCGATCGCCGCGCCCTGGTAGAGCCCGACGTTCCCGGGGAGGAACGGCATCGTGTTCGCGAGCCCCGTCACGACCATGTAGAGCAGCGCGGCACCGACGCCCACGTGGACGCCGACCGCGTGCAACAGGAACAACACGCCGAACCAGCGCGCGACCCAGGTCACGATCAGGATCAAGCCTGCACTGAGCATCACTTTCTTTGGCGCCGCAGCCCCGGCGAGGAAGGCGCCGATGCCCTGCGGGAGCCGGTGGCTCACCTTCGCGTGCAGCACGGAGACGACCAGGAGCCCGCCCGCGGCAGCGGGGAGGCCGACCAGCATCGTCACCTTCGCCCAGCCCGGAACCGGCAGGAAGAAGGCGGAGCCGGCGCCGACGAGGACGAACGCGACCATCTCGAGCAGGTGCGCGCAGAGCAGGCTCCCGCCCGCGCGCGAGAATCCGGGCCAGCGCGGGCCGGCGGTCACCTTCAGCACGGCGACCTTCGAGGCCTCTCCAAGGCGGCCGGGCAAAACTGTGTCGAGGAACGAGCCGACCGAGCTCGCGCAGTACATCGCGCGGAAGCCGATGTCCGGCTTGCGGACCGTCGAATTCCACGCGAGTGCGCGGAGTGGCTGGACCGCAGCGCAAATCGCAAGGCCGGCCAGCAGATAGCGCCAGTCCGGCGTCGCGGCGGCCTCGAGCACGCGCGTGCCCGTGCGCTCGATCAGCAACGCAAGCGCGCCCACGGACACGAGACTGATGACCACAGCGATGCTTCGGCGCCCCACCTTCACCTTCACGGCATCGGCAATTCGGCGCCGCAGCTGGAACCCCTGGAACGGGGGACGGGACGTTCGCGTCGTCGGAATGGTCGCCGGCATGTCGCGTCGGCCACGCGACTGCTCAAATCGAGCGACCACAGGCACCGTAGCAGTGAACAATGAGGGCCGTGTTAACGATCGAAGAGCTGCGCGAGCGGCGGGCGATCGAGTGCCGGCTCACGCCGGACCGGGCGTTGGAGTCGCTGGATGGGGCCGAAGAGTTCCTGCTCGACCGCGGCTTGCTGTCGCGAACCCCAGACAGCGCGCTGCCGAGCCTCTTCGGCGCCTGCCACGAGGAGCCGTACGCGCCGTCGAGCCCCGGTTTTGGCCAGTGGCCGCGGACGAAGTACCCGTGGTTCGGCGAGCTCGGGGCGCGCGGCTACTCGATCCTGTCCGTCCACCGGGGGAAGAACTTGCTCGTCTCGTCGGAGGTGGCGCGCCTGCTCGATCCGCTCTGCCGCGCCGAGCTCGAGGGGCACGCAGACGATCCGCTGCTGCGGCATCTCGGGGAGGCAGGACCGTCGGAGCTCGAGGACGTGCAACTCGAGCTCGGGCTCGAGCCGAAGGAGCTGAAGCGGCTGCGCGCGCCGCTCGAGCGCTGCGGGGCGCTCGTCTCGCGCAGCATCGTCTACGAGGAGCCGCACCGGCACACGAGCCTCCTCTCGCGCTGGGACCAGGTCTTCCCGGAGCCCGCGGCCGGCGGCGGCCTGGCCGAGCTCGTGGTGCGAGCGGTGCGGGCGGCGGTGCTGGCCCCGGAGGCCGAGGTGCCGCGCTGGTTCGCGTGGAGCGAGGACGGTCTCGCCGACCGCCTCGTCGAGGAAGGGCAGCTCGAACGCCCGGAGCCCGGATGGCTGGCGGCCTCCTGATCCGCGACCTGCGCCGGGAGGACGCCCCGGCGGTGGCCGCACTCCACCTTGCGGTCAACCCGGACCAGCTCGAGACGCCGGAGCGCGTCTGGTACTGGGCAAGCCGCGGGCTGGAGCGCGAGCAGTGGCGCCAGTGGGTCGCCGAGGCCGACGGCGAGATCGTCGGCTCGGCCTGGGCCAACTTCGAGTGGTCGGTGCCAACGCCGGGCAAGGGCCGCTTCTGGATCGCAGTCCCGCCCGCGCTTCGTGGCCGGGGGATCGGCTCCGCGCTGTTCGAGCGAGTCGACGCGTACCTGTGTGGGCGCGGCGCCTGGCGCATGCGGTCCCAGGTCGACGGCGATCCCGCAGGCGAGCGGTTCCTGGCAGCGCGCGGTTTCGAGCGGCGTGGCGCCGACCGTGTTTCCCAGCTCGAGCTGACCGGTGCGGAGCTCGAGGAGCCGCGCGTCCCGGCGGGATTCCGGCTCGTTCCGCTCGGCGAGACGCGCGACCTGGTCGAGGACCTGTTCGCGATCTGCGAGGCGGGCGAGATCGACATGCCCGGCGACGAGCCGGAAACCGCGATGACGATCGAGGACTGGAAGCTGGACGACTTCGGCATGCCGGACCTCTCGGACGACGGGAGCTTCGTCGCGCTCCAGGGAGAGCGCCCGGTCTCGCTGGCCTTCCTCTGCGTCGACCCGGAGCGGCGGCTTGCGTACAACCAGATGACCGCGACTCTTCCGGAGCTCAAGCGGCGCGGGCTCGCGCTGGCGGTCAAGCTCGCGGCGGCGCGCTGGGCCCGCGAGGCCGGCTTCGAGCGGATCCTGACCGAGAACGACGATACAAACGTCGGCATGCTCGCGATCAACGAGCGGCTCGGCTACCGCCTGCTCTACGACCAGACGGAGTGGATCAAGGAGGGCTTGGCGAAACCTGGCTGAGCCGTCGGGCCGCGCTGTCCGCCCCGAGGCGGCGTCCTCAGTCGGCCCAATAGCTATCCACTATTGGGCCTCCCTGCGTCCTTGCCTCGGAACGGCCATCGCACCCCGACGACGAGCAAGGTTCCACCAAGCCCTCCTAGAGTGGGAACGGCCGCCGGCTGAGCGCCGGTAGCACCTGCGCGGTCACCCAGAGCGGGGTCGTGGCATAGCGCTTCGAGTAGCGGAAGCTGCCGTCCGAGCGGCGGAGCCCGCGCAGGTATGTGAGCGAGCCCCGTGGTGGGGCCTTGCGCGCGGCGGCGAAGGCCTGAATCGCCCAGGCCGTCGACTGCGCGTCCGAGCCGCGGCCGGGCGTCAGCTCGAAGCCGCCGTCGCGGTTCTGCAGGCGGCGCAGGTACGCGAGGCCGCGCCGGACCGGCTTGCCGCTGATACCCGCCGCCCGGAGGGCCTCGACCGCCGCGGCAGTGTCGTTCGAGTCAGGCTGCCCATTCGGATACCAGGCCCAGCCGCCCGTGCGCCGCTGCTGGCGCAGCAGGTAGCGGATCGACCCGCGCGGCGCTCCCCGGCCGGCCTGGCGGAGTGCGAGAACGCCCCAGATCGTCGAGTTCACGTTCGGCCCGATCGCTCCCGACGGCCGGCGCAGCCGCTGGATCCGGCCGACGAGCGCCGACGGGTCACCGCCGAGCGCGGCCTCGGCCATGGCGACGAGCTCGACGTCGGTCGCCGAGCCGAGCTCGGGCTCGCGCGCCCGCAGGTACGAGAGCGCATCCTCGCGAGGCCGCGCGCGGGCGGCGCGGAGCCCGAGCACCGCCCAGGCCGTCAGCTGCGGGCTCGGCTGCCCACCCGCCTCGGCGAAGCCGCCGCCCGCCTGCTGGCGGCTCTCGACGTACGCGATGGGCGTCGTCTGCGGGAGCGCGATCAGGCCCACACGACCTCCGCGCGTAAGCGGCGCGCGTAGCGCTCGAGGAGGCGACGCAGCTCCGGCCCCGCCGCCAGCGCCAGGATGAAGTTCCCGGTCGCGTGCGCGGCGTCGAACCAGATCCCGCGCGCGTAGAGCGCCGTGAACGCCTGCCACGTGTGCGGGTAGAAGCTGAGCCACTCCCAGACGTTCATCAGCGCGTCGAACGCGAAGCCGAGCGCGAAGCAGGTGACCGCGAGCGGCACGCGCCGCCGCAGCAACGGGGCGCCGAGCCCGCCGATCAGCCCGCACAACCCCCACCCCACCATCTGCCACGGCGTGTAGGCGCCCTGGCCGAGATAGAGGTTCGAGATGAGCGCTGCCAGGGCGCCCGTCGTCGCGCCCGCGCGTGGGCCGAGCGCGACGCCAACCACGACCGCCGTGACCGTGACCGGCTGCACGTTCGGAATCGCGGCGAAGAGGATCCGTCCCGCCGCGGCGGCAGCGGCCAGCGTCGCAATCAGGACGAGCTCCTTGCTCGAGCCGGGCCCGGACTCGAGCCACGCAGCGCCGGCGCAGATCAACCCGCCGGCGACGAGCAGCAGCGCGAGCGCCGACTGGTCCGGCTGCAGCACGGTCCAGGCCGCCGCAGCGGCGGCTGCGCTCAGCGCGACGGCTGCGGCGAGCCTAGGCAAGCACCGGCTCCCGCTCCGGGGCCGTCGAGACCACGCGATCGGCGACGGCTCCGGCGAAGACGTGGTCGTTCGTGACGACGAGCGTGGCGCGCCCAGTCGCCTCGGCTCGGAGCAGACGCGCGAGCTCGTCCTTTCGAACCGGATCGACGCCGCGGGTGGGCTCGTCCAGCACGAGCAGGTCCGGCTCGGCGACCAGCACGGCCGCGAGCGCGAGCCGCTCGCGCTCCCCGCTGGAGAGATCGCGTGGGTGGCGCCCTTCGTATCCGGCGAGGCCAAGCTGCGCGAGTGACCTGCGAGCCCGCGCGAGGTCGCCGCCCACCGCGAGCCCGGCTTCTTCGTCCGCCCGCTCGGCGACGAGGTAGCGGCCCGGATCCTGGCTCAGGTAGCACGCGCGGCCCTCCCGGACGACGCGCCCGGCGCGTGGCTCGAGCAGTCCGGCGGCGAGCTTCGCCAGCGTCGTCTTGCCGGAGCCGTTCGGGCCGACGAGCGCGACGATCTCGCCGCGCCCGAGGGTGAGGCCGGCACCGCTCACGACCGACCGCTCCGAATAGTCGAAGGAGACGTTCTCGAGCCGGCAGACCGTCTCGCCGC